>JBAZNN010000001.1:0-805326 GCA_041649215.1 Saccharimonadales bacterium (SeqCode)
TTGCGAACTGTCACAGACAGTTCTCACCACTCCACGCTCCGCGTGTCGTGAGCTCGTGTCATAAAATCCCCACGAAAAACACCCACACAAGGTGGGTGCATTTCGTGGAGGGCCCAGTGGGACTCGAACCCACGACACGCGGCTTAAAAGGCCGCTGCTCTAACCAACTGAGCTATGGGCCCAAACCGCAGGAAAGATAATTCTAAAGTTTACATAAAATTTCTTTCCGAGGATTTGGGTGTCATATGCAACGCATATGGGCCCGGCATTTGCACACAGGCGGCAAATAACTCCTTACATTATCGATATTTTGGCCAAAAAGTCAATCTGTTAGCAACAATTCCGATGTATCGCTCATGGTTTGCCGGAAAGTTCTTGTTAAAATTGCAAACATTATGATGCGGCCAAATTGGCGACGGCGATACAGGCGGACGACGATTGTGCTGCTCGGTTGCGCTGCATTCTTGGCTGGGCTACTGATAGCTAGAACTCGCGTGCAAATTTCAGGAGCATGGTTATTGCCACTCAGTGGATTTGCGCTTTTTAGCCTGCGAAGAAAAGACTTTTTGACGGCATTGGCAATCATTTTTCTTTTTGCTACGTTGGGCTGGTGGCGGGGCGGTAACTATTTGCAGCAGCTGCAACCATACCACACCTTTGATGGCCAAAAGGTGTCGCTAACTGGTTCGGCGGCCATCGACGCGGTGTATGGCAAAAACGGCCAACTGACCTTCACTGTCAACCATGTGCAGTTCGTGAGCCCAGTGAACAAAGCATTGCCAGGCACGATAAAGGTGAGTGGCTTTGGCGTTCCCATGGTGTTTCGGGGTGATCAGGTTCGAGTGAGTGGTAAATTGTACGCCTCCCGCGGGGCTTCCCAGGCCAACGTCAGCTTTGCAATCATAGACGTATTCGGTAGTCGTCCGTCGTTTGTTGATAGCGTACGGCGCCGATTTACCGCCGGCATGCAATCGGCCTTGCCCGAGCCGCTGGCTAGCTTTGGCCTTGGTCTGCTAGTCGGTCAGCGCAATACTTTGCCACCGGAAGTAGCACAGGCGCTGCTAATGGTTGGCCTGACGCACATTATTGCTGTTTCGGGCTACAATCTGACAATTCTACTCGAAGTGTCGCGGCGGCTACTAGGCAAACGCTCGAAATTCCAATCAACGCTGGCGGCACTTGCCCTAATCGGCACGTTCCTACTCTTTGCTGGTTCGAGTGCCTCAATTGTCCGAGCCGCCGTAATTAGTATTATCGGCCTGGCGGCTTGGTATTACGGGCGCACCATCAAACCCGTACTGCTCATATTGCTAGCCGCGGCGCTGACCGCCTATGCTAACCCTGTATATTTGTGGTCAGACATAAGTTGGTACTTATCATTCCTGGCGTTTTTTGGTGTGTTGGTGCTGGCGCCGCTGATTGTTCGTCGTTTTTTGGGTGCCAAACAACCACGTTTGCTTACTCAGATTATGATCGAAAGCCTATGCGCCCAAATCATGACCATACCGATAGTACTGTTCATATTTGGTCAGGTTTCACTTGTAGGAATGATCGCCAATATGTTGGTAGTTGCGTTGATACCACTGGCCATGCTGTTAAGTTTGATAGCCGGTGTTGCCGGCATGCTCATACCGGCGATAGCCGGATGGTTTGCGTGGCCAGCCCAAGTTTTGCTGACTTATATGTTGGACGTGGCTACGATGCTCAGTCGCATACCCCATGCTTTCGTGCAACACGTGACATTATCGATAGCCGGTATGAGTCTGTTGTACGCCAGCACGTTAGGGCTTTTGGTGGTGATGTGGTCGCGCGAGAGGCGCAAAGCTGGTATACTAACAGATATAACCGACTAAATATAAACGGAACTTATACATGAGCGGACACTCTAAATGGTCAACTATCAAACGCGAAAAAGGTGCTAAGGACGCCGCCCGTGGCGCGGTATTTACTAAGCTTGGCAACATGATTGCCATGGCCGCTCGTAGCGGCACCGACCCAGAGACAAATTTTAGCTTGCGTCTGGCGATTGATAAGGCTAAGGCAGCCAACATGCCGAGCAATAACATTCAGCGCGCCATTGACCGCATAAAAGATAAAAATGCGGCCCAGCTGCAAGAGATTTTGTACGAAGGCTATGGTCCGGGCGGGGTGGCGATACTGGTGGAGGTTGCGACCGACAACATCAACCGCACCTATCCCGAAGTTCGTCTGGCGTTCTCTAAGCATGGCGGCAACATCGCTGAAAAGGGTGCAGTGGCGTTTCAGTTTGAGCACAAAGGTATGATACGCGTCAAAGGCACTGGCGATGACTTAATGATGCAGGTGCTCGAAGCTGGTGCCGAAGATATGCAAGAAGAAGGCGATGAGTCGGTAATCTATACCTCACCAACTGATTTGGCAAAAGTGCGCGACACACTAAAAGAGGCCGGGTTAGAAATCAGCGAAGCCGAGCTGACCTACGTACCAAACACAACCATCGAGGTGACCGATAAAGATACGGCGGGCAAGATTATGCGCCTCATGGACGCGCTCGACGACTGCGACGACGTAACCAACACGCACGTAAACTTCGACATCGACGAATCACTGCTATGAGGATTTTAGGCATTGACCCTGGCACCGGCATCTTGGGATTCGGTGTTATTGAGGTTACCGGGGGTAAGACGCAGTTGGTGGATGCGGGGGTGATTCGTACGCCAGTAAAGGAAGATGACGCTGTGCGGCTGCAAACGATTTTTGATGAGCTGACCAGTATAATCGTCGAAACCAAGCCGACCGTTATGTCGGTCGAAAAACTCTTCTTTGCCCGCAATGTGACGACGGCCATGACGGTGGCCCAAGCCCGCGGCGTGGTGCTGCTGTGCGGCAAGCAAGCCGGGCTCGACATTTTTGAATACACGCCGATGCAGATCAAGCAGGCAATTACAGGCTATGGCAAAGCTGACAAAAAGCAAATGCAGGAAATGGTGCGTGTTATTTTGGGTCTGAGTGAAGTGCCAAAACCCGATGACGCGGCCGATGCCATCGCCGCCGCGCTCACTCACGCCCAAACTGTGCGATAATAGCAGTATGATTGCGACACTTGATGGGGTGGTTGGTGAAAAGATTCACGATATGGTGGTGCTCGATGTCAATGGTGTGGGCTATGGCTTGCAAGTGACAGCCGAAGATTTTGGCCGGCTGCAAGCTGGCGACCCCGCCAAACTATATGTCTACGAGCACATTCGTGAGCAAGCGTATGACCTATTCGGTTTTATGAAACTCGACACCAAAGCGCTGTTTGAGCAGCTGCTGGGTGTCAAAAACGTCGGCCCAAAGGTAGCACTGGCAGTGCTCGACATCGGCAATGCAGCCGGAGTGCGCGGGGCAATTGCCGCTGGCGATGTAAAACTATTGCAAAGTGCCAAAGGTGTGGGCAAGCGTGCCGCCGAGCAGATTGTAGTGGAGCTGCGCGACAAGGTTGGTTTGGCTGCCAGTGAGACCGCCGAAGCCCTCGTCGGGCGCCCAGGCATCAATTCGCAAGACGAAGCCGCTGAAGCCCTAATCTCTCTTGGCTATTCACCACAAGACGCCATGCTGGCCCTCAAAGACGTGGACGCGGCATTGCCGGTAGAAGAACGCATTAAGTTAGCCCTGAAAGGTTAGACTTCAATAGTCGCAAGGATGGGAAGGTGGTCAGAGTAATCAGTGTTTACAATCTTACTCTCTAAAACTTTGATATCCGGGGTTGTAAAAATATAGTCCAGACGCCAGTCAAGCGTCGACGCCTCAAAGCCGTTATAAGAAAATGGTTTGGTCGTCCAGCTGGCTTTGTCGTAGTCGGGGCCTGTAGATACAAGCAGCTCCTGCAGATTTTTGACAATCATAGACTCAGGAGTAGCATTCAGATCACCGGTTAGTATGAAATTTCTGGAATTTGGCGTAATTACCGCCACTAGTGCATCAAGCTCGCGTTGTTTGCGTTCGGTAACTATAAACCTGTCGGTATACGACATGTGAACGGTACCAATAGTCAGTTCCTTTTGATTGATCCGCAAAGTAGCTTCTACGTATATGCGGTTCTCGGATGAGAAATCATTAGATTGCGGGTCTTCGTGTTGGATGTGTGCTTGCCGGAACTTTTCGATAGGAAATTTACTAAATACACCATTGCCCATACAAAGGTCTGAACTCTGAATCGTTTCGGTGAAGGCGTGTCTATAGCCCAAACCATCGATTTCTTCGGGAAGATTCCTCTGTGGATTGGTCTGGGAAGTGGTGGTAAGTTCCTGAAGGCAAACTACATCCGCATCGATTTCTTTTATAAATGAAAGAATATTGTCAGCATTTTCCTTAAACCAGACATTCCATTGTAGAACAGACAGTTTCATGATGGCATTATAGCGTATGGGGTAATTGCTGCTAAACTATAATCAGGATGATTGAACGGATTGTTGGTGCGGCACCACAGGTAGATGAAGCGACCGAAGAGTTTGAGATCAAACTACGGCCGCATGATTTTACTAACTACATTGGCCAAGACCGACTAAAAAAGAACTTGCAGCTGGCTATTACGGCCGCCAAAAAGCGCGGCGAACCGCTTGATCACATATTGCTTTACGGCCCGCCAGGCCTGGGTAAAACGACACTGGCTGGTGTGATTGCTCACGAAATGGGCGCTCAAATTCGGGTGACCAGCGGCCCAGCCATCGAACGCGCCGGTGATTTGGCCAGTTTGCTCACCAACTTACAAGACGGCGACATTCTCTTCATCGACGAAATTCACCGCCTGCATCGGACGGTCGAAGAAGTTTTATACAGCGCGATGGAAGATTTCAAACTCGACATCATGCTCGGCAAAGGCCCCTCGGCCCGCAGCCTGCGCCTCGACTTGCCGCAGTTCACACTCATCGGTGCCACGACGCGCACCGGGGCGTTGGCGGCACCACTTCGCGATCGGTTTGGTCATGTGCACCGGCTAGAGTTCTACTCGCCAGAGCAGATTGGCAAGATTATCGAACGCGCGGCCAAAATTATCGGCATAAAAATCGATGCACCCGGTGCAGCCTTGCTGGCTGGGCGAGCTAGGCTGACACCACGCATCGCCAACCGGCTTTTGAAGCGTGTGCGGGACTACGCCGACGTGAATGGCGACGGCATAATTGACACCAAAATCAGCACGCAAGCGCTTGAATTGCTAGAAATCGACGAGCTGGGTCTGGACCCAGCCGATCGCATGATTTTGGAAGCCATCATCGAAAGCTACAAGGGTGGACCGGTGGGCGTTGAAACACTTGCGGCTATAACCAGCGAAGAGCGCAGTACCATCGAAGACTTCATTGAGCCATATTTGATGCAAATTGGCCTGCTCGAGCGCACGCCACGCGGTCGCAAAGCCACGCCCAAAGCCTATAAACACTTAGGAAAAAACGTGCCAAAAGACACGCCGCCGCAGACAAAATTGGTATAATATATTCGCATGAACCCAAATATCGACAACGACGCAGATGATTTGCAAAATGTCTATAACCCGCTGTCAGCCATGCAGCGAGACGAAAAGGTGCTTTGTGAAATCAAGCGGCACCCCATAGGTATCATTGGCGTGTATATCGCAGCAGCCATTGCTATCGTAGCCGTACTTACGGCTGCGGCGCTGCTCCCGACCTACATTTCAACGATTACCGACCAAAATAAGATAGGACTCTGGCTCGGCGCCGGGCTTATATCGGTCATAGCGCTTTTATATGCTTACGTTGCCTCGGTAGTGTATAAGGGAAACCGTTGGATTTTGACTGACGATAGCTTAACGCAGGTCAAACAGGACGGCTTGTTTCGTAATCACAGTAGCCAGCTAAGTTTGGCCAACCTGGAAGACGTAACGGCAGACCAAAACGGTGTATTCCAATCAATTTTCGGTTTTGGTATGCTTCGTGTCGAGACTGCCGGAGAACGGAGCAAGTTCGTTTTTCCTTATTGTCCCAACCCAAACGAATGCGCTCGCCAGATCCTGACTGCCCGCGAAGCATTCATAGCTAACGAACCAACCGAAGCGGCTCGGGCCAACGACAAGCTGGGTGTACCCCAGACTCCAGCCGGTTATCAGCAACCGTATCAACCGCTTCAGCAACCAAGCGACCCTAACCAGATACCAGCATCTTCTGACCCCCAAAACCCACCCCAAAATAATCAGTATTGATACTACTCTTGGAACGGGTTCTGACGCGCTTGGTCGAATAATGTTTGGACATTCACGCTGTTGTCCTGGAGTTGTTTAATCTTGTTGATTGTCGCCTGGTCGATATGCGGCTTGTTGTGAACGATGGCATTTACACTGTCCGAACTGGGCTCGACGCTGGCTAGGGCGTTAATGCGGTAAATCACAAATGAGTATACGGCACCGATGACCAGCAAGAATATGATTATCCGATAGCGCGTAAACAAGCTACCTACGACACGAAACTTGGCAACAACTTGGTTCAAACTCTGCATCATGGCTTTATAAACTCGTCGATCACTAATGTAAACGAAACCTGACCCGTATTTTTTGGATCGGGCAGAACGGAAATGCTATTCACCTGAGCGGTGCGACGGTTTTGTTCGAGCTTCGTCAGGAAGGTGATGAACTTGCCGTAAGGCACCATGCTAGTTGTATCCTGCTGAACGGTTATCTGCAGGTCGAATATACCAGGTATGCCTTTTACTGGCGTTACCTGTGTCAGGCCGCCACTCTGGCCAGTCGAGGGGGATGCGCCGGAGCCGCCGAGGTTGGAGGATGGGAAGGAGATTGAGCTAAGCCTGGAAATGCCGCTATCGCTAGCTAGTTTAACGATCTCTCGGACGGCTTCAGCCTGATCTTTGTCCTGCGGAACAACGGTTTGGGCTATCTTGTTCAGGTCTTTATAAGTGGCTAAGTCCTTCTTGTCTTGGGCTAGTTGAACTTGTTGCTGGCTTAGCGAGGCGCTTTCCGTTTTTAGATCAACTAGACGCTTTGAATAGTGACTCAAAAAGGCGTTAGCGCCGTAAGCGCTAAGCAAGATACCGATACCCAATAAAGCCAGTATGGCTACGAGTGCAAAGAATATTTTTTTGGAATTCATTTACTAGCCTTTGCCGAGTTATTTATGAATAGAAACGGATTATCGGCGGCAAATAGAGTGCGCAGAGTTACCGAGCAGGGGTATTTTGCATTGGCAGATGAAGCATTGCAAGTAATACTTACGATGTCGGCTTTGGCAAATATCTGGTTGGCCGGGTCGGCAAGATTGAGCTGCAACTGAGTCGCTGCATCGTAACTGCTAGTCTGGGCTGTGATATCCATGCCGCCAGCAGCTTTTGAAATCGATAGGCTGGTCAGAATGGTGTTCGAAGGAGTTACGCTTCCCAGGCGCGCTAAAAGCTTGGAGAAAAGGACCTCTTGGGAAAGCACCTGAACTACCAGTTTTAGGTTGTTGGACATGTCTTTGACCTGTTTTTGTACACCAGATATGTCTTGAGCCTTGAGCTGCGAATTGCTATTGTCGATCTGTTTGCTATAGCGGTTGATTGAGCTATTCATATAGAATAGTCCGCCCAGCACAATGATCGCTATACCAAGTAGAGCCGCCACAAAACCGGTTATCCAATGCGCCAGTTGGTGGTTGATGCGCGCGAAACGGTAGGTTTGTTTGACCTCGTGAGGAAGTAAGTTAATCATGCGAACACCTCTGAAGGATCGGCTAAGCTTAGCCCGGCTACGGTCACGTATGACATCCGGTCAATCTCGTTAAATGGCTGTAAATGACCAAAGTTTATGTGCGATGTTGGGTCAAAAGCTCGTACCGGCAAGCGCAGGCGCTCGGTCAAATAATCGGCCAAACCCGGCATGTTAGCACCGCCGCCCATGATGACGATCTGGCCAATCGGTAGCTCACTACTATAACGTTCTTCGTAGTAGCGGATAGTTCGCCGGACTTCCTTCATGAGTTGTTCGAGCGAAGGCTCCATAGCAGCCACTATTTGCTTCTGCTTCTTGCTGAGGCCAAGACCATATTTAGTTTTGATAATTGTTGCTTCATGGTTGGTTACATCGAGGGCTTTTTCGATTAGCTTGGTAATGTTATCGCCTCCAACAGTCACGGTTCCGGTAACCACCAGACCGTGGTTAAAAACAGTTATGTCGGTGCTATCGCTGCCAAAATCGACCAGCACGGCTGGGATATCGCTTTGTTTATCGCGAGCGAAGAGTTGCGCGCCAGCACCAATAGACGTTTCAAACAAGACAGCCTCCAGGCCAAGCATACGAGTCAATACCAGATATGAGTCAACGATTTGCTTGGGCATGGCGACTACGAACAGCTCGATTGTTTCATCGTCCTCACGCAGTTTCGTATAGTCTAGGTATAAATCTTCGGTGTGGACCGGGATATATTGTTCTGCCTCGGTTCGGATGGCTTCGGCGACGTCTTTATTGTTCATTTTTGGCAACCGTACCGCCCTGGTAAAGGCTCGACTAACCGGCAGTGAAACGGCCACGCGGTGCGTGGTGATATCGCCAATCAGTTCTTTTCTGAAAAGTTCCGCGGTGGCTTTAGCGACGATCTCGGGCTTCTCGATGACTCCATTCACCATAGCGCTTGGGTCGAACGAGATCGATCCATAACCCCGTAGGCGGGGCGTTTTACTACTCATATCGAACTGCATAGCGCGTAAAGTGCCGTGCCCAATATCCAGCCCAAACAGTGGTTTGTCCTCAAAAAAGAAGGTATTCGGCTGGCTGATCTTTAATTTCTTCATGCTGCCCATCTAAACATAAGCTATTTCTTACCTGTAATAATACCATGGTTCGGTCGCGAATAACCAACAAAAAGGCTGTGCAAAACCGCTTATGTAAGTATAATAAAGCAATAAGATGAGCACGAAACGAAAGTTGGGTGAGGCGGGCTTCACGTTGGTTGAGCTAACGGTGACGATAGTTATCATTGGCGTGGTGGTCACTAGCATATTCGGCTTGTTCATTTCCCTGGTTAATAGCACCATTATAGCCAAGCGGCGGGCAGTGGCAGTTACTCTGGCAACCAGCCAAATGGAGTATCTAAAATCACTACCTTACGACAGTCTGGTCGTACAGTCGCCCACCACAACAGTCAGTACGGTCAATGGCGTTCGCTACACCATAAGGACGGTTATCAGTTATGTAGATGATGCCTATGACGGCTGCGCAGCCTATGACACTCTGGCTCATGCCAAACTCTATTGCCATAATTATCCAGCGACTGGCACGCCGCCGCTCGACAGCAATGCCGCCGATTACAAAGACGCCAATGTGGTGGTGACTGATTCCAGTGGCGCCCAGTTAGCAAGCGTAGATACCCAGATGTCGGCCAGGGTATCGGAAACGGCTAGCACAACCGGCGCGCTATTCGTAACAGTCACCGACCCAAGCGGTACACCGATCCAGGGCGCCACGGTCAGCGTTACCAACACCACTGTGACACCAGTTATTAATAAATCTGATACGACCGACAGTAACGGTATAACCATTTTTTACGCATTGCCGCCAGACAGCGGGACAGATTACATAATTACTGCTAGTAAATCGGGCTATTCAAGCCTAACCACCATTAGTGCGTCTGGCTCACTCCAGCCAACCTATGCTAGCCAGAAGATATTAAGCCAACAATCATCGTACGCTACGCTAAAGCTCGGCAAACAGGGCGCTAACAGTTTACTGGTGGAAACGACAGACACGAACGGCAACGAACTGTCAGGCGTAAAAGTGTATATCAAAGGTGGATATAAGAAATACACCTCACCAACCGACTACAGCTATTATTACGATAATTACTACTCAAACTATAACAGTGGTTCAGTAAGTGATAGCCGTCCGACGACCGACAGCAACGGTTTCACCACGGCGCTAAACTTACCGCCTATCAACAGTTACATCTTCTGTAACAGTGACAACAGCTCTTCCACTGCCACTAACTGCGCGGTAGGTGCCAGTAAATACTATTTGGCAGCTGCTGTACCATACGGTGGCAACAATAGCTTGAATCCCATCGTAGTGCCTCAATATGACCCTAGCAACCCACCAGCCACAACCTACAATTATGGCGGGGTAGGTTATCTCCAGGAAGTGCGGCTGATGCTAACTACGAGCTCGACCTTTCCACGGGTATATACCATGTCACCAAGCGATGTGAGTTTGGCGGGCGGAGGCCTAAACAGCTTCCAAATAGTGTTTACGGGCCAAAACTTGAGTGGTGCCAGTGCTAAGTTAACCGAAGGCACCAATACCTACACAGGCAGCAGCTGCAGTGGTACCAGCGTACAACTTACCTGTACGTTTAATCTTTCAAGCGTAACGGTCGGTACCGCCCAGCTGGCAGTTACAAACGGTTCCGGCACATTAACGCTGCCATACAGCCCGCAGCTCGGGGGTTTTGATGTCATTCCATAACGCTTATCAAAGACAGGCGGGCTTTACGCTGGTTGAGCTAATGATCTCAATCATATTAACCGCGCTAATCAGTACGACGTTCTTAATCTTCTTCAAAAGCAGTTTCTTTAATTACCTAAACCTTCAACAGGACGCGACGAGTTTGACGCAACTAGATACACAGGCAGCTCGAATAGCTAATGTCATGCGAGGCAGTACCGGCATAGTCTCGGTCGCCGCTAACGATGTGGTGATCTATTCTTACTTCTATCCATCTGACACATACGTTTCATTGTTACACTATTATCTGCAAACAACTGGCAGTACCACGCAGTTAAAAGCAGACCTTACGCCTATGAGCGCCAATCCGCCAATCGGCACGCCCTTAACAGCCCAGGCGAGAACTTTTGTAATCATAGACAATTTCTATCAACCTACTGGTGGTAGTTTGTTCACTTATCTCAGCAGTTCCGGTAGCCCACTTTCGCTACCTATTAGCGACCTACAAACCATTAAAGGCATCCAGGTGAATTTAGCAGCAAAAATTTCCAATGGTGGCAACCAGGCGCTAAACCTGCAAGTTTCATTACGTAACCGGAAGACAAACCTATGAAAATTAACCTTCGCCCAAAATTACATTCACAGCAAAGCGGCTTCATTTTGCCGGCTGTGCTATCGTTTACTATCGCTGCAGTCATCATAGGCACAGCATTACTAACGGTCATCATGAATAATTTCTTCGTAGTTGGCAATAATATTCAAAGTCAGCAGTCATTCAATATCGCTGAAGCGGGGGTTAATTATTATCTGTGGCACATGTCCCACAATGCGACTGACTACAAAGACGGTCAAAGCACACCAGCCTCACCAGACCCGACACTTGGCTACGGCCCGTACGTGCATAATTATATCGATAGCAATGCCGTAAACGCTGGGACATTTACGCTTTGGATTAAACCTGCGGGCGTTGGCTCGACCATTGTGACGGTTAGGTCGATTGGTCAAGCAAAAAACAGCAACATTACCCGTACGGTTCAGGCGCAAATCGGCGCGGCATCGTTCGCTAGCTACGGTCTAGTAGCCGACACGGAATTTTGGTTTGGTAGTAACGAATCGGCCAATGGTCCGATATTTTCAAACGTTGGCGTACACATGGACGGGGCAAACAGTGATACGGTCGGTAGTGCCAATGCTAGCTATGTTCCACAGGGACAATACGGTGGTGATGGCAATAATCACCCAGGTGTCTGGTGTAATACTGGCGTTACTTCTCCAAATTGCAATACACGTGACAAAACAAACTGGCTTTACCCGCAGCCCTCAGTCGATTTTAACCAGGTTTCGACAAGCTTATGTACTATGAAAAGGACGGCGTTTGCTGATTACGCGTCGACTGCCACCTACGCAACGCAGGCTTGCTCGGTCATACCCACTACCCGCACCAATGCCTATATTCCGCAACGAACGGGCACATATAGTGTTACTAAAGGCTACCTAATACAGCTCAACACCAACGGAACCTACGACCTGTACAACGTCAACAGCGAGAATAGCCAGGCAACGACCTATGCTACGGCGCTAGGGACGCTACAGCTAGTGGCTTCAGGAATTAGCCTGCCACCATCGGGTGTTGTTTATGCGGAGGATAACGTTTGGGTGCGGACCAATCCAACGTTCCACGGACGGGTAACGGTTGCTTCTGGTCGACTTGCGTCCTCCACACAGACGACCAATATAAAAATTATCGACGATATACTCTACAGCACTAAAAATGGCCAGGATTCCATTGGTCTGGTTGCCGAAGGCAATGTCTTTGTAGCGCCCTATGCTCCACCTACCAGTGGGGGCTTTACTTTCGAAGTTGATGCTGCCGCCCTTTCGCAGACCGGTTCAGTTACTTGGCCACAATATTATGGCTATGGCTCGAATGGTACCTGCACCCGTGGCTGGACCGGCACGAACCAGACTTTTGTATTCTATGGGTCAGTAGCCACCCGTACGGATTGGACTTGGAACTTTTCGCAGACCGGTGGTGGTTGTGGTGATATGGTCCGTGACACGGCCACCGCCAGCACTTACTATTCGGGCATTGAGCATACCCAAACTAACTACGACTACAACATGCTCTACGCACCACCACCCAGCTACCCGATAACCGGTGGCTACAACATCCTCAGTTGGCGCGAAGTCCTAACTCGTCCATAGCGCGAAATTAGTGCGGTGAGCCGCAAAAGCCCTGCCAGCCAGTTGCTACGGCTTCTGTCGTGGCTGATGATTCTCCCGAGATAAGCCAGGCACAGGCCACAGCCAGGCTGTTGGCAATGATCTAACGTACACGTGTTCGATGGTGTAATAAAAAAACCGGAGCGGTTAGGCTCCGGTTTTTTTGGTAAGCGAACTATGTGACTAGTTGCTTTGCTTTTGGTAAACTGCGGCGCTCTCAAGAGCTGCTGACACAGTGAACTTAGTACAAGCAGTGTCGTTGGCTAAGGCGGTGGAAGTACAAGCAGTAGTTCCATCATCATGAAAAGCTGTGTAGCCGTAGGCAAAAGTACCAACAACCGCGTTTGAGTTAGCGATGCTGGTGCCCTTTGGATCAACCAAAGCCTGTGGGTCTAAGCCCTTCATATTTGTGCTGCGCCATGTTGCGTCTGTTAGCTGGGCATACGTTGGATAGTTGCCCGTGCTGGCGTAGAAAGCTTCGATATGGCTATCGAGTGCGTTTACGTCTGTTTTGCGCTTGGTGTCGCGTGCTTTTTGTTGGATACCTGCGAAGGTAACGATAACTAAGGTTGCCAAGATACCGATGACAACGATTACGATCAAAAGTTCAACGATTGTGAAGCCTTTTGACTTGTTTTTAAGTGAGATCATAAGGACCCACCCTCCTGTTATGATTTGTAAATTTTAATATTCCTTAGGTTAAGCGCTGCTTAACCATAAGTCTAGTAATGATTATAACCATAAGCGCTCTAACGTCAAGCAAATTATCACCAGAGATAGACCTAGTTGCTACCGATGTGGCTGCTGAGCGAGGCTATCGGGCCCATAACACTGGCAGCGATCACGCCGACGCCAGCACCCAAAAAGACGATCATGATAGGTTCGATTATCGACGCCAGGCCATCGATGGTCACGGCGACCTCTTCTTCGTAAAAGTCAGCCACCTTGACGAGCACGGTGTCCATCTGTCCGGTTTCTTCGCCAACGGCCAGCATCTCTGAGACTATTTTTGGAAAGTGAGGGCTTTGGGCGAGCATTTCAGACAGTTGTTTGCCGTTTTTGACAGCTTCGGCCGCCTCTTTTAGCTCTTTCTCGATGACTTTGTTGCCGACGGCGCCTCCGGTAACGCTCAGAGCCTGTAGTACGCCAACGCCAGCACCCATGAGAGAGGCGAAAGTTCGCGAAAAACGGGCAATAGCGATCTTCATGACGATAGTTTTGACGACTGGTATACGCAGCAAAACGCTATGCCACTGGAATTTACCCTTTGGCGTGCGGATATAGTGCAAAAAGGAATAGCCGGCAAAGACCAGCAGCGGGATGATAATATAGGCATAATGTCGGCTAAACTGGCTGATATCAAGCAGTACTTGGGTGTAGATCGGCAATTTGGCATCTGGACCACCAAGATCGGTCAATATCTTGGCGATTTTCGGCATCAGGAAGAACATGATGCCGAAAAAGGCGATAACGGTGATGCCGCCAATCACCATCGGGTACATCATGGCGCTTTTGATTTTCTTGCGCATGCTAGCGTCGGTTTCGACTTGCTTGGCCAGGCGCTTCAAAATCTCGTCCAAGATACCACCTTCTTCACCGGCCTTAACCATATTTATGAACACGTCGCTAAAAACGGTGGGGAACTTTGCGAAAGCATCGCCCAGTGGCGTACCGCCCTCGACGTCTTTTGTGACACTAGACAGGACTTGCCGGAAATACGGGCTGTCCGGGCTATTTTGAAGAGTGTTTAGTCCTCTAGACAAAGGAACACCGGCGGATATCATGGTCGATAGCTGTCTGGTAAAGATAACCATATCGCTGGATTTAACCTTTTTGCCAAATTTGCCGAAACCTTTTTTGCCACCAGCCTTACCAGTAGCTGGCTTGACGATCACCGGATGTAGGCCTTGGTGTGTCAGGCTACTGAGCACCGATTCGCGGCTAACGGCTTCCATGGTGCCGATACTACTGGAACCATCTTTCTTGAGCGCCTTATAACTGAACAGCATTATGCCTCCGCCGTGACGCGTAATATTTCTTCGATAGTGGTCTGGCCGCGCAAGGCTTTTATGAATCCGTCCAGCTGCATGGTTATCATGCCATCATTTATGGCCTGAGTCTGTAATTGTTCGCTGGTGGCGTTATTGACGATCAGTTTCTGGACACTTTCGTTACTCGACAGGACTTCGTAAATGCCCATCCGGCCGCGGTAGCCGCTGTGTCCACAGTTGTCGCAACCGTCCTCGTGAGCTTTCCATAATTTGGTGATGCTTTTGTCGGTACTACCGAGATCGGCCGTGGAGCGTTTATTGATTTTGCTTGGGTTTTTATCGCCAATGCCACCGGCCAGAGCTTCTGCTTCCAGGTCGTGGACACGCTTCATGACGCCCTCGTCCTTTAAGTGAAAGATCTTGAATATTTGCTCCAAAATGCCATCGTCTGGCACGTAATCTTCGCGGCAATCAGAGCACAAACGTCGAACCAGACGCTGACCAATCACGGCTCGCACGGTGCTGGCGATCAGGAACGGCTCAATACCCATATCAAGCAAGCGCGGTAGACAAGTTGCGGCATTGTTGGTGTGTAGCGTAGAGAAGACTAGGTGTCCGGTTAGGGCAGCTTGCACGGCTAGATCGGCCGTTTCGCTGTCACGAACCTCTCCAACCATGATAATGTTCGGGTCTTGACGAAGCAGGGCACGTAGACCACTGGTGAATGTCATGCCGGCTACTGGATTAACCTGTGTTTGATTGGCGCCAAAAACGCGGTATTCCACAGGATCTTCCACGGTAGATATATTAACGCCTGGCTTGTTGAGCATACTCAGTACACTAAACAGGCTGGTGGATTTACCTGAACCGGTCGGTCCAGTAACCAAGATCATGCCGTGTGGCTGGACGATAGCGTTCTGAACGCGGCGCAATGATTCACCCCAATAACCAAGTTCTTCGAGTGTGGCTGGCTTGCTTGATTCGTCTAAAATACGCATCACCACCTTCTCGCCGTCCACGATCGGCAACGTAGATACACGCAGAGCATAAATATGGCCGTTGACGTCAATCTTGAAGCGGCCATCTTGGGGCGCGCGGTGTTCGTCGATTTTCAAATTGGCCAAAATCTTGATGCGTGACACCAGAGCGTTCAACACTTTACGCGGTAGTTTGTTGGCTTCGCGCAAAATGCCATCCACGCGGTAGCGCACTAACACGAAGTTTTCGCGTGGTTCGATGTGGACATCGCTGGCACCAGCTTTAACACCGTAGTCGATGATGAGGTTGACGGTTTGGGCAATCGGCGAATCTTCGGCCACGTCTTTTTCGTCGACCTCTTCGTCGATGGTGTCTTTGTCTTCGACGGCGATAACTTTGGCAAGCTCGGTGCTAACGTTGCTGCCACTGTACTGATCGAGCGCCGCTTGGATAGAGCTAGTTGTGGCGATATGCACCCGTATAGGTTTGACAAGCTGTTTCTGCAAAAAATTGATGGCCTGGATGTCATCCGGGTCTTCCATGGCGATGAATACGACGCCGTCCTCATCGAGGTCGAAGGCGACGGCTCGGTATTGACGAGCTACCCGCTCAGGAATGAGTTTTAAGATGTCACGATGTAGCTCGCTGGCCGTGAACTCGACATAAGGTACCTCTATCGATTCAGCATAGAGTTTTGTTAGATCCTTTTCGCTCAGGGTGCTGGTTTGTACCACAACATCTTGCAGCGGCTTTTTTTCGCTAGCTTCTTGTTCGTGCAGGGTTTTGAGTTGCTCGGCATTGACTTTGCCACTTTCTTTGAGCAGTTTCTCGACCAAGGTGTCGGATATACGCATAGTTACTGCACATTATATACGAAAACCGTAAGCACTTCCGACTTTATTGCCGTATCTTGTGGGTGGCTGTTATATAATGATCTGTAGTAATTGGTGGAGCGACCGATAACGTAACGGAGGGTAGAGATAGTGGCGGCAAAAAAAACTGAAAAGAACGAAGCGGCGATAATACCGGAAGAAGGTAAGTCAAAAGCGCTTGGATTGGCACTCGAGACTATCGAGAAGCAATTTGGCAAAGGCTCGATTATGAAATTGGGCGAAAACCACACCGTGAACGTCGAAACCACACCGTCCGGCAGTCTATCGCTCGACATTGCCCTTGGTGGGGGTATCCCGCGAGGTCGTATCGTCGAAATCTATGGTCCGGAAAGCTCCGGTAAAACGACGCTGGCCTTGCACGCTATTGCCGAAATCCAAAAGACGGGCGGCACAGCCGCTTTTATAGATGCCGAGCACGCCCTCGACCCGGCCTATGCCAAGCGCATTGGTGTCGATGTTGAAAACTTGCTGCTTTCCCAGCCAGACAATGGCGAACAGGCGCTGGAAATTACCGAGACGCTGGTGCGCTCTAACGCTGTCGACCTCATCGTGGTTGACTCGGTGGCCGCTCTGGTGCCACGTGCCGAAATCGAAGGCGATATGGGTGACCCGCAAATGGGTTTGCAAGCCCGGCTGATGAGCCAAGCGCTTCGTAAGCTGACTGGTGTAATCTCGCGCAGCAAAACGACCGTTATTTTCATCAACCAGATCCGCATGAAGATTGGCGTGATGTTTGGCAATCCCGAAACGACCACTGGTGGTAATGCCCTCAAGTTTTACGCCTCAGTGCGCATGGACATCCGCCGAACCAGCCAGATTAAGGCCGGTGATGCTGCCATCGGTAACCGAGTACGCGTTAAGGTGGTCAAGAACAAGATTGCACCGCCATTCCGCGAAGCCGAATTCGACATCATGTTCAATAAGGGTATTAGCACATCGGGCGACATTCTTGATTTGGCAGTGAACAGCAATATTGTCGAAAAAGCCGGTGCCTGGTTTGCTTACAACGACCAAAAAATCGGCCAAGGCCGCGAAGCCGCTAAGACCTATTTGGAAGAGAACCCAAAAATCATGGACGAGATTTCTAAAAAGGTTCGCGACGCCGCCACAGCCGCCGCAAAGGAATAAACGTGGCGAATATACCGAACCCCGGCGCATCACTGCTTGAACTGCAACGGTACGTTTCGGAGCTGTGCGAAGAGCGCGGTTTTGGTGAAGAGGCCGTTTCGCAAAAGTTCATGCTTCTGGCCGAAGAAGTTGGCGAATTTGCCAAGGCCGCTCGCAAGCAGGCCGGACTGGCGGTAGCCACCGACGCCCAGCACCAAGATTTAAATGAAGAAGCTGGCGATGTCCTGACTATCTTCCTCGACCTATGTAACAAACTCGAAATCAATGTTGACGAAGCCTTCCGCAGGCGCCAAGAAACCAACCAAACCCGCACCTGGGAGTAATTGAGTGTCCGATTTTATCATCCCGGAGGATTACTTAAGAGAACAGGCCCTAGCCGACGGCATTACGCATCTGTCTACCGGAGTAGCTGTCATTAAAGACGGCAAGATTCTAGTCGTTCGTCGGGAACCAGGTGACTTTTTGGGCGGCAGTTATGAATTACCTGGTGGCGGAATTGATCCGGGCGAGACGTTCGCCGAATCGGTCGCCCGCGAAGTGCTCGAGGAAACTGGCCTGCGTGTTAGTAAGATCCTTGGTATGTTCCCGGGCTTTGAATACACGACGCCCGTCAAACCAAAAGTCCGACAAATGAATTTTTTGGTCGCAACAACGAACGACGAAGTAATGCTCTCCGGTGAACACGATCAGTTCCGGTGGATTGGCCCGACAGAAATAGATTCTTTGGAAACAACTGGCCCCATGGCTGATTGCCTGAAAGCGGCTTTTGCCGCAGGTAAGTAGCTGGCACATATGAAAATCACGGCGATTAAGCAACAAGAGCGGCTTAAGGGGCGGTATTCGATATTTGTCGAGGACAAGTACGCCTTTTCGCTCAGTGCCGACACACTGCTTGAGGAAAAACTACATAGTGGGCAAGAACTCGACGCGGCACAACTTAAGAATTACAAAAAACTTTCGGCCGACGACAAAGCATATAACTTAACACTGGCTTATGTGGCGCGCCGCATTCGCAGCCAGTGGGAGCTCGAAGATTATTTTCGGCGCAAGAGTTACGACGAGGAACTGTCCCGGCAGATTTTGGCAAAGCTCGATAAGCTTGGCTTTGTTGACGATGCAAAATTTGCCCAGGCCTGGGTCAACAACCGCCGACTTTTAAAACCGGTCAGCAAGCGGCGCTTAACCCAGGAACTCCGCCAGAAGCGCATCGCCGACGAAATCATCGAACACGTTTTGGCAGAAGACGAAACCGACGAACGAGATGTTTTGCGCGAGCTCATCGAACGCAAGCGCAAACAAACGAAATACCAAGACAATCTAAAACTTATGCAATATCTCGCTGGCCAAGGCTTTAACTACGGTGACATCAAACAAGCGCTGGAAGCACCAGAGGACGACTAAGCGAAGGCGCCGGCTGGAGTGCCTTTGAGCAGGTCGTTGACGATGATTTTTTTATCAGTAATTTCGTTGATCTGATTGCGCTCGATGCCTAAATTACCGCCAGCCAGACTTTTGAGCAGGTTCTGCGTTACATAAATTTTCTGTATGTACATTGTCTCAATTTCGGTGGCGAAATCGCTCACTTTGCCAAGCCGCTCTTTGCTAGTGGTCACGACTGGTTTGCCGAGTAGCTGAAAGTCTAGGTTCAAGATGTCTTTCAGCCGGACTAATTCGTGCGGCTCGGCCAGCACGCCATGATCGTCGATAACAAAACCCTCGGCCAGCACGTCCCGGATATCTTGGTACAGCAGCACCAGCGTGTCTTTGCTAAACTTATCAACGCAGTAAAATCCCTCGATCTTGAGGTTGTTGGGGTTAATGATCGGACCCCTAACGGTAGCCACCGGCTGACCGGTACGCAGGCTCATCACTGGCTTATTTAGCAAACTCTCACTCAACTGCAGCATGATAGTAGTATATCCCGGAACATAAAATTAACGCTAGTGCTTGCATGCCAGGCAATACTTTTTTACACTCATCAACATGAAGTTGGCACGCAGTGTGCTGTTAGTAATAACTGGGGTTTTTATTTGCTGCGCTCCGTTAAGCAGCACGGCATTCGCGGACACTGTTCCGGGCCTGGTCTTTCGAGAAGTCAAAATTACCGGTGATGAATTCGTCGTTTTACAAAACAATGGCCTGTCCGATATAGCACACCTGAATGATTATTGGCTCGGTTACGTAGGTAGTGATACTGGCACAGCTCCGCCATCTCAACAATTGCCGGATGTGACGCTCAAAAGCGGGCAGGCGATATTGCTTAGCGGTGGTGGCACAATCAATACCTGTGACGCGGTGTTTGTTACAAAACTTTCGCCGAGTTTGAGCGACACAAAGGGTACGCTGACAATTTGGAAGATGGCTGGCGGTAGTTTTGGCCAAGCGTTTGGCCAGCCAACAACGGTGAACTGGTCAAAACCGAGTGCTTCTGGCACTACTGCCGACGCGCTCGATTTGCGCAGCGAGAGCGGGCTGGCAAACCCGGTATGGTATCACGACCCCAGCGTTGATAGTAGCGCTTGGCGGGCAGGAAGTCTCGACGCCTGTACTGTAACGTTCCCGGCAGTTGTGTCGGGCAGTCCAGTCACGAGTGTTAATTGGCCACAGAATGACACCAACCCACCGGCTACAATCGAAAGCCTTGCTGCAGACGATTCCGGGGCGTCAGGCGCAGTTTTACCATCGGCTGATGTGGGGCTATTGTCACCCCAAATTACTGAGCTAATGCCGAATCCAGACGGCACGGGTAACGATGCCACCGATGAATTCATCGAACTATACAATCCCAATGGGGCAATTTTTGATCTGACTGGCTTTGTGCTGCAAACTGGCACAACCACCAAGCACAGTTACACGTTTCCGGGCGGCACTTTATTGTCAGCCAAGGGTTTCGTGGCATTTTACGCGGCAAATACCACGCTGTCATTGAGCAATACTAGCGGGCAGGCGGATTTACTTGACCCGTTCGGTACAACCATTTCGCAAACTGATGCCTACGCTTCAGCCAAAGACGGACAAACCTGGGCGCTCGCGAACGGCGACTGGTATTGGACAACCAAGCCGACCCCAAATGCGGCCAATGTTATCAATCAGACGATTAACGCAGTTACAAGTTCATCAAGCAAATCTACTGGTACCAAATTAGCCGCAGGCAACGTCAAAGGAGCCTCGACCCCTGCGAGTAACAGCGCCAACAACACCACTGGCGCTAGTAGTTCTACGCCACAGGTGACGCCGATTCACCCGACCGTGCTTGCGGGGGTGGCCGCTCTCGCGGTAGCATATGGGTTATATGAGTACCGACATGACGTGGCAAACAAACTCCACCAACTCCGAGTTTACCGAGACGCTCGCCGAAAAGCTCGGCAGTAATCTGCGTGGCGGCGAGGTGATTGAGCTGGTCAGTGACCTGGGCGGTGGCAAGACGACCTTTACTCGCGGCTTGGCCCGCGGCGCCGGCAGTACCGACAGGGTCGGCAGCCCATCGTTTACGATTAGCCGACAGTACCAAGCGCCCAAATTTACCATCGCTCACTTTGATTTCTATAGATTAAATGAAGCTGGCATCGTGGCCGACGAATTGGCCGAAATCGTGCATGATCCACAAACCGTAGTCGTGGTTGAATGGGGCGAGATTGTCCACGACGTGCTACCCAAAGATCGCCTGACGATTCGTTTTCGGCTGACAGGCGAAGGCACGCGCGAGATCACGTTTGAATATCCAGATAAGCTTTCGTATCTTCTGGGGGCTATAAAATGATCATCCTGACTATCAGGACAGATAAGCCGGATGCGGAAATTGGTCTGTACGACGGCGAAAAGCAACTGGCTTACGAAACTTGGCAAGCCCACCGCGAGCTGGCCGAAACCATTCATCAAAAAATCGCTGACCTTTTGCAACCCCAGGGCTTGCAATTAAAGGATTTGGCCGGAATTGTTTGTTTTCAGGGTCCGGGTAGCTTTACGGGCCTGCGAATCGGCCTGACCGTCGCCAACACACTGGCCTATAGTTTGGGAGTTCCAATCGTGGCTTGCCAGAACCCGAACTGGCTTGAAACCGGTATAAGGCGATTACAAAATGGTGAAACCGACACACAGGCCTTGCCGTTTTACGGTGCCGACGCCCATATAACTCCTCAAAAGAAGTAGTTGACCACCCCGCGCGCCACAGCGTATAGTTTAGACAGGATTTTAGAGTTTTTGGGAAATCCGTACCGCAAATTTTAAGTTATTTTGATTTTCAGATTACCGAAGAACTAGAGAAGTGATAGCGATTGTTCCGAAGCTAATCTGCATCTGAAGAAAGGAAACACTATGTTAGAAGCATTGCTCGCAATAGCAGGGCTTGCTGTTGGTTTTGGTGCCAACAACGTCATCGTCAAACGTCGCCAAGGAGCGGCCGAGGATCAAGCCAAAAAAGAGATTAGCAAAGCCAAAAAAGAGGCCGCTAAACTTCTAGACGATGCTCGTGAAGAGGCCAACAAATTGGCCGACGAGGCTCGAAGGGAAGAGCAAACCCGACGCCGAGAGTTAAAAGAGCTCGAAACTCGATTAGTCCAGCGCGAAGAATCATTCGATAAAAAACTCGATGATCTCGATAAGCGCACCGAAAAGCTGCGAAACGCCGAAGGCGAAGTCGAAGATCTAAAGAATGAAATCCGCGATATTCGAACCAAGCAGCAAGAAAAGCTCGAGAAAATCGCTAAGCTAACCAAAGCCGATGCTGCCGACAAGCTAATGCAAATGACCGAGCGTGATATTAAAAACGATCTGACCGGTTTGGTTTCCAAGCTACAGAACGAAGCCAAAGAAACCGCCGAAGATCAAGCGGCGCTGATTATCACTACCGCCATGGAGCGGATGAGCAGCGAGGTTACGGCCGAACGTACCGTGACGAGCGTAAAACTGGAAGACGAAGAAATGAAAGGCCGAATTATCGGCAAAGAAGGTCGCAATATTCAGGCTTTGCAGCGTGCCACCGGCGTCGACATTATGGTTGATGACACTCCCGGCTACATCGTACTAAGCAGTTTTGACCCGGTGCGCCGTGAAGTCGCCCGCCAGGCGCTTGAACTACTTTTGAAGGACGGTCGCGTTCACCCTGGTCGCATCGAAGAAGTTGTCGAAAAGGCTCAGAAGCAAGTCGAAAAAGACGTGGTTCGCGCTGGCGAAGATGCCGCCCGTGAAGTCGGCGTCATCGGCATACCCAAAGAAGTCCTGCAGCTGCTCGGTGAGCTTAAATATCGTACTAGCTACGGCCAGAACGTATTGAAGCACTCGACCGAAATGGCTCACCTGGCCGGCATGATGGCCGAAGAGCTGGGTGCTGATGTCAAGACCACGAAATACGCTACCCTGGTTCACGATCTAGGTAAGGCTTTGACCCACAAAATGGAGGGCAAGCATCACCACATATCTGGTGAGATGCTGCGCAAATACGGTGCCCCCGAAGAGGTTGCACTGGCTGCCGAACAGCACCATGATGATATGGAAGCCACCACAGTCGAAGCTTTAATCGTCCGGGTCTGTGATGCTATCTCGGCTTCCCGCCCAGGTGCCCGCAATATCTCGGCCGAGAACTTCGTGGAACGCATGAAAGACCTCGAAAACATTGCCAACGGCTTCCCAGGCATCGAAAAATCGTACGCCATCAGCGCTGGACGCGAGGTTCGAGTCTTTGTTCGCCCACAACAAATCGATGATCTGAGTGCCATCAAACTGGCTCGTGACATTGCCAACAAGATCGAATCTAGCATGCAGTACCCTGGTACCATCAAGATCAACGTCATACGCGAAACTCGTGCCATCGAATTCGCCAAGTAGATGAAGCCTGAAATCGAAGCTAAATTTCTAAATGTAAATCACGATGAATTGCGAGCGAAGCTAAAAGAGCTTGGCGCTGAATGTGCGCAGCCCATGCGGCTCATGAAGCGCAAGAATTACGATTTCCCAGACAGGCGGCTTGATAAAGGGCGAAATGGCTGGGTTCGGGTACGCGATGAAGGCGGCAAGATTACTATGAGCTACAAGCAGCTTAATAACCGCGAGCTGGACGGTACCCACGAAGTTAACATTACTATTGATAGCTTTGATGCTGCCGATAGCTTCTTGCGAGAAATCGGCCTTGAACCTAAGACCTATCAGGTGACCAAGCGCGAGAGCTGGCGCTACGAAAACTTTGAAATTGAGCTCGACGAATGGCCGTGGGCAAAACCGTATATTGAAATCGAAGGGCCTGATGAGCAAAGCCTCAAAGGACTTGCAGAAAAGCTCGACCTTGATTGGGGTCGGGTCTGCCACGGCAGCGTAGAGGTAGTTTACCGCGCCGAATATGATGTGACAGACGAAGAAGTAGACAATATACCCGTAATCAACTTTGAGAATTCGGTTCCCGAAGTACTGGAGTCTAAACGGAGATGAATATTCTCTACATCGGTGATGTGATGGGCGAGGTTGGCTTGCAAGTCGTGGAGCAGGTCTTGCCTGATTTTAAAGGGCGAGCGGATCTTGTGATTGCTCAGGCCGAAAATGTCACGGATGGCAAGGGTGTAGCGCCCGAAGATTTTAATCGATTGCTCTCAGCCGGTGTCAATTTTTGCACCGGTGGCAACTGGACACTTGCAAACGAGGCTATTTATCCGCAGTTGGATGACCCTAGCGAGCCGATTGTTCGACCTGCCAACTATCCCGAGGGCACGCCAGGGTTGGGCTATAAATATATTCAAACGCCAAAAGGTAGTGTGCTAGTGGTTAGTTTGCTCGGGCAAATTGTCGGCCGTGATGCCGACAGAGCTGTTGATAATCCTTTGCAGGTCATCGATACGATTCTGGCCAAGGAAACAGCCGACAAACGAGTAGCTACCGTAGTTAATATTCACGGCGACTTCAGCAGCGAGAAATTCGTGATTGGCTACTATCTGGATGGTCGGGCTAGCTTGGTTGTAGGCGATCATTGGCACGTGCCTACTGCCGATGCCGATATTCTACCTAAAGGCACAGCGCACATCACCGACGTGGGCATGTGCGGCTCGCTCGACTCGTCACTAGGGGTTAAGTTCGAATCGGTTGTCCCTCGCTGGCGTGACGGTCTACAAACGCGTAATATGCTTGAAACGGCTGGTCGGCGACAATTCAACGCGGTTTTAGTGGATATTGACGAACAAACTGGCAGAGCTCGATCGATCGAGCAAATCCGTCAGATTATCTAAGTGTTTTGATGGCGGCGCAAAAGGCTGGAAAAATCTCCGCTCATCAGATATAATCACCCCTAGTATGCTTCCGGGGTGTAGCGCAGCTTGGTAGCGCGCCGCGTTCGGGACGCGGAGGTCGTGGGTTCAAATCCCGCCACCCCGACCAAACATATCGGGACATACAATTTAAGCCACGGGGTGTGGCGCAGTTGGCTAGCGCGCCGCGTTTGGGACGCGGAGGTCGAAGGTTCGAGTCCTTTCACCCCGACCATCTAAAGGGCCCACCGTAAGGTGGGCTTTTTAGATGGTTAGAAATGCCTCGAACCTTCGAAGAGGGAGCAAAGCGAACGAAAGGTTCGGCAGAATGAAGTCACGCGCAGGTGCTTGCACCGAGCATGGCTGAATGGCGGAGCGAAACAAAGTGAAGCGATCCTTTCACCCCGACCAAAGAAAGAGGTTCGACGTTTTGTCGGACCTCTTTCTTTTAATGGCTAATCACCAAGAAGTTAATGAATCTGGGGTACAATAGTTCAATGGCTCTCATTCTCGCGGTAGCAATAGTTTCCATGCTCTTGGTTTTGTCTGAATTTGGCTGGCGCCGCGGTTTGCTAAAGGGTGAGTTTGGTCGTAAGTTTGTACACATTACGGTCGGCACATTCGTAGCATTCTGGCCGTTTTTTATGAGTTGGAATCAGATACGCCTCGCCAGCTTGGCGTTTTTGGTAGTGGTAGTAATCACCAAATATTTTCATATTTTTAGAGCCATTAGTAGTGTGCAGCGTCCCACATACGGCGAAGTTTTCTTTGCCCTGATCGTTGGCGCCATGACATTCGTTACGCATAGCAAGGGCGTGTACGCTGCCGCACTTTTACAGATGAGCTTAGCCGATGGCATGGCGGCGGTAGTCGGTACTTATTGGGGAAAAGACAACAAATACCAGCTGCTAGGACACACCAAAAGCATCGCTGGCACGGCAACTTTTTTATGTTTGTCATTCGTTATTTTGATCGGCTACAGCCTGCTAGCTACAAAAGGGCTGCCGATTACAATGGTAGTTTTCGGCAGTTTGTCGGCAACGATACTCGAAAACCTGGCTGCCTTCGGACTAGATAATTTAATAGTGCCGCTCTTTGTTGGTATTTTGCTGACTAAGCTTTAGGTGTTTTGCCAGCCACGTGAGCCCGAAGGGCGTTGAAGATGACCGCCACATCAACTAGTTCTTGGACGGCCGCGCCGTAAATCGGCTTGAATTTGCCGGTGGCGAAGATCGCCATTAACCCAACACTCAGGCCGATACCTATTAATATGCTTTGACGGGCAATCTTGAAGGTGCGGATGGCGATGGTGTGTACGTCGGCGACTTTGCTGACTTCGTCGCGCAGAACGACGATATCGGCCGACTGACTTGCTGCCGTGGAGCCCTTGGCGCCCAGCGCGATACCCACCGCCGAAGCTACGAGTACCGGCGCGTCGTTCACACCGTCACCAACGAACGCCACGGGTGACTCCAGACTTTGTTCCACTACCTTTAACTTATCAATTGGCAGCGCTCCGGCCACAACATGTTTCAGGTTAATGCCAACTTGCTTAGCGACTCGTTTAGCAGTCGCGACGTTATCGCCGGTTATGAGGTAGATAGTGTTGATGCCGGACGAACGTAAACGGGCAATCGTACGTTGGCTGTCGGCTCTAATCTCGTCTTCGAAGCTGATAATGCCCGCTAGCTGCCCATTAATTGCTACGTACGTGCTTGTTTTGTCGGCCGAAGTTTCGGCTACGTTTTTAGGTATTTCGACCGAGTGAGTGGCTAGCAAACTGTTACGACCAACCAATACGTTGTGGCCATTCACGCTCGCCATCAAGCCGTAGCCGGCATCTTCCCGTACATTCTTTGTCTTGTATGCTTTAGCTTTAAGGCTGTTAGCACGATTGATAATAGCTTGGGCTAGAACGTGAGTGGAGCCTTGCTCGACACTGGCAGCGTAGCCAAGAACCTCGGCCGTCGTAAATTTACCAAATGTTTTTACGCGGGCTACCTTGAGCTTGCCATGCGTGAGTGTGCCGGTCTTGTCGAATGCCACGCTTCGAGCCTCGGCTAAACGCTCCAAAGCCCCACCGTTTTTAACGATTATGCCGGCTTTGCTAGCTCGCGACATGCCCGATATGATTGCGATTGGCGCCGCTAGAATGAGCGGGCAAGGTGTGGCGACCACTAGGACTTCCAGAAAACGGATAGCTTGGCCACTCAGAACCCAAACGCCAATCCCAATACCGAACGAAACAATAGTAAACGGTATGGCGTAGCGATCGGCTAGGCGCACGAAAGGCGCTTTGCTGTTCGCCGCCGCCTTAACAAGCTTGACGATCTGCTCGTACTGACTGTCGGCGGCTGGACGCAGCGCCCGCGCCGTAATTGTGCCGTCCAAATTCACTGAGCCACTAAGGATTGTATCGCCATGTGACTTTCGCTCCGGCAGGCTCTCGCCCGTTAAGCTGGACTCATCGAAAGTGGCTTGACCTTCAATAATCACCGCGTCAACCGGAACGACCTCGCCGGTCTTTATTATCACTTTATCACCGGTCAGTACCTCTCGAATGGCTATGTCTGTCTGCTTACCACGTCGCAACACATGAGCGACGTGTGGAGCATGTTCCAGTAGGGCAGTCAGTTCGACTTTGGCTCTGCTCTCGGCGTAGGCCTCTAATGCTTCACCGCCTGTTAGCATCAATACAATGACGATCGCTGCCCAATATTGTTGCAATACTACGGAGGTAATGATGGCTGTCGCCGCCAAGATGTCGACGCCGTACGTGCCATCACGCAGATCTTGCCACATATCAACAAGTAGCGGGACGGTAAGTACTAGCGCCGCGACGCCGAGCAACCAATTGGTTATAAATACCGGTCCAGTAAACTGAAAAACTAAAGCCACAGCACTAGTAATTATCGCGGTACTAAATTTCCAGTAGTGCCGGGCAAAACGCCAAAGTTTTTGAAACACAGATAAGCCTCTCGTTTTAGTTCGTCTTTGCTATTATACCAAGCCTACAAAGGTTATGGTGCCCTGCGGAGTTGTAGTTTTTGAACTAAATTAGGAGCTTGCCTTGTCGGCCGAGCGCAAAAATGCGCTGGCTACGACAACCTGGCTTCCATGGTCGCCAGGCTTCGGGTCCGGCCACTGCCAGTGGCAGTGGCGTTCAATCCCCGTCAATCCAAATAAAAAAGCCAAGAACAAGCCTTGGCTTTTTTATTTGGGGCGAAAGACGGGGCTCGAACCCGCGACATTCGGGACCACAACCCGACGCTCTACCAGCTGAGCTACTTCCGCCGTAAAACAGAGGTGATTATAGCGTAGGAGCGGAGAAAAAGCAAAGCCTGCTTTGATTTTTCGAGCACTGCCCGATATCTTGAATAGATACGGCAAAAGTCACGTAGATACAACAGTCGGGCTAGGTTGGACAGCGCACATCTCAACACCATGCTCGGAACAAGTTCCTATACTTGGTGTTGGTTCAAGCTCAGCCGGATCAAAGAGAAAGGACAGACTATATGCCTGTCCTTTCTCTTTGGTGCCCCGGGTTGGACTCGAACCAACGACCTTAGGCTTAGAAGTCCTCTGCTCTATCCATCTGAGCTACCAGGGCAAAAACGTCCAGCGGACATTTTTGTAGACACGAGGGAACCGTCGTTAGTGTAACTAAGTTACTCGCTCTACATTGTAAGCACCATTTTGGTGCGGGTGCGGAGAATCGAACTCCGATCTCAAGTTTGGAAAACTTGCATACTAACCGCTGTACTACACCCGCAACAGAGGTGATTATATCACAAGCTTGTATCGTGAGGGAAAAGAACAGCCTGACGGGCGAATTCATTTCGCCGCCGGCGCGTCGAGAAAAACCGTAGGTTTGTCTTGAGTTTATTACAAGTCTTGAAAGACAGTGATATGAGCGCCGATAGAGTTGAGGCGTTCGGCGAGGTCTTCGTAGCCACGATTGATAGTGTAGACGTTGCGCAGGGTGCTGATGCCATCGGCGGCTAGCATGCCAATTAGTAACAGGCTAGCCGGTCGCAGTGCTGGCGGGCAGACCACGTCGGCTTTGCTAAATTTCGTCGGTCCTAGCACATACAAACGGTGCGGATCGGCCAATTCTACTTGTGCGCCGATTTTGGTCATCTCGGTATAGTAAATGGCGCGGTTTTCGTACATCCAGTCGTGGATGAGTGTGCGGCCATTGGCGACAGCGGCAATTGGTACAAAGTAGGGCAGGTTATCTGGGTTCAGACCGGGGTAGAGATTGGGGTGTATCTTGTCTTCGAGTGCCTGAAGTTTGCCATTGTGTTTCTTGATGGTGATATCGGCCAAGTCCACGATACCGTTAGTTGCCTTATATGGCTCACTCATGTCATATTCCAGACCCATTTTTCTAAGTTTGAGCAATTCCAGGGCGATCCAGCGGTAGGGCACTCGCTCGATGGTTACTTCGGAATTGTTCGTAACCGCCGCGCTAATAAAGAACATTGCTTCAATAGGATCTTCGCTAGGAGCGAACGTGACATTCTTTTTTATAAATGGTACACCCGTGACCTTCAAAAACGGCGTGCCGATACCTTCGATTTTGACACCCAGCTTTTGCAGGAAGAAACACAAATCCTGAACCATGTAATCGCCACTGGCCGATTGGATATGAGTTACACCGGCGGTGCGAGCGGCGGCCATCAACACATTGTTAGTAACAGTATTGCCTTGCTCGTAAAGGGTCATTTCGCCAGGAGCTTTCTTATCGACGGTCACGATGTAATGACCCTGGGTAGCAACTATTCCAACACCAAACTCTTCGAGCGCAAACAAATGCGGCGAAACGGTACGTTCACCCAGTTTACAACCCCCAGCGTAAGGGATATTGAATTTTGTGTAATCGTGCATCAAGCTACCAATGAGCATCAGAACACTACGAGTTTTGCGCGCGGAATCTTTGTTTATCTTGTTCAGTTGCAGTTCGGCGGGGCGGCGGATTTCTAAGTCGTTGCCGGGCAGCCACTTGGTCTGGACGCCGATACTGTTTAGCACCTCAATAATGCGATTAACTTCCTCGATGCGTGGGAAACTCTTAAAACGGGTGACGCCGTGGTTTAGCAAGCTGGCACACAGCAGGGCAACAGCAGCGTTTTTGCTGGTCTTGAGGGCAATTTTGCCGTGCAGTTCATGGCCGCCCTCAATCCGCAGGTTCACCGAGCCGCTACCGAGCGAAATAATCTGTTTATTCAGAACATCGCTTAGGCGACCGAGCGTTTCGAGGCTGAGGTTTTGTTTGCCTTTTTCGATGCGGTTGACAGCTGATTGGCTGGTAGCAAGTCGCTTAGCGAACTCGGCTTGAGTTAAGCCGCGTTCTTGGCGCACTTGGGCGATAAAATCACCGATTTTTTCATTAGTTGTCGACATAACGCATACAATTATACCATAAAAAGCATAAATAAAAATTAATGTAACTTTTTGTTTTGGTGGACTAAGCGACAGTATATGCCGCCAGTCATGTACAATACAAGCATGATCTAGCTTCCTCCTAATAACTAGCGCAAACGTAACTAGGGAGTATGTGGAGATGATTGATAAGGAAATCGCACGGCTTATAGCCGCAGAAGAAAAACGGCAACGCGAAGGCTTGGAGCTGATTCCGAGCGAAAACTACGTCTCGCGGGACATTTTGACCGCCATGGGCAGCGTATTTACCAATAAATACAGCGAGGGTTATCCTGGCAAACGCTACTACGGTGGCCAAGAAAACACCGATCAAGTAGAACAAATAGCCATTGACCGAGCGAAGAAACTGTTCAAGGCCGACCATGCCAACGTCCAGCCACACTCCGGCGCGCCAGCCAACGAAGCTGTCTATAGCGCTTGGCTCGAGCCGGGAGATACCGTGCTGGCGATGGATTTGAGCCACGGTGGCCACTTAACGCACGGGGCACCGGTGACGCGCAGCGCCAAACTGTACAACTTTGTCCGCTACAAGATGAAAGATATAACTACGGGCGAGATTGATTACGACGAGCTACGGGCTCTGGCGCAAGAGCACAAACCAAAGATTATTCTAGCTGGCTTTAGCGCTTACCCGCGCGAGCTAGATTACGCCAAATTTGCCGCCATCGGCCGCGAAATACCGGGCTGTTTGCTGATGGCCGATATGGCGCACATCGCCGGTCTAATTGCCGCCGGCGTAGCCAAAAACCCGTTTGATTACGGCTTTCATGTTATCACCACGACGACACACAAAACTCTGCGTGGTCCACGTGGCGGGCTGATTCTCTCAAAGGGAATTGTCGGCAACCCGTTGAAGGCACCCGAAAAAACACTCGAAAACATCCCGACGCTCATCGACCGTGCCGTGTTCCCGGGTATGCAAGGCGGGCCGCACATGCACATAATTGCCGCCAAAGCCGTGGCGTTTGGTGAGGCGCTGAAGCCCGAATTTAAGGAGTACGCCGCCCAAATCGTCAAAAATGCTGCCGCTCTGGCCGATGCGCTTAAGGCCCGTGGTTTTCAGTTGGTTACCGGCGGCACAAGCAACCACCTAATCTTGGCTGATGTTTACCAAAGCTTTGGCATCGATGGCAGTGTTGTCGAAGAAGCGCTCGATAAAATCGGCCTAACGCTCAACAAAAACTCCGTAGCCAACGATCCGCTGCCACCATTTCGCCCGAGTGGCATCCGCCTCGGCACACCAGCGATCACGACACGTGGTCTGCTAGAGGATGATATGGAGCAAATTGCCGACTGGATGAAGCGGGCGATAGACAACCGTGAAAACCCCGAAGAATTAGAAAACCTGCGCCTGGCCGTCAAAGAATTTGCCCTAAAGTATCCTTTGCCAAGCGATAAATAATATAGGAGATTATGGATGAAAAACCTGCCGGTTTGGTTTGAAAGAGCGGAAAATGTAGCGATTGCGGTGCTGACCGTCGCCACCTATACGCACCTGCATTTTGCCTGGTATTGGCTATTTGTATTTTTCTTGGCATTCGATTTATCGATGCTCGGTTATCTGGTAAATAAAAAGGTCGGTGCTATCGGGTACAACCTGATTCACAACTACGCCGTGCCGTCGGCTCTGTTGCTAACTTACGTTTTGGGCGGGACACGTTGGTGTGCCTTTGTGGGACTTTTATGGGCATCACACATCGCTGTTGACCGCGCTCAAGGCTATGGCCTAAAGCTTATAACTGGCTTCGAAGATACCCACCTTGGCAAAATAGGCAAAAACAAAGCTTAGTTTTGACTCCACGAGCAGCCTAAAGAGCCCGTTTTATGAAACTGGTGGCTAGTTTGGTGCTTTTATCTTGAGCCATAAGCGCCAGACCAAAACCTAAGATTCCGATATTGCCGACTGTCCGCCCCACCTTCTGTGCGATGTTAGCTTTTTGAGTTGGCAGATCCGGGGTGGTATCGATGTTGATATCGAAGCAGGTTGCAAGTTCTAACCAGATCAACTTGGCCATATCCTGCGCCGCTTCCTTGGCAAAACCTTTGCCAGCTTTACTAAGTCTGCCTTCGTAATACTCAACTACTTCTTGGCGCAGTTTGGTAAGCTTTGCCTTGTCTTTGATATCTTCTGGATCCAGTACCGCGTCCGGGTTCATTAAGCGTTGCTCATGTTCGTGGGCGGCCTGTCGCCTGGGCTTGTCGAGGATAAGTTTGTTCGCGCCATACATAAATAGCGTCGTAACCATATCGGCCTTATCGCTGTTCGGGAGATCGGTTCTAATGATGGCATTGACGGCACTAAAAAGGTGCTCGGACACTACCTGGCTCTCATAACTTAAAGCCAGAACCGCCTCTGTAGCCGTGTCGGGGTCGGCGTTACTTAGCGGTCGTTCGACGCGGTACATGTCGGCTACAGCAAACAAACCATCGTATTTCGTATAAAAGCCTTGAATTGCCCCAAAAAACTCAGCCGTTTCACCGGTCATAGCCTGTTCGATATTCGGGCCGGCGCCCGCGTTTTCCATACTCATGCAGGCATACTAGCCTTGCCACATATTAGTGTCAATAGCAAAATGTTTGTGTAGTAAACTTTACGGCAAAAGCTCAGGTTCTTGTTCGAGGGCTATAGAGAACTTGGTAGCTACGGCATCGACGATCTTTTGTTTGAATTTTAGGAGGTCGGCCGTTGTTTTGGCGTGCTCGTTGACTAGTACCAATGGCTGTAGCGGCCAAGTAGCCATGCCAGTTTCTTGGTCGTGGGCGTCTTTGAAGCCGGCTTGTTCTATTAGCCAGGCGGCTGGAATCTTAGCACCGCCGCCCTCGCGTGGCCAGTAGGGCATGTCCGGGTGGTCGCTACGCAGTTGGGTCAGCGTGCCTTCGTCGATAATCGGGTTAGCAAAGAACGAGCCATTGTTGGCCACTTGCTCGACGCTAGGTAGCTTAGAGGCGCGGATGGCGATTACCGCATCACGGATGGTAAGTGGCGTGATGGTGTCGGCGGGGTGTTCTTCTAGGTAGTGTCCGACGGCTGAGTAGAACGGAGGTTTCGGATTGCCCTTCATAAGGTGCAGGGTAATGGCGGTGATCAGAAAGCGACCCTTGTATTCATTTTTGAACGCGCTAGTTCGATAGCCTAAGCTGCAAGCTTCGGCCGGGATGTTGGTAAGCTGCCCGGTTGTTAGGTCAAATGCCTCTACGCTAGTTAGCGTTTGGGAGATATCTTGGCCATAAGCACCGACATTCTGAACTGGCGTCGCTCCGGCAGTGCCGGGTATGTGGCTGAGCGCTTCGATGCCCGTCAGCCCCACAGCCACGCTGTGAGCGACCACGCTGTCCCACGGCTCGCCGGCGCCGGCAACAACGTAGGTACCGTATTCATCTTCGTTTTGTAGCTCAAAGCCGGTTATTTTGTTTACCAGCACCAAACCATCAAAACCCTCGTCTTTCCAGATGACGTTACTACCATCACCGATCATGACGATGGGTAGCTTGCGTTCGTTGGCCCAGGCAACGGCTTCTTTTAGCTCGGCGCGGTCGTGGATTTCGGCCAAAAACGCGGCAATGCCGCCAAGACGCATCGTGGAATAATTAGCCAAGTTAACATCTGGAGTAATTGTCATGCTTTTAGTATACCGGAAAGCTGCTTCGTCTGGCTTGCAACATACCAGTCACAGAGGTAATATAGTTGGGTATGAGAGACAATGTACAACCATTCGAGATTTTGGGAACGAAATTGAAGACCATCCGTGAACGACTACGCGAAAGCCTCATAGAGGTTTCCGGTGCTGTTGAAATTGACGAAAAAACCCTGCAACTTATCGAAAACGGCCATGAGCGACCGTCCGAGGATGTTTTATTGCTGCTAATAAGCCATTTCCGAGTCCAAGACGAAAAAGCCGCCGAACTTTGGCGCTTGGCAGGTTACGACAATCGATCACGTGATAACGATGACACCGTGCAAGCTGCCAGAAACACCATGATGGTAATGATCGATCCCCGTATCATATACAGCGACAACGTAGAAGTTGCCGCTAGCCCCCAAGGCGTGGTGCTTAATTTTGCCCAAACCAGCGGGCCACAAGGTCAACCGCTGGCAGTCGCTCGTATCGGTATGAGTAGTGAGCAGGCCAAGACAGTCATTGGCGTGTTGCATCAAGCCCTACACGAGCTCAATAATCCGCGCATCCGCAAGCAATTGCCCCCACCAAAAGCCTAAAGCTCACGAAAGTCGTAGTAATTCTTGTGTTTTTGTTGACGCGCTCCTGGCAGGGACGTAGGCTAGGTATATGTTAGATAAGGCCAAAGCAACTCTCGGCCGGACTTCTCGATTACTTCCGCTTAAAAAGCATACTGATCTTAATTCTGAAGACGTACGCAAGGCGCGGGAGTATATCCGGGATTTCTGGCCTCGCCTGCAACGCTTTCACCCCAAAGACGATGAGAGCCTACTGGGCTTGCCGAAACCATATCTGGTGCCGAGCTTCGAAGAGGACGCCAGCTTTGATTACAACGAGCTGTACTACTGGGATAGTTACTTCATGGTTCAGGGCTTGCTCGACAAGGATCACGAACAATTGGTTAAGGGTATTCTGGAAAATCTGCTGAGCCTATTCAGCCGGTTCAAAATCGTTCCTAACGGTTCGCGAACATTCCTGATGGGTCGCTCGCAGCCGCCGTTTCTGACCAGTTTCATTTATGACATCTACAACAACTACAATCCGGGTGAGAAATGGCTCAAGCAGGCAATTGACATTGCCAAACAAGAATATGCCACTGTTTGGATGGGAGCCAAGAAGCCAAATGATCGATTGGTGCACGAAGGTCTGAGCCGCTACTACGATATCAACTACCTGCACGATTTGGCCGAGGCCGAGAGTGGTTGGGACATGACCCCACGCTTCGGCCGCAAAGCGCTCAATTATCTGCCTGTCGATCTGAACGCCTTGTTGTACAAGTACGAAATGGACTTCGCTCAGACAGCTCGCCTATTTGATGATAAGCGCGAGGCGGCCAAGTGGGAGCAAGCCGCTTTGGCTCGCAAGGCAACCATGGATGAGCTGATGTGGGATCGTATCCGGGGGCTTTTCTACGACTATAATTATCAAAAAGAAAAACGGGGTAATATCAGCAGTCTGGCGACGTACTTTACGATGTGGGCCGGTATGGCAACCGAAAAGCAGGCCGCCAGTATGGTCAAAGCACTACGCCGTTTCGAAAACAAGGGCGGTCTGGCAACTACCGACGCGCTGCCACTTGGTCAGTTTGTACCCGGTAGCATGCCAGTGCAGTGGGCTTATCCAAACGGTTGGGCACCACTACACTTTATCGTCATCGAAGGGCTCGAGCGCTACGGCTATCACGACGATGCCAAGCGAATTGCCATGAAATGGCTGCGTACCAACCTGGATTGGTTTAACGAAAACCACGTATTTCTAGAGAAGTACAATGTCGTTAACCCCGAGAAACCACCGCAGAAGGGCGTCTACCCATCTCAAACCGGCTTCGGCTGGACCAACGCTGTCTTTGAACGCTTCTGCCAACAATACATAGATAAACCGTGAGTGAAGAGTTTTTACCTTGCGCTGACAAGCTGGCGTTTGATACGAAGGAGCAGGCGCAGGCTACGGCTACCACGAGCGAGTGGTGGCACGGCGCCAAGCTAAAAGTTTACAAATGCCGCCACTGCCATTTGTATCATCTCTCGAGTAATTCAGAAGAGTAGTTTATAATTAATCAGGCAAACGAGGGGTTGTAGCTCAGCTGGCTAGAGCGCGGCATTCATATTGCCGAAGTCGGGGTGAGAGCTGTCGGTGACAGCTCGCAAGGCAATCTTCCGTTGAAAACTTGTTTTCAATCGCGAAAGTTGCGGGCCTGCCGAAGGTGGGTCGAGACCATGCAGTACATTACAATATAAGCAGGGGTGATTAGCTCAGTTGGCTAGAGCGCGGCATTCACATTGCCGAGGTCACAGGTTCGAGCCCTGTATCACCCACCAATCTAAGGGAGGATATATGACAACATTACTGGTTGTACTTGGAGTATTAGCGTTCATTATCATCGTCAATGGCATACGAATTATCAACCAATACGAACGAGGCGTGGTATTCCGGCTTGGTAAAGTTCAGGACAACATCAAACAGCCAGGTCTACGTCTTATCATCCCGATCGTTGACCAGATGCGCAAAGTCAGCATGCAGATCGTAACGCTGCCCATAGAATCGCAAAAAATCATCACCAAAGACAACGTGAGTATAGACGTTTCGGCCGTGGCGTATTACCGTGTGACCGACCCGGTTAAGGCTGTGGTTGAGATTCAGAACGTTGTTTCGGCGACCTACCAAATTGCCCAGACGACCGTAAGAAACATCGTTGGCCAAAGCGCGCTCGACGAAGTTTTGAGCGAAACCAACGCCATCAACGAAAAGATCAAGGCCGTGCTCGAAGCTGCCACCGAAAAGTGGGGCATATACGTAAACACAGTGGAAGTTAAAGACATCCAACTACCCGACAGCATGCAGCGCGCCATGGCCAAACAGGCCGAGGCCGAGCGCGAAAAACGCGCCAAGGTTATTGCTGCCGAAGGCGAGCAATTAAGCGCCGCCAAACTGGGCGAAGCCGCCGATATCATTTCTGCTCACCCGATTGCCTTGCAGCTGCGAAATCTGCAGGTTTTGAGCGATATTGCCGTCGAAAAGAACAGCACCATCGTTTTCCCGGCGCAATTTATGGATACTGTAAAAAGCGTTAAAGACTTTATGGAAAAAGAACACGCCTAAGATTTTTAAGGAGAAAGATAAGATATGTCGAACGAGAGTAAAGGTAATAATAAGGCGTCTACCGCCAAACTAAATTGGCTGCGAGCTTCGGTGCTGGGCGCCAATGACGGTATCGTTTCCACCGCCAGCCTTATCGTTGGTGTCGCTGGCGCGACAACCAGCAAAGGCACCATATTCACGGCTGGACTAGCCGGTCTGGTGGCTGGCGCGCTGTCTATGGCCGTCGGCGAGTACGTGTCGGTTAGTAGCCAACGCGACACTGAACGAGCCTACATAGAGAAAGAAAAACTGGAACTGGCGAATAACCCTACCCAAGAATTTGAGGAGTTGGCCGGGATTTACAAAAACAAGGGTCTGTCGACCAAAACGGCACATCTGGTAGCCCGCGAGCTCACCGATACCGATGCCATAAAAGCTCACCTAGAAGCAGAGCTTAAGCTCGACGAAGAAGACTTGACCAATCCGACTCATGCTGCCGTTGCCTCGATGCTGGCATTTACCGTCGGGGCGCTCATCCCGCTGCTGTCGGTAGTATTTACGACGCAGAACTTGCGTTTACCCGTAACCTTCGTGGCCGTGGTGGTTGCCCTGTTCATCACCGGCTTCGCAAGCGCAACCGTAGGTGGCGCGTCACGTCGCCGTGCCGTGCTGCGAGTGGTCGCTGGTGGCATAATTGCCATGGTCGTGACATTTGGTATAGGCCGCCTGTTCGGAACAGCAGTAGCGTAGTATGTCGAACGACGTGTCACTCAGCGGCATACCAAGCCCATTCTACCGAGTAGCTACTCGTGCCATCGTACTGGATGATCAAGGCCGTATTCTCATCATGAAAAACCACGACGGTGACTACGAATTGCCAGGCGGTGGCTGGGAATACGATGAGTCGTTTGACACCTGCCTGGAGCGGGAAATACTGGAAGAGTTGGGGGTGGCAGTGGCTAGCGTGGAGCCAGGCATTCTCTGTGTTTATCGTGGGCGTGGCACACATGGCAAAATGAATGTTCGCATCGCGGTACGGGCGACGCTCAAGAGCTACGATTTTAAACCGGTTGACATGGCGCATGCCGAATTTGTCACCAAAGACGAGTTTTTGGCACTCGATCTTAAGCCAGCCGCCGAAGAAGAGCTGAAAGACTACGCTCACCTTATCTGGCCGTAATAAATAGTGGTTCATCCCAGCCATCATGCGAACTTTTAGTTAGCACTCCTTCCTGCGGTACTCGTTAAAAAGATGCGAGCACCTTTTTTAACTCCGTTCCTGGTACGCCGAATTGCAAACAATTCGTGCCCGGGAGGCCAAGAAAAATACCCCAGACGATGCTGGGGTATTTTTCTTGGTGGCTCCGGCCAGGGAAAACTGGAAATATATTCTGCGCGATTTACACGTATTGTGCAATCGTTTAGATGAATTGAAAATCTAAGTGATGATTTAATATATCTAGTAGTGGAGCACTCCGAGCAAAGTTAGGCACTTCTCGAGAGAATCTTTGTTACAATACCTGCATGATTGAACCCACAGAAGAACTAATGAAAATTGCGATTGAAGCGGCGGTTACATCTGCTAAAAATGGCGACTATGGACACGGAGCGATTGTTGTTCGCGACGGTGAGGTTATAGCGACTGGCTATGAAACATTAAAATCAGCCAACGACCCAGTCAATGGCCACGCTGAAGTAGACGCCATCCGTAAAGCCTGCCAAAAACTACAGCAACCATACTTGCAAGGTTGCATTCTGTATTCGACCGCTGAACCATGCCCAATGTGTATGTCAGCAGCAGTTTGGTCCAAAATTGACACTGTAGCCTACGCTATTACTCGCGACGATATGATTGCGGAGATGGAACGGCTTAAACAATCCAGCGGTGGCAAGTTCTCGTGGCGGCAAATTGCCATCCCAGCCGAATACATTGTCGAACACGGCGAGCCAAAAGTTAGCTTAGTACCTGGGTTTATGCGCGAAGAAGGTCTCAAGCTGTTTGCGCTAACCGGGTCATCTTCATAGCAATGGCTACTCTTTTTACTATGATCGGCTATCCCGGTTCGGGTAAAAGCCATTTTGCAAGGGAACTAGCTAATGAGACAGGCGCGAAATGGCTTAACAATGACCGCGTGCGGAGTAGCCTTTTTGATGACCCCATGGATCCGGCAAACCTGCACAACTACCCTGTTATCTATGACGCGATGGATGATGCCACCCGCCAAGCGCTAGCGGCCGGACACGACGTAGTCTACGATGCAAATGTGAACCATAGGGCTGAACGAATGAAAAATGCTGAGTTGGCCAAGGTGGCTGGCGCTAGGGCTGTAACAGTTTGGGTTCAAACACCGGTTGAAAAAGCCGTGGAGCGCGTTGGAAGCCGGGGGGCAACTGCAGAGCAGTTTCGACTGTCCGAGGAGAGTGTACTCAAACACATCGCAAGGCTTGAGGAACCGGCTGCCGATGAAGCATGCATCATCATAGATGGTACCGCATCTTGGGAAGAGCAGCTCGCAACTTTTAGAACGCAATTCGAGCAGTTGCGATAATATTACCCACCCCTTAGACTCGAACTGAAAATAACAGAAATAAGCAAAAACAAAAAGCTCGAGAAAATTTAATCTCGAACTTTTTGCATCTGTAATTCTGATTGGTGGCTCCTCCCAGACTCGAACTGGGGACACAAGGCTCTTCAGGCCTCTGCTCTACCAACTGAGCTAAAGAGCCACACTGACCACTGTATTTTAAGAGAAAACACCTTATTGGGCAAGTTAACTTGATGGTTTGGCTGTTTTTCGCTATACTTTACCCTCGTTACGCGGGTGTAGCTCAGTTGTTTAGAGCGCGTCCTTGCCAAGGACGAGGCCAAGGGTTAGAGTCCCTTTACCCGCACCAATTGAACTTTTTCGGACACTTCGGTGTCCGTTTTTGTTTCCACACCCCTGTAAAATACGCTCACTTTTGGTGTGTAAACTTTTTCAACTGAGTTTATATAAATTCCAGCTGGAAATAGCATTTGTTTACACACTAATCTATTCGCCTTTGATACGTATGGTTCTAGGAAATGGTTACCTGTATCAGTGATGAAACTTAAAGCGAATTCCATGAACTCCTTCTTATCATCATCCTCTTCGTCTGTTAGTTTTTTAAGTCGTATCTCTAAATCTGAAAGTTCATTTTTCTTTTTATCAATTATTTTTAGGATGTCTCCTTTTATGCTGCTATAGCTATCGTTGGTAGCGCTTTCAACCTTCTGCTCAATATATTTTGTAAGCTCAGCTATCGCTCGTTTTATCGATGCTATTTCGTCTATTTTATTTTCATCATCCTTTTGCCAGACTATTTCAAGGGCATCTATAATCTTCCTTTGAGTTTCAGGTGACATCTCATATTTCTCGAACAGATCAAGTATCTTATCGTGAATTTCATCTTTGTGCCAATATCGTTTACATGAACGACATCGGTACTTTTCATAAAACTTCTTATATTTTCCGTTGCTGTGTTTAAAGCCTACCAAGCGCCCTCTATTTTTTAAGCCTATACAAGCCTCATCTTCCATAATGTTATTCAGTGGGAATAGGGGATTGCCATTCCTATTTGGACCAGTCTGATATTTCTGTTTGGCGTTGAACGTATCTAGAATATGACGATGCTCCTTCAAAGTGATAATAGCCTCGTGTAACCCGTGCTCGTTATATACTTTGACCTGCTTATTAATAACTATAATTCCCGCGTAATAAGGGTTTGTAGCAATCTTTTCAAACTTATCCATTTTGTATGGTGCGTGGTTGTTGGTGAAGGGACTGTTGTTTAGCTCAATAAGAGCGTTTGTGGGGCTTAGTAAGCCAGCTGCGAGCCTTTTCAATACTTTCCTTAAAGCTGGTCCTCGTTCGGGATGTAACTCATGAATTCCGCTTACAGAACCTTTCATGTAACCAGCTTTAGGGCAATATGTATATCGACCTGCTTGACCTGCATTAGTCTGTCCATTTATGGACTTTCGTTGTCTCTCTTCATTACTGCCTTCTGCCACAAAATACTTCATAAATTTCATGAGCTTTGCTTGTAATTGATCGCCATTGAGATCATCATCTGATGCATACCAAACGCGTACCCCTATGAGCTTAAACTCCATCTCAATGTAATATGCCTCATCTATTGATCGCATGAAACGATCAGGCTCATCTACAATCAAATACTTTACATTCTTATGCTTAACACAGTATTCCAGCATTTCTCTTATATCTTTGCGCTTGATGTTCTTGCCGCGCATACTCGAAACGCTCCCAGACCATTGCCCATCTTCGGGTATGAGCACGCCAAGTCGCTCAGCGGCACTTAACACTGCATCTCTTTGTCTATTTAAGCTATTACTTTTCAATTGTTCATCGCTTGAAACGCGACAATTAGTTATCGCAAGATCCTTAGTCATAGGTATTTTCTCCCAAACAAAAGCAGGGGTCTCTGGGACAAAGCCCGCAATTCAAGAGCATCAGAGACCCCTGCTTTTATTAGTGATTTGGATTGTTTTATGAATTGCATGGTCTTGTCCTGACCTGACTTCTCTAAGTCCGTTTCTTCTCTTTAAATATATCTAGAATAAGCTGCGCAAATTCAGTTGCTTGCTGCGTGCTTATAGGGGCGCTCTTTGGGCGCTTTTTTCTTACTTTGTGAGACATTGCGGGCATCACGAATGACTTTCTTGAAGCTATGTTCAGTTAGTCGCGTGTAAGCCCGTTTTTTGCCGAGTTCGTGTCTCGTATTACTTACATTTCATGTATTGTGCAGCCCCAGTCTTTTGGCGGGTCGTCTCCGTTTTGGCTACTACATGAAATACGTAGATTGTTAATTGTACTTTCCAGTATAACGCACTTTTTAGTTAGTTGGTTGGAGTACGATATTCAAAGCCACACTGTCACCATCTTGCGTTAAGCTACCAATCACAAATGCATCAACGGATTGCTTATCTTCAGCCTTATTTGGGTCTAGTGGTTCAAACAAATTAGATGCCTCACCGTTAATATCAGTCAGGGCTTGGTTCTCAAACGTGGCAGTAACTGTATAGCCTTTGCTCTTTAGATCCTTGTACACTATTAAACCCTCTTTGCCTTTGTAGTCATCGGCAGCGAGCTTTGGCAGTGTGGGGGTGCTATCACTGGCGTTGGCGTCTTGTGTAGTGTTCGTAGTGCTTGCAGGGCTATTCTTATCACCCTGACCCAATGAGCCAATCGCGCCGAGCACAATGACTGCAACAATCAGCCAGAACCACCATTTTTTAAATATCTTCTTGTCTTTCACGGTATGGACCTCCGTTTAGTTATTGTTAAGCGGTGTCCATAAAAAAGGACGACCCGCAGGTCGTCTAAAACCAGTACCAGCTTACGCCGAATACTTTTACGCGAGTCGCCCATTTTTTGGCATAAACACGCAAAAATGCGATTGATGATACTGGTTTTAGACAATACTGATTATATAGTTTCTTCTCTATACAAGCTAGGGGGTGCGCTCAAATGAGAAAAGCAATTTTGAGACCCAGAGACAAAAATTTCACACCGCCAAAAACGCTTGGTCATCATCGTTCCCATAAATCACACATTTATACAGTGGATTGTCATTTTACAGGGGTGTAGGGTGGCTACCCCCCGCAAAACTTTTTACTAAGGGGTTTCTTTCCACTCATTCTTGTGTCGTATATTCTCAATTAACTTTCCGTTTTTATCAAAGTAGCAGAAGCCGTGAATTTCAAGTCGTTGTCCGCGATATCCAAGGTCGTCACCGAAATAAAGTTTTTCACCCAAAATTGTCCAGCATATAACTAGATCGTGCTTATTTAATTTTTTAAGAAATACATCTTTATCAACAAGCACTGTTTCGTCCCCTGGTGGCATGTTGGTCGAAGGGTCGTACATCCGTAGTTTTTTGTCAGTTGAAACATACTCTCCAATATCGTCACCGAGGTGTAGCTTCATCTTGTCGCGTAAGAAGCCGCTAGGTACGTAGACACGCACGTGGTCGTCTATGGTTTTGTCGGTATCGAAACTTCCACTACTGTACGTCTCAATTGGTGGAAGAATATCAAATGCATTACCCTCACTCTCTTTTCTTACCCAGCCACTTGCATCACGATAAGGGTTAAAGGCTTCGGTATATGCGGAGCTATTGATTAGTTCCTTCAAGAAAACACCATTTGAACTATCGTTGATATCAGGTAATGCATTATTCCAGAACTCTTTATCCTTTGACCATTCCAGCACTTTTGGCAGGTCTTTGTTGCGAACTATATAACCCGTAACGTGCATCCACAGCTCTGGATAGTTATTACTATTCTCATCCTCAGGATGATCTTTTTCACCTTTCCAGGCTATACGGCTGTATAAGTTCAAATAGACTTTATTATCTTTTGTAACTTCAATAATCTTGCTTGGCTTCGGTATGTCATCAGTAGAGAACTTCCAGTCTTTTCTATCCCAGGCTGAGTATTCAGGTAACCACCATGGCTTTAAGCTATCCTTGCTGTTTTTTCTTCTGCTGTATAGCCATCGCGGGTCAATAGTTGGGTCAATATCTCTCATGTAGGTCTGGTATGCGCCGTGATAGTGAGTTAGCTTCTCCTCATTCCAAACCGCATCGTCAAAAAAGTAATAGTTTGAGCCTAAGATTGCTGCAAATTCAAATAAGCCGATCCATTGATACTTTTTACCGATGCGTTCCGCACTACCTGACTGTATTCTGTCGTATGAGCCACGCGCCTTGTCAAAATCTAGATGATCCTCTGGCGTCCACCCAAGTTTGATAACACGCTTGAACACCCACCTACGAGCGATATTGGGATTGAATTCATTTGCGTGTATGCCTGGTAAATGCTCATCACCAACAATGTATTTCTTCAACAAATTATAACGCCGTTTTTTAAACAGACCTAGCGACTTTATGAAAGCATCTAGTGCCTGATCAACTTCGGCTTTTGAGGGCTTCTTAACTTTATTTTTTGTTTTAGCGCGAGACTTAATATAGGCAGTTAAAGGTACATAAGACGCATTAAATTTAATGGTGTTGTATGTATCAAAGAGAGCCTTTTGTTTCTTGTTAAGAGACTTTACGAACTTATTGTGTTTTTCTCTGTCGGTGGTTTTTACAGTTGTGCCTAGCGGTATATTGGAGAAAGGTCTCAATCTAGAACCGAGGGTGTAGTTTCCGAAGTCAGCTAAAGCCTCTCCCTCCCCGTACATCAGCGAACCCCATATAGTGTAGTAATCTTTATCTTCACCTTTATATTTTTTCTTTAATGTAGCGATTGTAGGTATGCGGCTAGGGAATTGATAATACTTAAATGGTGGAGTAATCTTCTTAATTTTTATCCCGATGTCATTCTTATAGTTGCGAAGATAAAGTTCTACGATCCCTTTTGCGTAGTCATCAATTAAAGCGTTTGGTGTTCGCTCTTCATTCAGAAAGTGTTTTTTATAAATGTACTCTGCTATTCGCTTAAAGTGCATCTTGTCTTTCGGGTTCAATGAAAGTGCCCCGTACGCTACTGCAAAAAGCCTTTCCGCAATATACGGATCATCAGTATCTGCAAAATACTCCGTCAATAAAGTAAAAAGTGCTTCTTGATGGTTTTGTAGGATCGCAACCATCGCTCGTGTTGAGGTATCTCGCAACTTTCCATCAGTTGATGCGAGCGTCCATGAAAGTGCAACCGATGCTAAAAGAACAGATTCGTCAGACGCTTTATTGGATAGCTCGCTAAAACTCCATGAGTGTATGCGGTTGATTGCATTTCCAGTTTCACTTGTATGGCTAATAAGGAAGTCTTGCCACCATGCATCTCGTTTACCAAGCTTAAATCTATTGAGGTGCGAGTGTAGCTTATTTGCATTAAAAGGGTGACCAGGTATTGCACAGACATCTAGTATCACCCCAATGATTGTGTGCATGTCATACTTTGAATGAACGAAGTAGGTATTCATATATTTCAGAACTTGCTCTGTGTTTATAAATTTCAACTCATCAGTTTTCTTGTCCTTAGATGAAACATCACGCCACTTTAGACCCTCAATAAAAGCCGATTTCATAATTTCTAAATCACTGTATTTTTTGGGCACTAACCACACAAGCTCATCGCCCTTGCATCTTTCGGGTATTTGAACCGCAAGCGCCTCAACCAGACCCTTATTCCACTGCGTAATTGTTCTTTCAAGAAATGGATTGTTTTCAAAAAAGACTTTTGCTTTCTCAGATGCATCCACACCCTGAATATCATTCTCGGTCAATATGGAACGAACAATAAGATGGTCACTAAATCTATTGTATGTGAACTTGTAGTTGTAGCCATTGCGCTTTCCCTTGGCATAATGCGGATACTTTATGAGCAAGCCATGTCGTTCCATGAGGACGATGAGTTGAGTAGAGTGTGCTGCAAGGTTCTTATCGTTTTGGATAATTTCCAGCAGCTTTTTCCTCAGAACTCTGTCCTTGCCGTTCCTGCCCATCCACACGCCCATTTGCTTGATGACGTTATTCCATAGATAGTCATGTTGCAGTGTCAGACCCAGTTCGTTAATGACTGTCTTTGATTGATGCTCTATATATTGCTCAAACGCATCAGTTGCACCCTTGCCTCGCGGAGTTTTTCTCTTATCCGAGTATGCCGTGCAAAAGATACTTAGAAACAGTGGATTTTTAAACTCAGGGTCAATGATAGGAATTTCTGGAAGTTTTAACCCGTACTGGTTAAAGAAAAGGGGTACTGCTTCCCATTCCATTTCTGCAAATCCACTATGCTCAATAGCTGTATATTTTGAGGTGTCTTTTACTAGAAAATCATAGCCATTGCGTAGGCTAACAACCAGTGAAATACCATTAATTGCGTAGAGTGGAGTAAGCTGCTGCCATTTAAGCTGGTCGGCTTCATTAATTGCGTCAATAATTATACAAACACGTTCTTTAGACTTTTTAGATGCTTCTTCAAGAGCTTTCAAAAACTGCTTGTCATTCTTAAACCCGAGCATTGAGGACATCCGAGCGATGGGGTCATTAACTCCACCCGTTCCTAGCAATTCGTGTGCAAGGAATATGATGGTTGGTTTATTGGCTTCAATCCTTTCTTTAGCGTAATCGCATAGTAGGTGGGTTTTTCCGATACCAGCTTCACCTTTGAGTAGTAGACGAGGCTTGTTGAATAAGTCTGGCTTTTTGTCACGCAAGAAGTTACTCAGGTCACTAACTTCACGATACAAGGTCCAAAGGTCACGAGCATAGTACCTTTCGTCTTTTCCCGCCTTTTTCTTTTTCTCCTCCTCAATTTCACGAAGCTCGCTATACTGATCAAAAAGCTCGGAGGCGGCACTGCTTAGTCTGGACCTTAACTTTGACCAGTTGATGTTCTTGTTCTTATCTAGATCTTTGATCGTAAATAGACGATCAGTAACTATCCTGAGGTCATTTCTAATTTTGGTTAGTTCGGCTCTCTTGGGGTATACCTCTATTGTCCAGTCCAGATATCTGTCGCGTTTAATCTTATAGACCATACGCAAGATTTCAGTAATGTATTCTGGGTCACGATTTAGCGCGTTTAGGTGGTCGTACATTGACTGCACGCGCAAGTTCACTGTGGTGTCGTAACGCTTGCCAGCTGCTGCAATTGTTGCGGTAAGTCGCTGTTTCTGGGCATTATCATCAAGCATATTGATCTAATTATAGAATTAGTTACAACAGGTAGAAAGGTTAAGCGTTAAGGAGATTTGGATAGCATCACATTAAAAGAGGCTGATGTAAGTCGCAACACTTATTTAGCAAGCAGATACTCTTGATACGGTACGGCTAAGATAATCCTCCATTTAGCTATCTCGTCTCTGATTTCGTGTAAAAATAACTCAAAGTAGTGCACCAAAGTTGATAACGAAAAAGGCGCATCTAATGTGTCTTTTTTTATTGAAAATCGGTGGCGAAATCAATTATGCTTAACGTATGAGAAAAATTGTCGTACTATCTTTTATCAGTCTAGATGGAGTTATACAGGCGCCGGGCGGACCGGAAGAGGATACCTCAGGTGGTTTCAAATATGGCGGTTGGACCGCGCCGTATTTTGACGACTTTGCCGGCGAGATTATGCAAAAGCAGATGCAACCTGCCGATCTGCTCTTGGGTCGCAAAACCTATGATATCTTTGCCAGCTACTGGCCAGAGCATGAGAGTGATTGGCCGGGCATCAATGACGTTACCAAATATGTTGTCTCTGGTTCGTCTCCAAAATTGACCTGGGAAAATTCTGTGATCATCGAGGGCGATGTAGTAGCGAAGTTAAAAGAGCTGAAGGCGGGCGAGGGCTCGATGCTGCAAGTACATGGTAGCGGCAACCTCATACAGACGCTCCTGAAGAACGACTTGGTCGACGAACTATGGCTAAAGACATTTCCGGTCACACTTGGGCAGGGCAAGCGCCTCTTTGCGGAGGGGGCTATGCCAGCAGCATTTGAACTAATCGAATCCCAAACTTCGCCCAGTGGCGTCATAATCGCCAATTACAAACGCGCTGGCGAGGTCAAGACCGGTTCGTTCGCTTAATGTAACCGCACTAAACTAGGGCACCTAGCGAAGGTTAGGTGTTTTGTTTGGTAGTATGCGTGCTTGACGCTCATGCTAATAGTTCAGTAGTATTAAGCTAAAGATTATAAAGTGGGGGTAACAATAATTTAGAATGACCGCCCAACGCTTACCAACTCCCGGTTCTGACAGTGGCACATGGGGTGATATCCTCAATAGTTTTCTGGCTGTCGAACATAATATCGATGGTACGCTCAAGGCTCGAACCGATAACAGTTTTGCCACGCTTACTGCGGGCAAGGTGCCCGCCACGCTCCTTGGTGGTGGTTCGGCTACGAGCTCGACGTATCTGCGGGGAGATGGTTTGTGGTCAGCATTGCCGGCCGCCGGCGCTCAGGCCTTGGTGCCTACGGCGGTAAAAGTCGCTAACTATGCAGCTGCTGCCGGCGATCTCGTGCCGGTAGATGCCACCGGTGGTCCACTAACTGTGTCTCTGCCAGCCGGACCAACCGACAAAAGCCGGATCGCCATCAAGAAAATAGACGCTACCACTAACGCAGTTACAGTCACTGCGGGCGGTAGCGATGTGTTCGACAAGGCAGCTGGCAGCACGAGCCTCGGCCTGCTTTTACAGAATCAAACGGTAGATTTGCAATATGCTACGGGTAGCGGTGTTTGGTATGTCGTGAGCAACGATTTGCCGCTGAGCCAAACGGACGGGCGCTACGTTTCTAAAGGCAGTCTGGTAGCAAATGTGATTGATTATGGCGCCACTGGCAACGGCGTGACCGACGACACGGCCGCCATACAAGCAGCGATTAGCGCGGTAAACGCCGCTGGTGGCGGCATAGTGTTTTTGCCCAAGGGGACTTACATGGTGACAGGTATTTCCCTTAACGGGGTGCAGCACGTGACGATACAAGGGGCAGGGGCGCGTGTCAGTACCATTAAGCTGATGAATAACGTCAATATAGCGACTGGTACCATTAACGCGACTACGCAGGGTGATTATGTGGTTATGCGAGACTTTGGGGTGCACGGTAACCGAGTCAATAACATCGGCGGTGCTGACGGCATACGTTTTCCTTCGTCGGCTACCACAAGTGTTACCATGGAAAATCTATACGTCCACGAAGCCGATGCGCGGGGCATCAACGTTACGGGGTCTGATTTTTTGATCACTCGTTGTTACCTAGAGAACAATTCCCAGGCTGGTATAGGTCTAAATACTAACGCCGACCGGGCAAGAATTATGTATAACACCTGTACCGGCAACACCGGTGACGGTATATATATTGGTTCGCGGGACGTCGTGGCCATGGGCAACAAGAGTTTTGCCAACCACGATACCGGTATAAACTTCGGCGGGCCTCAGGAGCCAACTGGCTGGAACCAAATTATTGGTAACGAAGTCTGGTTAAACTGGAATTCCGGTCTGAACACCGGCGGCGCCGACAATCTTATCATCCAAGGAAATATCGCCTATTCCAACGGTCGGAATGTTAACACGCCGCGATCGGTGGCCGGTATACGTATCCGTGACACAACCGGCCTCGACCCTGTTTCAGGCATCAATTTTGCCGCTAACCACGTCATCGTGTCGGGCAATCGTTGTTTCGACGACACAGCGGTTAACCCTCTTCCGGTCGGTGCTCTAGGCCAGGAATACGGCGTTGAAATCATTAACGTGACATCCCCAGGGACTAGCCCAAATCCTGACAATATCGTCATTATTGGTAATGACCTGGAGGGCAATCTAATCACGGCTATCCAACAGACCAACGTTGGATCAGACCTCAAAGTAGTCGGCAACCTTGGTGCTGCCGACAGTGGTAGCGGCGGTAGTGCCGCGGTTTTGCTCAGCGCTATTTCGTACAATCCCGCCAGTACCACGACCCTCTCGACTACGTCTACGACCTTTGTTGATGCCGATGCGGTGAACTTGGCGGCAACATTTACGGCTCCAGCTTCGGGGCGGGTTCTAGTGCGCTTAACGGCGGCACGTTCGCTGGCCGGCACAACACCGGTGCAATATTGGAATGTCCGCAGTGCTGCAGCCGATGTCGCTGGCACGGCCGGCATGATCGCTACAGCCACCTCACGGTCACGCAGCACACATACGGCTATAGTGAGTGGGCTAACAAGTGGCACGGCCTATACGTTTACCTGGGGGCATGCCAGCAACGCCGGTACCGTAACGAGCACGTTGAACATAGGCAGTACCGATGGCCCGGCCACTATGGAAGTTTGGACGGCCTAAACCCCAGAGCTTCGCCGTAGTCAAAAGTCGTCAGTATACCCTAAATATTGTATAATATAAATATGTCAAGTGAAGCAGGGCGGTTCATTCAAGCCGATCAGAGAGAAGCTCTGGTGGCTCAAGGCCCGATTACCATTAAAGACAGAGGTCTTCTAGAAGCCATGGGCTGCGCTTGGCCAAATCCAGATAGCGAACAGCTGTGGCTGACGGATATAAACCAGTTAGTAACAGAGGGTAGCAGACGACTGAAGGAACAGGGATCTGATGACGATGCGCGCAGCAATATATTGGGCGCGCGAGCAGCTTTTGTAGAATTGATGGGCGCTGTTAGCGAAACTACTAATCGAGCCGTAAGGGACGATAATTCACTGCCAGCACCCCTAGATACTCTAGTTGGAACCTTGAGGGTGCTGTATAGCCGCGGTATCGATGTGCCCAAAGCCGTAAATCAAAATCCGGCCATCCTGGGGCTGGGCCCCGAGTCGATCGGCGCTAAATTAGACAATCTAGCCGACCATGGCATCGACGCGGCTTCGGTCATAAATAAGTTTCCAAATACCCTTAACTATCCACCAGAATCGATCCTAGCTCGGTTAAACAATCTGAGCGCTCAAGGCATCGACGCAATCAAGGTAGTAAAGGCCAATCCAAGTATCCTAGGCATGGCACCAGAATCGCTCGCGGCTAAACTAGATAACCTGACCGTTCACGGTATCGGTGCGGTGGCGGCCGTGAATGGTAATCCAGACATCTTTAAATTGGCTCCCGAGTCGGTCGGCGCTAGGCTAAACAACCTCACCGCGCACGGCATAAACGTGGCCGTTGCCGTGAACAAATCACCAAGTATTCTTCGCTATGCTCCAAAGTCTGTCGACCAAAAAATCAACATTTTATACAGCGCAGCCAGAGCTTGGGGAGTGGAGAATTATAAAATCGCGGCTAACGATTTGATAGAAGCTTGGCCGATCATACTAGGCTACAAACCAGACAGGATAAGAACCGTAATCCGCATAATAAGCCATAGTCTGCCAGCCGACATTGAGCCTGGCGAATTCACTAAACACATCAAAACAATCGTCATTAATAAGCCGGAAGCTACCCTAGCTGGGTATTTGAACGAGCCAGACAAAATACGCGACATGGCCGATTTATGGCGCCTAGGCAATAAGTACAAAAAGCTTGGCGGGAAGGCTTTGGCGGGTATCATAACCGCCCACCCCGACGATCCCGCGGTCAAGATCTATCGTCGGGGCTACCCATTACCAAAAGATGATTAGACCGTCGATATTCCTAGATACTGGCAGCAAAAGAACACTGTGGCTTGTCTGTAGTTTTCTTTTGTCTGTATACTAAGGAACGTTATCCTGAATGGCGCCTTGGCGGAGCAGTTACGCAGAGGTCTGCAAAACCTCGTAGACGGGTGCAACTCCCGTAGGCGCCTCCATTCTACTTCGCTAAAGCTTCGTAGAATTTTAGCAAAGTAGAATGTGCTCCGAAGCTTCAGCGAAGGAGGACAGACGATGTATTGTGTATATATCTTGCAAAGTGTTTCCTACAAGCAAACGTATGTCGGTATAACCACCGACTTAAAAAGGCGATTGATGGAGCACAACCAGGGAAAGAGTATACATACCAATTAATTCAGACCATGGAAAGTTGTTGTGTACATTGCTTTCGACAGTAAAGAAAGGGCACATGACTTTGAGCGGTATCTGAAGACAGGATCCGGTATAGCATTTGCAAAAAAGCATTTAGTACCTTCCAGCCGGTGATTTATAATAAGTTCCATATGGGCGAGTGGCGGAATTGGTATACGCGCAGCACTTAAAATGCTGTGACCAAAAGTCTTGTGGGTTCAAGTCCCACCTCGCCCACCAACTAAATAACCGGCCTTGTGCCGGTTATTTAGTTGGTTTGAGGATGGGCGCAGAAACCGCACGTGGGTTCGCGGACGAGGAACGGAGCCAAAAGAATGCTTGCAAGCTTTTGGGGAGTACCGCAGGGAGGAGTGCGCTCGAAGAGCGCGCGATAGTCCCACCTCGCCCACCAACTAAAATGCCCCCGGTTTTCGGGGGTATTTTAGTTTTAGCAAGGCAAGTCCCACCTCGCCCACTCGAAGGGCTATAATAAATCTCAATGAGAAACATCGCTGCAAGCCAAACAATGATGATGCCCCGGCGGGCATAGATTTCTCTTTCTCTTGATTTTTCATTTATCAGATTAAACAGGTTACAATTAATAGCGATGAATTACTACGTTACAACCTCTATTCCCTATGTAAACGGCGAACCACATATTGGCTTTGCCTGGGAGTTATTAATGGCCGATGTCTTGGCTCGAGCAGCTCGAAAACAAGGAAAAACGACCATATTTAGTACCGGTACCGACGAACATGGCACCAAAGTTGCCCAAAAGGCCGCCGAACTAAAACTTACCGAGCAGGTTTTTGCCGACCAAGTAAGTCAGAAATTCCGCGACCTCGCCAAACTAGTGGGCGCTACTCCCGACCGCTTTATCCGGACGACCGACAAAGGTCACGAACAGCGTGCTCAACTTATCTGGAAAGCTCTATCTAAAGACGTCTATAAGGCCAAATACGTTGGCTGGTATGATGTGCGCCAAGAAGAGTTCGTACCAGAATCTCAGGCTGACCCAGAGCGCATGAAGCCTGACCACCCGCAGGCCTACCAAAAACTCGAAGAAGAAAACTATTTCTTCCGACTGAGCAACTATAACGAGGCGGTACTAAAAGCCATCGAGGACGATAAATTCATCATCTTGCCAAAAACGCGCAAAAACGAGATTTTGAGCCTGCTGCGGGAAGGCTTGGACGACATAAGCATATCCCGCCCGGCCGAAAAACTTGATTGGGGTGTGCCGGTACCCGGCGACAAGACGCAGGTTATGTACGTCTGGTTCGAGGCGCTCATGAACTACATTACGGTTCTCGGCTACCCTGAGCATGATGATTTTAAGAAGTTTTGGCCTGCCAATGTGCAGGTAATCGGCAAAGATATCATTCGCTTTCACGCGGCCATTTGGCCAGCTATGTTGCTATCGCTAGGTATCGCTTTGCCCGCACGACTGTACGTGCATGGTTTCATAAACGTCGACGGCCAAAAGATGAGTAAATCTATAGGTAATGTTATCGCACCTAAAGATGTTGTCGATAAATACGGCGTCGATGCTTTCCGCTACTTTTTCCTGCGCCACATCCCAAGTTACGACGACGGTGATTTCACCTGGGAAACTTTCGAAAATGCCTATAACAACGAACTAGCCAACGAGCTCGGTAACGCCGTACAGCGCACCGTGGCCATGCTACAAAAATACCAAAATGGCATCATCGGTGACACGCCGTCAGCCGAACACGATACCGCCCAATATCAAGAGGCTCTCGAACAATGCCGCTTTGATCGCGCGCTCGACGAAGTCTGGGAGCAAGTACGAGGGCTGAACCAGTATATCGACACCGAAAAGCCGTGGGTCGTTGCCAAGGAAAAAGACGAAGAACATCTGCGCGAAGTCCTGGCGTACCAGGTTGGCTGCTTGCTGGAAATAGCTGATTTGCTTGAACCATTTTTGCCCGATACGGCCGCACGGATTCAAGCCATCTTCAAAGAGGGCATTGTTCGACCGATCGAGGGAACCCTATTCCCCAAAGCCGAACCACTTGTCGCAGGACACCCCTCACAGGAGTAAAATACAACAACCATGGAATTGTTTGATACGCATTGCCACATGCACGAATTGGTCCGCAGGCTGACCCCTGTGTACGATAAATGGCGCGAGGATGGTGTGGAACGCACAGCCGACGGTGTTATCGCGGCAGCGAACGAAGCAGCCGTGAAATACATGCTGTGTGTCGGGACTAGCTTGGCTGATAGCGAACTAGCGGTCGAGTTCGTCAAAGATCGGGAAAATGTGTGGGCGACCATCGGCATCCACCCCCACGAAGCCCAACACCACATACAGACCGCGCAGACGGATCGACCGGCGAAGCCGCCCGCTTCGTCTGCGCCTAGGGCTGCACTCGGCTCTGTACGTGGTGACGTCCGTGAGCGAATGAATGAACTTGCAAAAAACAAGAAGGTGGTGGCAGTCGGGGAGTGCGGTTTGGACTATTTCTATACCCATTCGCCGAAAGAAGCACAGGTCGAACTCCTGAAATTTCAGATTGAGCTGGCGCTGGAGCACGATTTACCCCTGTCTTTTCATGTCCGTGAAGCCTTCGATGATTTTTGGCCGATATTTGATAGCTACGGTGGCAAAATCCGCGGTGTCCTACATAGTTTTACCGATTCGGAGGCGAATCTTGCCAAGGCCGTGGAGCGTGGTTTGTACATCGGGGTCAACGGTATAGCCACTTTTGCCAAACAGCCCGAAAAGGCTGTGACATATCGCACAATTCCACAACGATTACTACTGTTAGAAACCGATGCTCCTTTCTTGACACCGGTACCATATCGTGGTAAGGTGTGTGAGTCGAAGCATGTCAGGGTGACTGCGGAGTTCTTAAGCAAGCTACGAGATGAAGATCTCGCTCGTCTTGGCGCGGCAACGACCCAGAATGCTCGAACACTGTTCAAGGTATAAAATATGGTAAAGAACTACTCGAATAACCGTCAAAAGACGCCCGAACGCCCACCCACAAGTGAGGCGTTTGACTTGCAGTATCACTACGCTGGAGTTGTTGACCGAAGCGTCAAAAACTTCGATAACGCGTTAGCAAATTATCCAGTCGCAGAAGCCACGCCACCTACTACAGAAGTAGACAACCCACTGTTTAGCGCGATTCGTTCTGAAGTCGAGAGGTCATACGAAGATGCTTAAGAAGCTCCTGAGCGTTATTATGCCTAGCCCAGAAGAGCGCAGGGCAGAGATTTATCGAAATATCATACGCCATTTTGCCAAAGTCGGAGGCCAGTTATTCGGACCACTACCCGAAGATCGTCGCCGGGAATTCTTTTGCTTAGACGAGCACACCTGGGTTTGGCACGAGGAATGGACTGACAAAAACAGTATCCGTCGCAACGTGACCACTAGATATGATATCCGACCGAACGGCATTCTAAAGGCTCAAGATGGTCAGCCATATCGACCACTTTCTGCGGAAGAAGCACGCCGCTTGCACACTGCCGCACATATGTATCAACAGCAAGTTCACGCCCAACTCGGCGTTTAAGCTACACTAGAACTATGGTTTACCTGGACTACGCGGCGGCTACGCCAATGGATGACGAAGTGCTAACGGCAATGCGGCCATTTTTTGCGGCTCAGTTTTATAATCCGTCAGCCAATTATGCGGCTGCCAAAGGTGTAAAAAAGGCTTTGGAACAGGCCAGGGCAGACGTGGCACATCATTTGGGAGCTAAGCCTAGCGAGATTATCTTTACAGCCGGAGGCACAGAAGCGGACAATCTGGCCGTAAGCGGCATTATGCAGCAATTTCCAGGTGCCAATGTCGTCGTTAGTGGCATAGAGCACGACGCGGTGCTCATGCCGGCTCACGGATTTAATTGTTCCGTTGCGCTTACAACAGGGAAGGGAATGATTGATTTACAAGATTTGGCCAGTAAAATCGATGAAAAAACGGTACTAGTTAGCGTCATGTATGCCAATAACGAAGTCGGCACTATTCAGCCACTAAAACAGATTTCACAGATTTTGCAACAAAAACGAGCGGAGCGACGCAAAACAGGCAACACACTACCCCTTTATTTTCATACCGATGCCTGCCAGGCGGCCAATTACCTGGATTTGCACGTCGCTCGGCTGGGGGTAGATATGATGACTATTAACGGTGGTAAAATTTACGGTCCGAAACAATCCGGTGCGTTATTTGTATCGAGTAAGGTTCGGCTTGAGCCGATCATCCGCGGCGGTGGTCAGGAACGAAACCTTCGCAGTGGCACCGAAAATGTGGCCGGATGCGTCGGCCTAGCCAAAGCGCTCGACCTAGTGCAAAGCAAGCGCCACGAAGAAGTTAAACGGCTCGGCGATCTGCAACAGCAGGCCTACAAGCTCATTGCCGAAAAGCTGCCAGACGCGGTCATAAACGGCTCGACCAAAACACGCCTGCCAAATAACATCCACATAACTCTGCCCGGCCAAGACAATGAGCGTTTGCTTGTTGAGCTTGATGAACGAGGGATTCTGGCGGCGGCCGGTTCGGCCTGCAGCGCCAGTAACGAAGAACCGAGCCACGTTCTGCGAGCCATGGGCATAACAGACGACGATGCCCAAGCCTCTCTGCGCCTCACCATGGGGCAGGCTACAGATGAGAATGCTATCAAAACCGCTGTCGCTGCACTGGCAAGCCTAGTTGGCAACAGAGGCTAAAGCGATTATACTTATGGCCAAATGCGGCCATCACAGCTAAAACATAACTTCGTTCGGCGTTTACAGATGGCGTTATTTGGGGCGGGCTTATTACTGGTTCCCGCGTTGGCTGCGGCCCAGACTGTTACCCAGAGCTACACCGCAGTAGGTAATCTGCAAAATGGCATGATCGTCATGCTCGATTCGAAGGACACGACCAAAGTCAGGCCATTAACAAGCGACAATGCCTCGGCCATGCAAGGTGTGGTGGTAGCGGCCAACGATTCGGCGGTTACACTCACCGGCGATGGTAGCAGCAACCAGGTTTACGTAGCGACAAATGGCAAATATAAAGCACTGGTTAGTAATCAAAACGGCACCATAAAATCGGGCGATTACATCACTATTTCCTCGCTGGACGGTGTAGGGATGCGGGCTGATAGCGGCCAGTCAGTTATTTTAGGCAAAGCCCTAGAAGGGTTCGATGGCACCACGGGCGTTAGCAGCACTGTTAATCTGGCGACGACTACTGGTGGTACGCGGCAGGTATCGATTGGGCTTATCCAGGTAGACATTGGCATTGCTCACAACCCTCTTCAAGCCAGTAGCGTCAGCAACGTACCGGGATTTTTGTCTAAAGCTAGTCAGGCAATCGTTGATAAGCCGGTCAGTGCGCCCCGTTTGTACGTCAGTCTGGTCGTGCTGGTGCTGACGGTCTTTATTGTTGGTAGTTTCTTGTACGGTGGAGTTCGAAGCGGCGTAACTGCCATTGGCCGCAACCCACTGGCTCGACAGTCGATTACCAAAGGGCTCGTACAGGTTATATTGCTAGGCTCGATTATTTTTGTAATTGGCCTCTTCGCGGTATACTTGATACTGAAGTTATAAGCATAAGCACTCAGGGGTGGCAAACATTACATGACGATCTGGTGGCTGGCTACTATAGTAGGAACACTACTGGCTGCGACGTTAGCGTTCGTGTGGGTTGCTGTACGCCTGGGCCACGGTGCTGCGACAAAGGGCAAACCACAGCCCGGCGAAGCGGGGTCATTCGAAAAAGCCGCTGAAACAGACGTGGAACACATCTTTAACGAGCAGTTCCGCGAAGAGCTCAAAAATCGTGGTCGGTTGCACTTCGAAAAGATTATTTCCGAAAACGCCATGTTCTTGCAGCAAGATTTGCGGCTGACAACCTCGCAACTGAACGAATACATGAAGGGCGAGATTACCAAAACCCTGCAAGACGAGTTCTCGAAGTACGAGCAATCGATCACTGATGCCAAACAACTGGCTATAGACGCCCTGCAAAAAACCAACGATGTTATAGATGAGCAGCGCCAGAGTTTGGCCGGACAGCTCGAGCAAGAAGTCGCCAACGAAAAGGCTCAACTGATTGCTCAGTTCGAAAAAAACATGGCGCTAGTAGTTAATCACTACGTGCTGGCGGCTGTCGGCGATCAAATAGATTTAACTGACCAGTTGGAATTTATCCTGAACGATCTGGAGACCAACAAGCAAGCGATCCTAGAGGATATTCGTCATGGAGCCTAGTAGCGGTTCAGTCGGTCTTAACTTGCCAAGCGGCGTGGTGACGCCGGGCGATGTGCGACGACTGCGACGTGAGCTCAAGAATCTGGAAGATAGTCTGCAGCAGATGCGCCTCAGAACCACGACACCGATTGCCAAGCTGCCCAGGCTGGGGCGGCAACTCGAAGAATTCTCGTCTACTAATCGTCTGAATATGTTACTGCCGGACGATCGACAGCGCTCAGCCGCCTTTTTGGAGCATACACTAGGCCACGCGCCAGTGCTGCACATAGCTTTCGCCACTGAGGCTTCCCGCAGCTTTACCACCCAGATAGTTTTGTGGTTCCGGCAGAATATCCAAAATGACGTACTGCTTAGCATTGGCTTGGAGCCAAGTATTGCCGCCGGCTGTGTGCTTAGGACGCCCAATAAGCAGTTTGATTTTAGTTTGCGATCACATTTTGCCAAACAAACTAATCTGTTAGTCGACAAATTGAAAGCGGAACCCACCAATGTCGGATAGGATTATCCAACACGGCACGCTCTCTGTTCTGCGGCTCACGCCCGCGGGCGGCTTGACGTGTTTTGCTTCGCACCGTAGTTCGCTACGCTTTGTCGCAAAAACGCGGCAATCCGCACCCCAGTCCGTGGGCCTCGAAACTCAGAGGAGGTACCATGTCGGATAATCGACACTTTAACCATCTTGTCGAAAAAGGAAATCCGATAGGCGAGGTTGTCGGCGTGGAGAGCTTTTTGGTGCGCGTTCGTGGCTTGCACCCGGTCAATAGCCGGGCACTAGTGATGTTCGAAGACGGCAGCAAAGGCTTCGTGCATCAAGTCTTGGAAGACGTTGTCGTAGTGCTGCATCTAGGAGTTACGCCTGTTACCGCTGGCATGACGGTAGTTGTACAGCACCACGATTTAGTCACCAAGGTTGGCAAAGATTTTATCGGCCGGGTGGTATCAGTAACCGGCGAGCCACTAGATGGTAAGGGCCCAATTGCTGCTGACGCTGTTTGGCCGGTGTTTTACCCGGCACCAATGTTGCACGAGCGTGAACTGCTCGATAAGCAGTTAGTTACCGGCGTAACTGTGATTGACGCCCTGTTTCCGATCGTTCGGGGGCAACGCATGGCTATTTTGGGCGATAGTAAGGCCGGCAAATCGACTCTAGCAACTCAGGCAGTAATAAACCAAAAAAACAGCGATGTTACGGCAATATATGTCCTGATAGCCAAACGCAAAAGTGATGTTGACCAGCTGTTGCAGCGTTTGAGCGACACCGGTGCGCTTGACCAATCGATTGTCGTTGTGGCGACCATGTTTGAATCGCTCGTGATGAGCTACCTAGCGCCCTATGTGGCTTGTGCTATGGCGGAGTACCTATGGCGGGAAGCCAATCAAGACGTTCTAATCGTTTACGACGATCTAACCAGTCATGCCCAGGCCTACCGCGAAATCTCGTTGCTGGCCGAAACAAGTCCTGGCCGCGAATCGTATCCTGGCGATATGTTCTTCGCGCATTCTAGCTTGCTCGAGCGAGCCGGCAAACTGAATAGCAACCACAAAACGTTGACCGCCCTACCACTAGTGTTGGCGCCAGGTGGCGACATAACGGCCTATATGCCGACGAATATCATGTCAATCACCGATGGTCAGTGGATTCTCGACATGGACGTTTTCCGCGACCGGATGAGACCAGCCGTAAGTATTGGTCTGAGTGTTACCCGTGTCGGTGGCCGTGGCCAAAATAAGCGTCAACATCAGCAGGCCGAACAGACTATCAAATCGCTCAACTCCTTCGCCCAGGCCGAAGAATTTGCCCACTTTGGTTCCGAGCTGGCGCTGGAAGGCCAAAAAGACATCACCACTGGTAAGCGATTGTACGAGCTTATGAACCAGGCGCCCGACGAAACTTACAGCGTTACAGCTCAAGAATTACTGCTGGATGTGGTGCTTGGGCTGGCCGATGGTCAATTGTTGAACATGCAAACTCTCAAAAATCTAGTGACCGGCTACGCTGGGCAAATCGGAAAAGCCGAAGATTTTGAGAAAGTTCGCGACGAATTGCTTAAAGCTTCACTGGTGGAGCTCAAAAAATGAAACGACCACAAGAAGTAGCTCGCGAAGAGGCCACCATGGGCACCATAGTCAACCTGACATCAGCTTTTGAAGGTATCGCTAGCATGCGTATATCTCAAGTTAAGAACCAGGTTCAACAAGCCCAGGCTTTTTTCGAAGAGCTGTGGCATATTTATCAGCAACTTAGGGTTGACCCAATCTTCCGTTTCGGTCGTGTTGAGGACGAAAACGTATCCGACAAAGAGCTAATTATCGCCATAACCGCCGAAGGTGGTTTTAGTGGCGACATAGATCAAAAGCTTATTGCCTGGATGCTCAAAAAACACGATCCAGCCAAGCAAGACATTATTATCATCGGCCATCACGGCGCGGTACAGCTAGCCCAGGCCGGCGTGAGTTTTAAAAAGTACTATAAACTGCCCGAAAAAGAGCAAAACATAAATGTTGCTCCGCTTATTCGTGAGGTTCGAGGCTACCGGACAACCAGCGTATTTTACCAAACCTATGTGTCGCTCATGGTTCAGGACATCAAACGGATTGAGCTTAGCAAGGCCGTCCAGGAGTCTGGTCGCCGATCCCAGCCAGGCGAGGAAATCATCAGCGATGCAACCTATATTTTCGAACCAAGTACGTTCGAGGTGGTGGCTCACCTGGAACGCTCGATGCTCGACATCACCCTTAGCCAGCTTATTCTCGATTCCAAACTTGCTCAATACGCCAGTCGTTTTCGAGCTATGAGCATGGCCAACGAACGAGCCGACGACTCACACAAAGCGCTACATCTGTTGTACAACCGCACCAAACGAGCACTATCGGACGAGCGCCTGAAAGAGATACTGAACGGCCGTAAAAAGGCGGTAGCGAAATGAACAGCGGTGTAATCAGGTCAATAAAAGACCTAGTGATTTACGTCGAATTTGACGACGCGCTTCCGGGTGTCAACGAACTGTTGCAGGTCAGCGTGGCAGACGATAAGTTAGCGCCGCTACTAGTCAGCAGCCTACAAGATGGGGTTGCCGTATGCCTGAACGTGCGAGCTGATCGACGTTTGCAAAAAGGCATGGAAGTTAAGTCATCGGGCCAAAGCGTCACCATACCGACAGGCGAGGAGTTGATTGGCCGGGTTGTGGACGCACTCGGAGAACCGATAGACGGCCAGCCGGCAATCGGGCCAGACGTGCCACGTCGCAGTATATTTAGCCTGCCGCCGCGTAGCACCGATTTTACGCCGCGCGCATCAGAGATTCTAGAAACCGGCATCAAGGCGATAGACTTCTTCACGCCGTTCGTCAAAGGTCGCAAAATTGGCATTATTGGTGGTGCTGGCGTTGGCAAAACCGTACTCACCATGGAACTCATTAATAACATAGCCAAGACTGGTGCCGGGCTGGCATTCTTTGCTGGTATCGGTGAGCGTATTCGTGAGGGTCACGAGTTGTATCAAACCCTAAAAGATAATGACCTTCTCAAAAATACCTGCATGTTCTTTGGCCAGATGGACCAGAATCCGGTGCAACGGTCGCTAATCGGCCTGAGCGCGGTCACGCTGGCCGAATATTTCCGCGATGAGCACGGTAAAGACATCCTGTTCTTTGCTGATAACATGTATCGCTATGTGCAGGCAAAAAACGAAGTCTCGACGATCCTCAGCCAGATACCGGCCGAGGGTGGCTATGAGCCAACGGTTTTCAGCGATATAAAAACATTGCAGGACCGTTTAAGCTCGAACGAGAAAGGTTCAATTACGGCCGTTCAAACTATTTACGTGCCGGCCGACGACTTGTCTGACCCAGCGGTGCAAATGATCCAGCACGAACTCGACAGCGTTATCGTTTTGTCTCGTTCCGTTGCGGAGCAGGGAATACGCCCGGCGGTCGACCTGATCCGTACCTCCTCGAGCTTGCTAAGCCCCGACGTTGTCGGAGAGCGTCACTACATGCTCTCTGTCCGAGTTCAAGCCTTACTGCAGAAACACGAATCGCTAAAAGGTATTATCGCTATCATCGGCGAGAACGAACTTAGCCCGGTCGATCGATCCGATTACGGCAAAGCTAAAAAACTTATCGAATACTTCTCGCAAAACTTGTTCGTTATGGAGTCGTTGAACGGTGTTAAAGGTGACTTTATCAAACGCGACGATATGCTTAAAGGGGTCGAGGAAATAATCGTATGACCAGGCAATTACTAGGCGCCGCTTCGTTATGGCAGTAAGACAAGACGCTAGCACCGGCAAGATAGTTGACGACGGCAAGCCAGCCAAACTGCCGAGTCTCGGTGGAAGGCCAACCATGCACGTTAAAGTCTACTCGCCGTTCAAAACCTATTTGGACGAGCAAGCTTCGAGCATCTCGGGCGAAAATGCTACCGGTCCGTTCGATATTCTGCCGCATCACCACAATTTCATCACACTGCTAAAGGCCGGCGAGCTAGTTGTGCGTACCGATGCCGGCGCACCGCGCATCAAGATATCCGGCGGCATCATGCACGTTAAGGCCGATCAAGTCACTGTCTTCTTGGACGTATAGAGTTTAATCGAGAACGAAGTAGTCAAAGCCGAAGCTGGCGTTGCTAGGTGGCGGGCTAGCCGTACAGATACTAAAGCTGCTAGTGTCGCGGTTTACATAAAAGGCCAGGCCGCCAGCCGATGACCCAACTGGTGTCAGCAAAACATGGGGAGTGGCATTAAACTTCTGCGTGAATAGGACGGTTATCATACAGCCTGCCACCGCGCCGCTACCAGTGTTTATGTTGATGCTACCAGCACTGTCCGAGCCGCCGACCGAACTTGTGCCACCCGCGCCAAGCGCACCACCATTGTTGCGACCTGGCGTAGCTCCACCAACCGTGATGTGATGTGTCAAATTCAGATTGCCATTGAGGGTCAACGTGTTGGCGGTGATTTGTGGAGCTGATAAGATACCGCCGAACGTTCCACTACCCACTACGCTCAGGTTCTTTTGGATGCTTAGCTGTCCCTGAAAACTGCTATCATTGGCGACATTGAGTGTTTTGACCTGCACTTGGTCAAATATACTGTTGCCCGAAACACTGATGCCCGGCAACGATAAACTGCCACCGACTTGTAGTGGCCCGACAACCTCCAGACCTCCGTTGACAAGAACTTTACCAGCAAATACGGCGTTGCTCTGGACGTTTAGGATTTGTTTTGGCGCTCCGACAGTAACATCGCTGTTGGCTAGTTGCTTTAGAGCGTCTTGGCTCAAGCTCTGCGTCTTTACCTGTGTCGTATTATCACGCTTGTTTAGTAGAAAGGCGACAACTATGACCGCCGTAGCGACGCTCAGAACCAATATAAATAACAGTAAATATATATTGAACTTAGAAAACAGTCGTTTCAGCAAGCCGCTATGTGGTGGTTTCGGTGTTGGTGTGACTGACTCTGAGCTGGAGTCTGAGGAGGCTGGTGATTCTAGGCTCTCCAGGGACTCGCTGCCTGCGGTGACAGGTGCAATAACACCACTAGTCGGCGTACTGGTGGTATCGCCTTCGAGTGAGTCGGTGGTTTGCTCGGACGCTTTTTCTTCGTATTCTTCCATATAGTTCTTACGCTTTACCTTAAATCATACAAGATTGGGCATAAAAAGCCTATCCAGGATGACTCAAGTTTGCGTCAGCCGTATCTTTAGTGAGAAAATAACCATAACTATGTCTAAGCTAAAACGTCTAGTTGGTGTACTCGTCTTGTGGCTACTACTGTTTGTAGGCACCGCTCCGCTGGCACACGCCGTCTGTTCGCCCGATTTGCAAACCTGCTCGGCCAGTTATGGCGTGAATGAAGCCTTCTTTGGAACCGGCGGCGAGCTCAACGCCTGCTCAGCCAGCTACTGCTCGAAGCAGGCAGCTGGTGAAACGGCTGTTGGCAACACAACCAGTACGAGCTACAAGGCTCAAGCCGGCTTTAACACCGACCGAATTCCATCACTAACCTTTGTAGTCAATACTACGAATATCAATTTGGGCGTACTGACACCGGGCACTACGGCTACTGCCAACACCAGCTTTTCGGTTAAATCGTATCTATCAAGCGGCTACATCGTACAAACGGTGGGCAACGCTCCGACCTACGGTGGACATCAGCTTAGCCCATTAACGACCGCTACAGCATCCAATCCTGCGGCGGAACAGTTTGGTCTAAACCTGGTTGCTAACACCAGCCCCGTGGCGTTTGGCACAAACCCAGTTCAAATACCCGATTCGACATTCAGTTTTGGTCTGGCCGCCACCGGCTATAACACGGCTAACTTTTACCGCTACAACAACGGTGATACTATCGCGCAAAGCAATTCCAGCTCGGGCGAGACCGACTACACCATGTCGTACATTTTTAACACCACGGCTCTGACGCCAGGCGGTACGTACACGATGAGCCAAGGACTTGTCGCTACTGCTACATTCTGACCTGTGGATAAGTGTATGCGCTAGCGCATTGCAACCAAAGCATAAGCATGGTATTATGCTGCCAACAACACCTTAAAATAAAAATGAATTGAGGAATAATGAAAACGAACATTGCATCTAAATTCAGTGCACTACGTCGCCCTGTCTTGACGATTGTGGCGCTCGTACTAAGTATGTCTGGCGCTCTGCCGGCACTACTAGGAGGTACCGCCTACGCAGGTCAGGTAACCACCAGGTCGATCCAATTAAGTAACTCTACCCCGAGCGCGACAGGTACTACCTACAACGTCTCGTTTAAGCCAACTGCTACAGGTACAGTCGGTGGTATAGTTGTGGACTTTTGTTCCGATTCTCCTATCATCGGTAGTACGAACTGTACGGCACCGGCTGGTATGACCATCGGAGCTAGCCCAAGCGTTACGATAACCAGTGGTTTGGGTGTCGGCGGTACATGGGCTACTACTAGTAGTACAGCGAACACTTTGTTCTATACAAACGCCACTCCTCAGGCTGTAACGGCCGGCACATCGGTCATCTTTACCATAAACGCGGTGACTAACACTAGCGCTACCGGGTCATTCTACGCTCGTGTATTGACCTTCGACACGGCAGCCCACACTACAGCTCAATATACACTGGCTGGCGCGACTCGTGCCTCAACCTTTGCTAACGAGCTTGATTACGGTGGTATAGCGCTTTCAACCGCCACCGCCATCTCCATTACGGCCACCGTCATGGAAACCCTTAGCTTTTGTGTATCTAAAGTTGCCCCCGGCGTCGGTTGTACTGGTACATCCGTCCCAACCCTGACTCTAGGTCACGGATCACCACTTGCCTTGGATAGCTCAGCAGTCGATACCGATACTGCCTATACCCAGGTTTCATCCAACGCCAACAGTGGTGTTATCGTCAATCTCAAGACGACCAGCAGTGTTACATGTTCAGGTTTAAGTCGTGATGGTGGCGCAACTTGTGGCATACCTGGTAAGGGTGCCTTCGGTACTATTACGGCCGGCACTGCTAACTTCGGGCTAAACGTAGCCGATGGTACCGGTGGTACGGGAACCGTATCGCACAATGCCAACTACGGTACAACAGTCGGTAGCTACGGTATGGGCGCGGCTGCACCATTCAGCACCTACGGTGACCCCATTGAGAGCTCAACCGGAGCAACAGCCAACGTCAACAGTCTACTCACCTTTGCTGCTACGGCCGCTACGACCACACCAGCTGGTATCTATAGCACGACTGAGTCACTTATCGCGACCGGTACTTTCTAATAGCCCAAAAGGGAAGGGATAAACGCCCAGGTGACTATTAAGAGACCGCGCCAACACCATATAGTCCTCGGTATCACGGCGGTCCTGCTCTTTATCGCGGCAGGGCCGCTGCAGTTTTGGGGTGCTTCTGGTGCGGAGCTCGGTAATCGATCGCTGCAGCTGAGTGATGCAAGGGCCAGCGCAACCGCGACGTATCGCTTATCGTTTGATATTCAAACCGCAGCCTCGCTCGGGTCTATTCGAGTACAATTTTGTGCCAACGACCCTCTTATTGGCCAGCCGTGTACACCGCCGAGCGGGTTTGATTTGTCGGGCGCCACGCTAGCCGCCCAAACTGGGACCACTGGCTTTAGCATATCTGGCACGTCGACACCTAACGTACTTATTTTGACCCGCAGCGCTGCGGTGGCAGTTCCAGGGCCTGCCAGCTATCGGTTAGACGGTGTAATTAACCCGGCAGCCGGGGGTTCGTACTATGCCCGTCTGGAAAGTTTTGCCAGCACAGATGCTAGTGGGCCGAATATCGACTACGGTGGACTGGCTTTCGCCATAACCACCGTTATAAGTGTTAATGCCACGGTTCCGCCCTACATGCTGCTATGTACTGGGGTAACCATACAACCATTTGATTGTGCTACTGCCCAAGGCGACTATGTCAATTTTGGCGAGTTCAGACCAACGCAAACAAGTACCGGCCAAACCCAGATGCTTATTGCCACAAACGCCGGGAACGGCTACACCGTACGGCCGATCGGCACAACTCTCACATCTGGCAACAATGTCATTCCAGCGCTCAGCGCCAATGATATATCGCGGCCCGGTACAAGCCAATTTGGCTTCAACCTGCGGGCTAACAGTACGCCCGGCTTCGGATCCAATCCCCAAGGACCAGGTTCGGGTACATTTACACCCAATTACGGACAAATAGATTTCTATCGGTTTAATTCCGGCGAGATTATTGCCAGCTCGACGACCTCAGACGATTACCGACTGTACACCGTGAGCTACATGGTAAATGTCGGCCAAAACCAGCCACCGGGCGTTTATGTAACGACGCTAACCTTTGTGGCTTTGGCCAGCTTCTGATAACATGTTAGATAAAGCATAAGCAAGAGAGGGTACATGAATAAGTTGCACAGAATAGTATCGCTCGCTTTGGTGGCGGTGAGCTTAGGTGTTATATCGTTGGGCTCAATAACTTCGGCGGCTACTGTTAGCAACGGGGGTAATGGTCTTAGGGTCTCGCCGGTTCGTAAGGATGACCTGACTATCAAGCCGGGGTCGACACAAACCGTTGTCGTTACAGTTACGAATGTTACTAGTTCGACCGCTTCGCTACAGGCCATAATCAATGACTTCACTGCCTTAGCCGGCAACGAAACTGGCCAGCCAAACCTTATTCTTGATGCCAATCAGTACGCACCGAGTCATAGCTTGAAGCGTCTGGTCGCGCCTATTCCTAACTTTTCACTGGCTGCCGGGCAATCAACAAACATCAAGGTCAATATATCGGTACCGGCAAACACTCCTGGCGGCGGCTATTATGGAGCCGTCCGGTTCGCGCCATCTTCTACGAATTCAGACAAAAACGTGACACTTTCCGCTAGTGTCGGTACGCTCATATTGGTCAAGGTGCCCGGTAACATAAGAGAACAGCTTAGTATTACTAGTTTTGACGTGCGCCACGGCGACCCAAATGAAGCCAAAGGCGGCAGTTCGTTCTTTACCACGAACAGATCATTGAACGGCGTTATTCGTTTTCAAAACAGTGGCGACGTACAGGAACAGCCTTTTGGCAAAGTTGTCCTTAAAAAGGGCGGAAAAATCCTCCAGACCAGCGAGATTAACAACGTCGATCCACGTGGCAACGTGCTGCCAGATAGTATCCGGCGCTTTAGCGTACCACTGACAAAGGTTGGTAGCTTGGGGAAATACACCATCGAAGGTAACTTCGGTTACGGTAGCAACGGTCAACTATTGAGCGCGACTTCCACTTTCTACGTTGTTCCGATTTTGACGATTGTCATCGTCCTGCTAGTCGTTGCTTTGCTCGCCTTTCTCATCTTTGGCTTGCCGCGAGTCATCAAGTCTTACAATAAACGGATCCTTCGAAACGCCCGTCGCTAGCATAAGCTTTTATGCTAAGCTGATGGTAGATTATGAAGCACATCGCCTTTCGCCGAACTCTCTATAGCTTGGCTCTGGGCTTTGTGCTAACTCTCGGGCTGTCAGCCGGCGTGACGGCGCTCGGTAGCACGCAGAACCCACAATCCGGCTCAACCGGCTTGCAGGGCACCATATCGAACCCAGCGCCGACGACCGGTGCCACCATAGGGCTGCCTGTAAACGGCCAAACATTTACTTCGACACCCATCACTGTGGCCGGTTCCTGTCCAAGCGGCTTGTTGGTAAAACTTTTCTCCAACAATATCTTCGTTGGTGCGGCACAATGTACCAATGGCAGCTTTAGTCTACAAATAGATTTATTTAGTGGCGAGAACGACCTGATCGCTCGGGTGTACGACGCACTGGATCAGGCTGGACCCGACTCCAATACGGTCAGGGTAACGTTTCAAGACGCCCAGTTTCTACAGTTTGGCTCCCACGTATCGCTGACTAGTAATTATGCTAAGCTTGGCGCCAACCCTGGAGCCAATCTGAATTGGCCGCTTGTCTTGAGCGGCGGTACCGGGCCATACGCCATTAGTGCGGACTGGGGGGATGGATCGGGTAACTCGCTAAAGAGCGTTGCCTTCATTGGTGGATTTGATATTACGCATGTCTATAAAAGTGCCGGCATATACAATGTCATCATCAAGGCTACCGATGTAAATGGCACCTCAGCGTTCTTGCAGCTGGTAGGGGTTGCTAACGGCAAGGTTACTCAGGCGGACGGCAGTATAGCGGGCAATACCACCACGATTAAAAAGGTGCTCGTGCTCTGGCCGTTTATAATAATCTTTCCACTAGCTTTGATCGCCTTCTGGCTCGGTCGTCGTTATGAACTACTCTCGCTACACCGGCAACTCGAAAAGCAAACCAATGCCTACGACGAAGAAAACCGATAGCCCCAGTGCCTAAAATTTGCTAAAATAGATCAGTTATGTCTAAAAAAGTTTTTGTTGGTATGAGTGGCGGAGTTGACTCTTCCGTAACCGCGGCCTTGCTCAAAGAGCAGGGCTATGAAGTCACAGGCGTTTACATGAAGAACTGGAGCCAAGACCTGCCCGGTATGGTCTGTCCGTGGAAAGAGGACTACCAAGATGCCAAGCGAGTGGCCGTTCAGCTTGGTATACCGTTCAAGATGTACGATTTCGAAACCGAATATCGCCAAAAAGTTGTCGATTACATGCTCGAGGGCTATCAGGCGGGCATTACACCAAACCCCGATATCATGTGTAACCAAGAGGTGAAGTTTAAATTATTTCTAAATGCGGCTCTGGAGGACGGCGCCGACATGATAGCTACCGGTCACTACGCTCGTGCACAAGGTGGGCGACTGCTTACCGCCGCAAATGCCGAAAAGGATCAGACTTACTTTTTGTATCGCGCAACCGAAGACGCGTTCAAGCATTCACTTATGCCCATCGGTGAGTTCAAAACCAAGGACGAGGTACGCATTCTAGCCAAGAAGTTTGGTTTGGCCACAGCTGGAAAGAAAGACAGCCAGGGAATTTGCTTCGTTGGCAAGGTGGGGATAAAAGACTTCTTGCTGCACGAGCTCGGCGAACAGCCGGCCGGCGCGATCATAGATCAAAATGGCGTGCAGATTGGTCAACACGACGGAGCGCTGTTTTATACCATTGGTCAACGCCACGGCTTGGATGTCGGGGGTGGCTTACCATATTACGTGGTCGGCAAAGACATGACCAAGAACGAGATTTACGTGACAACGGATCTGCAAGACGAACGTCTTTGGCACAAAGAGGTCAACCTGGCGAACTTACACTGGATAAACAAACCGCCAAAAACAGGCCAAACATATCAGGTACGCACTCGCTACCGTGCCCCACTGGTTGATTGCACATTAAAACTTGATGATAAAGCCGCCCAACTTAAATTAAGCGAAGAAATTCGGGCTCTCACTCCAGGCCAATCCGCTGTTTTGTATGATGGTGACTATGTCATCGGCGGCGGCATCGTAGTCTAAAAAGAAAAAGCCGCATGAGAGATTAAGGAAGGAGTGGAAATGACCTATGGTCAACGTCACTGATTCCGCTCATGCGGCTTGGTCCCCTGGGGCCTAGACAATCATCGTTGTCGTCTAGTTGGTATTGCACCTTTTGGGGTGTTCGTGGAACGGGAGCTAGCTAGTCGTCTTCCGGGCGCACGGCGAGTGCAAAACACACGCCTGCGGTGGCGGCGGCCACGCACACAACAATGACCCATATAGGGACGATCATGTGCAGGACACCGTCCATCGCCGCCATGGCTGCTAGTGGCAGGAGCATTAGTGCGAGGCTTGCGTAGAACGCAGGCCGGCTCTTTTTGACCTTGATCTTCATGGCTACTTCCTTCTGTTGTCGGGATGATGGCGCATGTGGTGGGGCGGCTGGTGGTCGAAGTATTTGGCGATGCCAAATACAGCCCAAGTTCCAGCGATGAACGAGACCGCTATCCAGCGACCCGAACTGTTGTGCACCCAGACTGATACCACAATAAGCATGGTAGTCTGGAAAAGCAAAAGCAGGGTCACGACCGGCTTAAGATTCACTAATACTCCTTTAAGGTGCAGGGTGAGTTATCACCTCCGATTGTTCACGACGAACCGAAGTATTTTAGCATAAGCGTACATTTTTGTCAATCAGTCTACCTCTGTTATAAAAGAAAAAGCCGCATGAGAGATTAAGGAAGGAGTGGAAATGACCTATGGTCAACGTCACTGATTCCGCTCATGCGGTGTGCCCCTCAGGCTCCTATCACATCCAAGTGCGTGTGAATTCGGTTGCCTGAAGGGCTTTGTTCGATCGTGATACAGGGTTAGTTACCGCAGTTTTCGTTCTGAGACAAAAACGCACAGATCGAATACGGCAAGAGCCACAAGAATCGTGACACCAAATGTCAGAGATCGCCCGTAGTCTGCGCCTATGACGCCGCCACAGATTAGGCCGAGACCCGCGCCTAGCCCGAGCAGGTTAGTAGTGGCTAGGATAATCCAATCGAAGATACTGAGAGCATCTTCGGATTTGTCGGTGATGGACACGATTGTTTCCTCCGAATCACGAAAAGGTACGAACGAACTGCGCATACAATAAATAAGAAGTATGGTTTTGTCAATCATTTGTATATACACTCACCTCTGTTACAATATGTGCAATGACAGCTCAAGAAATCCGTAACAAATATCTCAAATTCTTTGCAGAGCGGGGCCACAAGGTGATCCCGCGGGCGCTGCTGGTGCCGCAAAACGACCCGACCACGCTGTTTACCGGCTCGGGCATGCAGCCGATGATCCCTTATCTGCTTGGCGAAGCCCACCCCGACGGTGCGCGGCTGGCCGATAGCCAAACTTGTTTGCGCGCCCAAGACATCGACGAAGTGGGTGATAATCGCCACACTACGTTTTTCGAGATGCTCGGCAACTGGTCGCTCGGCGATTATTTTAAGGCCGAACAGGTTCCGTGGATGTTTGAGTTTTTGACTAGCGTAGTCGGTTTAGATCCAAACAAACTCTACATTACGTGCTTTATCGGTGCGCCCGAATACGACATACCGAAAGACACCGAAGCCGCCGAAATCTGGCAAAAATTGTTCCAAAGTAAGCAAATCGAAGCCGAAGTCGCCGACATCGGGTCAGAGGCGGATGGCTACAAGCGGGGCATCAAGCCAGGCGAGCGAATCTTTTACTACGATGGCTCTAAGAACTGGTGGAGCCGCAACGGTGGCCCAGAAACTACGCCGGTTGGCGACCCTTGTGGACCAGATAGCGAGATGTTCTACGATTTCGGCACTCCACACAATTCTGAATACGGCGAACACTGCCACCCAAACTGCGACTGTGGCCGATTTATGGAAATCGGCAACAACGTGTTCATGGCGTACCGCAAAGAGGCCGAAGGTAAGTTCGTACCGCTTGAGAAGCCAAATATCGACCACGGTTCCGGGCTGGAGCGGATCGCTGCGGCTGCCAATAACGATCCGGATGTGTTCAAGATCAGCCTTATTTGGCCAATTATCCAAAAACTAGAAGAAATCTCTGGCAAGAAATACGATAGTCACACTGAAAGCATGCGCGTCATCGCCGACCACCTTCGTGCTGCAACTTTCCTAGCGGTCGACGGCGTGGTGCCGAGCAACAAAGAACAAGGCTACGTTATGCGCCGCTTGCTGCGCCGCGCCATCCGCTTCGCCTTCGAACTGGGTGTAGAGCAGAATTTCCTGGAGCAAATTGTGCCGGTGATAGCCGACCTCTACCACGACGATTTCCCAGAGGTAGCCCAGAACCGCGAAAAAGTGATAGAAGTGCTCGTAAAAGAAGAAAAAGTCTTCCGCCAAACCCTCCGCAAAGGCCTTAAAGAGCTTGAAGTGAACGTTGGAAAGGGTTATTTTGCTAAGCCGGCAATTGAATATGATACTAAAACAGCAACCCAGGAAGAAATTAAGCAAAAAATGGGTATTTGGGTGCCTGCGGGAAACCCCATAAGGGGGGAACTATTATTTAAAATGTACGACACATATGGTTTCCCGCTGGAGCTTAGTCTCGAAGAGACATATAGGCAGGGTTGGGAATTAAATAACAGTTGGCGTGAACAATTTGACACGGCCATGCAGGAGCAACGAGAAAGGTCACAGACCGCGGCCAAGGGCGTGTTCAAGGGTGGTTTGGGTGGCCAAAGTGACATTCATAAGAAATACCACACCGCTACGCATCTGATGTATCAGGCGCTGCGGCAGGTGCTCGGCGACCACGTGGTTCAGCATGGGTCAAACATTACCGAGGAGCGCCTGCGTTTTGATTTCAGTCATCCCGAAAAGATGACACCAGAACAGATTAAGCAGGTCGAAGACATCGTAAACGAGCAAATCGACAAAGATCTAAAGGTTTCGTTTCAAGAATACCCCACCAAAGTCGCCCGCGAAGACATGGGTGCGCTCGGTGCCTTTGGCGACCGCTACGGCGACACCGTAAAAGTGTACAAGATGATTGCCGATGGCACCGACAAGCCCTTTAGCTTTGAAATTTGCGGTGGTCCGCACGTCGACCATACGGCGGAGCTAAGCGAAGACAACAAACGTTTCAAAATCACCAAAGAAGAATCATCTTCAGCTGGAATTCGCAGAATCAAAGCAGTTCTTCAGTAAAAACGACCATTTTAAAGTGGTACAAGAAAGCGCTCGTGGTAAAATAACCTATATGCTTGATAAATTTAAGGGTCTAAAAGACGCTGCCCTATCGCGGGTCGCGACCAAAAAAACGATCGCCGACCAGAAGCACCTAGTAGCCCTGGATATCGGTACCGAATTCGTTAAAGCCCTGATTGGCCGCGTCAACGGCGACCAGATAGAGATTATCGGCGTTGGTCGGGCTCACCAATCTTTGAGTGATATGCAAGCCGGTGCGATTTCAGACATCGGCGGCGTGGTTCAAAACTGTGACGCGGCGCTCAACCAGGCCGAAAAACAGGCTGGAGTCAGTGTCCGTAGTGCCGTTATCGGCATCGCTGGTGAACTAGTCAAAGGTACCACCACAACTGTACGGGTAGCTCGCAAACAACCCAATAAAGCTCTCGACATGATTGAAATCGAGCGGATTATCAAACTGGTACAGGAACGCGCCGAAGCCAAAGCCAAGCAACAACTGGCCTGGGAACTCGGTGGCAAGAATGTTGAGGTTCGACTGGTTAATAGCGCGCTCGTAGGTATCGAAATCGATGGCTACCAGGTGACAAACCCTGTTGGATTCCAAGGTCGTGACGTCGTTGTGCAACTGTACACCGCTTTCGCGCCGCTGATTCACATCGGGGCACTCGAAAAAACCGCTGAGCAACTCGACCTTGATCTGTTAGCCGTAGCTGCCGAGCCGTTTGCGGTGGCTCGTTCGGTTATTGGCGATGACCAGTCGGCTAGCATGAGCGCCATTTTGATGGACGTCGGTGGTGGCACGACCGACATCGCCGTCATAAACGATGGTGGCGTGCAAGGAACCAAAATGTTTGGCATCGGCGGCCGAGCATATACTCGGTCTGTGGAGCGCGATCTGAATGTCGAATTTGACCAAGCCGAAGAGCTAAAACTGGGTCTTTCAACCAACAAAGTCCCACGTAGCAAAGTATCATCCATCGAAGCTTCTCTGACTAAAACCCTAGACGTTTGGACAAGTGGTGTCGAGCTGGCGCTGAGCGAATTCAACAAGCTCGACCATTTGCCATTCCGGATTTTGCTCTGTGGCGGTGGCTCCAGCCTAGATCTGCTGATGGATCGCTTGCACGATGGAAATTGGTACACCAAACTTCCATTTACTCGCAAACCAGTGGTGCAGCACATCCAACCAGAACAAGTCGTAGGTATCACCGATAAAACTGGTGACGTCACCGATCATACATTCATTACGGCCATGGGATTATTGCGTGTCGGCCTCGATACGGTACAATTTGCTGGTGGCGGTGGCAATACCGTCAAAGATAAAATAGATAGGATCCTGCATGTTTAAGACCGGAGATAAACAAAATGGCTAACGTTACCGGCAAAGACACGATTTACATCGATATAGACGATGAAATCACTGCCATAATTGAAAAAGTTCGCGGCGCCGACCAAAAGATCGTAGCATTGGTACTGCCAAAGCGCGCCACTGTGCTGCAAAGCATCGTCAATATGAAACTACTCAAGCGCACTTCCGACGATGCCAAAAAACAACTAGTACTGATAACTAGCGAGGCCAGCTTGTTGCCACTAGCTGGCAATGTTGGTCTGCACGTAGCAAGCACTCTCCAAAGCAAGCCCGCCATTCCTCACGCTCCAGAAGGCCCGGGCGATGAGCCAGAAGACATCGATGAACCGCTTGATATGGCCGATGACGAGCCAGCCAAAGATAATTACGACCCAGCCGCTGACGCCGACAAGCCCATCGGTCAACTAGCCGGCGTGGGAGCGACTGCCCCACAAATAGACGACAGTTTTGAACTGGACAATAGTGATGGCGCTCTTGGGGATGCGGCCACGGCTGCCGATAAGCCAAAGCCCGCTAAGAAAAACAAGAAACTCAAGATCCCGAACTTCGACAGCTTCCGCAACAAAGCCTTGCTAGGAGCGGGAGTACTAACTCTGTTGATTGTTGGTTGGATTTTTGCCTTCGTTGTTTTACCTAAAGCGACGATCACCATCCACACCAACAGCAGCACTGTATCTACAAATGTAACTGTCCAAGTCGACACCGCGGCGACCAAGCTCGATACCGACGGTAACGTTCTGCCAGGTACTGCCCAAACCGTACCAAAAAGCTTCAGCCAACAAGTACCGGCCACTGGCCAGAAAAATAACGGCCAGATTGCGGGTGGTAGTGTATCACTATCGACGTCAAGTTGCTCTGGCAAAGCGCCGGCAATTCCCCAAGGGACTGGTGTCTCTAGTGGCGGGATGACGTTCTATACGACAGCCGACGTTACCTTGACACCAAAGCTGGATGCGAGTCTCAACTGTTATTACGGCAGCTCGGTTAATATCAAGGCCATTAGGGGCGGCACAGCCTACAACATCACCATTACGGGCGGGCAAGTCAACGGCTTTTCGAATGTTACTGCCGGTGGTTCTGCAAGTGGTGGTACAGACCAGATTATCAAAGTAGTTACCCAGGCCGATATCGATGCTGCTAAAGCCAAGATTAGTGCCAACGACACCACAGCCATCAAGCAAGATCTACAAAATGGTTTAACCGCCAAAGCTTTGCTGCCAATGGCTACTACCTTTGCGGCCGGTGATCCACAAGTCACCACTAGTGCTAACGCCGGTGATCAGACCGATAACGTAACCGTCACAGAAGCCATCACCTACAGCATGCTAGGCGTTAAAAAAGCCGATTTGCAGGCTCTGGTTGCGGCCAAGGTGAAAAGTCACATTGACTCCAGTAAGCAGGTCATCCTGGAAAACGGAGCTGACACCGCTACCTTTACCGTCCAGGATCAAGCCTCTCCAAACAAGTTTAGCCTGGCCATGAGTGCCAAATCGGTAGCCGGTCCAGAAATCAAAATCGCTGACATTAAGAAGCAGGTGGCCGGTAAAAAGGCCGTGGACATCCGTGACATGCTTAGGAGCATCCCGGGCGTCAACAACGTAGACGTCAAATACAGCCCATTTTGGGTCAGCAATACACCGTCAAACGCCGCCAAGATAACAGTTCAGATTATTAAATCGGGCTCGTAGCGTCATGCCACAACCTGAATATTTGATGTCTCTCGATGTCGGTGATAAACGTATTGGCGTGGCGCTAGCTCACCGTATCGCCCGTCTGCCGCAACCACTCCAGACGCTACAGCGAACCGAAAATGTAATGGCTGATATCAGCCAGCTCATCAAGGAGCACGAGGTAGGTGCTCTGGTGGTAGGGTTGCCGCGCGGCATGGACGGCCAGTACACTGACCAGACCCGGGCCACCGAGGCCTTTGCAGCCCAGCTCAAACACGAACTTGATATTCCGGTATACTTAAGTGACGAGACTCTGACGTCGGTGCAGGCCGAAACGGAGCTTGGTAGTCGGGCTCGCCAAGACAAGGGCGCCATCGACGCGCTGGCCGCTACCTATATTCTCGAAGATTTTTTGCATAACCACCCGGAGGTGTTAGCGGTATGAAACGATATAAACTAGCAAGCACAAGACGACATTGGCCCCGCCGTTTACTGTGGGTATTTGGTGGACTTATAGTTTTGCTGCTGGCCGCGATTATTGCTATCCGTCAGGTGTACGATGCCAATCTAAAGCCGCTTAGCCAGAATGCTCAGGCCAAAATTATAACCGTCGAAAAGGGAATGGCGGCCAAGCAAATCGGCGAGCTGCTACATAACCAAGGTGTTATTCGGAGCGCTTGGGCTTTTAGTTGGTATGTTCAAAACAAAGAAGTTCGCGATGAGCTTCAAGCCGGCACCTATTCATTGAGCCCAAGCCAGAGCGTAGCCGATATAGTCGGGCAATTGACCCACGGTAAGGTTACTACCAAGCTGGTAACTATTTTGCCTGGGCAACGCCTAGACCAGATACAACAAACGCTTATTAACGACGGCTTCAACGAATCGGCCGTAAAAGCGTCTCTGAACGCCTCGCTATACGAAAACAGCGCGGCTTTGGTCGATAAACCTGCCGGAGCGAGCCTAGAGGGCTATCTTTACCCGGATTCTTTCCAAAAAACCGCCACCACTAGCCCCAAGACCATCATCGAGGAATCGTTGACCGAGATGCAAAAACGTCTAACACCGGATATCCGTTCGGCCTTCGCAAAACAAGGTCTCAGCACTTATCAGGGCATTACTCTAGCATCGATAGTCGAGCAGGAGGTTTCCAACCAGTCGGATCGTGCCCAGGCCGCCCAGGTATTTCTGAAACGCTTGAGCATAAACATGCCACTCGGTAGTGATGTTACGGCGCTTTACGGTTCGCGCCAAGCCGGCCAAACAGGTTTGCTCAGCTACGATTCACCATACAACACACTGCTTCACACCGGACTGCCACCGGCACCGATCAGTAATATTAGTGAGAGTTCGCTGCAAGCCGTGGCGCACCCCGCTGCCACCGATTGGCTATTTTTTGTCAGCGGCGACAATGGCACTACGTACTTCTCTCGCAACCTGGCGGAGCACCAGGCACTAACTCAACAATATTGCCACAAACTTTGTGGGCAATAACAGGGGTAACAGAGGGCGCGGATCATTGCGTTTTTATATGCTTTTTGCTATCATATCCCGGTAACAGATAGGGCTTAGGTATATCTTGAGCGCCGAAAGTTGCACTTTTACCGTACCTTTTTAAAAAATGAGTAGGATTGGTCGACTTTCCTACAGACATCAATTAATACCGGTAGAAGTCTTGGCTCTCTCTGAGAGCCGGAGAATTGTATTAGTATCACATCATCATCGCAGCCGCTTTCAGCGCGCCTGCTTGGTCAAACCAAATCTGTCTTCGTGACACGGATCGAGAAGCGCTTACAGCGCAAGGCGACCCGGCGTCGCGTTGTTCGTTATAGCCTGCTGGCGGCCAACCTTGCGCTGCTAGCGGCAGTTATTAGCTTTGTGGCCATTAGTTCACACGGTAGTGGCCATGTAGACGCCTACAGTGCGGCGACAGGTCAAACAGCCGTAAACCCTGTTGATCACCTAACTTCTTTCGATATAGCCGCCAATGTCGCGCAGGCAGCTAACTTACCCGAAAAAACAGCCGTTGTTAACCAGGCACAGAGTGTGCAAGCGGTTTCTGCTATTAGCGCAAGCGACAGCAGTATCATTGCCAAACCGCAGGTTGTGGCCACGGCTCTTAAAAGTCGCAAAGACATCCAATCGTATGTCGTGAAAGGGGGCGATACAGTATCCTCAATCGCGACTAAATTCGGCGTGACTTCCGACAGTATCAGATGGTCGAACGGTCTGGGAGGCGATTCGGTAAATGCTGGTACCAATATCACGATCCCGCCAGTAAACGGCTTGGTATACACAGTGAAGGCGGGTGACACCCCGCAAACATTAGCTACAAGGTACCAAGCTAGTGTCGACCAGATCGTGGCTTACAACGACGCTGAACTCGGTGGGCTTAAAGTCGGTGAACAGATTATTGTCCCTGGTGGTCAACAACAGGCGACTGGCGGTGGTCGGACGCTGAGCTTCGGTGGCGGCTTTGGCTTTACTCCCATTTATGGCAGCAATGGCTATTATCCAGGCTGGTGTACTTGGTATGTTGCTTCGGTTCTGCCGATACCTGCAAACTGGGGCAATGCCAACACCTGGGCGTTGCTTGCGCCGTACAGTGGTTGGACGGTCAGTAAGACTCCAAAAGTCGGAGCTATTGTACAGACCCGTGCGGGTAACCATGTTGGCTATGTAAATCAAGTTTCGCCCGATGGATCACAGATCATTTATAGCGACATGAACGGTCTGGCTGGTTTTGGTGTGGTTGGCCATAGTGGTTGGGTATCGGCAAGTAACGGCTTTGACGGCGGTTATTATAAAGACGTAGTTTATATCTATCGCTAGGTTATTGACTAAGATACAGAATATTTTCAAATAATTGTCCACCTCTGTTATAATGAGGGTATGAATTTTATCGATCACACCACCGTGCAGGTACTGGCTGGCGATGGCGGCAATGGCCGTATGAGCTTTCGGCAAGAAAAGTTCATTGATCGTGGTGGTCCAGATGGTGGCGATGGCGGAAACGGTGGTAATGTCATTTTTGTTGCCAGCCGCAATCAGAACACGCTCATGAAGTTTCGCTTTCAGAAGGAGCTTAAAGCCGAACCAGGTGGAGCTGGCGACAAAGTTCGCAGACACGGCCGTTCTGGTAAAGACTTGCGGGTCGATGTGCCCGTCGGCACGTCCATTTATCAGGCTGGCGTTATGCGGGCGGATCTAGTCGAAGACGGCCAAGAAGTGGTGATCGCTCGTGGCGGCCGCGGCGGATTTGGCAACGCGCATTTCGTGAGTTCGGTGCGCCAAGCGCCGAAGTTTGCCGAAAAAGGCGAACCCGGCGAAACCTACGAACTCGATCTAGAGCTCAAGATGATTGCCGACGTCGGTCTGGTGGGATTACCAAACGCTGGCAAGTCGACGCTATTGTCTGTCATTAGTAACGCTCGACCAGAGATAGCTGACTATCCGTTCACGACTCTGACACCCAACTTGGGAGTTGTCGACGTAGCCGGTGAAACCGGTCTGTTATTCGCGGACATTCCAGGTTTGATCGAGGGTGCCGCCACGGGCAAGGGTTTGGGTGACGAATTTCTACGTCACGTTGAGCGTACCTCCGTACTAGTGCATCTGGTAGATGCTGCCTCAGAGGACATCGCCAAAGATTATAAAACTATTCAAGCCGAGCTAAAATCGTACAAAGTTGATCTGGCCAGCAAGCCACAAATCGTTTGTTTAAGCAAAATCGACACCGTTACTGCCGCCCAGATAGCCGACCAAACCAAGAAGCTTAAAAAAGTTTTGCCGAAAGGTACTCAATTTTTTGCCATCTCGTCACAAGCGCACAAAAACCTCCAAGAGCTCCTATTTGCCGTAGCTAAAGTCGTCCAAACAGAACGTGCCCGTCGGATTGCCGAAGAGCCAGAAGAAGACAAATTACCAGTGCTTCGTCTGAAAGAGCAGGAACCGTGGCGAGTCAGCAAAGTCGCGAGCGGTTTCTTGGTTTCAGGCCACAAGATAGAAAAGTTTGCCATGCGCACCAACTTCGAAAACGAAGAATCCATCCAACGACTGAAGGCCATTATGCGAAAAATGGGCATCGCTCACGCGCTGGCTCGCCAAGGAGCCCGAGCAGGCGACACGGTTCTGATAGGCAAGAACGGCGAAATTCAGCTCTAGATTTAGGCCGTGTTACACTGGTAACAATGCAATCTAGCTTCTTTTGGTACGACCTGGAAACCTCCGGATTCAGTCCGCGTGAACAGAGAATTATGCAATTTGCCGGTCAGCGCACCACGCTAGCACTGGAGCCCATTGGCGAGCCAGTCAATGTACTCATAAAGCTTACCGACGATATATTGCCCGATCCCGACGCTGTTTTACTAACAGGTATTACACCGCAAATGACCTTGGCCGACGGTTTGACTGAGGTTGAGTTTTTAGAACTGTTTTATAAAGTGGTCACTACGCCAGGCACAATCTTTGTGGGCTACAACACGGTACGTTTTGATGACGAATTCATGCGGTTCTTGAATTATCGCAATTTTTACGATGCTTATCAGTGGCAGTGGAAAGATGATCGTTCGCGCTGGGATCTACTAGATGTAGTGCGCATGACCCGGGCACTGCGCCCAGACGGTATCGAGTGGCCATTCGCTCCAGATGGTAAACCGAGCAATCGCCTGGAACTATTGGCTAGCGTAAATAAATTGACGCACGAGCAGGCTCACGACGCCCTGAGCGATGTGTACGCTAGTATAGCGGTTGCCGAGCTCATTCGTAGTAAGCAGCCAAAACTGTTTAATTTCTTGTTAAAGATGCGCGCCAAAAAAGAAGTCGAGGCATTTTTAAAAGACAACCAAACATTTGTTTATACTAGTGGTAAATACGCCAGTGAATTTGAGAAAACAACGGTGGTAACGCAGCTCATGCCTCATCCCAAGCGCCAAGCCACGCTGGTCTATGATTTGCGACACGATCCTAGCGAGTTCGTAAAACTATCCGCCAAGGAACTGGCCGAACGGTGGCAGTGGACGGCCGACGAAAAGGCGCCACCTCGTTTGCCATTCAAGACCTTAAAGAACAATACCTGCCCAGCCATAGCGCCGCTAGGTGTCTTAAACGACGAGTCAAAAAAACGATTAAGTCTAAATATGAAACGCCTCGAAGCAAACCGATTGGCTCTCCAGGCCGCCAAAGATTTCCCCGGCAAAATTACCGAAGCGCTTGAAATACTGGAAAAGAAACAGCAAACCAGTGCTTTTGCCAACCCCCAAGATGTCGATGCGCAGCTGTACGACAGTTTTCTAGATGATCACGATGGTGCGATCCTGTCAGACGTTCGGGCGGCCAAACCAGAGCAACTGGCGGACTTAGCCACTAAGTTTCATGACTCGCGTTTGCAACAGCTATTGCCTCTATACAAGGCTCGAAATTTTCCAAAGCAACTAAATGATGAAGAGCGCGTGACATGGGAGGCTTATCGCTTGCAGAGAATGACTAGCGGCGGCCAAAACAGTCGATTGGCAAAGTTTATAAAACGCTTACAAGAGCTGACAGCCACCGAAAAAGCCGGCCGTAAGCAGTATTTGATTGAAGAATTACAACTCTACGCCGAGAGTGTTATGCCGCTAGACGATATCGCCTAATAAGATGGGCGACATACCAAGCTAGTATCCATGACCGGACGGTAAAGCGACGCTTGAATGCGACAACGACAAAAAAGCTGGTACTGAATATAATAATCCATCCCAGAAAACTAATTTGGATGTTGGTTCCCGGCACCAAGCCGAGAACAATAAGCTCTTTCATGATTGCCGCCTCTTGTGTAAATTTCATTCTACACCGAATTGCGCATAAAGCAAGTATATGTCTTAAATGATTATGCTTACTTGGAGTGTTTGCGGAGGCTTTGCAGACGATCGCGGTTCATAAGAGCTACAAATAAAGCCACGAAAAACAGTCCAATACCAAGACTAATTTGCCATAGGGCATCGTGTTGAGCTTCTAAAATGCCGACAGTAATCAGCGTGGCTACGACTACTAAATCGTATAGCCACTGCACCCAACGGTTGTTGGGGAACATTAGCTTAACTAACCTACCACCGTGTTTCAAAAGGAGTTGGCGTAACCGTTCAGCCCAAGAATTGTTAATCGATAGTAGGCCAAGTCCGGCAAGTACCAGAGGAATCCCGCCAGGACCAGGCAACCAACCCAGTGAGATGCCGGCCACGATCAAAAAATAACCGGCAGCGTCAGTAGCAATTCTTTTGGCATTTCTTTTCACAAAGTTCACCCCTATATTGTAACCGAAACAAGTAGAAATATAGTTGTCAATAAAGTTACATAAATCACAAGCGTTTTATTTGGTGTAGTTGAAGGCGGGGGGTACACTAGGGATAGAAAGCTTAAACATCAAAAGGGGAGCCACAAATGGCAAAAGGTGCAACGCAGTTATCACAAGAAGTGGTAGCTCTGACGGACAATGGTTTTAGTCGACAACAAGTACGAGCACCAATAATACACCCCGGAGATTATCGTTGGCCAGAACTCCGAATCGCCCGACAAGCTATATGGGATGACCCTGGAAATGGGGATTGGGATAGTCACCTAAACGATCTGGGCCATCAAAATCGGCGCCGCGGCAAAGCTCGCGTGCTCGGTGAGGTGGCGTGCACGTACATATCCGATCAAGAGATCAGGCATATGTTGTTAACCGACAATCCAGATCTGCGCCACGATTTGCAAAAGGCAAAAGCGGCCTATAGAGGTCTCGGCAGGAGGGTGAACCAGTTTATACATGAAACCAGTCGGGATCACCTGGAGATCGAGGAGCTGATAGGTTACGGTGAACGATTTGGTGTGACAGCGAGCGAGGTTGCTTTTGATCGACCCAAACAGATAAGGGGCGCATGGGTTAAGAGTAGTTTCTCGATAGGACATCTCGATGGGTTTGGGCACCATCAAATCGGAATCGACCTAAGTGCTAATAAGGAACTGGCGCACGAGCGACAAGGGATTATTAAATACCTGGCCACGGAAGAAAAATTACCCACAAACTTTATTGATCCAGAATGGGAACCGCACGCGATTATTTATGACGTTCACCCACACCTTAAGGCCGGGGAACTTGCTCTTAAATACAGCATTCCACGACCCGACAACATGATCTTTACCGAGCCACATGCTTGCTCCGATGTCTAATAGTTTATGTTATGATCATTATGTTAACGAGAAGGTAGGCGGTGTCAGAAATAAATGGGGAAAATGATCAGTATAGTGATGAATTTACAACATTTGTCATTAGCCGCCGCATTGAAGCATCGCCGGCTCGTAGTCGGTTTTTGGAAAAAGTTCACGAACTAGGTCGGCTTGCATTTCCATCTGATCGAGATGCGATTTTACCAGCGACTGTGTTGACCCAAGCAGAGCGCGAAGAGCTCATGCAGGACGATGACGGGTTCGGCGTGCCGATAGTATCACAAGTGGGTGTCACGGTGTCGCGTCTGGAAGAATACCGACGTCTTGAGCTACCCTTACTGGAGCGTGCCGTACCGCGCGAACTAAATTACGCGGGTCGCTTTGCATGGGCGACAGGTCAATTGCAATCCGGAGATCGAGGGACACGCGCAGTTGCACGACAGGACAACTCTGGAAATGCCAGAAGGAGACACTCGCATACTATAAACGAAGAGCTGGCGCGTACGGGCCTGCCTTACGATGGTTACGCCGAACAAGCCACGTTAAATTTCGTAGATGTGACGTGGGCCGGCAACGCCTATAGGGGTTTTCGAGAAATGGTTCTGGTGCCTGATGCCGAAGATCCACTAGTCATGAAATGGGTTGACCAGGCAGAAGTTTGCTTTAGGGCGTTAGCAACTCTTGCGAAAAAAACTGCTTACCCGACTCAGAGTATTATGCCTGGAGTTGCCTTTGCGCGCGTACCTACGAATGCGACCGTCCAAGAACGTCAGCGCTTCGTGCATAGCATGCGCGAGATCTTGCCCGTTAGTTTACCGCTTGGCCCAATTCGTATGAAGACTTACCACAAAGCGCATCTCGGCTCTTAGGGTCTCGATTTTATCTTGACTTTCATGTATAATCTATCGGCTAATGGCTGAGTATATAGTTGTTAAAGGTGCGCGCGAGCACAACCTAAAAAACATTGATGTCACAATCCCCCGTGGCAAATTAGTGGTGATCACTGGCCTGAGTGGTTCGGGCAAATCCTCACTAGCGTTTGATACGATTTATGCCGAAGGTCAGCGTCGCTACGTCGAGAGTCTTAGCGCTTACGCTCGCCAGTTCCTAGGGCTTATGGAAAAGCCGGACGTCGACCAGATTGACGGCCTATCGCCGGCTATTTCAATTGACCAGAAATCGACCAGCCGTAACCCACGCAGTACTGTGGCCACCGTCACTGAGATTTATGACTATTTGCGCCTCTTGTACGCCCGTATTGGCATGCCCCACTGTCCGATTTGTAGCAAACCAGTTACACGCCAAACCAACGCCGATATAATCGACAAGGTCGCCGGCTTGCCAGCTGGTGCTCGTCTGATGATCTTAGCGCCGGTCGTGACTGATAAAAAGGGTGCCTTCGAACATATTCCCGAGCAGTATCAACGAGCTGGCTTTGCCCGAGTGCGGGTTGACGGCGTAGTTTACGCCCTAGACGAGTTTCCAGAACTCGATAAAAACTATAAGCATACCATCGAAGTGGTGGTCGATCGCTTGGTTAACGACGAGGCTTCGCGAACTCGGTTAGCGCAATCGGTTGAGCAAGCTCTAGATGTGGCCGACGGCAAAATGCGGGTTTGTAATGTCGACGCTAGCGAAGAATTCCAATACAGCCTGATGTACGCTTGCGTCGATCATCCAGACGTGGCAATTCCCGAGCTCGAACCCCGGACGTTTAGTTTTAATAATCCACACGGCGCTTGTCCGGTGTGTACCGGCCTTGGCTCACGGCTCGAAGTCGACCCCGAGTTGGTTATACCGAACGGTCGTTTGACGATTGCCGAAGGTGCTATCCGACCCTATAACCGTGTCAACTCAGACGCTTGGTATATGAAGAAACTCCAAGCGGTAGCCGACCGGTACAAATTCTCGCTCCATGTGCCAACCAGCGAAATCAATGCCGAAAACATGCAGCGCCTGCTGTATGGCACGGGTGATGAAAAGTACAATGTGTCGCTTGGTAGTGGTCGCAGTTTCGATACGACGTATGAGGGTGTCATACCGAATCTCGAGCGTCGTCACAAAGAAACCGACAGTGATTTTATGCGTCGTGACATTGAGCGCTTCATGCAAGAGAGGCCTTGCTATGCTTGTCACGGTCGTCGACTAAAACCAGAGGTTTTGGCGGTTACGGTAGTTGGGCAATCGATTATGGACTTGTGTGATTTGTCGATTGACGACGCGCTTGATTTCTTTGAGCACATTAAACTGAACGCCAAAGAGCAGCACATTGCCAACCAGATATTGAAAGAGATTTGCGCACGCTTACAGTTTTTGGTCGATGTCGGGCTGAATTATTTAACTCTACTGCGCAGCGCCACAACACTATCTGGCGGCGAGGCCCAGCGTATTCGCCTGGCGACCCAAATCGGTTCTGGCCTTATGGGTGTACTGTATGTGCTCGATGAGCCGAGTATCGGCCTGCACCAACGCGACAACGAGCGGCTAATTAAAACGCTGAAACATTTGCGTGACCTAGGCAACAGCGTAATTGTGGTCGAGCATGACGAAGAGACCATTCGCACGGCTGATTATTTGTTAGATATTGGTCCGGGCGCCGGGATTCACGGCGGCCACGTTGTGGCCAGTGGTACACCGGCAGAGGTTGCCAGTACCGCCAAGAGTATAACTGGCCAATATTTAGTGGGCAAAAAATCAATCGCGGTGCCAAAAAAACGGCGCAAAGGTAATGGCAAAGCGCTTGTCATTAAGGGCGCCAGAGAAAATAACCTACAGAACATAGATGTCACTATTCCACTCGGCCAACTAGTAGTCGTTAGCGGTGTCAGTGGCTCCGGCAAGTCCAGCCTAATTAATGACATCTTGGCTAAGGAGCTGCAAGCGCGTTTGCACCGAGCGAATACCGTGCCTGGTCGTCACGACGAAGTCCAAGGTATCAAGGAGCTCGATAAAGCCATTATTATCGATCAGTCACCAATCGGGCGTACGCCGCGTAGCAACCCGGCCACCTATACTGGTTTATTCACGCCGATTCGCGAGCTGTTCGCAAGCATGCCAGAAGCAAAACTGCGTGGCTACAGCGCCGGTCGATTTAGCTTTAATGTCAAGGGCGGGCGCTGCGAAAATTGCTCTGGAGACGGAATTATCAAGATAGAAATGCACTTTTTGCCCGATGTCTACGTGCCGTGCGAGGTTTGTCACGGCCAGCGTTATAACCGTGAGGCGCTTGAAATCCACTACAAAGGCAAAACCGTCAGCGACATATTAGCCATGACTTGCGAGCAAGCGCTGGAGTTATTTGCTAACATTCCAGCTATCGCCCGCAAGCTGCAAACATTGGTTGACGTTGGTCTAGGTTACATTGCACTCGGCCAGTCGGCGACCACTCTAAGTGGCGGTGAAGCGCAGCGCATCAAACTGGCAACTGAGCTCAGCCGCCGACCAACCGGGCGAACTTTGTATATCTTGGATGAGCCAACTACTGGGCTACACATGGCTGACGTAGAAAAGCTGCTGCACGTCCTACATGCCTTGGTTGATGCCGGCAATAGTATGATTGTGATCGAGCATAACCTAGACGTTATTAAATCGGCTGATCATGTCATCGACATGGGTCCAGAAGGTGGTAGCGGTGGCGGTCAGATCATTGCTGAAGGTACGCCCGAGCAAATCACCAAAATCAAAAACAGCTACACTGGGCAATTTTTGCGTAGGATGTTATGAGCGAATTCATCTCTGCCGATGCTATCCGAGAATTGATAGCAGAACGCATTGATGAGCACCTGGAGCGTTTCGGTGACGAATTACTAACGACCTCGCAGGCACAAGATGACTACGAAATTGCTCGACGTAATTTCGTGGTTGCGATAGCCGGGCAGACTGCCGTACGGCAATTACAGGAACGTGACATTTGCACGGTTGCTGCCCAGGCGCTTGATCGCGCCCACGAGCGTAACCCAGAAGTCCCCAGTGACAAGGGATCTGAGTTGCAGCGATGGTCGCACGTTACCTGGCATGGGTATCTGGAATTAATCTGGCGAAACGTCACAGTTAAGCGCACTGTACCACTGCCAATTGGCCACGACGCATTTGCGTATCTGGAGCTGCTCGAGGAGCTTCATGGTGGCGAGGCGCAGCACAAGTTGCGTTAACTATTTGGCTCGAAATTTTTCTTTTAGCTTCTGGCGGCTGATTGGGTCGCGTAGCAAATGCAAAAAGCTGATGCCAAAAGTGAATAGTGTGGCGAACAATACGACCGGCAAAATGTAATGGTCGATGTTTATGAATTTGCCCAATACTCGCCCAGCCCAATAGCCAATCAGTGTTATGGTTGGTACCCACGCCGCTGCTCCAACAAGGTTGTATATCATAAAGCGTCCGTAGGGCATGTGTCCCATACCGGCGAGTGGTGACGAGAGGGTGCGGACAATAGGGGTAAAGCGAGCAAAAATGATAGTCTTACCGCCATGACGGGCAAAGAAAGCATGCGCTTTGTCGACGTTTTGTTTGTGGAAGAAAATAGAGTCGGGTTTATTGAATGTTTTTGGTCCACCGCGTCGACCGATTTCATAGCCTAGCATATTTCCTAGCACTGCGCCGGCAAACAATGCCACTAGCGTAACTATTAGGTTTAATTTGCCCTGGGCGACGAAGAATCCAGCAGCGAATAGCAGAGTATCGCCGGGTAAAAAGAATCCAACCAGTAGTCCGGTCTCAGCAAATACGGTCGCGGCCAGCGCCAGGATACCGCCAGCTTGAAATATCTTATCGACACTTATTGCTTTTTGCAGTACGGCAAAGATCGCCAAAATTACGACGACTGTGACGCCGATTTTTAGAAGAGCTTTTTTATCCATCCCATTGATTGTACCGTAACTTCGCTAAAATGACGAAAAATGTTATACTGATATGACTAACTTTTCTATAGGGGATATATGACTTCAGATACAATTGCATTAACGCTCGACGATCGTGAAACGACTGGCAAGGCTGTAAAAAACTTACGTAAAGACGGTATGGTGCCAGCCGTAATTCACGACCATGGTAAGCCATCCATCATAGTCCAGGCACAGTACCAAAAGATCTTTTCAGTCTACCAACAAGCTGGCAAGCACCACCCCGTGGAGCTAAAAGCGGCCGGCAAGAACTTTACGGCACTGATTAAATCTGCCACATTTGATCCAAAATATAACGCGTTGACACATGTTGTGTTTGGCGCCGTCAAGGCCGACGAAAAAGTCGACGCTGAAGTACCCGTGCACGCTGTATTTGACGAAGGCAATGACGCGTCTCCGGCAGAGCGCTCCGGTCTAATCGTGCTTGAGCAACTGACGACCGTCGAAATCGAAGCTTTACCAAAGAATCTACCTAACGAATTGACATTTAACGGCGAAAAACTAATTGAGGTTGGTGACCAAGTGACAGTAGCAGACCTGGTTGTACCTGAAGGTGTAGTCGTTAAGACAGATCCGAACCATACGCTGGCCACTGTCTTTGAACCAAGTGCTTTGGCTGCAGCCAATGACGCTCTGGCCGGCGAAGCCGAGCCAGAAGCTGCCGCAGAAACAGAAACGGAGCATGGGGATGCTTCTGATGACGAAGTAACTGGCACCGACGAAATTCGCCCCGGTGGCAAAGAACAAAAAGAGAGCAAAGACCAAGGCCGCAACCCGGAGAAGCAATAGCACTCTAACGCGATAAAAAGAGCCTGACTAGTCAGGCTCTTTTTATATGCGGTTAGTCTTCTATAAACCCGCCAGACTGGTGAGCCCAGAGCTTGGCGTAAGTGCCATTATTACGGATGAGCTCCTTGTGGGAGCCCTCTTCGACTATCTTGCCATTATCTAGTACGATGATTCGATCCATCTTCTGAATGGTACTTAAACGGTGCGCAATCACAATGGCGGTGCGACCCTCCATCAGTTTCCAGAGTGCGCCCTGAATCAGCACCTCACTCTCGCTGTCGAGCGCACTCGTTGCCTCGTCAAGTACCAAAATCGGTGCGTTCTTGAGCATCGCCCTGGCAATAACTACTCGTTGTCTCTGACCACCCGAGAGCTTTACCCCTCGCTCGCCGACGAGTGTTTGATAGCCTTTAGGTAGTGCGCTTATGAACTCATGCGCGCTAGCCATTTTGGCCACAGCCTCTATGGTCGCTTGATCGGCGCCAGGTTCACCATAGGCAATATTCTCGGTGATAGAACGGTGAAAGAGCAGCGGCTCTTGCGGCACGTAGGCAATATGCCGTCGTAAATCATCCTGCGTAATCGCGGCAATGTTCTGCCCATCTATGGTTATCGTTCCGTCCTGAATATCAGATAGCCGTAACAACAGGCGCGTTAAAGTCGTCTTGCCCGAGCCGGAGTGTCCCACAAGTCCGACCTTCTCTCCTTGTTTTATCCGCAAGTCCAGGCCGTTAAATATCGCAGATTTGGCATCGGAGTGGTTGAATGTAACGTTTTTAAAGCTAATAGAGCCGCGTTGTATGGCACTTTTTTCGGGTCGCACAGGGTCAAGTACCTCGGGTATCATGCCTAATATTGCCACCATGTCGGTCGCGTCACCGACGGCTCGGTTATAGTTGCGAAGCGCATTGTTGCTAAACGTAAAGAGCTGCTGACTAATGGATGCGGCGTAATTGAATATCAGGAACACAACGGCTACGTTCGCCCCAAATACCATGACGGCCACTACGGCTAGTACCAAAGAAAGCGTATCGATGAGGCTCATCATGCCGCCAAAATATAGTTGCTGTTTTTGGTGTGCGCTGCCAAAACGGTATAGGCTACGCTGTGTATTGTTACGTGCGCCTTCAAACCGTTTTTCTTCGTAGACTTGGCCGGCAAAACTTTTGACTGCCATTGCGTTCGTAATCGCATCGGCTAAAAAGCCCGTTTGGGCGCTTTCAACTTCGGCATGCTTTGCGCCTAGGGACCTAGTTTTGCGTGTCACGAACATAGAGCTTACAAGATATAGCGCCGCAAAAAGTATTAATATGACTGCGAACAGCGGAGCGACTTTTGCAAGCACTATAACCGAAAAAAGTATCCCAAAAGTCATCGGCAGAACCATAAAGACGGTTGTGTCGGCAAATCGAATGTAACCACCCATGAGTTTATTGGTTTGCGAAACTAGTGAGCCGGTAAAGTGGTCGGCATGGAACTTCGCGCTCTGGCTTAACAGATGCGAAAACACCTGACCTGAAATTGCATGTTCAACCCGTCCTTCTAAGCGCCAGGCAAATATATCGATTATGCGCCAAGAAAATGAGCCAGCCGTAACAAGCACCGCGTAGGCTATGAGTTCCCAGCCAAAACTCGCCCATAACGCATGTGGCACAAAATTGTGGCGTGCCAGCTTGTTTAGTACATCGGCTAGTATGATTGGCGGCACAATCTGGTTCATGAGAACGTTCAGTGGCAGGGTAGCAAATATCCCTATCACAAAACGTTTTTCTTGCCAGGCCTTCTGCCAAAAGTACCTAGCTACTTTTTGATTACTTTTTCGCGCTTTCATAGGTTCGGCCCTCCTTGGCGCCGACCAATTAGATAAATTGATTGAGTTTGTTTAGGTTTACAACTAGCTCACGCTGCTAGTCTGGTTTAATTACTAAGAAGAATTAGAGCCCAAAAGAAAGGGCGGAGTTCTGCTTAACGATTGGTTTGGTCATGGGTAGGCCCTTTCCTTTAAATTGCTATGATTCGCCCAGTGTAGCATCTCTGTTAAAATAAATGCAATGGAGAAAATACTTTTGTATTACAAATTTGCGCCAATCACCGACCCAGAGGCGGTGAAGTTTTGGCAAAGGGCTTTGTGCGAGAAACTGAACCTAAAAGGTCGGATATTGATTTCCAAACACGGCATCAATGGCACGGTCGGTGGTGATATCAAGGCTTTGAAAACATATGTCAGGGAAACGAAAGCTTTTCCAGCGTTCAAGGGTACTGAATTTAAGTGGAGTGAAGCCAAGCGCGATCATTTTCCACGCCTGCAAGTTAAGGTCAGGCCGGAAATCGTAGCCTTTGGTGCTAGCGATGAGCTGCAAGTCGATGAAAACGGTGTGGTTGGTGGCGGCAAACACTTGAAACCAGAAGAAGTGAACAAACTCGTAGAAGATAAAGGCGATGAAGTAGTATTTTTTGACGGTCGCAACGCCTACGAAGCCAAAGTCGGCCGCTTTAAAAACGCCGTCGTGCCAGATACTCGCACCAGTAAAGATTTTATACGTGAGCTGGAAAGTGGCAAGTACGATCGTTTAAAGGACAAACCAGTCGTTACCTACTGTACTGGTGGTATTCGCTGCGAAATCCTCAGTAGTCTTATGAAAAACCGCGGCTTCAAAGATGTTTACCAAATTGATGGCGGTATCGTCAAATACGGCGAAAAGTTTGGTGATGATGGCCTGTGGGAAGGTTCGCTATACATTTTCGATGACCGCATGGGTTTGGAATTTTCTGACCACGCCAAAGTAATTGGCCAGTGCATTCACTGTCAGGGCAAAACCAGCAACTACGAAAACTGCGCCCTGCCCAGCTGCAACGAGCTGGTACTGATCTGCAAAACCTGCAAACAAAACCCCGCTAAGCTATTCCACACCGAAGCCTGCGAAGCAAAAGCCAAAGCCAAAGCCAAAGCGCCAACACGATAGTATTGAAAAATATTACAATTTATGGTAATATATGCAAGTTCGAAATGGGGCGAACTCAACCAAGAGAGAAGGTGGCCATTATGACCACTCGCGGCAAAATCGTTGGCATCACGCTAACGATCGTACTCTGGGCACTCGCGCTCAGAAGCATTTACACACTGTCAGTGGAGCGGTTCGATATGACACTCTTGCACTACGTGAAGGCAGTGCTTCTGCTGACGCTCGCAACACTAACGTACAACCCTTTCCAGCCGTTGTGGCGACGGATGAGACGTGTCTCGTCCACGGACAACGACGGAAACGACAGCGGTCAGGTCACGGTCAGCGGGATCGCTCTCGCCTATGTGTGCTTCATGGTGGTGATGACATTCGTTGCCATCTGGCCCGCCTCGGCAGTCGTGCATGGCCACATCGGTCACGCACAGATCTTGTTCTTCAAGTTCTATGCACTACTGGTCGTCGTACCTGTGATCGTCGCATGGTTGCTCTCCAAGCTGCCTGCGAAGAAAATTGCCGAGTTTCATCGCTAGCCATAGGGCCGGTCCTCTCTCAAGGTTGTTTACTGATCGCCCCAGGCGACCATGAGAGGGTACCGGCCAGGCTGGTGAATATTCGTTGCAGTTTGGTGCGTTTTGCACCACCCACAACTCCGAATTTTCTACCACCTGGCCTTTACATTATTCAAACATAATCAAATTGACAAAAATGCCATAAAATGGTAGAATGTATCGGACAGAGTAGTTCTACGTCCAACCCCGCGTTGTCGAAGTAGTTATCTATTGCTCCGTCGTACTTTCGACAATGCAACGAGTCTCGAAGGGAGACAGCCATGTTCCGCAGGAACAAGGTAAAGGTGCCCAAGGTACCGAAGGCCGAACAGCGCACACGTTTACCCAAGGGTAGCGTGTGGGTCAGCGTCAAGGCGTTCACCGTCACAGCGATCGTGTTCATGCTCGGGGAGCAGTACAACGCCGCCGTAGCAACTGGCCAGGTTCACAGAACCCGTCCGGTCATCGTCGGTACGCTGATACTGGCCGCTGGCGTCGTCATGGCGATCAGTCTCGCGAAGTACATCGGTCGCGACATCAAGTCGTCGGGTAGCGACAAATGGCCCAAGAAAGGTCTAGCTACAGCCGCTGGTCTCATCACGGCGGTTCTTTGGGTCGGCTACCACGTCGTCAAGGACAACACCAGTTCGGGTGTTCCCTGGAACGAGGCGACCGCCCAAGCAGGCACCGCGGCCGGTTTGACAATCGTCGTCCTGGCACTCTTCGTGTGGAGTCTGTTTCACGCCAAGAGCCCCAAGACCAAGCGCGTCGCGCTAACACCAGCCGAGGAGCACTACGATGAACAGCACGCCGAACACGAGACGGGCCCCCTGGGGTTCCACTTCGCGGAAGCGTGAGAGTGGGTGACGGTGTCGCTGCAAGTCGGCGACGCCGTCACCACCCTCCCCCAAAAACCCCCCGTTGCATTGCCGATATTCCAAGTTACTGAATTATAAACGTAAGCGAGTTTAAATAGGTGTAGAGTTTATGGCAAGAGTTGTCGCAGAATTCCACAGGCCCGAGGTTGATTACCGTCAACCTATTGATGCTTATGCGAGCCAACCCGAAGAAAGTGGTTATGGGGCTCATGTAGCTCTAGTGGCCGCGCAGCTCGCAGCCAAAGCAGCGTGGCTGCCGATTGCCGTTTCGGGCAAAGTTGGCGGTGCCGGTATACGCGCTGGCTTCAAATTGGCCGGAAAAGAGCTAGACGGGAGATTCACAGATAGTGTCGCGACGTTAATGGCAGGGGCTTTCGCTGTTGGCGCGGTCATGCATGGATACCAGGAAATAACTGAGCATGATGCTCCACCAGCTGCTTTTGCCAAGGAATGTAATGATGCCGGACACCAAGCAGTCGTCATTGGCAATTCCAGCAAGGTTAATGGTCTATTTTCTAAAGACTCGGTGCGCGGAACGCTCAATGCACTAACGCTTGGACACGTGGCCAAAGACGATCGCACCTGGGGCGACCTTTCAAGTTACTTAAGTAGCTCCCAAGGCCGTGGTTATACTATAGTGCCTGCTTCATTAGCGGCACTAAACCCCGACCTTGCTACCTATAACAAAGGCGCCCTTAAGCCCGAAATTGCTCAATATGGCCCAGCATGCATTAACTTGCCTGGCCCAATGTTTTACGGCATTCTTCTAAGTGGGGGCAACAAAAAAGCGAACGATATTGCGCTTGAAAATGGCCTTACCTTCGCGCAGCTCAAGACTATGAATCCGGGTATAACCAAAGGAGACCAGGTAGTTGAAGAGGGTAAAGTTATTCGCATAAAAAAGAGTGTTGATACAAGTTTAGTACTCCGTACATATAGCGAGAAACAACTGTCAGAAGTCACGAAAGACCCCACGGTTGTTACAAAAATCAAAGTTGCTAATGACCTAAATGTGCAACATGGCAAACCTGCATATTTGCCGATGATTGAAGCGACTGGGTTGAAGGCGGCAGGGCTCACAACTGCCGACATCGTAGGGCAATATAAAGATTCGGCGAACCACCTTACATCCAGCCAAACAATTAGCCCACATATTGAAAAGAACCCAAGGACAAGTATCCCGGAGACTGCAACTCTACAAGATGGTACTGACTTGCTACGCATGCAACTCGCTGGTGTGCCTAACGAATATGCCCGGTATTACCTAAGATATGGCCGCAAATTTGATGTCTCGCCCTTGCTGCTTGCAGCTCAGGGCAGCCAAGAGTCGGGCTGGCAAAGTCACCACACTAGCAAAGACAATGCGCAAGGTCCGGCGCAGATTTTGCCAGAAGTATTTGCCGAAGAGAAAGCGCGGCTCGGCCTTCCGGCTGATGCCAGTATAGAGGATCCTCGTTACGCTATTGAAATGCAAGCCGCCATCATGCAGGAAAATCTACGTGTTGCTCATGCCTACAACGCACAGCATGGCAGTGGCTACAGTGACACCTATGTGGCGCTTAGTATGTACAATGGCGGTGTTCATGGTGTTGAGACGCAGGGAGTAAGTGCGGCGTCACCTGGTTACGCATCAAACATTATCAGTATGACCGATACGATGCAGCGCTATTTACGGCCGATTTCTTTAGCGGGTACCGAGCACAAGACGTCTACTGGCCAAACAGTACCAGAAAAGGTACGTGGCTCGGCCTACTACAGCCAGACAGATTTGCGTTGGGCCTACGATGCATACAATACAGGAAGTGCGAACTATACTATTGGCGGTAATGGTTGTGCGCCAGCCAGCCAGGCAATAGTAATGACGACATTCACCGGCAGGCTATTTAACCCAGTTGATATGGCGCGCTTTAATATTAATAACGGTTATATATCTCCCGATTCTGAAGGCGGTGGTACGGATGGTGAGGCCGCTGCTTACGGCATGGCGAAGGCTTTTGGGTTTAAGGCCGAGGGTTTTAACCCGCATGATGGTTTGACCGATGAAATGAAAAAATTCCTAGATAATGGCGGCATGATAATTCTCAATGGCTGGACTAAGGATAGTAGTGCGGATATACCCGCAACCACAGGCGGCCATGTCTATGTTATAGATGGATATACTAAAGACGGTAAGCTAACCATTTTGAACCCAGACTCAATCAGCCAGACAAATAAATCCTGGAACCCATCAGATATATTTTCATACGCAAGTTATGCTGTCGGAATCAAAAAGTAGTAACATCTCCTCTTTAAACGACTTATAATACAAGAGTGAATAAGGTGTTAGAGACAAAGTTGAAAGACCTGCCGAAAGAACCCGGAGTCTATTTTCATAAGGACGCGTCCGGGGCGATTATATATGTGGGCAAGGCGGCGGTACTCAATAACCGGGTGCGGCAGTATTTCCAGAAGTCACGTGGCCGTGACCCAAAAACCGAAGCGTTGGTTGCCGAGATAGTTGATACCGATTGGATGGTGGTGGAGAGCGAGCTCGAAGCACTGTTTTTGGAAGCCGAGATGATTCGTCGTTACATGCCGCGCTACAACATTTTGCTGCGTGACGATAAATCAATGAGCTACATTAGGGTTGATTACGATAGCGATTACCCGACCGTTACTACCACGCGCCGGCCGCTTGATGACGGTGCGCGTTACTTTGGTCCATACTTTAGCACTCAAAGTGTGCGCCAGGCTCTCAAAATACTACGCCGGATTTTTCCATTTGCTACCAAGCGCGTTCCCGGCCAAAAACGAGCCACATTGCATTACCATCTCGGTCTCGACCCGGGACTTGAAGAGGGCAGAACAAGTCTAGAAGATTATCGAGCGAACTTGCGCAAGTTGATGTCTGTCATAGAAGGCAAGCGAACCAAGATCTTGAAGGAAATAGAGCACGACATGAACAAGGTTGCCCGGACAAAAGATTTTGAAACGGCGGCAAAATTGCGTAACCAACTATTTTCGCTCCAGAATCTAAATAAACAGGTCGTTTTTTCCGACAAAGAATTCTTAGACATCAGCAAAGACCACGCCCTAGGTGAACTAGTTGACCTACTAAGTTTAGAAAAGTTCCCACGGCGGATCGAGGGCTACGACATATCACATATGCAAGGCACTAATGTGGTGGCTAGCATGGTGGTGTTTACGAATGGTGTCAGCGATAAGGGCGAATATCGTAAATTTAAAACTCTAAAAGAGCACAATAACGACTTTTATAACATGCACGAAACACTTACCCGTCGTTTGAGCGAACGCAATATCAAGGCGTGGGGGAAGCCCAGTTTGGTGTTGATTGACGGTGGTAAAGGGCAACTTGATGCCGCTATTCGAGCCCGCGACGAACAAGGCCAATCGCAAATCCCATTCGTCGGTCTAGCTAAACGTGAAGAGCAAATCGTTATCCAAAAAGGCAAGAGCAACGTCACGTTTAACGGGCAAATGCTGCATAAACTCGGTGGCTTTGTGACCGAGAGCGATGATTTTATTCTCGTGAACGTACCGCACAGCACGAACTTGGTGAAGCTGCTGCAGCGTATCCGCGATGAAAGCCACCGCTTCGCTGTCAGCTACCATTCGGTGTTAAAAGTTAAGCACCAAACACGTAGCTTACTAGACGACATCCCGGGTATCGGACCGATTACTCGTAAGAAACTGCTAAAAACATTTGGTTCAATCAAAGGTATCGGCCAGGCTTCAGAATTGGATATCGCTGACGTGGTAGGCGGCAAAACGGCCAAGTTATTAAAACAGTACCTTGTTCGTTAAGCTCACATCTGACATGCTTAGAGTATGAAAAATTTCCCGGATGATTTTCTGTGGGGTGCTAGCACGGCAGCGTACCAAGTCGAAGGCGGTATCACCAACCAGTGGAGTGAGTGGGAGCACCAGAATGCCGAACGGCTGGCCCGCGAAGCGCCCAAAAAACTCGGGCAATTGCCCAACTGGAAAGAAATCGAGCCACAAGCCACGAAACCGAGCAACTACCTGTCGGGTAACGGGATTGAGCATTACGAACGTTACGAAGAAGATTTTGACCTGCTACAGCAACTCAACATGAACGCTTTTCGTTTTGGTGTAGAGTGGGCTCGGATAGAGCCCGAAGAAGGCAAATGGGATGATGCGGCCATCGAGCATTATCGGCACTATATCCAAGCGCTGAAAGGCCGAGGTATCGAGCCTGTTCTCACATTGTGGTGGTGGACTATGCCGGTTTGGTTTACTGATAAAGGAGCCTTCGAAAAGCGTGAAAACGTCAAATATTTTGAGCGTTATGTCGCTAAAATCGCCCAAGAACTCGGTAGCGAACTTAAGTACGTGTTAACGCTGAATGAACCGAACGTCTACTCCAGTTTTAGCTACATACTCGGTGAGTGGCCGCCACAAACAAAGCGCCCCTTGTTAGGATTTAAAGTGTATCGCAACCTGGTTCATGCGCACAGACGCGCATACCAAGTACTAAAGCAGATAAACCCCGGCTTGTCAGTTGGTATAGCCGATCAGCTCGGTGATACGCGGGCAAAAAACCCGCGTAATCCGTTGAGTCGTCTGGTTATCCGGGCTACAACGTACGCTTGGGGCTGGTGGTTCTTGAATCGCATTAAAAATCAGAGTGACTTCATCGGCATTAATTATTACTTTACCGAATATCGCGATTGGATGGGGCGAATCAAAAACCCCAAAAAACCGGTCAGTGATCTGGGATGGTACATGGATCCAAGCGGTCTCAAAAATGTGCTTACACAAACATGGCACAAATACCATAAGCCACTGCTCGTAACCGAAAACGGCCTGGCCGATGCCACTGACGCCCAGCGTAAGTGGTGGCTTGAGCAGACGCTAACGGCAATGGACGGAGCGCTTGCCGACGGTGTCGAGCTATTTGGCTACTTGCACTGGAGTTTGCTCGATAACTTTGAATGGGCTTACGGTTGGTGGCCAAGGTTTGGTCTAGTAGCGGTAGATCGGGAAACCATGCAACGTACTATCCGCCCCAGCGCCAAATGGCTCGCCGAGAAAATCAAAAAATAATCTGGTACACCCGATAGGAAGCTTCGCCATTTCACCTCGTGCTCGAAGCAAGCTTCTGTGCGCGAGGCTCATGAACGCACCTACTTCGTAGGTTCTCGCATGCTTTCAGCATGCAACCAAAGAAAAAGCCGGTCTAAAAAGACCGACTCTTTCTCTGGTACACCCGATAGGATTCGAACCTACGACCTACGGCTTCGGAAGCCGGCGCTCTATCCAGCTGAGCTACGGGTGCGCACGTCTCGTATTCTAACAGATTAATACAACCACAGATAAGCTTAAATGGCTGGCGGTTAAAGATTCGTGACATTATTGCACACTTATGGTATAACTAAGCCATAACAGGGAGTAAGTCATGGACTATCAAGGCTATCCAGAACAGCGGTATCTATCGACAATTATGCGCTACATGCTTTTATCGGTGGCGGTATTGATTTTGGTAGTGGTACTTATCTGGTTTTTCTTTTTTCGAGACACCAGCCATAAGACAAAAGTGACACCCCCTACCAGTACTTCTCAGAACCAGCAACAGGCGCAAAATGATGGTTCCGCTAGGGTTCCAAGCGTACCTAGCACCACTCAGAGTAACACCCCGGCTACGACCCCAACTCCTACGGCTACACCCACAACTGGCGCAAGTACGTCACCAAGCAGCCAACCCTTGGCAAATACCGGCCCGGGCAACGTGGTAGGTATCTTTGTTGTTGCGTTCTTGATTGGCTTGGGCGCCAAGCAATGGCAGCTCCGCCGAAAATCTAGCTAGTATAACAGTGGTAATAATCACTCTATAACTTCGACGATTATTCGTATTGGCAGACATCCCTTTACAGGTGGGAATATAATATATACATAGGCAAATAACTAAAAGAAACGGATTAACGTGACAACTTTATTTGTTGGCTCCCCAGAGGCGGATGTGCGCCCAGTGGAGGTTATTGATGTTAACACGAGCCTTCATGATGCGCTTGGGCTAACGCCAGACCAGGCAGTGACAAGCTACAAAGCCCTTAACCGTCTAGACTACAACAGAGACAGGGTTCGAGTTGAGGGTGGTGCCATGGTTGTACAGTGCGAAGTCGCGGGTATCGGTATAGACGGCATAGCTTCACGCAGCATTGAAATTGACGATAATCATCGCTCTTTACCAGAGGCGGTCATCACGACTCTTGGAGCGGAAGCGATACGTGAACAGTGGGCATGGCAATGTTCACGTAAGGACGGCGGCATTATTTACCGAACAGTACTTGAGTATAAGCGGCCAGTTTGGCCGTACTGGGCTAATAAATAATCTAAAGATAAATATAATATGGTACTCCCTGCAGGATTCGAACCTACGACCTTCTGTTCCGAAGACAGACGCTCTAATCCGCTGAGCTAAGGGAGCCTACGTGTATGCGATTATATGTACGAATCCTGTGACAATTTGCGCAAACGATCTCACATTTCTCTATTTCTCTCTTGAGTGCACCAATTCGCCCAGTTGATGAGAGGAAGTTTATGTCATGAGTCTTCTCTGCGCCATCCAAATGATCAAAGTCCATCACGTAGTACGGATACCGTATTCCGCAATCGGCGCACGGGGAAGCTTCTTTTAGATCATGAACATATTTCTGGATGTATACGCGATAACGGCCATTGCGCTCAAGATATTTTTGTTTATTTGCTTCGTAGTGTCGGCGACTTGCCGCGCGTTGATCTTTTATATTTTTGTATGCCACGATAGGATTGTAACAAATATTAACGTTCGAAGCCACACCGAATCATATATTCAACCTAGGCTTTACCACACTATATTAACAGATCATGAGTTGGTAGAGAATTATACAGGAACTAGTCGTCGTTAATCGGCCAATTGAGAATGAACGGCCTTACTAGCTTATGGGCGTGTTGATTTATGTTTAATATCGTCTGGCTATCATGGCGATACCAATCGTTGTTGCTGTCGTATATAAAGCTCAAAAAACCACCACCTTGCAGGAATAGTAGGAATACAACGGCCAGCAAAGCGCCTTGCCATTGCTTTGGCAGAAACATCTTATAGGCTTGTCCCATCAGCACCAGTATTGGCAAAATGATTAGTACCAAGTAACGGCCATTGATGGCCACCAAATGGCCGAGCTGTACGTAATCATGATAATTTCGCCCGATCAGCGCCACTAGATATATCAGGCCCACGAATAGCAAAAACACCATGCCCGGGTCTCCGCGTAGCAACCGTCGACCATATCGTATAAACAGATATATGCCAAAGACGAATACCGTAATTGCCGCGAGCGTTATAAGTGGTAATGGCGGTTCGTTGTCAAAATTAGCTACTGGGCCGGGCCCGTTAATAGCAAAGAACGAGCGTAAGTACATGCCATATAGCCAGCCACCAGCGAAATACAATGGATTGGCGGTCGTTTGGGGCTGTTTACTCTGAGCGTAGTTGTAGTTGCGCGCCCACGGACCATAGGCCGAGCACTGTTCCACGCTTAGCACCTGCCCGCACTGTGGGATTAGGTTGTGGTAGCGTACGATAGCCACGCCGTAGCGTTGCACAAACATACCACTGCTGATTACTAGAATTACGACCGAGGCTATTTTGTGAAATTTCGAAACCGTCCGCCAGGCTTTTGGTAGATTCAACCAAAAATGATGCGTCTGCCGCGCGTGCCTCCAAACCAAATACAGTAAATAGGTGGCCACGGCGGTCAACATGGGCAAGTAAACAAATACTACAAGTGATGCTAGCAATCCAAGGCTGATAGTGTAGAAGAGCAGCGCCAGATTGAGCCGTTTTTTTAGAAGCTGTTCGCGGAATCGTAATGCCTGCAACAAATTCAGTGGCAAGAGCACCATGAGCAGGTTGTCATAATTAATTTGTCCGGCCAGCAGTGGTACGACCGGCGTCAGCACGAAAAAGAGTAACGAAACATGCACGACTGCGACCGATGCTTTCGTTTTTAGCAGTAGATTTCTAAAGAACACCAAGCCGGCTGCGAAAAAGGCAATATTTATAAAGCGTAAAGCTACAATAACCAACATTTTGTTAGCTAATAGCGAATCGAGCAGCCGATACGGAAAACTCAGCAAGTAGTGGTACAAATATGACGGATCGGTGGTCAGCGCTCCGTATGTAGCCGGCCCGGGTGGTTGGTGTGCCAAGATTGGGCTCCATTGATGTGCGTAAATCTTGATAATCCCCAGGTGAGATCCTTCGTCGAATGCCATGGGGTAACGAGCCGATATGGCTATCCAGCTAGCTTCGACTATGAAGAATCCGAGGATCAGCCAAAAGAATAATCTAGATCTTGCTAAATGCCCAAGTTTTTGACCGACGTACTTCACTTTTGTGAGTGCTCACTGATCATGCTTAAGCTTAGTATAGCAAAGGCTGTGATACGTCTCATTGATTCGGTGTAAGTCGCGGAAGATAATGTAGTGGGGAGGTGACATGCTTCTTACCATAGACCACACCCAGCGCATTAAAGACGAACTACGTGCTACCGGTATGACAGCGTACGGTTCGGCTAAGTTTGCTAGTCGATATTTGCCATCTGTCATTCATCCCAACGAGCATATCAAGGCCGCCGTGTATGGTCGCTACCGGGAAGGGGCAGGATTATTAAGTTTTACGGCTGGGATGCTGGTAGCCACCGACCGGCGTATTATATTTCTTGATCACAAGCCAGGTTATACCGCTATGGACGAAGTGACATACCAGGTCGTTGCGGGTGTTAAAGGCAACGCTGCTTGGCCATTTGCCGCCGTCACCTTGCACACTCGAATGAACGACTACACCATTCGTTACGCCAATGCCCATAGTGTCGATAAATTTACGCATTATATCGAAAAGCGACGGCTAGAAGAGATAAGTGGGGCGATGATTTCGGATAATTCGCCGGTAGCCGAAAGGCCGGGCACGGCTTTTCATCTGGATGAACCAAGTCTGACGTTCTTGAGGCGAAATGACACTGCGGTTTTGTCGACGGTGGGGCGAGCGGGCAGCGCATATGGAGCGGCGGTATATTATGCCCTCGGCGAAGACAATAATGTCTATGTACTTACCAGAGCCAATACTCAAAAATCTCGCAATATGTTTGGCCACCAACAAGTGGCTCTCACGGTGTATGACGCCGAAAAGCTCCAAACCGTGCAGCTAACAGGCGTTGCCTCGGTGGAATCAGATCCAACCAGAAGAAATCAATTATTTAGCCAGCTAGTTAGGCCACATCAAATCGGCAGCACCATACAGACTCCGCCAGTGACAAATATCAATCAAGAGGGCTATGTTCTGATGAGGATTACTCCAGTGTCGGCTCGCTTTATAGACTTCGCCCAAAAGCCTCCCGAAATCTAGACAAAGTTGGGCGCTACTTGGCGTCAATACCAATAGCGTCACTAATGGTTTGGTATCCGTCGCGGTCCAAAAGGGTAACTAGCTCTCGGTTGATTTGCCCAATTAGCTGTGGTCCTTCGAATATCATGCCAGTTATTAGTTCCACCAAAGTCGCCCCTAGTTTGATTTTGGTGTAGGCATCCTCGGCCGAGAATATTCCACCCACGCCGATAATCACGAAACGCTCGCCGTATTTTTGGTAAGTCCGGCGGATGAGGTTGTTGCTCAGATCCCAGGTCGGCTTACCACTCAAATTGCCTTTAACGGTTTCGGGCAATGGATCCATAAGTTTTGCCTGACCACGGTCTTTGGCAAGGTTACTAATGGTCAGTCCGGCCACCTGGTGCTTCGCCGCCACTTGGAGTAACTTGCTAAAATCGCCCCAGGCAAGATCGGACGGCATCTTAATAAAAACGGGCTGCGATAAGCGCACCTCATCGACTTTTTGCAGCAAATGTTCAAGCCGCTCCGGGGTGTTGAATGGTTCGCCGCCGTACGTATTCGGGCAGGAAATATTTAGGGTGATTATGTCGCCAACCCCCGATTTTTTTAGAAGTTTCAAGCTGGATACGTAATCAGCTACCGCGTCGGTTTCGCTAGCAGCCGCCTTGGAGTTAGTCTTGGCAACCGATATGTTCAGTGGAAAGCCGGTGAAGGTATCGGGCGGATAACTTTTGATTCGTTCGATAATTTTTACGACGCCCTGATTGGCTAATCCGGCATAAACAACCAGTGATTTGGTTTTTGGCAAGCGGTAGAACCACGGCCTTGGATTCCCAGCGCAAGGCTTGTATGTCAAAGAGCCGCCTTCCATAAAGCCAAAACCGATAGACTTGAGCATAATAGGCAGCTCAAAATTTTTATCAAAGCCGGCCGACAAGCCGACCGGATTGCGGAATCGTAGATTCAACACGTCCTGTGCTAGGCGTTGCTTGTTTTCGTAAGCCCAGGCACCGCGCAGCAGACTGCGGACTGGGCGGATGCGTTGTAGACGGCTGCCAGTTTGGAGTAAATGCTGATGCACAGTGTCCGGCTTTTGCTTGAAAAGCAATGGTTTTATAGCCTTCCTGTATGTCGTAGCGCTTGCACGACTAATCAAAGCTTGCATCGTCTCCTCCTGTTTAGTCACCAACATTATACGCCCGTCCAGTTTTATTGAAGGGCTATCGCAGGCTAGTAGGGCTGTCTAATAATCGTTTTTAATTTTGATGGTTCTGTTCGACGCGGATCGCCCAGATATATCTCATGATGGTGTTTGTTGGTTTCGTCTAGACTGCCACCTTGCTCTTTTATAAAGCTGTGTAGCGCTTGAATGGTTGGCCCTTCGTCAGAGTAAGGGCCAACGTACATTACTTGGGCGGCACGCCCTTCGTCATATGTTTCAAAGCGAAGCTTGCTCAATGCTTTCGGGCTTTTCTTTTCGGCTACTTGCGCGAGGGCTCGTTCGTAGATATCTTTGCTAACTACTTCCGGTTGCATGATCATGGCGGTCCAAGACCAGTCGCTCTTGTCTTTTGCATTGAAGTCGCGCATGTCCTTGGTCCACCATAACCCCTCGATGGGCATAACGATAAAGTCTTTCTGCAAGTCTTTCTTGCACATAAATTTAATGGCGTAGGCAACCGGGTACAGTGCTTGTATAGCGTCGATATATTCCTGAGAAGTGTTAGGATCTCCCTTGCCGTCAATCATCAAATAATTCATGGGCGGCACGATAACGCCAACAGGCTTGTCTGGTTTGGCTTGATATAGCTCCTGAAGCTCTTTTTTGTAGTCCACTTTATCCATGGTTATATTATATCAAGAAGAGGCAAATTACCTCTGTTTGAGCATCGCAAATTGGAGAACCACCGTGGACTCTATAGTGATCCGAAATCCTCAGTTTTTACGATTTTTCTTTGGCTATCTTACTGACGATACCGTGTTCTCTGACAAAACGATGATATCCAAGATACAAAACAATAACCAACCCAACACTAACTACGGCAAACACATACTTGCTATTTTCTGATGCAAAGCCTCGGCCAATGCTATATAGCAATGTGAACAGACCACCAAGCATAACCCCGTCCGCTATAATTTTTATCCTCTTCTCAAATATCATACTTACTACCAGAAAAATCACAGCCGAAACTAAAGTCAGTATCGACACATTGCGGTTATACGGTCTCATATCTTTGTTGTGTTGTGCTGCTTTTTGATCCCAATTTTTTTGTATTTTGATTTGTTCGGATGTTAGTTCCGGCGCTTTACCGTACGTGTTAAGTTCTATAGGAAATTCTGGAGCCTTCGGGCCCGGATAAAAAGTATTTATGCCGACCCCGACAAAAATTGCTAGCAATAAACCCAGAAAGAAGGTGTAAACCAGCTTGAGTATTTTATTATCTTCTTTCATGGAGCCTCCAGATTGTTTACTTTTATTATACTCCCGAGCAACAGGCTCCAGAGGGACTCGACCTGACCGGCAAACCCGTTCGAGTCCCAGCCTTGAGCCATGCCAATAAAAAAGCCCCACTTTGCAGTGAGGCATTTTCATTGGAGGGTCGTCGTTCGCGCTATCGCAACCAAGTCAAGGACTTTGGATCCAGATATTATACGTTTAGGTTAGTAGTTTCTGCATCGATTCGTTTATCAAGGCCGTCCATTGTCTTCAAAAACTCTGAAGCTAAGTCGATCCCATACTTGTCAGCTAATACCAAAACAGACCATAGGCAATCAGATAACTCATGGGCGAGCTTAGAATCTACATCGTCCATACTTCGCAGCCCTTGCTTCGCCATAATAATTTTAGAGAGATCGCCAACATCTCCAACAAATCCGGACATTAAGTTTTGTTCATTCCATATAATGCCGCGCCTAGCATTGAGCGCGTCATATTTTGCCCTGATGTCGACAGCACGTTGCGATATATCATCAAATGTCATATCAATATGTTAGCAAATTGCTCACTCAACATACAGCCTAATCAGGGCGTTTACTGTTGTAGTTGTTCAATGTGCTGTCGAAGTGCCACCAATACTTGAGCTCGATCTGTAGTAATACTGCCAAGCACATGCCTAAACCCTCCACCTGCCGGCTTCCAAGCTAGACCAGAATCGTCAACCAGAAAGTATGCTCCGCTGCGTGTTTCTAAGCTTTTGCCCACAATTCTCAATCTGCCACTTGTTGATACCAAGTCTTTTGTGGCTTGGTCAAATTTACCTGGCGCTAACTGTAGGCTTGATTTTTTATTTGTTGGATTTGGCCCATCGGGGTCATATTCAAATATTTGCCACTCTACAGCACCTTCCTCTTCTGCAATATCTCTCATAGCTGGTAACTCATCAAGATTCCGAGCATTCGCTACCGTATTAAATCCGAAGTCTATGCCAGCTTTGCGGAGTAATCCGGCGACAGCCTTTGTTTCGGCGAGCAGATTAGCGCGACCTCGCCGAAAATGGGCGACTGTTTCTTGCTTAGACCCATCCAGGGGTACATTTACGAAATCAACGTGCGGTGCAATTTCCGTAACTTCCACTTTCGAAGCAATTCCTCGCCCCTTATAAACTATCGGCACGTCATCTAAAAATGCCGTACCTACCGTATCGAGTTTGATTTTCATCCCCAGGTCTTTCAGGCCGCTTACAATTGGGACAATCTCCGGATGGAATAAGGGATCGCCACCCGAAAGTGTCGTTTGGGTTATTCCCTCGGCTCTCGCATCTGCCGCGAATTCGATTACTTGCTCCGCGGTAAGTAGTCCGCCGAGCTGCGCGGTCTCTCCAAAATGGTTATAACAACCCTCGCACCGTACGGGGCAATTGGGGCCTATGGCAAAATTAATGGTGGGGTCTTTTGGTGTCGATAATAAAGCCTCTGACATAAAAAGAAAATACAATAAACTAGCGTTAATTACAATAGTATATGGGCCAGTAGGGACTCGACCTGACCGGCAAAAGAAAATTACTTTTGCCAAGGTCACTTTTTAGCGCAGCTAAAAAGCCAAGGGCGGGGAATGTTCACAGAACATTCCCGTTCGAGTCCCAGCCTTGAGCCATGCCAATAAAAAAGCCCCACTTTGCAGTGAGGCATTTTCATTGGAGGGCCAGGAGGGACTCGAACCCTCGACATTCTGCTTAAGAGGCAGACGCTCTAACCAGCTGAGCTACTGGCCCGAAATGCGAAGCATTTTATAGTAAGAAGTTGAAAAGTTCTTAGGCTTCTAACTTAAGGTACTTCGTAACTTTAAACTAGTACTGCAACGGGGGTTAGTTTAGCAAAATACCTCTGTTTTGGCAAGTTGCTAGATTGCAATGCATAACGAGGCTGCTATTATTAAACCAAACGTAACCATAAGGACAATCATGCAAAGCGCAAAACCACTACAGTTTCAGGCTACCGCCGGGAGCTACTTTGTATTTACTATCGTAACCATCATCCTGAGCTATATACCGATTTTTGGCTGGGCATTTCTGCTTAACTACGCCTCGGAGTGGTTCGCAGACAGGACAGAGGTCAATGGCCGGGCTATAAAATACCAAGCCGGCTACGGCGAAAGTCTGAAATTCGTGTTTGTGAACACATTATTACTGGCGATTACGCTGGGAATCTACTCGTTCTGGTTCTATCCAAAAATGTACCGTTACGTCGTAGACCATGTGAGTAATGCCGACGAGGCTACCCCAGCCCCTGTGCCGGCCCCAGAAACTCCCGAAGTTGTCTAGCTCTTAGGCGTATCAACAAGCGCTTGGCGGCTGTGCTTTTCCAGCATGTGGCCATCTGTGTCTAAATCGTAGATCAAAACGCTGCCAAACAGCATTTCAACTTTGGCGATATCTTCATCGCTGATGTTCTCGATGTATTTTATGAGTGAGCGTATGGAGTTGCCATGCGCTACTAACAGCACATTTTTGCCTTCACGGAGTTTAGGTAATATTTGATCCGAATAAAACGGTACGACACGGTCATAAACTTGCTTAAGCGATTCGCCATTTGGTACAGGATAGTTCCACGAGCGACGCAGCTTTTCGAAGGCTTCATCACCAATCTCTTTTTGGACTTCCCACTTTTTCTTGCCAGTGTAATCGCCATAATCTCGCTCGTTTAAGGCGGCACTACGGTCGTAAGCGACATCGAACTGCTGCATGGTATCGACCATGCCCGACATGGTTTCGAAAGCTCGGATTTGCTGTGAGGTGTAGACGAAATCGAGCGCAATATCTTTTATGGCCTCGCCGTACAAGGCGGCTTCGTGGAATCCCTTTTCGCTCAAGTGGACATCACGGCTGCCCGTCCAGACGCCGTCGGCATTCCATTCTGATTCGGCATGTCTGACGACGATGAGTTTGCCCATCGCCGTGTTCGTTTGCGGAACAACTTTATAGGGAGTCTCGCCGTACCAAAAACTAGTAATGCTTTGCGCGGTTACTTCATTAATTCGGTTGATAGCCTCGAAGGTGTTGAAGGCATTGTGCGGCGTGATGATAACATTTGGCAACTTGCCGAGTACCTGCAGTTCGATGCTTTGTTCGAGCAGATCCTGAGGGATGCTGTTTAGCCGAAGCAGTATTTTCTCTTCCTCGATATGCAGCAGCTTTTCGCCCTCTAAAACATCCAGTGCCACGCCACCAAGTTTGCCAGATTCCAGTGCGGCCACCAGAGCCTTGGTGTCAACTAGCTCACCTCGCGCAGTGTTGATAAGCAGGGCACCGGATTTGAAATCTTGCAATGTCTCTTGATTAATGAAATGTCGGTTCGTTTGAGTGTAGGGCATATGGATGGTTACGACATCACTCTCGGACAGCAAGGCCGGAAGCTCTTTAAATTCGAAACCTATTTCTTTGGCTTTTGCTTCGTTGGGGTACGGATCGTAGGCAAGCACACGCATACCAAAGCCCCGGGCAATCTGGGCAACATGCTGGCCGATATGTCCGGCGCCTAAGATGCCTATAGTCTTGCCGCTCAGATCAAAGCCGGTCAGTTTGGTCTGCTGGATATCGGCATCATGGACAGCCTGGACAGCTGGCAGTAATTTGCGCGAAAGCGCCAGAAGCAACGTAAAGGCATATTCGGCTACGGTCTGCTCACCGTATGTCGGAACGTTGGTAACAGTAATATCACGATCGGCAGTCGCTTTTAGATCGACATTGTTAAATCCGGTGGAGCGGCAGCAAACGAGTCGCAGCCGCGGTAACTTCGCTAAAATTTGTTCATCCAAGTTGGAGGTTACGAATATCGAAACAACTTCGGCGTCGGGCTTGGCATTGTCTGCCGTCAACGGTTCATCGATAAATTCCCAATAATGATCTGTTAGTTTTAGCAGCTCAGTCAGCTGCTGCTTATCCGTTTCGGTACAATCGTAGAAAGCAATGTAGGCCATTTATCTGTTATTATAAAGCTAAACATAAGCAGATTGTAAACAAATGCGGATAAATAAAATTTTTGGTCGGACAATCTTGGATTCGCGGGGCTATCCGACCGTCGAGACCGACGTTTGGCTGGAAGATGGTTCACAGGGTCGGGCGGCGGTGCCGTCTGGGGCTTCGCGCGGTAGTCAAGAGGCTTGGGAGCTGCGTGACGGCGGTCAGGCTTACGGCGGGAAGGGCGTTCAAAAAGCTGTTGATAATGTCAATCAGACTATTGCTTCGGCGCTTGTGGGCATGGAAGCTTGGGATCAATTTGCGATTGATAAACGATTATGTGAGCTCGATGGCACCGAAAATAAAGCCAATCTGGGGGCAAACGCCATTTTGGCCGTGTCTCTGGCGGTGGCCAAAGCCATGGCCGATAGCCAAAACTTACCGCTCTATGCCCACATTGCTCAAATTGCCCAAAACGATGCCCCGGTATTGCCTATGCCGATGATGAATATCCTAAACGGTGGTCAACACGCTGCCAGCTCAACTGACATTCAGGAGTTTATGATTATCCCCATTGGAGCCAGTTCGTTTCCGCAGGCGCTCCAAATGGGCAGTGAAATCTTCCACGCGTTACACAAATTATTAGCCGCCAAAGGTTATGCCACGACGGTTGGTGATGAAGGCGGTTTCGCCCCACAGCTTACCGGCGGTACTACCGAGGCGCTGGATCTTATAATCGCCGCTATTGGCGCGGCTGGATACGAGCCCGGCAAAGATGTAGCGCTTGGTCTCGACGTGGCCGCAAGCGAACTGATCAAGAGCGGCAAATACGACTTTGAGCGCGAGGCCAAGGTACGAACCAGTAGCGAACTAATAGATTGGTACGAACAGCTAGCCATCCGTTATCCATTGGTATCCATCGAGGATGGTCTAGGTGAGGCCGATTGGCAAAACTGGAAGGTTCTAAACCGGCGTCTTGGCGGTGAACTGCAGCTGGTTGGTGACGATTTACTGGTGACCAACACTAAATTGCTAAAGCGGGCGATAAACGAAAAGGCTGCCAATGCCATTCTCATTAAACCAAACCAGATAGGCACGCTGACCGAAACAATCCAGGCGGTGCAGATGGCTCAGTCCGCTGGATGGCGCACTATTTTATCTCATCGTTCGGGAGAAACCGAAGATACGACTATCGCACATCTGGCTGTTGGCCTATCGACCGGCCAAATTAAAACCGGCTCACTGTCGCGCTCCGAGAGACTCGCCAAGTACAACGAGCTGCTACGAATCCACGAAAGTCTAGACAGCCCAACCTTGGCCAAACCGTTCAAGGCTACAGATTAACTCATCTGATACAATAGGAAGCGATGAAGATACTAGATGGCTCTGAATTAGCCGGTTTTATAAAGGAACGACAGGCTCACGAAGTACGTGGCTTGCGTCAGGCTGACGGCGTGCGGCCAAAACTGGCGATTATCGTGACAGTCGAGCACCCTGCTATTGAGATATACATGCGCATGAAGCAGCGCTACGGCGCCGACATACTGGTCGATGTCGACGTGCACCGGGTAAAACAAGCCGATGCGCCAGACCTGATCAAAAAGCTCAACGCCGATACGAGCGTGCACGGCATCATCGTGCAGCTACCAATCGAAGATCCGTCCAAAACCGATGAAATCGTTGATCTAGTGGCTCCCGAAAAAGATGTCGACGCGCTCGGTAAAAACGCCGTGCTTGACCCAGCCACGCCGCTGGCTATTTTATGGCTGCTAGCCGGCTACAACGTCAACTTGCAAGGTCAACAGATTGTGCTCGTCGGACGCGGCAAACTGGTCGGTGCGCCTCTGGAGCGTATGCTAAAAGCTTCGGAATTTGATGTGACGGTTGTCGACAGCAAAACCGAAAACGTGGCCGCGGTTGTTTCCGAAGCCGACATCATTGTAACCGCCACCGGCAAGCCCGGCCTTATCCGTGCCGATATGATCAAACAGGGTGCGGTCGTAGTTGATGCTGGTGTGGCTGGCGAACAGGGGAAAACCGTTGGGGATCTGGCGGCTGATGTTTACGAGCGAGACGATCTGACTATTACGCCTACCAAGGGCGGCGTTGGCCCACTAACAATCTGCGCCTTGTTTGAAAATGTGATTAGGGCTGCGCGCAGCCAAGGAGGGGCATACCCCTCCGCTAGCAATTCGAAATGAATTCGAACACGCCAGCTCCTCCCCCTAAAGCCCATACTTCGTATGGGTTCACTCCGTTCAATCAATACGCTGCCGCGGGAATACGGAAGGAAGTATGAAAATTGGTGTTTTTGATTCGGGCATTGGCGGTCTGAGCGTCGCCAAAGCGATTGAAAGCGCACTGCCCGATGCCGAAGTGCTATTCGTACACGATACTCCCGGACATTTTCCGTATGCCACCAAATCACCCGATGAAATCTATGGCTACGTCGTGCCGATTATCCAGGGCTTGGTCGATCAGAAGTGCGACGTTATAGTTGTGGCCTGTAACACAGTCAGCACCACGCTTATTGATCGTTTGCGCAGTGCTTTCAAGACGCCTCTAATAGCTCTTGAGCCGATGGTTAAACCGGCGGCGGCTCTGACTAAAAGCGGGGTTATAGCAGTCTGTGCCACGCCAACGACACTAACCAGTAAACGATACGCCTGGCTCAAAAACACCTATGGTAGTAGCGCGACCATTCTGGAGCCGGATTGCGCCGATTGGTCACAGCTAATTGAGCATAGCGCCATGAATGATCAGAAAATCCGCGAAGATATCGAGCCAGCACTAGCGCAAGGCGCCGACGTGATCGTGCTAGGTTGCACGCACTACCACTGGATCGAGGATAAAATCAGATTACTGGCCGGTGACAGAGCAGTTGTCTTGCAACCCGAAGTGCCAGTTATTGCCGAGCTGAAGCGCCTGTTGGGTCTAAACTAAATCCCGGACTGCTTGCTTAAATTGATTGCCACGGTCTTTATAGTTTTCGAATAAACCAAAGCTGGCACAGCCGGTAGAAAGCAGCACTATATCACCGGGCTGAGCCGCTTCGCGGCAGGCGGCTATCATTTCGGCCATCGTATTGCCCCCGAGCACAATGTTCGAAAAGCCAACGTCCTGCAAGGCTTTGATGATCTGTGGGCCGGTATCGCCGATAATAATAGCCTGGCGTACGTCGCAATCGGCAACCGTTTGGGCGAGCGGTTCAAAAGTTACGCCCTTGTCGGATCCGCCCAAAATCACCACTTTCGGTTCGGTAAAAGCTTTAATAGCCACTATGGCGGTTTCTGGCGTCGTGCCAAAGCTGTCGTCGTAGTATTTCACTCCGTCGAACTCACGAACGAACTCCAGACGGTGTTCCAGACCACTGAATGTTGTTAATACCGAGCGCATGGCTTCAATATTTTTTGTCACTTGCCAGGCAGTCGTCACGGCAGCGCAGGCATTTTGCCAATTGTGCTCACCAAGGAGTTTGAGGTCATCCGTTTTGCAAACCACCTGTCGGTCAATAACGATGCTGCCACCCTGCACGACTGCGCCTGGTTCCGTGTAATAGGCTAGTTTTTGGCCATCGCCGGCACGAGCAATCTGTTTGGACGTCTCGTTGTCGTCAAAGTAAATCGCTATATCTTCGGTAGTTTGGTGCGCGAACAACTGACTTTTGGCGCTCACGTATTCATCCATGTCGGCGTGTACGTTTAAGTGCTCTGGTACGACCATTAGGCAAAGGGCAATGTGCGGCGACTGTTTTAGGTCAATCAATTGAAAGCTGGAAAGTTCTAAAACGACCCACGAGTCTTTGGTTAATTGCGGCAAAAAGGTGAGTGGGGGCACGCCGATGTTACCGCCCAAGAAAACTTGTCGTCCGTCGGCCTCCAATATCATATCTATGAGCGTGCTAGTAGTGCCTTTGCCTTTGGTGCCGGTAACGCCGATGATATTTTTCGTCGGACTGGCTTTAAGAAATTCATTCGTCTGAGTGGTAATCTTGTCGCCGACGCCTGGATTTTTCTCTAGAATCTTGGTTGGGTGTAACCCTGGCGTCCGCACTAGCAAATCAAATCGATCAAGATTATCCAGATAGTTATCGCCAAGTTGTGAATCCGCGCCATCCGGTAAGGATATAGCTGGGTTTTGGTCACAGACGGTTAGTTTGTCGCCGTGACCGGCGAAGAACTCGTAAGAGGCCTTGCCCTCGACGTCGTAGCCTAGGATAGCGACATTCATTAGTTCTTCAGTTCGGCTTTGACCATCTCGGCGACCTGTCGTGGGGTCATGTCCGCCTTAACGATAAACCGTTGCACACCCATTTGTTTAATGACTGATGGTGCTTCTTGTTCACCCATATTGGTCAGGATGATTACTTTGATATCTTTGCCCCAACTGGTCTGTCGTAGCTTCTCGAGCATCTCGTCACCGTTCATCTCGGGCATCATCAGGTCTAGCAATATTATATCTGGCCTCATGTGCTCGGCCAGTTCCAGTCCGATCTTGCCATTCTCGGCGGTATCAACTTCGTAGCCCTCGGCCTCGAACTTGATCCGGTACATCTGGCTAATAGCCTGGTCATCTTCAATAATGGCAACTTTTGTCATGAGCTTATTCTAAGTGTAGTCCGTAAAAAAAGCTATAATAGTTGTGTTTTTTGTGCCCCTGTAGTACCTTTGTAGAGCAACTACGAAATAAAAATACTGTTCATCATGAAAGATATAGCTCCCAGCATCTATCGTCAACGTCTCGTTATCGAGGGGTATCCTCTTGAGCCGGTAACAGATGTCCAAATCAAAGATTACCTCACAAAGCTATCTGATGCGCTTGGCATGAAAACCTTGATTACTCCAGTCACGCACCGCAGCGATAAATATGGTTGGGCGGGGTGGATACACTGGGAAACTTCCGGTGCGCATTTTTACGCATGGGAGCGACCAATGCTTTTTTTCAGCGTTGATATTTATACGTGTAAAGCATTCGATCCACAAGTAGCCGTCGCGTTTACGCAAGAGTATTTTCATTCGACAAAGCAGGTCTACAAGGAGTTTTGATGACGGTAGCGCCGCCCGAAAGCAGCTCATCGGCCGATTTTGCACCTACATATGAGCTTGCTGAAGCGCAAGTAGCTGCCCTAAGCGAGCAGTTGTTCAAGGAGAGGCCACCTCTGGTGGACGATAGATTCGTGTGCTATCGCTTTGATAGTGCTAGCTCATACGCGAACCTGGGGCGAAACGTTGAGCGTACAGTGTTTGAGAACAGCTTTGGCAACACTGCTGCAAATATGCATGAAGCCTACGGTCCGTACGAGGCGGCTAGCGAATTCTTTGTGAATTTCGACCAAGAAACGCACAGACCCGTTGGCGCGCTGCGTATCATCAAAAACTCACCATCAGGCCTAAAAACATTAAATGATATAACCGATGATCCATTACGTATTAGCTTGGAAACATTCCGAAATGCCCACAAAGTCGGTAACCTGGACGACTGCTGGGATGTGGGCAGTGTTGCCGTTCTGCCCGAATATAGAGCTGGGGCGATGCAAGCGAGCATACAATTGTACCGCGCACTATATGTGTCGGCTCTCGATAGAAATATCAAACATCTCGTCTCGGTAATTGATAAAAAGCCGTATGAAATGATGCGCCGGGTGCTTGGCATACCGTTTGTCCCGATAGCGGGTTCAAAATACTTCAGCTATTTAGGATCGACCGAGAGCCGCGCAGTGTATGGCGAGGTCGATACTTTTTATAAAAAAATGAGTAGACGCGAGCGGGTATCAGTAGGTGTTGGCAGAATTGTTGGCAAAGACATATCCGACCCACTTTCCAGATTAGTGCACGGCAAAACAAAAGCCGGCGCCGATAGCGACCGCGCCCTACTCATTTGATAGCAAATCGCTTACGCTTACGCTAGAATGAGAGCGTGAATCTTGATCTGGCCATCCTGGTCATTACTTGTGCTGTCAACCTGACACTCGGCAGCTTTATTTTGGCGCGTAATGCCCGGAGCGGTACATCACGGGCATTTGCGGTCATGAGTTATAGCATTTGCTTGTGGACGATCAGTAACTTTTTTACTAACGAGGCTAGTTTCGGGCTTTCTGTTAATAATTTCGCAAATCGTGTGGCATATATTACCGGTTATTTGATCGTGCTTAGCGGGCTCGTATTTACATATTTTTTCCCGGTAAGGCGATCACTTCGAACCGCCGAAAAATATTTCATAGCGATCAGTTCGATCGTTGCGCTTACATTGGCTGCAACCACATACGTGGCCGGGCAGGTCAGCGTAGAACACGGCAAGTTGGCGTTTTCGATCGGGCCAGTGCTCTGGCTGTACGTCATCCTCTTTATTCTACCAATCATACTATTGACCAAAAACTTATTGACTAACCGTTACACGAGTAAGATAGCGAAAATGCAGGCGCGACTTGTCATGCTAGCTTTTAGTATCACTGCGACGCTCGGGCTTGTCATAAATGTTCTGGTTCCAGCACTTGGCGCTAATTGGCAGAGCACGCGCGTTGGGCCACTTATAACGATGCTGCTCGTGGCGATCATCACTTATTCCATTATTCGACATCGACTATTTGATCTGCGGTTCTTCGTGATACGAGCCACCGGCTACACATTTAGTGTGGGACTTATAACTGTTTTTTATCTAGCACCGACCGTTTGGTTGGTGACGCGCATCATGCACACCCATGTTACCCAGAGGCAGTTTATCGAATTGGTGGCGATAAGCCTGGCGCTCATCATCGCTTATCGCTATGTGCGTCGTCTATTCGATCGTTTAACGAGTAAAATATTTTTCCGCAATCTGTACAATCCGCAAGATGTGCTGGATCAATTGAGCGACCTTTTGGTGCGCAGCGTAGATGTCGCACACCTGCGCGCTGGTAGCAAAAAAGTTCTGCTGCAAGTTCTTAAAACCAGATCGCTTGACTACTGGCTCGAAGCAGATGGTGACAAGAAAATGCTTAACCTGCTACGTAGACCTTTTGAGCACACTACTGACAATGTGGTTGTAACTGACGAATTGCAGAGCGATCAGGCGCTGCTGCAGGCACTTCGTGAGGAAGATATAGCCGTGGTGGTGCGCCTAAGAACCACGCACGGTGAACTGGGATATGTAACACTAGGATTTAAAGAATCCGGACAGCCTTATTCCGTGCAAGACAAACAGCTTCTCAGCATTGCCGCCGACGAAATAGCCATCAGCATGCAAAACGCCCTACATTTCGAAGAGATTCAAAACTTCAACAAGACTTTGCAGCAACGAGTGCAGAAGGCCACCCGTGAACTGAGCCAAACGAATGACAAACTGAAAGCACTCGACGAGACCAAAGACGAATTTATAACCATGGCATCGCATCAGCTGCGTACACCGCTGACCAGCGTGAAAGGTTATCTAAGCATGGTGCTAGAAGGTGACGCCGGAGCGCTGAACGCCAATCAGAAAAAGTTGCTATCGCAATCGTTCATCAGCGCCCAGCGCATGGTCTACCTGATCGCGGATTTGCTAAACTTATCACGTCTGAACACTGGCAAATTTGTGATTGAGCTTTCGCCCGTTAATCTAGCCGACACCGTACAGGCCGAGATAGATCAGCTACGCGAAACCGCGCAGTCGCGTGGCCTCAGTCTGAACTACAAAAAACCTTCGAACTTTCCGACGGTTATGCTGGACGAAACCAAGATTCACCAGGTGATTATGAACTTTATCGACAATGCCATTTATTACACACCAACCGGTGGCACTATAGATGTTGAGCTAAAAGAGACCGAGACGGCCGTGGAATACTTGGTCAAAGACACCGGGATAGGTGTCCCTAAGACCGAACAGCATAAGCTGTTTACCAAGTTTTATCGTGCCAATAATGCCAAACGGGCCCGGCCCGATGGCACCGGACTGGGTCTGTTCATGGCCAAGAAAGTTATCGTCGCCCAGGGCGGAGCCATCATATTCCAGAGCGAAGAGGGCAAGGGTAGTACATTCGGTTTTCGGTTTTCCAAAGCGCATCACCTAGCTCCGGCAGCCAAGAGCCAAGCATAAGCATTGCCAAAGTGAGATAAAGCTTATGATATATATTGACAAAAGTGCCTCTTTCTGGTATATTTAGAGCATCCTTGTTTACGGGTGTGAGGATAACCTCGTAACTGGACGTTGACAGGTGGTGTGTAATGTCGCTGGTAGCTTAAAAAACTACTCCTCATACCGTACTGCTTGATCATTGGCCAGAAATCTGTTTAACAGGGGTACATTGACAAGTCAGATCATTTTAGAACATTTCCCTACGCTGTTATGCCGTAGTAGCCTGCTTTTGAGCGAAGCTCAAAACTCCGCTACTACTCTTCGCGCATTGCTGCGTTGTCTCAGCTGTGATGCTCCCGCGCCGTACCTTTGTACGACTTGGTGCGCTTCTCGCTGGACGCCTTGCACTGCATCGAAGCATAACACCGTAGGATCCTGCGTATTTGTACCACAAGTGCAACACCGTAGGATATGTAAGTTTACATTCTGTAACAGATCAGGGCAGAACAGATGGTATTAGATGGCTAGCGCCAAGCGCTAGTATTAACGCTATCTGTTCTGCTCTGGTTGAGCGTTGTTGAGGCGATTTATCGCTTCCAGAAGCTCCCGTTGCAGAAACGTAACGTTAAACTCAAATTTGCAATTTTTAGTACCGTTTTGGTCTTGCAACCTTGTTGGTCACTTGTTGACCAGCAGCGCTGCAAGACCAAGACAAAACAACCCCGTGCATCCGCACGAATCCCTACTATCACCGGAAGGGTGATGCTAGATGTCCACTGACCACATGCCTGATGAGGAGCTCGAGGCGATTCGCAACGCGAACGCCCGTGGCGCCCAAACTGTGCAAGACCGTGATCGTCAGCTCGCAGCTGACTCCCGTCTCGTGGCCCTCGCTCGTGAGGAAGCACGAATCCGTGCCGAATCGGAGCGTGAGCAGCGAGAGGCTCTCATTGCCGCACGATTGCTCTTGCAGCGTCGTCGCGATGAAGAGGCCAAGCTCGCCAAGGAGCGCGCTGAAGTACAGGCGTCCGTGAGCGAGGAAGCCGGCCAGATGGCCTTCATCCTCAGTGCGGCGCCTGCTGCATCGGCATCCGATCCTGCGGCGCCTGCCCCGAACAACGGTTCAAGTACTCAGGTACTGCCACCCGTGATTCCCGGCATGGCTTCGCACGACGGTGATGACACGCCAGTGTTCGTACGGTGGTACCACTGGGCGCGTCAGCGTCCGTGGTGGTGGTGGATCGTCGCCATTGTGGTCGGCTTCCTCTTCTGGAGGATCGTCTACCCGTGGTGGCCCCACTGGCCAGTCAACGGCCTGCACGACGCGCAGAAGCACGTCACGCACCCCACGATCCGTCGTGTGGGAAGTGATGTGTGGGGTGCACTGCACTTTGCCTTCGGATTCTTCGTCGGCGGCCTGGCTGCGTATCGCTCTGAAAGTCACCTCGGTGGCTGGATGTCGCGGTCTCGTGGTTGGGTCGTCTCGCGTTCCCGCGGGCGTCGTAAGCAGTAGTACCTACGACGAGCATGGCGCTCGTTAAAACGTCCGTAATATGCTGGGGAAGCTCCAGTAAGCCCGGTGACTCCGGTAGCTGTCACAATAGAGTCAAGGGGTGTGGGGGCATGCGTAAAGCTTGCTGCCAAACGGTTCATACCGTACACACTCACGAAGGCCGTGAAGTGTTGTGCCCAACAATCCGAATTCTTTCCAAGAAAAGGAGAGTGGTCATCATGACCGCACCCACCGCTCCGGCTGCCACTCCGGCTCCGGACAAGACCGAACGTCGTCTCCGCAAGGGGACTATGATCGTGGTCATTCTGGCTGTTGTTGGTGTTCTCATGGGATTCGTCTCATGGGGCGGTAACGCGAAGCCGAAGAACGACAAGACACCAGTGCCAAACGCGGCAGTCATCAACGCGCTTACCGTGAAGACGGTGAACGTGGACTGCAGCACGCTGGTCAAGACGGTGAAAGACGGTAAGGCAACGCTCGTCGTCTACGACGTGGGCGCACTCAAGAGTGTTCCGCCGCGCAAGTGGTCGGATGCCCTGAGTACACCTCTGGGAGGCAACAGCCCCCCGGGGAAGCTCAAGTCGCAGAAGGCGGCAGTGTGCAACGACCCCGAGCTCGGCGTCAGCGTCGCGAACATGTTCGCGAATCTGAACGTCGGTGGCGTCAACGTCGGCGACCTGAACCCGTGGCTCAGCCCCTACAAGGGCAGTGCGACGCAGGTCAACGACAAGGCGGCGGAATTCATTCCGTTGCTGGATGTCTCCAACCCGAGCAAGGCGCAGAGCCAGAATGCCGTTCAGAAGAACGTCGAATACCAGGCGCTTGCCGCCCGGCTCGACACACTGATCGGTCGGTTCAGCCTCTTGGGCGTCAAGTCCATGAAGTCGAGCCAGAACTGGCATCTCGTCGCAGGCGGTCTTGCTGTGGGAGGTCTCCCCGAAGTTGGGCTCAACCCCAACCAGGAGAACCTTCCGGCGTTGATCCTGCAGGTCACTGAGAAGGGCGCTTGCGCTCCGCTCAAGGTGATCGGCTTCAACGTTGGCGACAAGCGTCCGGAGGTCTTCCCGACTCCGACATGCAAGTCACCGCAGCACAAGCAGGGCAAGGTGCCGTCGACCCCGACGACCCCGAATGCGCCCAGGACGACTCCGACGGTTCCCGGCAACACGCCGAGCACCCCGCGGTCAACTGCACCGTCGACGTCGCACACGACGCCGAGCACCCCGCCCCCGTCGACCCCGACGAGGACGTCGAAGAATGGTGACCCGACGGGTCAACCGACCCAGCACAGCAGTGGTACAGGGCCATTGCCCTCTCCAGTGCCTGTGACGGACTCGAACGGTTCGGTTTGGCCGACCTCGAGCACGTGCGTCTACGACAGTAATGGTTCAGCCGCGCCAGGTCCTGGCGATGGCATCACCTGCTCGTAGTAGCACTACGTGCGTCTCAGCCCCTGTGCTGAACGTGTACTAACCAAATGTCTAGACTCGGCCTACTCGGCGACAAACTGCAAATCGCAGTGTCTAGACCACCTTGGTTTTTGCGAGGGGTGTGTACCTGTGGGTTCACGGTAATCCGTGAGCAATGCGCGATATAATCGCCGCCCGCAGGTACGCTTTGTACTAAAGAAACCAAACAGTTCCTCACGATTTGTGGGTCGAGCTGCGTAAGTATATGCAAAAAAGAGGGAACGCTACGTGCGTGGAGATGGTCAATGTGACTGAATGATTGAGTGGCTAACGCCGCTTGACCAATCAGAAACAAAGACCATCTCCATCGCACAACCATGTTTTAAAATGATCTGATTTGCCAGGCAGCGGTTACCATGCCGAGCAACTTAACAACTTATCAACCAAAGCGCATACGAAACCATAAGCTTGACAATCAATAATATTAATGCTAAAATGTGCTCTAATCCAAGTGCTTGTGTGAGGTGGAAATTATTCAAGCAAACGGTGCAGTTTAATAATCCGAATAATTGGTAACAAGTTGCACGAAACTTTACTAACGTAATATATCGATAATTTACATAGAGAGGAATACTACTATGAAGAAATCACGCATTTTTGCGAGCGCGGCCCTTTCGGCTGCTATGCTCGTAGCCCCTGTCGGCACCGCATTAGCTGGGTACTTCCCAACTGATCCGACCGTCCGTCCAGTTTATACGTGTGTTACACCAGACAATTGTCCTGGTGCCAACCACGTTCAGTTCAACTCATTCGTCAACAACCCGGTTGTAGGTGATGAGCGACCATTTTTGGCAGGTGCCCTTAATGGCCAAGGTGCAGTCCAAGACCGCATCAAGGTTCAAGACGGCGACCGTATCGTCGTTCGTGCCTACGTGCACAACAACGCCGATCCTTACAAAATGGGTGGCGAAGCAAACACTCTGGCTCAGAATGTTAACGTCCACGTGCTCGTTCCAAACGGCCGCGACACTAACATGAACATAGTCGGTTTCGTTTCGGCCGACAACGCCAGCCCAAAGACTATTAACGACACAATGAGCGTTTATAGTGACAGTCCTATGACACTAGAATACGTCAAGGGTTCGGCCGAGTTTACGCACAAACCTGATGGCGTCCACCAGGTGACCGTTCCACTTAGCGATAACATCGCTTTGCCGGGCGGCACATCGCTAGGTAACATCCTAGGTTGTTTCGAGTTCTCGGGTTACATCTACCTAACAGTAGCTGTGCATATTCCGACAACTCCTACGCCTCCAGTAACGCCCCCAGTAACTCCTCCCGTAACGCCTCCAACTGTTCTGCCCAACACTGGTGCAGGTGACGTTGTCGGTTTGTTCGCAGGTGTGAGTGTACTCAGTGCGCTTGGTTACCGGTTGTTCATGAGCCGCAAGCTCTCACGTCGCTAAATATCTGCCAAGATATTTTGGTGAGCGCGTAGTGACTGACCGCTCAAGAAACCCCCTTTGCTTTAAACAGAGGGGGTTTCTTTATATCTAATTGACAGGTGTTACTACCCGAGTTACCATTAAGTCAGATAAACCGCATGGAGTACTCATGAATATAGCAGCCACTTTCCGCAGACCAAAAACGCTATTTGTGCTCGGTGTGGTGCTCATGTTGAGCCTAGTAGGTGTGGCAAGTTTTGGAGCAACGAAAGTTCTAGCTGGCGATTGCGATGAAAACGCCATCATGTACTGTGGCACTGGTAGTGCCAGTCAATTCGTGGGCAAAGTTCGAGCCAATAACGATGGTCACGGACACACCGATTTGCAAGCGATTTATGCCGACTACGGTCTTGCTCCAGCCGAGTATTCACGATTCGTAACTACCGCCAAACCCGGTGTTGCTTTCAAAAATGGCAACATAGTTGTAGGTAACCAGATAGTGGCCACCAATACCAACAGTATAGGTCGTCTGGCTAGCTTCCAGGGCGCTGGTTTCTTTACGAAAGTTATCAATGGCCACACCTACTACGGCAATACTAACGCCAGGGCGTTTGCTACGGACGCGCTGCCGGTGATGGTCATGTTCAACTCCAAGGGTGTCATGGAGTTTGCAGTCATGAATTCCTGCGGTAACCCGATGGGCGGCACCAAGGTTGCCCCAACTTATAGCTGTGACGCGCTTCGCAAATCGCCAGTGGCTGGCAAAGCGAATACTTACAATTTCTCTACTGCCGCCAGCGCCGCTAATAACGCATCGATTGCCAAGGTGGTCTATGATTTTGGCGACGGCGCATCTAAAACAGAGCTAAGCCCAAGCACAACAGTACAGCACACATACACTCGAGGCGGCAACTTTACGGCAAAAGTAACGGTCTACGTCAATTTGCCGGGTAACCAACAGGTTGTTGTCCAGTCTGTCCACTGCCAGACGATTATCACTGTGCTGGTGCCGTTTGCTAGGTGCGTAGAACTGGCTGGCCCAGCTATTGATCAGTCAAAAATGTCTTTCCTCTTTGTTGCGACCGCCTCATTTGGCAATGGCGCCACCTTCACTAGCGCGGACTTTAACTTCGGCGACGGCCATAGTGCAAACGGTGTCGCGCCCAACGGCACAACGGCTTCTGCGAACCACACGTATGCTCAGCCTGGTACCTTTAACGCTTTTGCTACACTGCACTTCATGGCCAATGGAGTAGCGGTGACGGCGCCAACATGTAAAGCCTTGGTGACACCAACGACACCACCGACTCCCGAGTGTAAACCCGGTGTACCAGTCGGTAGTCCAGAGTGTACGCCATGCCAATTTAATCCATCACTGCCGTCGAATTCACCAGAATGTGTAGCGCCTCCGGGTGAGCTGCCTAACACCGGTGCGGGCAACACCATTGCCTTAGTTTTAGTCGCCGCCGTAGCTGGCTTCCTAGTCTATAGACAGATAATCTTCCGTCGTCACAAGCGAGCCTTTTTGGCGGCAGACAGCGGTACTTCTGATTTGCCACTCGGCCAGCCTCTCGACAGCGAAGCGCCCTTAGCCGGTACACCTCTCGCTAAAACGCCCGGTCGCCGTAGTTTCCGCCGCCGCCAGTTCTAATCTGCCTTCCACACCAGTCAGCGGTGCCAGATGCTCCGCATCTGGGCAGGCTGACTGGTGCGAAAAGCAGATAACCTAGACCTCAAATACAGAACCCAGGGAGCAGCAAGACTCATCTGTGGATAAAGCACTAGCGCAAATGTCAAATTTGTGCTAGGGTAGAGGTAAGATCTAAAAGCAAAGACTGACCGCTCGAAAGACTTATAAAATCCCCTGACGTTTGTTGGGGGATTTTCTTTTCCTCTCTGTTGTATCCAAGGAATATAACAAGCGATACTCGGCAAATGTAAACAAGCTCACATTTGCCTGTGCGCCTCTGTTATGGTACAATTTGCGAGTCGTTTTCAAGATCATAGCGGTCCCGTCGTCTAACGGTTAGGACACCAGGTTTTCATCCTGGCAATCGGAGTTCGATTCTCCGCGGGATCACCATACGTGATTTTTCAACTTTCTGTAACCGAAAGATCGGATTCGCCACTGTAAGAACAGATGATTACTGCACCAGATTTTGCGCTATGTTACGTTACGTACATACCAAGTAAATTACTAAAGTTCATTAATAGAAGGTGACAACCATGACAGAGCAGTACGAAATTCCCTCGGTCAATCAAGTAGTTATTGCTGCAGGTGGACGTGGTAAGAGAATGGGCAGTGAGATGGGGTCAGTGCCATGCAAATCATTGTTAGAGTATCGCGGTCAGACCATGTTAGGGTGGCTGCTTGATAGTCTGCAGGCAAATGGCTTCGATGACTACCTTATCGCTACCAATGCTCACTGTGTAGACGGAGTATCTGCTGTTCTGCAGCATAAAGGTATTGCTAAGCCGCCGGCTACAATTGATATAGATGAGGGCTTTCGAAGGGTTCCTCGACACTTTGAGGGTCAGTTAGCCGATAGATTTCTTTTTCTTAGTGGACACCATCCAGTTTCTGCGGAGCACATTGGTAAAATGCTTGTTAAGGCTACTGTGCATCCGATTGTTATGACCGCGTATGATAATGGCAAGTATACCTTGGATAGCTTACACAGTTTTATTGTAGAAGATGAAGCGGGCGAACCGGTAAAAATACGTGAAAAATTTTTAGTCGAAGAAGATTTGGCTGACACCTTTACCTATGTGCGCCACCCATATATAGTGAGCCCCGAGGCGGTGCAACGTGCTACTGACGATAACTACAATCACATTTTCGGTACCTACGTTTTTCGAGGCCAAGAATCTAAGGGAGGTATTGGTATCGTTACAGCTGACTTTGCGCCAGAATTTGATTATCCAGAGCAGTTTGAAGTCACTAAACAAGATATAGATCGGCGGCTTAGTAAATGAGTTTCAAGGTTGAGGGCGTAGAAGAATTTGCAGCTTCAATCAAAAAGGCCCAAAGCATTGTTATTACGGCACATCTTTATCCTGATTATGATGCAATTTGTTCTGCGATACTACTTGCTCGAACATTACAGTTCAACTATCCCGAAAAACAGGTGCAAGTCGTACTCGAGGATAGGCCGAGGATTGGTACGGTGGCTGGAAAAAGCCAAGAGATTACGGTCATGCCAATTTTGGATTCCCTGCACCACTACGACGCCGACTGCATAATCCTAACCGATACGAATCGTTTTGATAAAGTGACACGTGGAGAAAAATCAAAACTCATTTCATATGTAGCGCAACGAGGAATAGAAACTATTGTCATAGACCATCATGAGCGTGAGGGTGAAGATGAGTTTGCGGTGCAGATACAAGATCCAGCAGTTCCTGCGGCCACTCAGCTCGTATACCAGGTTTGTTTTCATGGGCTTGCCTTACTGCGACCCTCGAACATTGACCAAATTACTATGCTTGGCATTATTGATGACAGTGGACTCTTTACGTATACGTATGACTACTCGGATACGTTTACAGTCGTTGCTGAACTAATTCAGGGTGGCGCTTCTATCGAACGGGCGGTGGCGGCCATAAATCAACTGACTACTGAGCAAATGACGGTTATAGCAGAGCTTGCAAATAATATGAAAATTGAAACAGGGTATGTATATAGCTTTATTAGTGATGAATTCATGCAAGAAAAATTACCAGCCGAGTGTGGCCCGAGTGAATTTAAGGCCGCATGCACCATGTTTGGGAACAGATATATCAATGCCGTAAGGGGCGTAAAATGGGGTTTTATTGTATATCCAAATCTTATTAATCTCAAGACGAAGGAGTATCGGGTGTCGTTCCGATCTCAAGCAGATGCTAAAAAGGATATAGCAACAATTACATCCTATCTTGGGTCGGGTGGCGGCCATCACAAACATGCTGCCGGGGCAAATGTATCGGCAGCAAATGTATCGGACGCTTTACACAAGGTAAAAAGTGCTATTTTGGCAACTAAGTAGTACGTATTGAACATATGGCAGTTGAAGCGAAGGGCACGATTCGCCCATTTAACTAAGATAGTACCGATGGGTATGTCTTGTCTGATTCGCTCAAGCAGTTCGGTGTGAAGCCTATGTGGTTGCTCGGGACGCCAGAGCTTGCAAGATTTCGTTTGTGACTTCTCTGCGCGGTTTGGTGCCGTCGACCTCTATGAGTAGGCCTTGGTCACGGTAAAATTCGATGACCGGCACCGTTTTGTCCTGATATTTTTGCAGCCTGGTTTTTAAGACTTCGCGGTGGTCGTCAGTGCGTTCGCCGCGGTCATGCTCGGCTTGCGACGCTTCAAAACGCTGCCATACGGCTTCTTCGGTCAGTTGCAGCACGACGACTGCCCTCATGGGGTGGCCAGATTCACGGGTTGCTTCCATAATGGCCGTTTCTTCGCCTGCGGAGCGGCCGACGGCGCTTAAAATGAGCGGCTTTGCCTTTAAATCGGGCCGGGAAAAGTAAGGCAAGACCAGCTGCAGGTAAAAATCAGACGGAATGATGCCGCCCGATGCCATGACTTGTTCGATGGCTGTCGGGTCGTGGTGGCTGCGCAGAATATCCCCACCAGCAATTAATATGCCCCCAAACAGATCGGCCAGGATGCGCCCTTGGGTGTCTTTGCCGGCGAACGGACGACCAAAAATATCGATAGAACCGGTACCGAGCCACGCCGCAATTTTTTCTATTTTCGCTTCCATATGCTTCATTGTACACCGTCCAAACTGTCATGGATTGGATGTCAAGTGCACACATCACACTAAAAGCGCTTATGCTAGGTGTAATATGTATAGGTAATTGGCAATTAAATGGGGCAACAAATATGCACAAATACATAAAGTTTTTTAAAGAAATTTCCTTGCCGGATATTCCTGAGGTCGGAGGCAAAAACGCCAGCTTAGGGGAAATGTACCGTTATCTTGCGCCCAAAGGAATAAATTTGCCCAACGGTTTTGCCACTACCTCACAGGCCTATTTTTATTTTCTTGACCAAACGGGTATTGCCCAAAAAATCGATGAAATTCTTCGTGGCCTGGATGTTAAGAACGTCCGAGAGGTGGCTAAGCGGGGCGCTAAAATAAGAGCGATTATTATCAAAGCCAAGCTGCCCAAGGATTTTGAGGATGAAATTAGGCGGGGCTATAAAGAGCTCAGCCAAGTTTGTGGTAAGGGTGATCTGGTTGTCGCTGTGCGGTCGTCGGCCACAGCCGAGGATTTGCCAAATGCTTCTTTTGCCGGTCAACAAGAAACGTATCTGAATATCAAAGGCGAAAAAAACGTGCTGCGTGCTACCAAGGAGTGTATCGCCTCGCTCTTTACCGACCGGGCGATTGTCTATCGTATTGAAAATAAGTTTGAACATATGAAGGTGGCGCTATCTGTCGGCATACAACAGATGGTAGCCGTGCGCTCGGCAGCGGCGGGCGTGATGTTTACGATCGACACCGAATCTGGTTTCAAAAACGCAGTGGTTGTCAGCTCGATTTATGGCCTGGGCGAAAATATCGTCCAAGGACGGGTAAGTCCAGACGAGTTCACGGTCTTTAAGCCAACCTTGGCAATTCTAAAAAAGAAAGTCGGCGCCAAAAAAGAAAAGATGATCCCGGTTAGTGGTAGTAAAACCAAAAATACACCTGTCTCCCAAAAAGACCAGGAACGCTTTTCGATTACCGACCAGCAGGTAAAAACCCTGGCTAGTTGGGCGATAGAGATTGAAAAACATTACGGCAAACCAATGGATATCGAATGGGCGCTCGATGAAGACGACAACAAGCTTTACATCGTGCAGGCTCGTTCCGAGACCGTACAATCACGCCGAGATATGAACGTTATCGAAGAATATAGGCTGGTAGTGCCTGGGGAAGTCGTCACCCGTGGAACCAGTGTCGGCAGCAAGATCGGGTCTGGCAAGTCCAGCCGAATTATGGATATCAAGGACATTAGCTCGTTTAGAGAGGGCGATGTTTTGGTGGCCGAAATGACAGACCCTGACTGGGTACCAATCATGAAACAGGCCAGCGCCATAGTGACCGATAAGGGTGGGCGAACTTGCCATGCGGCTATTGTTTCCCGCGAGCTGGGTATTCCGTGCGTCGTTGGTACAGGCGATGCTACACAGAAAATCGCCGATAAAAGCCCGGTAACCGTCAGCTGTGCCGAAGAAGATGAAGGCCGCGTTTACAAGGGGATACTGAAATATGAGATCAACCGCACCGATGTCAAAAACCTGCCCAGACCAAAGACAAAAATCATGATGAATATCGGCTCACCGGATCACGCTTTTCAATATTCGATGATTCCAAACGACGGCGTTGGACTTGCCCGGGAAGAGTTCATCATCGACTCGCATATCAAGATCCACCCGCTAGCACTACTGCACTTCGATAAGGTTCAGGATAAGAAAACAAGGGAAGTTATCAATAAGCTAACCAAGGGCTACACCAACAAAGCCGAATACTTCGTCGATAAACTGGCCGAAGGCATCGGCATAATCGGCGCCGCATTTTATCCGAACGACGTGATTATTCGCTTTAGTGACTTCAAGACTAACGAATATGCTGGCCTGATTGGCGGCAAACAATTCGAACCAGAGGAAAGCAATCCGATGATTGGTTGGCGTGGTGCCAGCCGTTACTACAGCGAGCAGTACCAGCCGGCCTTTGAGTTGGAGTGTCGGGCGCTCAAGCGAGTTAGGGACGAGATGGGTATAACGAATGTCAAAGCGATGATTCCGTTCTGCCGCAGCCTCGACGAAGCGCGAAAGGTTCTGGCTATCATGGAAAAGGCGGGTCTGAAGCGTGGTGAGAATGGCTTTGAAGTGTACGTCATGGTCGAAATTCCGGCCAACGTTATCTTGGCTGAACAATTTGCTGACCTATTCGATGGCTTCTCTATTGGCAGTAACGACCTAACTCAGCTGACGCTAGGTGTTGATCGGGACAATCACACCGTAGCCCACGTTTACGACGAGAACAACGAAGCAGTGAAATCGCTCATAAGATTAGTTGTCAAGGTAGCCAAGTATAAACATATCAAAATTGGTTTGTGTGGCCAGGCGCCGTCAGACTATCCGGAGTTCGCACGCTTCCTGGTAGAAACGGGCATCGACAGCATTTCGCTGGCGCCGGATACGGTAGTCAAGACAACCATAGATATCAAAAAAACCGAAGAAAAACTGGGACGCTAACCAGGCCGACGGCCAAACACCCGCCCTCAGATAACATTTACTAAATAATGGGAGACCTACCGAGTTATCTAGTCATTATTAGCATAACCATGTAGACTAAAAATAATGGAAGCAACACGACATGCACTTAACGTGCCTATTGATAAATTTAAGCGCATAAAAATAATTGCGACGGTCGGGCCTTCAACCGATTCGTATGAAAAGATACTAGAGCTCATAAAGTCCGGAGCCAACGGCTTGCGGCTTAATTTTAGCCACGGCGATCACGCCGAGCATGGCCGGCGCATCAAGTGGATTCGTAAAGCGTCAAAAGAATACGGTAAGCCAGTGGCTATAATCCAGGATCTCCAAGGTCCAAAGATCCGCCTAGGTGATTTTGACGGGATTGTTAATGTACAGTTCGGCCAGAGTTTGATATTTCAGTACAATGCCGACTATTTGGCCACTGGCCATATCCCTACTCAGTACGACCTCAGCAAGAAGGTAAAGCGGGGTGATCGGGTATATTTGTACGATGGCAAAGTCCGTACCACGGTCACGAGTGTCAAAGATGGCCTCGTGTATGTTCAAGCTGACAATAATGGCATTCTGATCAAGCGCAAGGGCATGAACCTGCCGGATACAGACTTCGGCGGTGATGTGATAACCGAAAAAGACAAGGCCGATTTGGCCTTTGGCTCTACCCAGGATATTGATTACGTTGCTCAAAGTTTTGTACAGACAGCGCACGATATCCGTTCACTACGGCGCATGATGCAGAACCTAAATATGAACGCCAAAATCATTGCTAAGTTCGAGACTAAAGTAGCCCTTGAGAATATTGAAGAAATCGTTCGCGAGACAGATGCCATTATGATAGCTCGTGGCGACCTGGCGGTCGAGGTACCGGCCGAATCAGTGCCGATTATCCAACGCCAGCTGATAAGTCTCGGTATGCGCTATGTTAAGCCAACCATCGTGGCTACACAAATGCTGGCTAGTATGACCGAGACGCCCGAACCGACTCGTGCCGAGGTATCAGACGTAGCAACGGCAGTATTGCTCGGGGCGGATTGCGTCATGTTAAGTGATGAAACCGCCAGTGGCCAGTATCCTATCGAGGCGGTGAAAGTCATGAAGCGGGTCATTAAATATACACAGGCTCATACACCTGTCCGACAGAATCTGCACGAAGATCACAGCCGGCAGGTGGCCATCAGTTCGGGTATCATAAGCTTGGCTGAATCAATCGAAGCTCAGGCAATCGTAGCTGAAACCAAATCTGGTGCAACGGCGCTACAGATAGCCTCGCATCGTCCCGATATTCCACTAATCGCCGTAACCAACGATGCTCGGACAGCCCAACAGCTAGCCATAGTTTATAGCGTGAAAAGCTTTGTGCGGCCGAGCAGCAAACTAGCGGCGGTGAAGCTGACCGATTGGCTACGCAGCACAGGCCTTTTTAAAAAGGGCGATATAGTGGTGACGGCTAGCGGTCGTCACCCTGGCGTGGTGGGTACGACAGACACCATAAAAGTGCGCCAATTAGTATAGTTTGGGGTACAATTAATCTTGAATAGAAAGGGTGGGATGAGTTTTACCAAAAAAACCATTCGTGACATAGACCTGCGGGACAAACGCGTGTTGCTACGTGCCGATTACAACGTGCCGCTCGATTCTAAGGCCGCTATCACCGACGATTACCGTATAAAGCAGAGCCTGCCTACAATCCAGTTTCTGATCGAGCAGGGAGCCAAAATAATAATCTGCTCTCATCTAGGCCGACCAGATGGCAAAGTTAACCCTAGTCTAAGCCTTTTGCCGGTGGCTGAGCGTTTGCACGAGCTGCTCGACCGCGAAGTTAGTTTTGTGCCAGCCTGTATCGGCGAGCGGGTCGAAAAGGCTGTCCACAGTTTGGAGCCAGGCGAAATCCTTTTGCTCGAGAACCTTCGTTTTTATCCCGAAGAAGAGGCCAATGATGACGGTTTTGCCGCGCAGCTGGCTAGTCTGGCTGAAGTCTTTGTCCAAGATGGTTTTGGAGTAGTGCACCGGGCTCATGCTAGCACCGAGGCGATAACCCACCATTTGCCCAGCGTAGCTGGATTACTGCTCGAAAAAGAAGTCGATACCATCACGAATGTTATGGAAAACCCGGCACGACCCTTGGTAGCTGTGGTTGGCGGCGCTAAAATCACCGATAAAATCGATATTTTAAAGCGTTTTATCGATATTGCCGACTTTGTGGCTATCGGCGGAGCCATGAGTAATACATTCTTGCAGGCCGAGGGCATAGATATAGCCAAAAGCATGGTGGCGGCAGAAGATCTGCCGCTGGCTAAGCAAATTCTGGATCTTGCTCGTGCCAAGTCCAAAGAAAATCGATTCATTTTTTACTTACCACAAGACGGAATCGTGGCAACCGGAATCGATAAAAACGCTTCAACACGGATTGTCGATTGGGACGCGCATGTGATTGCCGACATCGAAAATTACCCAAAGCGACCACCAGAACGAGCCAGCAAAATCGCCAAAGACGAGATGATACTTGATGTCGGTCCGTTTAGTGGCGCGTTCATAGCCGGCAGCCTACAACTGGCTGGCACGGTTATCTGGAACGGCGCGCTAGGTGTGACCGAAACGACTGGTTTGCAGGGGCCAGTCGGCCCGTTTGCCCATGGTACCGAGACGCTTGTAGAGGCCATGTTGGGGCAGTTCGGACATAAACCATTCAGTTTGGTAGGTGGGGGCGATACGGTCGGCTACATTGAAAGCCGTGGTCTACTCGAGAGCTTTAATCATGTATCGACTGGCGGGGGAGCCAGTTTGGAGCTCATGGCAGGGCGCACTCTCCCTGGAGTTGCTGCCTTAATGGATAAAAATGATGTACAATAAACCATAAGCAACATGTCAAATAAGAAATTTTTAATCGTCGGTAACTGGAAGATGCATTTGAACGTGCATCAGTCCAGCTTGCTTGTTCATCGGCTGAACGAGCGGATCAAGATCAGCCGTGGTGTCGAAGTAGTTTTAGCGCCCAGTATGCTGGCGCTGCAGCCATTGAGCCAAGAAATTGACCGCCGGAAATTTCGATTGGCTGCCCAAGATGCCTATTTCAAAGACGAAGGCGCCTTTACGGGCGAGGTATCGTTTGCCATGCTCGCCGAGCTGGTACACTACGCGATTGTGGGTCATTCGTCCCGTCGAATGTGCTTCAATGACACCCTAGAGGTGGTTCGTGACAAGGTGAAGGCCGCTGTACGTAACGGCATAGTGCCGATTATTTGTGTCGGTGAGACCAAAGACGAGCGGCGAGCCGGCGAGACAAAGCAGGTACTGCACGATCAAGTCACGACCGCCCTTATGAATCTGACTAGCAAGGATATCGAAAAGATCGTAATTACCTACGAGCCCGTCTGGGCCATCAGTACCAACGAGGGCGAAATAGCCAAACCAGACGATATCAAAAAAGCGGTGGCTTATATTCGGTTTCAGATCGCTGAGCTGTATGGCAAAAAAGCCGCCGAAACGGTACGTGTACTTTACGGTGGCAGTGTTAATGACCAGGATGTTCGCAGTTACTTGGAAGTTGAGGGCGTTGACGGTGCTTTAGTCGGTGCGGCCAGCCTCAATTTTAAGCAATTTGCCGGTATCGTAGATGTGGCAAACCAAATTCAAATCAAAGCGGAGCAATAATGGAAAAAGATATAAAGAAAACAGATAAAAAGGTATTTGATGTGACTGATCCCAAGAAGGTATCGCCCAACTCATCGTCACGGCCACTGGTTGTCACGAACCGATCAATTGTCAAACAAGACCCCATGGTCAAAGACACTGCGATCGAACCGCTAGTAGAAGCTCCTAGTACCGCGCCTCCGGTGTCTCCGAGCGTAAAACAGATTACTATTTCTCCTGTTGATGACGAGCCAAAAGAAGTCGAAAACGCCAAGCCCGAGAGCGACATAACCAAGGAAGTGGCCGAGCCGACCGTTGCCGAAACACCAACCGAGGAAGCACCAACTGAAACCGCCGAAATCGAAGAGACTGCCAAGGTAGATGAAGTTCCGGCCGAAGAACCAGCCGCAGCGGAACCGGAAGCGGTTGCCGTTAGTGAGCCAGAAGCCGAAGAGTCGGAAGAAGACAAAAGCACCGATAAACCCCAAGAAAAACCTGATCTTGAAGCGCAAAAGGCCGCCGAAGCCGAAGCCAAACGCCAGAACGAATTACAGAAATACATAGATAGTCATGAGTATTTCGTGCCAGTCGATGCGGTACAACACAAACGTTCCGTCAAGACGAGCATTGGGCTAACTATATTGCTCTTTATCTTGAGCGTGGCACTAATCGACCTGATGCTTGACTCGGGTTTTATCGAACTATTGCAAAAGATCCCACATACCCACTTCTTCCGAGTCATTAACTAGATAGGGAAAAGAGCAGCCCCAGAACAATCCAGTGAATTGTTTCTGTAGACACGAGGGAACCGGCTGCGTAAAACCGTAGGTTTGTCTTGAGGCAATTAAACAACACGTACATCGGTAGCGCTTTTGCTAAAATAAGTGGGTGCTAGAGAACTTACTTACAGAACTTAACCCCGAACAGCGTCGTGCCGTCGAGACTACCGATGGTCCGTTGCTGATTCAGGCCGGAGCCGGTAGTGGCAAAACTAAAACTCTAACTCACCGCATTGCTTATCTAATCGCTACCCACAAAGCCACGCCGTATAACATATTGGCTGTCACCTTCACGAATAAGGCTGCCAAAGAGATGCGCGAACGCGTGGCACACCTACTCGGCGAAAACGCCGAGAACCGTTCGTTCATGCCCTACATGGGTACATTTCACGGTATCTGTGTGCGAATTCTGCGCCAAGATGGCGAATATGTTGGGATTCCGCGTAGTTTCGTCATATTTGATGAGGCCGATCGGTTGAGCGCGGTCAAGCGCGCCAGCAAGCAACTCCAACTAGATGAAAAAGCCTTTCCGCCGCGTGTTTTGGCGGGGCTGATTAGCGGTGCCAAAAACGAAATGGTATCGCCTGACGAATACAACGACGTTGCCGGTACGCCCGTCGGTCGAGCGGCCGCCCAAGTATTTCCGATCTATCAAAAAATTCTAAAAGAAGGTTCGGCGCTAGACTTTGACGATCTAATAAATCGTACGGTTCAAATGCTCGATAGCCAACCCGAAGTGCGCAAAAAATGGCGCCAGCAGTTTGCTTATGTCATGATCGACGAATACCAAGACACCAACGCCGCTCAGTACAAACTAGTTAAATTGCTAACAAACGACAATAAGAATATCGCCGTGGTAGGTGATGATTGGCAGAGTATATATAGTTGGCGCGGTGCCGATTTTCGTAATATTTTAAATTTTGAGCGCGACTACAAAGGCTGCACCGTCATAAAGCTGGAGCAAAACTACCGTAGCACCAAGCACATTTTGGACGCCGCCCACGCCGTCATCACCAAGAACTTGCAGCGTAGCGATAAGCAATTATGGACTGCCGCCGGCGAGGGCATGCCAGTACAGATGACGCAGGTCCACGGTGAACGCGCCGAGGCCGACGCTATAATACGGCGAATTCGTAACAGTACAGACACTGGTTATCGACGTTTTAACCACTTCGCGGTCTTGTATCGGACCAACGCCCAGAGCCGTTCTATCGAAGAAGCGTTTATTCAATACGGCATACCTTATCGGATTGTTGGTGGTCAGCGCTTTTATGATCGTAAGGAAATCAGAGACCTGGTAGCCTATCTGCGATTAATTTACCAGCCGGAAGACCGTGTCAGTTTTGAGCGCATTGTTAATGTTCCGACCAGAGGCGTTGGGGCAAAAAGCGTTCAGAATTTTTACGAATGGCAAGCCGCCAACGGGCTAAATTTGGAGCATGCCCTCGGCAGTGCCAGTAGCTGCGAGACGGTAACCGGCAAAGCCAGAAAAGCTCTCGCCGAGCTGGGGGATATCATTATAAGTTTGCGCAAACTCATTGACGAAGTACCGCCGGCAGCACTAATTGATTCGCTGGTACGACGAATTAACTACTTGAAATATCTCGATGATGGCACGCCGCAGGCCGAATCACGCCAAGAGAATGTCAAAGAATTTATGGGCGTAGCACAGAGCTACCAAGATCAAGGCCTCAGTGGTTTTTTGGAGGAAGTGGCACTTATTAGCGATCTCGATACGGCCGATCTAAACGGTAATGCCGTAACACTCATGACCTTGCACGCCGCCAAAGGCTTAGAATTCCCGGTGGTATTTATGGTCGGCATGGAAGAAACCATCTTTCCACATTCGCGGGCGCTCTATGATCAGTCAGAAATGGAAGAGGAACGGCGGTTATGTTACGTTGGCATGACGAGGGCTCGCGAGGAACTCTACATGCTATACGCTAGCTCGCGTATGTTGTACGGTGGGGTGCAACACAATCCGCCAAGTCGCTTTTTGTCGGAGATAGACGCCAAGTTTGTGCAAGAAACCGGCAGCAGTTTATTCGGCCAAAGTTCATCACTCGGGCAATACGACACGGTTTTTCAGGCACCGCAGCCTAGTGCTGTAGCGTCGACTGAGCCACGTTACGTTCCGGATTTGAGCGAGGGTGACGGCGTACGCCACCAGCTTTTTGGTGAAGGAACAATTTTAGAAATGGACGGCGAAAACGCTACCATCTATTTCAAAGGCAAGGGCACCAAAAAATTAAACGTAGCCTTCGCGCCACTGGAAAAACTGTGAAGTCCATTTGGCAAAAATTCGGCGTCGTGTTGTTCTGGGTTTTGTGGCCGGCGCTGTGCCTGTATGTGCGTGGCAGCGAACGATCGCGGGTGCTGATTCTAAGTGGCGATAAAGTCCTGCTCGTTAAACCATGGTTGGGCGATGGTCGGTGGGGTCTACCAGGCGGAGGATTACACAAGGGCGAGGAACCGCTTGTCGGTCTAAGCCGGGAACTTGGCGAAGAGGTTGGGCTACACGATGTTCAACCCGTACTGCTTGGCGTCGAGCAAATCAATGACCGTGGTTTTCGATTTACTGCTCATTTTTTCATTGCCCAATTGACCGTTCCTCAGGAGCTCAGGCTCCAGTTTCTTGAAATTGCCGCGGCGCAATGGGTGCCGCGTGACAGTTTAGGCGGTTTGCAGTGCGTGCCAGAGGTTCACAGAGTGCTTGAACTTTCGGTGAACCACTGATTTTGTTATACTGAAACTGCCTGGAAGTTGCCCATAACAGTTCAATTTTCTGAGCATTTTTATGCAAAAAACGTTCAAAAATCTTAAGCGTCGAGTCTACCGTCAACAAAAAGTGCGCGTGCGGCGGTTTCGTAGGCTCCGTAAACATCCGGTTATGATTCCCATTCTGACCTTTTTTGGCCTCTGTTTGGTAACTGGCGGCGGGTTTTTATTGCTCAATCGTGGACAGCCGAAGTTTCAGCCGATCACTAGCTATGTAGTATTGCTAGCACACGATCACCAAAAACAGGTTGTGCCAACCAATGAGCCAACCATCGGCGATCTGCTGCACAAACTTAATATTACGTTGGCGCCGGGCGATCGTATCGAACCAACCGCCGATACTCCGATCGCCCAAGACAATTTACGTGTGAATATTTACCGTGCCGTCCCAGTGCAAATTATCCAGAATGGTCAGAGTACATTTGCGCTTAACGCCGGTACGACGCCCCGTAGTATTGCCGAAGAGGCCGGCATCAAACTCTATCCGGAAGACAACATCACCGTGGCACAGGTCGAAAACTTCCTGACACAGCACAGCCTTGGTAAGCAGGTTATTATTGATCCAGCAACACCAGTGAACTTAAACGTTTACGGTACGCCGACGGTTGTCCGAACGCACGCCGCGACTGTCGGGGAACTGTTGAAGCAAAAGAAGATTACCATTCGTGGCAATGACAGTGTGCAACCCGGTCCAGACACCGTGCTCACCCCGAACGCCTTGGTCTATTTGATTCACAGCGGCACGCAAATCGTGACTGAGACCCAGACGATTTCTGAGCCAACCCAAACGATTCATGATAGTAGTCTGAGCTTTGGTACCAGTGCGGTACGCCAGGCTGGTAGTCCGGGGCAACAGGTTGTAACCTACCAAATAAACACCCAAAACGGGAAAGAGGTTAGTCGTACGCTTATCCAGACAGTCGTGACGGTGCAGCCAGTTACACAGATCGTCGCGCAAGGTGACGCGGTGTCTATACCGGCTGACAAGCAGGCCGTCATGGCTCAGGCCGGTATAGCCCCCGGCGACTATGCCTACGTAGATTACATCATGAGTCACGAGGGCGGCTGGTGCCCCACCAAATGGCAAGGCGAGCACACTTGCCCGGGGTATTACGTAGCACTGCATCCCGAAAGTAGCGGTTTCGGCTATGGTATTGGCCAAGCGACACCGGCTAGTAAAATGGCGGGCTTTGGCAGCGACTGGCGGACTAACGTCGTAACACAGCTGCACTGGGCAACGAGCTACGCGGTCGGTCGCTACGGTAGCTGGGGAGCTGCTTATAACCGGTGGTCTTCGTACCACAACTGGTAAATATATGAATATACCCAAGAAATCACTCGGTCAGCATTGGCTCTACGACGAAACGACACTATCGGAGATTTGTCGAAGTGCTAAGGTTGGATCAGAGGACACGGTGCTGGAAATTGGCCCCGGGCTAGGCACGCTTACTAAACTCTTGGTAGAAAATGCCAAGCAGGTGATAGCTGTAGAGTTCGACGAAAAACTGGCCGAAGAATTGAGTGGACGAGTTAGGGCGCCAAACTTAACAGTTTCCAGTGAAGATATTTTGAAATTCGACCTCACCCATCTACCTGCTGGTTACAAAGTAGTCGCAAATATCCCGTATTATCTGACGAGTAACCTTATAAGGGTGCTATGCGAGAGCACAAACCCGTTCAGCCAGGCGGCCATTTTGATCCAAAAAGAAGTCGCTCAGCGTGTTTGTGCCAAGCCTGGCCAGATGTCGATGTTGAGTGTTAGCGCGCAGTTTTATTGCGAAACCTCACTTGGCATAGAAGTTCCAGCCGAGATGTTTACGCCACCACCCAAGGTCGATTCGCAGGTTATAGTTTTGAACTATCGGTCGAAGCCACTGTTTCCAGATGTCGATGTGAAGCAATTTTTCCGCTTGGTACGGGCTGGCTTTAGCCAAAAGCGCAAAACGCTGGTGAACAGCCTGAGCGGGGGCTTATCTATTTCAAAAGACGAAGCCAAAGCCATGCTCGACGCCGCCGACATTGCCCACAACACCCGCGCCCAAGCCCTCTCCCTCGACGACTGGTACGCCCTCTACGAAATCAACAAGCAGTAATCAAAACGCTTACATTTATGGTATAATTATGATTGCGCCAGAGAGGCGTAATACGAGGGGCTGAATTTTAAGCTCGACGTCGGACTTTATCGGTTATGGTTGCAGGTCGCTTGCTAAGCGTCATATGGCAAATACATTAGATGCAAAAACATCTTTTAGCGAACGAGCAGTCGCATTTGTTAACAGCGTAAAAGCTGCTTTCAGTGCACCAGCATTCGCAACAGCTGTAGCCTAATCGCTACAGCAACGCCTTATGCGATGTCAGATAGTGTAAAAGCGTTTTATATCTTCTGATTGCTCATGTAGTATTGTCCGGACTATGTGCTAAGACTAGGATTGCTCGCATGTGATGTTTGTATGTTTCGATACATATGCGCTAAGACCACAAAACAGACTAAACCTGTAGAAGCCTAACCAAGATAAACCAGCGGACCCGGGGGCAGTACCCGGCAGCTCCACCAAGAAGAAAACCTCAGCTACGGCTGGGGTTTTGTTCTTGTATGATGAGCTTCGGGTACTGCCCCGAGAATGGCAGAGGAGTAGATTTTCGTTTGGCCAAGAGATCAAAAAATATACCGGCAGCTCCACCGAATCAAAACTAGGCCTCTAAAACAAATGCATCATGCGGGTGCGCATGGTGGTGGGCTCGTGGCCACTGCACGATTTGGGGTCTTGTGAGGTATCGTATTTAACGGCCGTAGAAGGCACGGTTTTGAACTCTTTTTGCAGGTCTTGAGTCGAAGTTGCGCCGAAGTCTACAAGCAGCTGATCACGGTCTTGGATGATGCGGCTGACTAGGTTGCTGGTTTCTTCACCGTTCAACATGAAGGTAATCTTGTTTTGATCAGTAGGTGTTAAAAGTTGCGTAGGGGTGCGGATGATATTGTTATCGACAACCCAACCAAGGTTTTGAAAGAACTGACCCCACGTTACGGCGTGGTCTTCGACGTGCACAACATCGTTAACGCCATCATGCATATGCGCCCGTTCATGTGGTGACATCTGCTCCTCAACGGCACACGATTCTGTCAGATCAGTGTAATACACCGGGTTTTTAAAAAGCTCGCGCTGGCCATTTAAATACATGGCAAAATTGGCGTGATAGTGTACAACTTCTTCCGGTTGGTAAGTAACAAACCGAATTCCCAAAATAATCAGGGCGCCCACGAGCACTCCAGCACTAGCCAAAAACCACTTCGATCGTACAATACGTTGCAACGTTTCTTTCATAAAACTCCTTTATCTCACCATTCTAGACCATAGTTGACGCGTTGAGAACAACTCCCCCGTGGTTTACAGACTGTAAGCATAAGTTTTGTGATCTGGATCACTATTTATGTGTGACCATAAGCTGTATACTTCAGCCATAAGAGGTATACAAAAACTATGAAACTACCGTTATTTAAGGCTCTAAAACAAACTATGATCCAGGACGTGCCAGCGTACGCCAATAAGTTTTTCTATTCGCTCGGCTTCCTCTCTATGATTTGTTTCGTGGTACTTATCGCCACCGGAACGTTAATGGCCATCTTTGGTCCGGATTGGTGGCTGACGACCGGAGCGGGCAAATACCTGCGCAGCGTACACCTCTGGGCGACCCAAGCGTTCGTGGTATTCATAATCCTGCACCTTATAATAGTGTTCTTCAGTTCGGGCTTCAAAAAGCCCCGACGGCTGACGTGGGTGCTCGGGGCGCTGATGTTCCTTGTTGTCTTAACCGAAGCCGAATTTGGCTATGTGCTACGTGGTGATTTCTCCAGCCAGTGGCGTAGTTTGCAAGGCGCTGACTTTTATAATGGCACCGGTCTAGGTCACTGGATAAACAACATCAATTATCAGCAGGTTTATGGCATCCACCTCGTGGTCGTACCGCTCATCCTTATAACACTACTGTTTTTGCACTATGCCCTAGTCCGGTTCTTGGGTATTGCCAAACCGCATCGGGCAGACGTGAAGGTACCGACGGTCAAAGCTAATCACAAACTACTGTTCGCCCGCGGCGGCGTATTAGTAGGAGCTCTGCTGCTACTGGCTCTCGCGTTGCCGTCACCGTTTCTCAAGCCCGACACGGTCAAAAGTGTCGCAGCGGCTGATCCGAAATTGGTCGCCCAAACGTTCATGAAAGAATTTGACCGTAGTTCGGACACCGCCACTTACCTCGACACCATCAATCCTTACACCTACGACACGCGGCATATATATGTTGAGCAGCCGTACGCTCAAGCGGCGGCATTTACGCAGTCACCTAACTTGCTTGAGCGCTTCAATGCTTTACCAGAAGCAACCCAAGCTAAGCAAATCCAACAAGCCACTGACTATTTCGACAAGGCGTACCCCGGCAGAACTGACGCCAATAATTTACTCGAACCAGCAATAAATTCGCTAGTACAATTGGCCGCTTCCGGCCTGTACCAGCCCGCTCTAAATGCCGCTAGCCCGTCAGGTGACCATTCGACGTATGCTTTACGCTTTTTGGCCGACACAGGGGTTATGGATGAGCGTGCGCAGGCGCTAGGCATAACAACCGATCAGTACGGCATGTTGCGTGAAGAAAAGGGCCATTTGCCTCCCGGTGCCTGGTGGTTAGGGCCAATCGGTGTGCTAAATCATACTGTTTTGGCGCATGACGATAACGGCGACCGTGACGGCGCAATCATCCTCGGCACGTTCTTCTTATTACTGGTAGCTTTTCCGTACATACCAGGGCTGAATCGTCTACCAGAAGTGTTCCGGGTCTATAAAATCATCTGGCACGTCAAGCGCTAATAACTCGTCAACAATCATCTGCTGGCCTGCGCTTAGCCACCGCCAGATAGGAAATAGCGCCATCAAAGCGTATACTTAGAAGTAATTAGCTAGCTACAATGCTAAGTGTGCAACAACAGGGGACTTAGAGGCATGGCAAAAGACAAAGGCCGAAAAGAAGTAAAAAAGCCGAAAAAAGCAAAGACGACGGTCTAATTAATGCCGTCGCGACACGCTAGCTCCGTTAGTTACAGCTTAGAAGAGCTGGGTGTGCCTCAGGCGCTGCGTCAAATGGAGCAAGACGGTGCCTACAATACCGAATCCAGCTATAGCCCTAATAGTATGCTGTACCCAGATAATCAAATGCCTTTTAGCCAGAAACACATAGCTTATCTAAAGGCTCATCCCAAGCTAGACCCGGTACATTATCTGGCCAATCTACGCCTGATGATTCGCCGCCGCTAAACTAGTCTTTCGTCGCCAAAACAACCCGTATACGGCCGAAATGGATGATTTCGTAGCTAAACATGCAACAAATCCGCCACTGAGGTGTTGACGTTGGCATAAGATTGTGCTAATGTTATAGCATTGTTATTGATGAATCCGGGTTTGCTTAGGTAAATTATTACTCTGATTTCATTGCCGACAATCGACAAAGAGTAATAACTAAACAAATAAGGATTCTTTTTTATGTCTTACAATTCATATTCGTCGCGCCGTAGCTCTAGTAGCTTTAGTCGTGGCCGCCATTTTGCACCACCCAAGCGCGCTAAGCGTGGGCGTGGTGAATACATTGACCCAAGTCGCTTCGTGAAACCAGCCAAGCCAGTTATTGAGGCCGAGGCATTTGTGCCGGTGCACGTATTTGACGATTTTGCAGTCGAAGCCATCATCAAACAAAACCTAGCTGGCAAAGGCTACACCGAACCGTCACCGATTCAGGATCAAACGATTCCGCTAGGGCTGGAAGGCAAAGACGTTATCGGTATCGCCAACACCGGTACTGGCAAGACAGCCGCTTTCGCGGTGCCAGTCATACAGAAACTAATCAAGGGCGATAGCCAAGCGTTGATCATAGCGCCGACACGTGAGCTGGCTCAACAAATCGAGCAAGAATTCCGTAGTATCGGTAAGGGCAGTGGGCTATTTGGCACGTTGCTGATCGGTGGTGCTAACATTGGTCCGCAACTGCGTGATTTAAAGCAGCGTCCGGAAATAGTCATTGGCACACCAGGGCGAATCAAAGATCACCTGGAGCGACGTACGCTAGACCTTTCGAAGTTTAATATCGTAGTGCTTGACGAAGTTGACCGTATGCTCGACATGGGCTTCATTAATGACGTCCGCGACATCTTGAGTAATCTTGCTCGTGAACGTCAATCATTCTTCTTTTCGGCTACTATGGAGCCAAAGGTAAAGACGCTTATCGAAACATTTTCCAACGATCCAGTTACGGTGACAGTCAAAACTGGTGAGACTAGTGATTTTGTTCACCAAGACGTGGTGCACTACCAGAGCAAAGAAGACAAGATGGCCAAATTGCACGACCTGCTGATTACAGGCGATATAAAGGCTATTGTTTTTGACGAAACACAACGTAGCGTCGAACGACTAAGCAAAGAGCTGATTGCTCGTGGTTTCAATGCTGATGCTATTCACGGTGGTAAAACCCAAGGCCAGCGTCAACGCGCACTTGATCGATTTAAGAAAAATCAGATCAAAATCTTGGTTGCCACCGATGTGGCGGCTCGCGGCATTGACGTGGTCGATATTACCCACGTGATCAACTATGCTCAACCGCAAAGTTACGAAGACTACGTTCACCGTATCGGTCGTGCTGGCCGTGCCGGCCGAGTCGGTCATGCTTTGACTTTCGTCGAACGCTAAACTCAAGCGTCGCAGTAAGCTTGCTTTATAAAGAGTGACTACCTCTAGGAGTCACTCTTTTGCTATACTTAAGCCTAAGTTATGCGATCTTTATTTACGCCGGATTTCTTTCTGGGCAATCGCCAGGCACTCCGCAAGACACTGTCCGCCGAAACGACAGTCGTTCTGTTCGGCAATGGTCTAGTGGAGCGTGGCGGCGATAGCACCTACGCTTTTCATCAAGACAGTAATTTTTGGTATTTAACGGGCTGCGATGAGCCCGATCTGGTGCTGGTAATGGACGGTAAGCGCGATTACCTACTAGTGCCTTCGCGCGATGCGGCTCGGGAGGCTTTTGATGGTTCGATTGTCACCAGCGATTTACAGGAACGCTCGGGGATAACGGATATTCGAGACATGCATACTGGTTGGCAGGAACTAGTGACTACAGTTAAAAACAACAAACAGGTATCTACAGTCCTATTGCCAGAAGCATATAATATCGCCCACGGTACCTACGCCAACCCGGCACAGCGACGCATGATGGAGCGATTAAAACGTGCAGTAGCGGGCTTAAAACTTAAAGACGTTACACCCCAGTTGAAACAAGCGCGCGTAATCAAACAAGAACCCGAACTGCGAGCTATAAAACAGGCCATCGACATTACGACCAGCACGCTCGCTTATATCCGTCAAAAACCAGTCCTGTCAGCATTCGCACATGAATACCAACTCGAAGCCGCCATATCGCTTGGTTTTCGCAGTCAGGGCTCTAGGGGGAACGCGTTTGAGCCCATTGTAGCCAATGGCCAAAACGCCTGCGTACTTCACAACGTGGCAAACAGTGGCCAAATCGACAAAAATAAACTGACTGTCATAGATGTTGGTGCCGATGTTGAACACTACGCCGCCGACATTACGCGTACGCTTATTGTTAATAAGCCATCAAGCCGCCAGCAAGTGGTGCACCAGGCGGTACTTGAAGCCCAGGCCTATGCGTTCAAGCAATTAAAACCAGGCGTACTGCTTGGCGAATACGAGCGGGACGTTGCCAAATTCATAGGTGAGAAACTGCGGGAATTAAAACTTATAACTACGGTCGATAATGCCTCGGTCCGGAAATATTTTCCGCACGCTACGTCACATTTTCTGGGTCTTGATGTGCACGATGTCGGCGAATACCACCAACCACTCCAACCCGGCATGGTGCTAACTGTCGAACCTGGCATATATATTCCCGAAGAGGGAATAGGCGTACGGATAGAGGACGACGTTTTGATCACTAAAACCGGCATTGAAGTCTTGAGCGATACTTGCTCGAGAGACCTCGGCTGAAGTACAATCATATAGATATGAATCGGATGCACCAACAGAGTTTTGCCTATCGTTTTCTAGTTCGTTGGTTAGTTTGTAGCCTTGGTCTTTGGATCGCCTCGGGAATATTAACCAGCAGTATTTCGTATAATAGCCGCTTTGCGGTGATTGTTATTGCCGGGCTCGTGCTGGCCATCATCAACGCGATTCTCAAGCCGATATTGGTCTTGTTGAGCTTGCCCGCGATTTTATTAAGCCTGGGTCTGTTTATGATTGTCATCAATGGTGCTACCGTGTTTCTGGCCAGCAAACTATACACTCCGTTGCACGTAACTAACTTCGGCGCGGCTGTAGTAGCCGGTATTATCATTGGCCTGGTAAATTATCTCGTGACAGCCATACTAGAGGAAAAGAACTAATAACTCTCAAAGGCGTAAGTTATTAGTGATTACTGATTAATGTATCTTTGATATACTAGAGGAACGATGAGTATTTACAATTACGTGTCTATTGCTTCAATGTTGCTGATGACGCTACTGATTTTGATACAGACCCGTGGTGCGTCACTGGGAGCTGGTCTAGGTAGTAGCGGCGAAGTAAACACTGAACGTCGTGGCACCGACAAAACCATCTACCAAATCACCATTATCCTGGCGATTGTATTCATTTTGTCGCTGTTGCTTGGCGTCATGGTCGGCTAACTTAAGTAACCCTAAACGGAGCAAGCTTGTGCTGTTTAATCGTTCAACTCGTTTGCGTATACGTCGCCGCTTCCGGATGCGCCGACGTCAGGTTAAATCAGCAACCAAGCAAGCTAGTGAGCAACTAGAGGGCAGGGTAATTGATCGTCTAGATCGCTTAGTTGCGGTACGGCAATTTCTGGCTGGCTGGCTGCTATTAGTTTCGTTGCTAATCTTTTGTACGATCGTGCAGACGCTAGGTCTTAGTCGATATTACCAAACGGTGCAGCCGATTCCAGGCGGCATATACACCGAAGGCATAGTTGGAAATTACAGCAACGCCAGCCCAATATATGCCACCGGTTCGGTTGATACGGCCGTGTCGCGGCTAATCTTTGCCGGCCTACTAACTTATGATAATCAGAATAAACTTGTTGGTGATTTGGCCACTGGTTATAGTGTTGACCAGACGGGCAAGCACTACACTGTCAAGCTTCGACCACATCTAACTTGGCAAGACGGACAGCCGCTGACAGCCGCCGACGTAGTGTTTACCTATCAGCTTATACAGAACCCTGACGCTGGCTCACCACTACTAAGTAGCTGGCAGGGTATCGTGGTGACGGCCGTCGATACGCAGACGATTCAGTTCGATTTGCCAAACGCGTTGAGCGCCTTTCCTTACGCACTGACTAGGGGGATTGTCCCACAACATATTTTGGCCAGCGTTCCACCTAGACAGCTCCGTTCAAACAATTTCAATACCGTAAAGCCGGTTGGGGCAGGCCCATTCAGCTGGAATACTATCCAAATAAAAGGTACCGATCCGGAAACCACGTCGACACTTATTGCACTGAAGCCATTCAAGCATTATCACGGTGGCGCTCCGAAGCTCGACGGCTACGTGGTGCGTTCATATAGTAACCAAGACCAGATGGTGGCCGCCTTTGAGCGCAACGATATTATGGCCATGGCTGGGCTACGAGACTTTCCCAAAAAGCTATCGGACGATCACGCTCACTCTGATAACTTTCCACTCACGGCTGCCGTTATGACTTTCTTCAAGACGTCTACAGGCATCTTGGCCGATGCTCAGGTGCGTCAGGCTTTGGTTCGTGGGGCTGATGTTGGGGCCATTCAGGATGGGCTAGGCTACAGCACAAAGCCCGTACGCGAGCCACTACTGCTAGGCCAAGTGGGATATGATTTCAAATACCAACAAGCCGGCTACGATCAGTCAGCCGCGGCCGCTCAGCTAGCCGCGGCAGGTTGGATTCCTGGCAAGGACGGCGTGCGGGTAAAGAACGGCCAGAGCCTACGTTTTGCCTTGTCGGCCGAAGATACTTCGGAAAACAGGTACGTGGTACGACAACTAGCCTCCCAGTGGCGCAAGATTGGAGTTGTCGTTGACCCAGTGTTGCAATCAGCCACAGATCTTCAGACCACCCTGGAATTTCATAATTACGATGCGCTGCTGTATGGCATATCGATCGGTATCGACCCCGATGTGTTTGTGTACTGGGATAGCTCACAGACCGACATTCGCTCAAATAATCGTCTGAACTTCTCGGAATGGAAATCTACGACTGCCGATACTTCACTCGAGGCCGGCCGCACCCGTTCTGACCCAGTGCTCCGAGCCATCAAGTATCGATCGTTTTTGAGCGCTTGGCAGTCGGAAGCCCCAGCCTTGGGGTTATATCAACCACGTTTTTTGTATGTCACTAATCAACCAGTCCACGGTTTAGACTTGCACACACTCAACAGTGATACCGATAGATACAACTCAGTTAGCACTTGGCAAATTCGCGAAGCCAAGGTCACGAACCAGTAAAAAAAGGATTGAACCCAGTGAAATGAGAGGACTTGGTCACCTTATCGGCGACCCCGCCTCGACAGACTGCAATCATAGCTTGCAATCTGTCTCCGGCCTTGCGAAGTGCCACAGGCACTTCTCACCTCCACGCGTGAAGGTTCAAATCCGATACCAAATAAAGAGTCGGTCACAAGGACCGACTCTTTATTTGGTGCGGATGAGAGGACTTGAACCTCCACGACCTTGCGATCACTAACTCCTGAAGCTAGCGCGTCTACCAATTCCGCCACATCCGCGAATAACAGGGGGAATTGTACGCTAAAAATGACAGTTGGACAAGTCCACGGTGCCTTGCCGGGCAAAACCACAAGCACTTCATATTTTGTGCTATGATTATTATCAGATATGAAACTTCTGAAGGACATTCGGTAGATGAGTAAGGTTGCCCACTATTTGCAAGAGCACGTAACAGGCGAGGTTATGGTCTCGAACGACGCTCGGAGCTATTTCTCCACCGACGGCAGCATTTTCGCGCTTACCCCAAGCATCATTGTCTACCCGCGCAACGAAAACGACGTTCGTAAAACCACTCGATTTACCTGGCAGCTGGCTGAACGTGGCCGAGTGATTCCGGTGACGGCTCGCGGAGCTGGCACCGACCAAGGCGGCGCGGCGCTTGGCAGTGGGATTATGCTGGTTTTCCCGGCGCACATGAACCGGATTATCGAGCTAGATCCTAAGTCCGGCGTAGTCGTTGTCGAGCCAGGTATTAATTACGGCAAATTGCAGCAAACATTACAGACCCACGATCGCTTTTTGCCGCCGTTCCCAGCCAGCTATGAGTACTCGACTATCGGGGGCGCAATAGCTAACAACGCCTCTGGCGCAAAAACCATCAAATACGGTTGTACCCGTGACTACGTAAAGGCTCTGCGAGTAGTGTTGGCAAACGGTGAGGTGATCGAGGCATTGCGACTCAGCAAGCGCGAACTCAATAAAAAGCTCGGTCTAGCGACTTTCGAGGGTGAGATTTACCGGGCGCTCGATACATTGATCGAGGAGCACAAAGAACTCTTGAAGTCGTTTCGGTTAGACACCACAAAAAACTCGGCAGGTTACGCACTCGCGGATGTGAAGCATCCAGATGGTAGCTTTGACCTGACGCCATTGTTCGTCGGTTCCCAGGGAACGCTCGGCATCGTCAGTGAAGCGACCCTCGAAACCGAGACGTACAATCCAGAAACCACCTTGTTCATGGCTGAATTTGATGATCTCAAGAAGGCCGAAGAAGCTATTTTGGCACTTCGTGCTTTGCCAGAAATGCCGAGTGCGCTCGAGATGGTCGACGGTCAACTGCTCGAATTAGTCGATAAGTTGAATCCTAATCAGCTAAAAGGCCTAGTACAGAAACCATTTGCTAAGCTCGTGTTGCTGGCCGAGTTCGATGATAACAATGAGCGCTCACGAAAACGCTTGACCAAAAAAGCCAACAAGATATTCGAGAGTTTCGCCAGTAATCACGTCCAGGAAACCGAGCCGGATGCTCAGGCCAAGCTGTGGAAAATTCGGCATGCCTCGGCAGCTGTAGTAGCTCATTCTGAAGGTCAGCAAAAGTCTGTTCCGATTATCGAGGACGGTATCGTGCCTGTTGATAAATTCGAAGAGTTCGTTGCTCGGGTTTACCATATGTTCGCTAGCCAGAAGCTTCAAGTAGCCTTGTGGGGTCATGCCGGTGATGGCAACCTGCACGTGCAGCCATATCTCGACCTAAGCCAAGTCGGCGACCGCCAAAAGGCCTTCAAATTAATCGATGAATATTACAACTTGGTGATTGAACTTGGTGGTTCCACATCCGGCCAGAATGGTGACGGTCGCTTGCGCGGGCCATATCTTGAAAAGCTCTACGGTTCAGAAATGTACGAACTATTCGGCAAAGTTAAAAAAGTATTTGATCCATATAACACACTCAACCCTGGTGTCAAAATTGGCGTCAAGCTAGACGATATCAAGCCGCTAGTGCGCTCTAGCTTTAGCCTGGACCACCTCTACGACCACATGCCCCGCAGTTGAGTTAGTATAGGCTGTTACTCGTTCTGAAGTGCGGTGTTACCTAAGTCGGTGCGAGCTTTCTGCTGCCACTCATTCCACTTGGCTATGTAGCGTTCACTGGGTACCCAATCTACCCCGTCCGTCGGAAGCTCAATTAACGGTTTTACGTCTGGCTCTGCCAGTCCATTTACACCTTCAAGTACAAGAAATTTCATAATGGCTAAGTATGGTGCGGGCAGATTCATATGTCAATGCCAAAACAAAAGGGCCCCGAAGGATCTTCTTGTTTTGGTGGGTGATGAGGGGTCGGCCTTTGGCCTCCTCCGCTGTGGCGTGCTCGGTGCAAGCACCTGCGCGCGTCCTCGCTCCACCGAACTCCCCGACCAGTGCATTTGCTTCGCAACTGCGGTCGGGGAGTTCAGCCCAGCATCTAGCATAAAAAAGGAGCTTACCTTGCGGCAAACTCCCTTTTTATGGTGGGTGATGAGGGGCTCGAACCCCCGACCCCCTCGGTGTAAACGAGGTGCTCTAGCCAACTGAGCTAATCACCCAAGAATTTTATTTGGTGCGGACGAGAGGACTTGAACCTCCACGAGTTGCCCCACTACCACCTCAAGGTAGCGCGTCTACCAATTCCGCCACGTCCGCGTCAAAGAACCCTGCTATCTTATCTGTTTTTGTTAAAAAACTCAAGTAGCAAAAAGACCAGAACTATCTGGCCTTTTTGGTTTTTCGTGCGTGCCCACCCGCGGCGGGTGAGAGCATTTTTTTGTTTTGGAATGTTTGTTTCAAGCGCCGCAGCGACGCACGAATTACTTCAAGCATAACAAGTTATGCTTATTTGTCAAGCTTACGAGTGCGACGCGTGGCTAGCTCTGGCAATATGTAAGCAACCAAAATAAAGGCAAATAAGACGGCAAAACCACACATTATAGACGGTATGCCACGACGGGTTTCTGGCTTGACGGTGCTAGCTAGGGCCGTCGGTACTAAAAAGACCAAGTAGCCAATTATCAGTCCGCGCACTGCCCCCAGCCGCTTTACGGACCCTTTGCTTGACCGCTTGAGCTCGGCCGTCCATCTTATACTAAGACCTATAACTGCCAGCAACCAGCCATAATAGTACACGCCGTAGACGATAGCCGGTCGCATGCCAAGCTGAAAAATATTGTAGTTTCCGGTGCAGGCATAGCCCTTAAATGCAGTGCGATCGATCAGGAAATAGCCAACTGCCACAACCATTGTGATGTAGGCGGCAACCACCAGGCGGCGCCTGGGCTTGTCTGCCAGTACGTGCACCATATGCAAACCCAGGGGTGGCAGCAGAGTTATAGCTATATAGCCAATACGCGACCATTCTCTGGCGCGCAGTCCAAAACCGCCGCAAACATGGTATTCACATAACTGAAAGATGGCCAGAGCCACCAGCATAGTAACGGCCAGTCGCGTTAGCACGTTCATTTTGTAGCGCCACACAGTATAGATGGCCAGGATGATTTCAATCGCGAATGTTGCCAGCATTACCGGTGGCGAAAAACAGTTAAACTGCGTCGATTTAGATTTTTGTTTCATGCTCATGCTAATTGTAACAGCTTGGCTGCGGTTTTTTGTATGGGTTATTCGTCTGGTGTTTCAGATTCGGGCAGGGCAGTCTGTACGACCTTCCGCCAGATATCGACGGTAATTGGTCCAGCGTGTCGCCGAAGCATCGCGTAGACATCGTCTGTGCTGCTACCGGCGTGTTCCAGCCGGGAATCAATAACTGCAACGTAGGACTTAAGGCTTGCGGCGTCGAGCTCGCGTACTGAGCCGATGGCGATAATCGAAGCTCCACCAGGGGTGGTGCGCATATCAAACACGTTGAACTTCAGTCGGGGCATCGGTGATACGTACTCACTGTCTGCGGCTGCCTCTTCAGCTTGTATGACAAATTCGCGCGTTAGTGAGCGGTAGGCTTTGACACCAATAGCTTTAGCGTACCCGAGATTCCAGGCAGCTTCTTGAAAATCAGATTCATAAACTATAACGCTTGGTTCGTTCTCGGCTACCTCTGGATAAGTGGGATGTACTTCGATGCCCTCAGTGTCGGCAAATAAAGCGAATCGGCCTAGTAAGCTGCGCCAGGCTTCGTCTGGCAGGTCGCCGCGGTTAATTTCTACCGCGGATGGTAGGGGTTGAGACGGGTCAATATTAAAAGCCATGTGCCTATATTATAACCTGTTTACAGTGGTTTTACAAAAGTTTCAACAGATCAGCTTCACTGATCTGCGTGGTGCCAAGTTTGGCGGCTTTGGCCAGTTTGCTGGCGCCTACATTTTTGCCGACGACCAAGTAGGTTGTGTCTTTGCCGACGCTCGATTGGAAGGTGCCGCCGAGGGCACGGATTTTGTCGGCAAACTCATCGCGGCCGCCGTGTTCGAGCGTGCCAGTTATGACAAAACTCTGACCGTCAAACTTGCCACCAGTCCCTTTGGCGTCCTGTGGCCACACGCCAAGACCGCGGAATTTGGCCAGCAGTGCTTTGTTTTCATCTTCGTCAAACCACAAGTAAATTGAGTCAGCTACGATATCGCCTACACCGTCGACCGCTTTCAATTCGTCCAGCCTGGCAAGGCCAATATTATCGAGTCGCTTGAACTGTCTGGCAAGATCAATAGCGGTTTGGATGCCGACATGGCGGATACCCAGTCCGTATATAAACCGGGCCAGCTCAGGGCTTTTCTTGGCCTGAATGCCGTTTATGAGATTGTGAGCAGACAATTCTGCAAACCTATCTAGCTCGACGACCTGGTCTTTAGTAAGCGTGTAAATATCGGCTAAATCATGAACGAGCTTAGCATCGACCAGAGCGCCAACATTCTTTTCGCCCAGCGTGTCGATATCGAGCGCGCCTTTGGATGCAAAGTGGATCAGAGCCTGCTTGAGCAGGATCGTGCCGGAGGCGCCTCGCACGCGGTAAACCGCTTCACCCTCGGGGCGCTCAAACTTTAGCTCGGGATACTGGCGAGCCAACTCGGCTTCCATGTCGAAGGTTGTAGCGTTTTTGGGCCGGAGTTCTGTAAGTACTTTGGAAACTTGCGGAATGATATCACCGGCTTTGAAAATCACGACCGTGTCGCCAACCCGAATGTCTTTGCGGGCAATTTCGTCAGCGTTGTGCAGGCTGGCGTGCTGGACTGTGGTGCCAGCGACGATGACCGGGTCAAACACTGCAACAGGTGTAGCCGCACCGGTTCGGCCGATGCTGAGCACAATGTCTTTGACAATAGTAGTCGCTTCTTCGGCCGCATATTTGTAAGCCACCGCACCACGCGGGTTTTTGCCAACTACGCCGAGTTCACGGTAGAGTTTTCGGTCATTTAGCTTAACGACCAAGCCGTCGGTATTGAAGGGCAAATCATGTCGTTTTTCGTCCCACGTGTCGACGAAGCGCATAACGTCATCGAGCTTCGTAAAGACGCTAGCCTGAGTGTTGACGGCTAAGCCCAATGCTCGAATAGTTTCGTAGGCGTACATATGTGTCGGGATTTCGTCGGGGTCATCACGCTGCAAATCATAGGCTCGAAAATTTAGCGGCCGGGCAGCTACCAGCTTTGGGTCTAGCTGGCGAATAGTGCCGGCGGCCAGGTTGCGCGGGTTGGCAAATATTGGTAACCCGGCGGTTTCGCGACTTGCATTCAGCGCTTCAAAATCTTTCTTGAGCATAATTATTTCGCCGCGAATTTCGGTGTGACCATGTAGAAATGTTTCGTATTTTTTATCGTGGCGCAAGCGCAAAGGTACTGATTTGATAGTCCGTACGTTTTCAGTTACGTCTTCGCCAACCAGTCCATCGCCTCGGGTAACGGCGCGTGTAAATACCCCATCTTCGTACACCAAAGCGCAGGCCAAGCCATCCATTTTAATATCTGTAAAATATTCGTGAGTCCGGCCCGGAGCCAATTTATCGGTGCGCTGCACCCAGGCTTCAACATCATCGCGGTTAAATACATCGTTTAGACTTAACATGCGACTGCTATGTTCGACTTTTTTAAAGCCTTCGAGTGCCTGACCGCCGACTCGTTGAGTGGGGGAATCTGGCGTGATTAAATCTGGGTAGGTGGCTTCGAGGTCTTTGAGCTCGCGCATCAGCCCGTCGTAAACGGCATCGGATACACTGGGCGCATCGAGCACATGGTACTCATACGAATACTTGTTTGCCAGCTGTCTCAGCTCGTTTAGTCGTTTTTTGGCGGCCGATTTAGTCATCTATAAGCTCCCGATACAGGCTGTACAAATAGCCATGAACAATCGCTAGAGCCACCATGCTTAGGACAAAGAAAGCCCACGGTGCCAATACCGTTAAGAACAAAATCAGAGGAATCTCTACGGCGGTAGCAATGAGCAACATAATGACCGGCAAAAAGATGAGCTTGCGCCAGATTAGCAAGCGTCGACGACGTACCAACTGTTTGGCGCTCCGCAACGCTTTGATAGGCGTCATGTCAGGCAGGCTGACTATGTATAGAGCGAACATCGACGAAGTTATCCAGTATAGCGATAGCCAGCTCAGCAGGAAGAAAATAAATCCAAATATGAATTTTTCGTAGGTGTGTATAGCGATGCCATTACTGATAACCGAGCTGTAGAGGGAGCCACCGATAGCCAGAGGCAGTAACTGCAAACCAATGACCAGTAAGACTAACAAAAAGGGAATAAGCGGGTACATTCCCCTGTAAAAACTGTCACGGATACGTGGACTGTTTTTGGCAATAACTTGGCGGAGCGCCCAGATAAAAGCCAGGCTGCCAATGATAACCAGCAGGCTTTGGTATACACCGGATGTCTGTGTGTTGCCACTGCCAGATGTCGATAATAGATATGCGAATGACAAAAAAGCGCTTTTGACGTGTCCCGCGCTGCCGCTGAAAACACTGTCCAGTAGAGATTTTATGCTACCTAGATCGCTACTACCACTAATGCCCCGTACCAGCACAAGGTTTAGTAGGCCGTAAATTAACACGATACCGCCGAATAATTTCCAATTTTTAAACTGCAACCGCAGACTTCGCGCGAAAAGGCGCCGCGCTTTTGATAGCGGCTTGTGTTTCGTGACCGGTAAGTATCGCCGCCGCCACGGCATGTACCAGTGTTGCTTGGGGATTTTGAACTTTCGGGGCGTCGATGATTTCGGTAGTGAGGTTTGGCTGACTTTTTTTGTTTTTGACGCTCTGGCAGCCGGTTTCTTAGGCATGAGTTTCCATATCCTTTAATCGCTTGATACGTTCTTCTATGGGTGGGTGAGTGCTGAACAGCGTGTTCAGGCTATGACCTTTGAGTGGGTTCGCGAAAAAGAAATGGGCGGTCGCGGTATTTTGTCGCTTTAGGGCGGCGCCGGTTTGACCAATTTTAGCGAGCGCGCTGGCGAGCCCTTCCGGGTAACGAGTAGTTAGAGCGCCAGTAGCATCGGCTAGGTATTCACGCTTGCGGGAAATAGCCAACTGTATGAGTGTTGCCACGAGTGGCGCCAAAATAGCTGCCACAATACCGGCCAAAAATATTACTTGGTTGTTGTTTTCGTTGTCGCGGTCACTAAACCAGGTCATGCGCAAGATGAAATCCGCCAATATGGAAATAACGGCTGACAGCGCAAAGGCAATCATGCTGACACGGATATCATAGTTTTTGATGTGACCCATTTCGTGTGCCAAAACGCCTTCCAGCTCGTTGTCGCTCATGATCTGTAATAACCCGCTCGTTACACAAACGGCCGATTTACTTGGGTTGCGGCCGGTGGCAAAGGCATTTGGAGCCGGATCGTCGATTATGAAAACTCGGGGCATGGGTAATCCATCGGTAATGGATAGATTCTCGACAGTGCGCCATAGCCTTGGGTTGTCGTTCTTTTGAATCTCTTTGGCGCCGTTAACGGCCAGGCTTAAACGGGCACCAGCGAAGTAGCTAATCAGCGCGTAGACCGTACCGAAAATCAAGATGGTAATTATCAGATCGGGGCTATGGTACATGGTTCCGAATAGCCATGCCAAACCACCGACGAACAATAGGAAAAAGAACATAATGAATATGGTCTTGCGTTTATTGGCGGCAATGGCACTGTACATGGGGTGGGAGGTTAGTTGTTTAGAACTTGACTTCTACTGGACTCTGGACAGCAGTGTTGGCGGCTTCGTCGAGCTCAAAGAACTCTTTGTCGGTTTTGAAGCCAAGCATACCTGCGAACACGCTGGTAGGGAAAACTTTGCGCTTGGTATTGAAATCACGGACAACGCCGTTATAGAAGCGACGAGATGCTTGGATTTTGTCTTCGGTGTCGGTTAGCTCAGCCTGTAACTGTTGGAAGTTTTGGGTAGCCTTCAGGTCTGGGTAGGCCTCGGCTACGGCAAATAAGCTTTTGAGCGTTTCGCTAAAGGCGTTTTCGGCCTTGGCGGTGTCAGCTGGGCCTTGGGCACTCAGGGCGTTGGCCCGAGCGGCGGTCACGTCTTCGAAGACAGTTTTTTCGTGCGAGGCATAGCCCTTAACGGTGCTGACCAGGTTAGGGATAAGGTCGTAGCGACGTTTCAACTGAACGGTTATATCGCTCCATGCTTCGTTAGAACGTATGTTTAGGCGTACTAAACCGTTATACATGGCTGCCAGTACGATGCCAATGACTACGACAATTGCGATTATGATAGGTATCAACATAGGGCTTTCTCCTTAATTATTCCGATGCTTTTAGTATAGCGCATTTCGCTACGCTTCGGGAGGGTGTTGTATCATATAGTCAATGCCGCTTGTGATAATAAAACCAAAAAAGAGGCCACGTAAAAAACCCTGGATGACCATTATATTGATCTTACTTCTGGTAACTGGCTTGGGGGCGAACTATTTACGCCCACTTCCCAGCGTGGCCGCCACAATATCGTTACCACGAACACAGGCCGCCGAGCCGATTACGCTACAATGGCCGAATGGTGGACAGGCCGCCATTGGCGCCGAGGGCTATGGTTTGCTAGCCAGTTCCGGGGCTCAAACACCCCTTGCTACAGCCAGTATCGCTAAGGTTATTACCGCTCTTTGCGTGCTCCAGAAGTATCCTTTGTCGCCCGGGCAGCAGGGGCCAACCTTGACACTGACCGGCGAAGATTTACAGATATACAACAACTATGCTGCTGACGGTTCCGTAGTGCAGGTATATGTGGGTGAGCAATTGAGTGAGTACCAGATGCTGCAGGGTCTTTTGTTGCCCTCAGCGAATAATCTGGCTGACAGTCTGGCCATCTGGGCATTCGGTAGTCTCGCTAACTATAAAGCGTATGCCACTAGTTTTTTGCTGCAAAATGGTCTGACAGCAACACATCTAGGTAGTGATGCTAGTGGTTATGGCACTACAACTGTCAGTACGGCAAATGATTTAGTCAAACTTGGTTTGCTGGCGACAAGAAATGCCGTGTTGGCTGAAATAGCTAGTCAGCCAAGTGCCCCTTTGCCGATGGTCGGCACGGTTTCGAATTACAACACAGTTCTCGGCCAAAGTGGCATCACCGGCTTAAAGACCGGCAATAATAGTGCCGATCCAGGTGCTTTTCTATTCTCAGCCAACGTACAGGTTGGTTCAAAACCGCTCGTGGTGGTTGGGGCAATAATGGGACAGCCCGATCTGGAAACAGCGCTTCAGTCATCGATCAAACTTGTCGCGACTATACAAGCGAACTTTGATATGCGGACGATAATCCCGAACGGGAAAATCATAGCCAGTTACAAAGCGCCGTGGGGCGCCACTACAGTAGCGATAGCTAAACAGCCAGTATCTTTGCTTCGCTGGAAGGGAGATGCCAGTTTGATTAAATACACAGCCGAGCCAATACTGCCCGGGCAAAAATCGAAAACCGTCGGCAGTATAGAAGTCTCCGCGGGCAATATGTTAGCCGCTTCACCACTCGAGCTCAAGCAGCCACTAGAGGCGCCTAGCTTTTGGTGGCGGCTGACGCGGCATTAGGGAGCTACAGGGATCGCTACGCTCTAAATAAAGCAGGGACTCAACCTTGTCGGCAAATCAAAAATAAGATTTGCCAAGACAACCCGGCTCCCATGGTCGCCAGGCAAGGGCGGGGTTTGCCACTGGCAAACCCGTTTGAGTCCCCAGCCTCAATAACGAAAAAAGACCACCAAATGGTGATCATTTTTCGTTGGTGGAGCTACAGGGACTCAAACCCTGGACCTCTTCCATGCCATGGAAGCGCTCTAATCAACTGAGCTACAGCCCCAAAATATGCCGGTGGCATATTTTGTAGTCACGAGGGAACCGTCGTTCGTGCAAACCGCACGGACCCAGGACGACAAAATTTGTAAAGAACAGGGGAAGTTTAGCAGATTTAGGGGTGAAAATAAAGAGCCTAATGGTGCATGTGGGCGCCGGAACGTAGCATGACGTAACGATTGACCGGTACGGTTATGATAAAGGCCACGGCTAGCGATACGGCCATACTCCACCAAAATAACCACGATGCAACCAGGGCATTCATTGCTCCCGGGATAAGCCATTCCAGCGTATTGTCGATGATTTCCATGGAGGTGATGGAGATAGTGTCGGTGCGCAGAGCCGTCCGGCCCGATTCGCGTGAGTTCATGCCCATTTTGCGGGCTCCACGGAAGGTTAGACCGTAGCCAAATGCAAAGGCTAGTACGACTGCCAGTACAGTTTGCCAGATATTTGGCCACATTAGCTGAGCACCAATAGCCGAACCTAGCGTTTCACCGATACCGCAACCAACTAAACAATGCGTCGTGTGCTGTATAGCGTGTTTGGTTGGGGTGTCTAGCGTAATTTTCATAATTTGTAATTTCTCTCATCACCCTGGTGGAGTGTAGGAGATTCGAACTCCTGGTCTCAGCAATGCGAATGCTGCGCTTTACCAACTAAGCTAACACCCCGAAGTCATCACTACACAGTATAAACCAAACGAGTATAGCCAAGCACAAACAGTTTGCCATAGCTCAGGCACTTACCTATAATCGTAATTAGAGTAAACAAAGGACTTATATATGGATCCAAACAAGACGGATGATCAGTCAGACACAAACCAAAACTCAAACAGCAATCCGATCGAAGCACCAAGCTCTCCAGTGGTCACCGAATCAACAAACACAACTCCTGCCGAACCTGTCGTTCCATCTGTTGATGACGCGCCAAAAACTCCAGTGGTTGGTAGCGTTGGCGGCTCTGGAGGCTCCAAAAAACGTTGGCTAATGCCCGCCGTTGTGGCGGCTGCGGCCGTGGTAGTGCTGGGCGGAGGCTATGTATTCGCATTTTATCTTCCGAACACTCCCAGTAACGTCTATAGCACGAGCTTCAAAAAGAGCGGCGAGGCTGTCGATAAGCTAGTTGACTACACCAGCAAACAAACAGTTATGCACTATAAGGGTGCCACATTTGATGGTACGTTAAAGGTCAAAAGCAGCACCGCCAGCTTTGACGCTAGCTTGAACGGCGCGTTTGACAGCAATAGCAACGGCAAACTAGAGCTAAAGGCTGATCTGGCTGGCCAGAACGTAACTGCCAATTTGCGAAGCATTAAAGCAAGTGGTAACACTAGTCCGGACATCTATCTACAAGTCAGTGGCGTCAAATCATTACTCGATGCCTATGGCCTGGGCGGTCTGGACAACCAATGGGTTTCCATCGACCACACGCTAATTGACACCTACGCCAGTAGCCTCAAGGACAGTACTAGCCTAAAGGCCGACACCGGCGCTTTAAGCGCAGGCAATACGCCAACTGCCGATCAGATCAACGATGCTATCAGCAAGGTGCAGGCAGTAAACAAGCAATATCTGTTCACTACCGACGAGTCAAAAGCAGTCATCGTTAAACAGAAATTTGTTGCTAAAGAGACTCAAAATGGTCGCAGCGTCGATCACTTCAAAGTCGGCTATAACAAGGATCACTTGCAAGCCTACGTCGGTGCGCTCAAGACAGCACTCGACAGCAGTAAGCTTAATGACTGGGCCAAGAAAGCCAATGGCGGCAAATCAATCAGTGAGTCGATGGATATTGCATCCTTACAAAATGACATAAAGAATAGTAAAGCCACCTACTCGTTCGATTTATGGGTCGACGCTAAGACCAAACTAATTAGCAATATCGAATTTACTAGTCAAACCGACCCTTCCTCTAAATTCAATATCGGTCAAAACTACACCGGTGGCAGCATCTATCCAATAGTATTAGGCCTGAATACCAAGAGCGGTCACGGCAACGTTACGTTCACAGTGAATACCGAAACAAACAAGGTGACATTCGACCTGACGGCCGCCACTACTACCGGTGGTTCGACCTCAGTCACGGCACACTTTAACGCTGCTCCTAGCAACCAGACCGTAAAAGTAACCGCCCCAACAGGCGCCAAACCACTCACGGAAGTCCTGGGTCAATTAGGCTTGCCAGGCGTTGGCGCTACGCCAGTCAGTGCTAGCGGTGGTCTGAGTCCACTGAGCTTTACTCAGTAATTGCGTGTCATACCCAAAAATGAAACAATATCGATATGTTGTTTAGAGCACTCGTTGAACTCTATAGTTGGTTCTTGCCACGCCGCCTTGTAACGGAGTTAGAGAACCGCAAATATTCTGTGTCTGCCTATCTTGGCTGGTTCTGGCACGCCAGACGCTACGAGCCAAGCACCGCAAAGCTCTCAGACAAAGGACGCTTGCTAGAGGTAATTGCTTTGCTAGGGAGCCTGGTGCAGATAGTCTTTGGTGTTTGGCTGTTAACGCGCTGGGCTCAAAGTGGTGCGGTTGGTGAGTGGCAGTTTGGGCTGGCGCTGCTAGTGTCGTACCCGATTGTCTGGACACACGTGCTGGCTGCGTTAGCCATCATTGGTTGGGCGCTGTATTTTCTATTTCATCCCAAAAAATTTGGGCGGACGCTAGTCTGTGTCATTCTAGAGCGCCAAGTAAAACAGCTCAAGAAACGGCACAGTTTCAAGACAGTTGCGGTGGTGGGTTCGGTCGGTAAAACATCAACCAAACTGGCCATAGCCAACTTACTTGGTGGTCAGCTTCGTGTACAACATCAATCAGGGAACTACAATGACCGCGTGACCGTACCATTGATATTTTTCGGACAGACAGAGCCGAATCTGATAAACATTTTTGGCTGGCTCAAAATCTTTGGTGCTAATAGCCGAATGATCCACGAAGCCTATCCCTACGATGTGGTGGTTGTAGAACTTGGCGTCGACGGGCCAGGGCAGATGAGGCATTTTGCCTACACTAAGCCAGACCTAGCTGTCGTAACTGCCGTATCGCCGGAGCATATGGAATACTTCAAAACCCTCGACGCCGTGGCCGCCGAAGAGCTGGCTATCTTTGATTTCGCAGACGAAGTGCTTGTAAATGGCGACGATATCCCTGGCGAATATCTAGCGAGCCGCAGTTTTGTAGAGTACAGCACAATAAGCGACAGGGCAGATTATTACACCAACTCGCCAAGCGCGGCTTTGAGCGGACAAACACTCAGTGTCAAACTGCCTTCCGGCAGTTTGCAAGCAAAGACGTCCTACATCGGGCAACACGGTGCCAAAATTGTTTTGGCGGCCGTAGCTGTCGGCGACATACTTGGTATGAAACCAAAGCAAATCGAGAATGGCATAGAATTGCTGGCTCCGTTTGCTGGCCGCATGCAGATTTTGCTGGGCACTAAAGATTCAACCTTGATCGATGACACATACAACGCCAGCCCTATGGCCGTTAAAGCCGCGCTCGATGTGCTCTACGCCAACACGGCTAAGCAGCGCATTGCCATTTTGGGAAACATGAACGAACTAGGTGATTATAGCCAGGAAGCACACCAAGAAATCGGTGATTACTGCGATGCTAAAAAGCTCGATCTAGTTGTGACAATTGGCACGGACGCCAATAAATACCTGGCTCCGGCCGCCAAAAAACAGGGCTGTGTAGTTAAAACATTTACGAGCCCGTACGAAGCCGGAGAATTCGTGGCGAGCAAGCTGCAGTCCGGCGCCATAGTGCTCGCCAAGGGCTCACAAAACGGCGTCTTTGCCGAAGAGGCTCTAAAGCCACTCCTACAAAACGCTGACGATCAAACGAAACTAGTCCGCCAAAGTCCCTACTGGATCAAGCAAAAGCAACAACAATTTAACGACTAAGCGCCATTTCGACCAGCTGCTGGCAAAGCTCTGGCATAGTGATGCCGGCCGTGGCGGCCATTTTCGGGAATAAGCTTCGGTCGGTCATACCGGGGATGGTGTTGGTTTCCAGTAAATATAACTTGCCCGATTTATCGACCATAATGTCGGTGCGCGAAAGATCTCGGCAGCCGGCGAGCTTGTGAGCTTTTAGTGCTAAAGCTTGGGCTTTCTGCTGGATGGCTTTGCTGACATGTTTAGGTGGGCAAAGTTCCTGCGTGGCACCATTATATTTATTTTCGTAGTCAAACTCACCGTCAATCGGTGGGATGATTTCTATGACTGGCAACGGCGTCTGACCTAAGATACCCACCGTTAGCTCAGTGCCAATGATAAGTTCTTCGATCAGCATGGTTGGATAATTGCCGAAGGTATCCGCGATAAGGTCGTAAGGGATGTCTGATGGGTCGCGAACAACGTGGGTATCGATGCTTGAACCGCCTTTCAGAGGTTTCAAGACGAAATACTCCTGTGCCAGCGGATGCTTATGATAATCGTGCGCCTGCACAAGTGCACCGACGGCCACGGGTAAATCGGCTGCTTCTATAGCCTGGCGGTACTGCCATTTATCAAAGCAGAGCTGCGATGCTTTAGGGTCGGAGCCCACATATTTCGCTGCGTGTTTTTCGAGTTCCGCCTGTAGCTCACCGTCTTCACCACCGGCGCCGTGCAAAACGGGAAACACTACGTCGCAATCTATTATTTCATCTATTGTCGCAGTGGCTGAATCAAGCAGCTGTACTTTATAGTCAGCTTCTTTGAGTGCCCTTGTGACTGCGTCACCTGAACGGAGCGAAACTTCTCGCTCAGCCGAATCCCCACCACAGATAACATGTACTTTTGCCATTCTGTCAGTATAGCGTACATCTCTGTTATCTGTCATAGTTAACGCTCCTTTGAGACGCCTGCGTCGCATGCACGGAACTAAGAGGTAGTTCCTGCGCGTACTCCTTGTTATAATTGCTTACGATGAAACGCTACAATCCGAAAGAAATCGAACCCAAGTGGCAGGCTAAGTGGGAGGTCGACAAGATCTACGAGGCATCAGACGACCCCAGTAAGCCGAAGCGCTACATTTTGGAATACTTCCCATACCCCAGCGGCGCCGCCATGCATGTTGGCCATGTTCGTAACTATACTATTGGCGATGCCATAGCTCGTTTTAGCCGTATGAAGGGCTTCAATGTGTTGCACCCGATGGGCTGGGACGCCTTTGGTTTGCCAGCCGAAAACTACGCCATTAAAACTGGCATCAGCCCACAGCAAGCCATTGCCGAAAACACCGGTCAATTTAAGCAGCAACTGATGCAAATGGGCTTTAGCTATGACTGGTCGCGCGAATTTGCCAGCTCCGACCCTGATTATTACAAATGGACGCAGTGGTTTTTCCTATTGCTCCACAAGCGGGGGCTGGCTTACCAGAAGGAAAGCTTGCAGTGGTGGTGCCCGGTCGACAAGACTGTGCTAGCCAACGAGCAAGTCGAAAACGGCCGTTGTTGGCGCTGTGGTTCTGAGGTCGAAAAGAAAGCCCTAAAACAGTGGTTTTTCAAGATTACCGATTATGCCGATCGTTTAGCCAAAGACCTCGACGATGTCGACTGGTCTGATTCCATAAAAGCCATGCAGCGCAACTGGATCGGCCGCTCCACCGGCGCCGAGATTACCTTTGCTGTGGATGGCTCCGACGAAAAACTGACGGTCTTTACGACGCGGGCCGACACGTTGTTTGGTGCCACCTTTATGGTTTTGGCGCCCGAGCACCCATTACTCGAGAAAATCGTACCGGCTGAACACAAACAACAAGTTGAAAATTACCAAGCCAAAGCCCGAGCCAAGTCAGATATTGAGCGCCAAGAAACTGACCGCGAAAAGACCGGCGTGTTTAGTGGTGCCTACGCCGTTAATCCGGTGAATGGCGAGAAATTACCAATTTGGGTAGCTGATTATGTTTTGATGGGCTATGGCACCGGAGCCATTATGGCCGTACCCGCCCATGATGAGCGCGACTTCGCATTCGCCGAAGCATTTGGCCTAAAGACGGTCTCAGTTATTGACCCCGTGTCGGGGGAAAAGCAAGGTGACGAGGCAGAGAAAGACGCTATAGTAGCAATCGTACGTAACCCCAAAGACGGCAAAATACTCATGCTAGATTGGGGCCCTCGGATGGGTCGGTGGGGCGGTCATTTGTTTATTGGTGGCGGCCTTGATCCAGACGAAGATGTTATTGAGTGCGCTAAGCGCGAAATCGCTGAAGAAACAGGATATATCAACGTAAAACACGTAAGCACCACCGATTTCACCGCCCACAGCTACTACTTCTCAAACGTTAAAGACAAAAACTATTACGCGCGTATAAAAGGCTTGTTGTTCGACCTTGTAGATAATTCTCAAGAGGAAACAAACCTAGATGCGGGTGAACAAAACAAATTCACACCCGTGTGGGTGGACGAAGTGGAAGCTGATAGATTGGTTGACGACGGATCGCACCGCTATGTATTTGAATCACTCGTACAAGGCAAGAGTTATCACGGTGAGGGGTTGCTAGTAAATTCTGACAAGTATGATGGTTTGGCAACCTGGGAAGCCCGAGAAAAAATCGTCGCGGATCTTAATAAAAAGGGTCTTGGGCAGGAAAAGGTCAATTATAAAATGCGTGATTGGCTGATTAGCCGCCAGCGCTACTGGGGCGCGCCAATTCCCATGATCCACTGCGAAAAAGATGGCATAGTCCCAGTGCCCGAAGATCAGCTACCGGTTGTTTTACCAGAGGTCAAAAGCTACGAACCAAGTGGCGATGGCCGCAGCCCACTAGCCAATGTGCCCGAATTTGTGAATACGACTTGCCCGAAATGTGGCGGCCCGGCCACGCGCGAAACCGACACCATGGATGGCTTCGCCTGCAGTAGTTGGTATTTCTTGCGCTTCGCTGACCCGCACAATAAGGACAAAGCCTTTGATACCGAAAAGGCTAAATTCTGGCTGCCGGTAGACGATTACATCGGTGGTGCCGAACATGCTGTCATGCACCTGTTGTACGCCCGTATGTGGACTAAGGTTATGCAAGACGAGGGTCTGATCGACTTCGGTGAGCCGTTCAAAAAATTGCGCAATCAAGGGATGATTTTGGCGCCCGATGGCCAAAAAATGAGCAAGAGCAAGGGCAATGTGATTGCGCCAGACGAACTGATTAACCAGGGATATGGTGCCGATTCAACCCGCATAATGGAGCTGTTTATCGGCCCGTGGAACCAATCGGCCGCCTGGAGCGTCGAAGGCATGGGCGGCAGCTTCCGTTTCTTGCAGCGGGTTTGGACGTTGGTTCAGGAGTGGTTAGAGACCCAGGCCGTCCAGAATAGCAACGAAGCTACCGAAATCAAACGTGTCATCAACCGAACAATCAAAAAAGTTGGCGAAGATCTGGAAAGTTTGAGTTTTAACACCGCCGTGGCGGCCATGATGGAATGTGTCAACGAGCTGTACAAGCAAAAAGCAAGTGTGCCTTACGCCGAAGCGCATGACTCATGGAAATCGGCCCTAGAATCACTCGTCCAGCTGCTGGCACCGTTCGCGCCGCACATCGCCGAGGAACTGTGGCAACAATTGGGTAACGAAGCTTCGGTGCATACCAGCGCTTGGCCAACCTATAATGAAAAATATCTAGTTAGTGATTCGATGACAATTGTCGTGCAGGTTAATGGTAAGTTGCGAGACCAAATTGTAGTGCCGGTTTCCAGCGACGAAGCAACTATTGTTGCGGCTGCCAAAGAGCAGGAAAAAGTTGTCGCGCAGTTGGCTAGCGGGCAAATTGCTAAGACCATCTACGTGCCCGGAAAACTCGTCAATTTCGTCATCAAGTAAGCTGTTGAGATTTAAGCCGTAAAACGCTATAATGTAGCCAAGTTTTAGTAATCATAATAAACACTCCAAGGAGTAACTGCATGGGTAAACCAAAGAAACGAACGAGTCCCCGCGCCACTGGCGCTCGCCGCAGCCACTTAGTGGTTAAGCTGGCACGTGCTGTCAACCGTAAATCACCGGTCAAAGCTTACACAACTCGCCGCGAAAGCAGCAAAAAAGTTGTCGCTGCCAAGTAGCTTGGTAGAAAAGAGAATTATTTAACATGGCATCAAATCGTCACCTCGGCCGCATTGTTGCATTGCAAACGCTTTACGAGCAAGATTTCCGGCTCGAAGCCGGTGACGTATCTTTTGATTTAGACGAAGTATTGCAGCGCAATATTACTCGTTACGAGTCGACGGTTGACGACAAGGGCTTTATCGAGCGGCTAGTAAAGGGCGTTGCGGCCAAACAGGCTGAGCTTGACGCGCTACTGGCACCCTTGGCGCCGGAATGGCCGATTGAACAAATCGCCCGCATGGACCGTGCCGTCCTTCGAATCGGTCTATACGAGCTATTGAACGATAATGATGTTCCACCCAAAGTGGTGATCAATGAAGCGGTGGAGCTGGCCAAAGCATTTGGCGGTGATAATTCCAGCAAGTTCATTAATGGTGTGTTAGGAACCGCTCTTAAGCAAAAAATTGACAAACCAGTCAAACAGACAAAGGCTAAGACCCCCAAGAAACCTCTAAAGAGTAAGAAATCATGAAACGACCCAAGATCCCTAGGCCTAAGCCGATAGAGGGCATACGAAAGTTTGTCCACCGGCGTCCAGCTATCGAAGAAGTAGTGCGCGAAACCACATCTGGTGGCATAGTTTTTCGGCGTAACGAAAAATCCAAAGAACTGGAGATTCTACTTATTCAGGATGCCAAGAATCGCTGGACAATTCCCAAAGGCCACGTTGAGCCCAAAGAAGAACCGAAAGACACCGCCGAACGCGAAATTCGCGAAGAAACAGGGCTTCAAGAGATGAAAGTCATGAATTGGCTCGGTAAAGTAAATTTCCGTTATCGCCGCAATCACACCCTGGTGCTCATGACCATGCATATTTATTTGGTACATGGCCTAGGTAATACCAACCGCTTACATCCAGAGGATTGGCTCAACGACATTCAGTGGATGCCCGCTGCCAAGGCTGTCGACCTAATTGCTTACGAAGACATCGGCAAATTAATGCTACTAGGTATGAAACGAATCAGGGACGAAAAACTATAATGGATACCGCTGTTTACCAATCGTTCGCGAAAGAAAATCTGGGTGGTGAATTTAGTAATCTAGAGCTGCTTATTACAGCTTTCACGCACCGCTCATATGTGAATGAACACCGCAAAACCGTAACCGAGCACAATGAGCGTTTAGAATTTTTGGGTGACGCTGTGCTCGAGCTAGTTGTGACCGAATTTTTATACGGGAATTATAGTGAGCCGGAAGGCATATTGACGAACTGGCGAAGTAGCTTAGTGCGCACCGAAAGTATCGGCGCGGCCGCTACTCGGCTTGGCTTTGAGCCGCTGCTGCGCCTCAGCCGCGGCGAAAAACGTGGCACCGACCGTGCTCGAGCCCAGATTTTGGCTAACAGCTTCGAGGCAGTTATCGGTGCGCTGTACCTAGACAAAGGCTACGATGCGGCAAAAGTATTTATCACAAAGAACATCCTGAGTACTTTCGAAGAAATCCTCAAAACAGGCTCATGGATGGATCCAAAATCACATTTGCAAGAAGTCGTACAGAGTCGCGATGGCTTTACACCCATATATAAAGTTCTCAGCGAGGAAGGCCCAGATCACGAGAAATTATTCACCGTTGGGGTTTATGTAGATGGCGAGCTAAAGGGCCAGGGTGCCGGGCCTAGTAAGCAAATCGGTCAGCAGCAAGCCGCCAGCGAAGCGCTCAAGACATACAAGGTTTGACCTATCTGTTAAACTTTGGTAGAATAATTCAGATTGTTTCAATAAAGTAAGAGGAAGTTTAGAACTACATGCTAGTAATTCGTCTGCAACGAACCGGCCGCAAAGGTCACGCCATGTTCCGTGTGGTGGTACAAGATTCACGTCGCACACCAACCAGTGGCAAGATTGTTGCCCAAGTTGGTACTTACGATCCACACAGCAAGGCTGTGAATGTCGAAAAGGAAAAGGCCCAAACTTATTTGAATAATGGGGCACAACCATCTCCACGAGTGGCTCGTTTGCTAAAAACTGAAGGCGTCAAATTGCCTGACTGGGTAGCATTGCCAGAAACTAAGAAAGGCACTATCCGTAATGCCGAAAAATTGCGTCGCAACCGACCCGCCGAGCCAGAAGCTCCAGCCGAAGAGGCTGCTCCTGAAGCCGAAACTGCAGCCGACGAACCAGCCGTAGCCGAAGAAGCTAAGGTTGAAGCTCCCGTCGAAGCTGAAGAGCCAAAAGAAGCTTAGTAATTGCTTGACCACGCGCCAAAAGCTGCCGATCCGGGCAGCTTTTTGCTATACTGGTTTATGCAACAGTTTAACCGAGGAGGAATTACCTGATGAATAACAGTATTGACCAGCAGTTTGTTGAATATGTCGTCAAATCTTTAGTAAGCAACCCCGATGCCGTAAAAATCGAGCGCCGGATTGACGAGAAGGGCGTGCTGCTTGAATTAACAGTTGACCCGGAAGATCTTGGCCGAGTAATTGGCAAGCGTGGTGCCACCGCCCAGAGCCTTCGTACGCTGTTACGAGCACTCGGTACTAAGAACGATGCCCGCTACAACTTGAAGATTGTCGATAACGGCGAGCCTCGCCCAGAACGACCAGCTCGCGAAGAAGCACCGAGTGCCTCGCAGGACTCTGACGCACCAAGCGCTACTGCTAGCGACGACGCCGTGGTAGCCGACAACGTACCCGAAGAAGCGGTTGCGGACGTCGAAGTTGAAGCTCCTGCCAAAGAACCCCAGAGTGATTTGGCTAGCAAGACTCGTAAAGAGCTCGAAGATCTCGACGACCTCGATATCTAACAACCAGGCTGTATTATCTACATTCCCTCTGGCCGGATAGCTCCGGTCGGGAATAACATAATGCTTGAAATGGTTGGAAGCGTACCGTATAGTTATGATTAGTCTTTTATAGACGAAAGTTTAAAAACAAAAACGTGTATCAAAAGAGCTCATGCGAGCCATTTCCGCTAAGTAAAGTGGGCCTGCCCACCGAAGCTTCAGCGAAGGTGGGAGCTTTATGTGACAAATAGAACCCCGAAAGGGGTTCTATTTGGTTTAAGAACTACCTCTGTTAGACTGTAGGCAGATGAAAATACAGATTATTACATTGTTTCCGGAGATGTTCGAAGGTGTTTTGGGCAATAGCATGCTGTGGAAAGCCAGCGATCGTGGGATTGTGGAGTACGCATTCATAAACCTGCGTGATTTTGGATTGGGGCCGCACAAGCGGGTAGACGACACCCCTTACGGAGGGGGTGATGGCATGTTACTTAAACCCGAGCCTTTGTTCGCCGCCATTGAACTGGCCAAACATAATGACCCAGATGCCCTTGTGGTACTGCCAACGCCTCGTGGAGCAACGTACAAGCAGTCTGACGCCAAGAAGCTGGCGAGTAGCGCCAAGGGGCTTATCATCGTCTGTCCACGCTACGAGGGCTACGACGAGCGTGTCACCAAATGGATCGACCGACAATATTGCATCGGCAACTACGTGCTGACAGGCGGTGAATTACCGGCGATGATCATCATTGATTCGGTGGTGCGCCTGCTCCCCGGTGTGCTGGGCGGTGAGACCAGCATAGACATTGAGTCATTCCAAAGTGACGATGAAAACATCGAGTTTCCACAGTACACCCGTCCCGAAGATTTTCAGGGCATGAAAGTGCCAGAAGTGCTACTGAGCGGACACCATGCCGACATAGAAGCTTGGCGCCAAAGCCAATCGACGAAGCCAAATAATTAAAATTCAAGATCCCAAAGCATAAGTAGAGTTATACTATGAGGGTATCTAAACGGAGACCACCAATGAAACTAGCATTTATTAAACCAGTCTACGCGCACTGCGACCTGCCGTGCGGCGTCTATGATCCGGCTCAGGCCAAGATTGAAGCGCAGAGCGTCAAGGCTATCCAAGAAAAATACGCCGGCTTAGACGAAGCCAATAAAGTCCGAGCGATTATTATCAAAGAGGAGCGAGCCGAGCTAGTCAAACACCACCTGATGGTATTGTGGGCCGACTATTTTAAGCCCGAACACCTCGAAAAATATCCCGACTTACACGACAAATTTTGGAAAGCTATCAAACAAGCTAGCGAATGCAAACATCATCTAGAGCCTGAAGAGGGGCAGAAATTACTCGACCAAATCGATGAAATTGCCAAAATTTTCTGGAAAACTAAAAAGGCCTAAGTTACCACTTTCGCTCTGGCGGGTCCGGGGCGACAGCATGCTACCATCGCTCAAGCACGGCCAGCTGGTTGTTAGCACAATTAGCGGGCGAAGTTTGGACGTTGGCGATGTCGTAGTTTTTGTGCACAACAAGACCGCTAAAATAAAGCGTATTGCCATGCTAGATGACCACAAGATGTACGTGCTGGGGGATAACGGCACCAGTAGCAGCGATAGCCGTCAATACGGCTGGTTTGATCGAAAGCTCGTAACCGGTAAGATAGTCTGGCCCAGAAACTAGTCAGGCTGTACCGATAGCCGTTGCCATGTGAGAAATCTTATAGATGCTCCGCTAGGCTAGCAGTACCATGGAAGTACCAACTTGGATAAAGGAGGTTCACTATGGTAACAGTAGCAAAAAAAGGCAAAGGCTGGCACGGCGATCCCGATGGGCACGCTCGAGCTGGCCGTAAGGGTGGCAAAATAAGCTCTGGTAATTTTAAAAATGATCCGGCTAGGGCAGCCGCTGCTGGACGCATAGGTGGACGTATTAGCCCTGGAAACTTCAAAAACAACCCAGAGCGAGCTCGAACGGCAGGCAAAAGGGGCGGCAGCAAATAAAAGAAAGGTTCAAATCATGTCACCACAAGACAACTACACATTCAATCCGCTCAGTAACGATGATAAAGAATTACTGCTTTCGCACGGCTATAAGCCCGGCGAACTGCCTCATGATGACGAGCAGGAATTAATCCGTGATTTACGGGCGCAGGTCGGTGACGACATTGATAGTGATAAGCTCAGTCAGGCCGTTCCGGCCGAAGAGCGTGATAGTTAACGCCAGGGCTGTAAATTGATCATTTTGTTGGCTTTGCGATTCCAAGCAAAAGCCGTATGCTGGTTGTAGACCATGCACGGCTCGCTCATAAAATTCTTTCGCAAACACCCGACAAAACGCTATATGAAAGGCGAGACAATCGTTCATCAGGGCGATACGCCGCCGTGCCTGTATGCCATAAAGTCTGGCTTCGTTAAAGCCTATGACATCAACAGCGAAGGTAGCGAACAATTGGTCTGGTTCGGCTCTCAACCAGACATTTTTCCGACAGTTTTCTTCAACGAGCGTCTGCTTCGTCCGGCGACCTTTTTCTATAGCGCGTTCAGTAATGTCGAGCTGCACTGTATTGATGCCGCCAAGCTCAAAAAATATCTGCGCGAAAACGTCGAAGGACTATACGACATGTACCAGCTGACAGCACAGCGTTATATCGATCTCATGATGCGCCTAGGAGCAGTGGAAAAGCCAAAGGCCGCCGACAAAATAATCTACACCCTAGATTTCTTGGCGTCACGCTACCACGGCGCCGTTAAGGGTGATGACGTCGAGGTATCCTTGCCGCTAACACATCAAGACATTGCCAATTTGGTGGGTCTGACGCGCGAGACAACCGCTATGGAGCTAAAAAAACTAAAAGACAAAGGTTACATTTTTTACGACAAATGGCATTTTACGGTCAACCGGCAAAAACTCGAAGATCGATTATAGCCACAATACGCCCGCCCCAGGGAAGCAATGAAAAAATTTTCATAAATTCTACATCTGTTTAGCAGGTCATTTTTAGCTATGTGACTCAGCGCACAGCCAAGCGGTGTTTTATGTTGATAGAATGAGCCCAGAGTTAACTAGTGAGGTGACCACAATGCACACCGACCTATTGCTTGACATATTTGACGGATCGCGTGAATTTACATTCGCGAAGGGGCAGACAATCGATCCTTTTAATAGTACAGACAAGCTTTACTACATCAGAAAGGGGTATGTTAAGCGATATCTGATTAACAAATTCGGCGAGACCGCCATTCAAGGTATTTACGGACCCGGTTACATTTTTCCACTGACCGGGATTTTTATTTCACTTTTTAATCAGCGTGTATACAGTGGCGAAGAAGAATATTTCTTTGAGGCGATGACAGACATAACACTTCTGCGTACCGACACGAAGGCCTTCATGGAGCGCGCCGAAGTAAACCCGGAGGTCTACAGAGCAATACTTTTTGAAACTGGCCAGCGTCTTCAATCGGCTATACATCACTTCGAGAACACATCTTTCCGCCATGCCTACAAAAAGGTGGTTCACCAGCTGGTGTTCCTGGCTCAGCAGTTTGGTCAAGCTGAACCTCGTGGCATCAAACTAATGCTCCCGTTGACCCAACAAGACCTGGCTGACACCATCATGATTAGCCGGGAAACCGTGTCACATGTCATCGTGCGCCTTAGGGATATGGGTCTGATCTTGCCAACCAAGCTGATCATTATCCCAGATATCAATAAACTGAAGGCAGTCTACAGCTAATCTATAAACTTAAAGATAGACATGTCTAGAGCAAAGTCTGCCAGTAGTACCAAAAGCGGTTCAGTATGAGCACTAATATCACCAGGTACCAGGCTAGCAGAACGTCGCCATGATGCTTGTACAGGAATTTTGCGATCCGGTTCAACCGTATAATACTAGGTAGATTACCGGCCTTAAAGTTGTACAGCGTGATGTACCAGAAGATCGGAATGACCACTATCCAGACGCCGACACAATAAGGACAGAGCGTGCCGAGCACATACAGACTTTGGTAGATGAGCCAGTGCGCGAAAATCAGACCAATCAATGCTACAAACTCTATGAGTTGCCAAAACCACTTCTTAAACTTTGCGTCGGCTATTATGGCCAGGCCGATAGCCATGACAGCCGCGAAGGCTGCCACGCCAATCAGCGAGTTAGCAAAACCGAATACCGAGGCTTGAGACGTTTTCATTACTGACCCACAACTGATGATTGGGTTGATGTTGCACGGTGGTACATAGTTGGGGTTTTGCAACAACTTCACCTTATCAATAGTCAGTACGAATGATGCGACGAAACCAACCGCGCCGCCAAGTAGCAGGAGCAAGCCAAGCTTGTCTATCTTTTTTACAAGTTTTCTCAACATAGAGCTGACTCTAAATATATACAACTTACTTCGTTCGAGCAATGTGACGAAGGCCGAAAAGCACTAGTAACACCATAACGGCCGCACCGGCGAAAGCCGCAATTGCCGCATACTGAGCAATTAGTCCAAATGTCCAGTAGGCATAGCCGTCACCAAGTAGCAAGCCGCGTAGAGTCTCACCCTGAAAGAGGGTTTGTTTTTGCTGTTGCAGTTTGGCGTTGGTTGGATCTGCCTTAGACAGCGTGCTGACTTCTGAATATGTTTTTCCACCAGCTACTTTTTCGAGATGTCGGCCAATGAATCCATTGGCGTAGGCTTTGGCTTTTGGCCCGTTGTCGACGAGTTGACCGGCATATTTCTGCAAGTCAGGGAACTCGGCAGGATCTAATGCCGGGCTGCCCTTAGGAGGGAAATAGACTTTTTGAGCTGAAAGCTCAGTCCGCACGCTGTTAGTCGCAAAGCGATACGCGTACCACGACAGGCTACCGACGACTAAAAGCACGACGGTTGTAGCCAGGCCGAGCAATATAAAGACCTTATCGATCGTTTTTCTATCTGATTTTGCCATGAGAGTTCCTTTTATTATTTTATAAGCATTATCATAACAGTATTTGGCAAGATGTTGTTAATATGTGATACCGCTAGATTGATTAAAATCACAGTTAAAGTGTGGAATGACGCATAGCACCAAAACCGATATGCACTCAAAATGGTGAGCTTAAGGAGATAATAATGGCACACTTAGCTCATAGTAAAACGCGCAAGAAAACAGACGAGTTATCTGATCGACAACGTCGTATTTACGATTTTTTGCATGCACACCCCGTGGGCGTATTGTCTTCGGTTAGCGCGAACGGCGAACCACACGGCGTCGTAATCTACTTTGACATCGACAAGAAGTTCAACGTATCTATCCTGACAAAATCAGAAACCAGAAAGTACGAGAACTTGAAGCACTACAATCGTATCATGCTGACAGTTTTTGAGTCGCACACGCAAACGACCGCCCAAATCACTGGCGAAGCCATAGAGATTGTGGGCAATCACGAGATCAATAAGGTAGCTAGCGCAATTCTTAGCGTAAGTTTGCGAGTTAGCGATCAGGGTGCCCCTTCGATATTGAAATTAGAGGCCGGGCATTATGTGGCATTCAAGATCAAGCCTTCGCAAATTCGTATGGCGGTATATGCTAGGCCAGATAGTGGTGACTACGTGGATCTTTTCGATACGATCGAATCATTCGAGCTTCGGACGGTCTAAATTTCGCCGCCCAGCATATCTTCTAGGGCCGGAAGATCTTGGACAAACAAGACTTTCCCCTCAATATGTACCAGGCCAGCCTCTTTGAGTTTTTGAATTTCACGGCTAACCGTTTCTCTAGACAGACCGGAACGCGCCGCTAGATCCATCTCGTTGGTGTAAAGCGTGTATTTATTACCAAGGCCCTTATCGCCAAACCGTCGACACTCAATAATCAACTCGTATACGATACGACTTTTGGCGGCGCCAGACATGAGGTGGACGATGCGGCCAAGCAAGCCGTCAAGCCCAGAGTAAAGCCGGCTCAACAGATCCAGCATAACGTCAGGGTTAGATTTGATAAACTCTAGGGCATCATCAGCAGGTATGAAGCGTATTTCGACCGGTGTCTCGGTTTTGTAGAAATAGTGGTTGGGCGTACGATTAATTGCCCACGACATCGGGAAGAAGGCCGCCGGCTTATAGACGTTCACGATGACTTCATCGCCGCGGTAGGATACGTCATATTCCCGCACGCGACCCCTGACTAAGTAAAAGATGTGTTCCGGGTTCTCATCGGCAAAGACCAATATCTGACCTTTTGGATAGGTATGCAGAGAGTATTTGGAGAATCGTTCGGCAACCTTTTTTGCTACGTCAGGATTCATGGTTTACTCCTTATAAATCAAGAACATTGACGAAAGATTGTAGGGATTGGGTTGGCAAACCCTACTCCCTCGTTAAGTTCATCATACACCTCAAACACAACAATAGACATGTGTCACTCAAAATCGGTCGTTTTCCTGGCGTGGCAGGGAGGGGTCTCGGCTGGCAATTTAGGTTCGCCGAGTGACCACAGTCACAGACAGCCGTACCCTAAAAGACCACACTAATAACTACGCAAAGGAGGTATGCAATTATGAGAGGAGTAAAACAAACAGGCACCCCTTAAATGTCAGGGAGGATTTGTGATGAAAAGAGCACACATGCTTACCCTGCCAACCAGGCTTTAGGTCTGCCCTCTGGCAGAATTAGCGATTTAAGTGATTAACAATTCTATGGAAAGTGGAAACTAAGCCGACGTTGGCGAGCCCGTCTGATTGTGCTGTGAGAGGAGGAGATTATGCAACTCATTACATACAATCCGTTGCCACGAATAGACAACATACTATTGCTAGCAAAACTCGCGCGGCCTTTCCCAACTGACGTCGAGACCGTCCAGTACATTGCTGAAGTATGGGATTTTAATCAAAGCACTCGCAACTTCCTAAGTCTGCTTCCGAGCGACGTGGTATTTAAAAATGAAGATGACTTCTTCGGTCGTTGCGATGAGCTAACGCTGTTCATGAGGAGCGAACGTAGCATGCCGATAGAAATGCTACACAGCCCACAGGGCTAAGGAGGTCATATGTATGCAACCAATCACGTACCGAAAAGAGATATGTCCAAATCGACCACGGGCTGCTGCCCACCATTTGAGCCGGACAAGTGGGATGGTGAAACATTCAAGTTTAACAATAAACTGTTCATGAGGTTTACGACGCGCAGTTTCTTGCACGTGCCACTCAATATGAATTCGGCTATGACAACAGCCCTGGCTAAGATAGCCGAGGCCGAAGCGGGCGGCGATGAGTATCTTATGCTCTCGAATGAAATATCGCCTTGGAAAGCAGAACACTATATAGCTGTTGACACAGAAGTTCCCGATAGCCAAATGGCGCTATTTAGTGGCACTTACATGGCTAAGGTTTTTGAAGGGCCATTTAAAGAGATGAGGGGTTGGTACAGGCAGCTAATTGACTATGTCAAATCGACCGGTGCTCAACCAGTCAGAACATTCTTTGGCTACACAACCTGCCCAAACTGTGCCAAGGCCTACGGCAAAAACTATGTTATAGGTTTTGAGCAAATACAGGCTAACTAATAAATGACATTTTTAATATTCAAATGCTGCGCTGTGCTTAGAATGCTCGTCAACCCATAAATCAATCTGTTGTGTCATCCTCTTTGACGCGCTAATGTTATACTATCTGGACACCATTCGTGGTGAGACCATGCACAAATTTACCGTAGAAAACCTCGAACAGATTACTCCGTCGACAATCCTTCTTACGTTAAGGATTAATGATGGTGAACCGGCTTTTGGTTACCATTCAGGCCAGTATGCGGCTATCGGTTTCTATAAGGGCGGTCGTCCAACGCCCATGCGGTGCTTTTCTATAGTTACTTCGCCTACCCAGCCCGGTATTCTGCAATTCAGTATGAGGGCGCGCGGTCACTTTACCCGCGGTTTAGCCAACTTGAAACAGGGAGATAAGGTTAAGGTGGCCGGCCCATACGGTGGCTTTGTTATGACCAACCCACGTGATTTGGAAACATTATTTCTGGCTGGTGGTATAGGTATAACGCCGTTTATGAGTATGGTGCGATTCGCCGCCAGCGAAAAACTCCAGAATAACATCAAGCTGCTATACAGTTGTCAGAGCCAAGATGACATACCATTCTTCGAGGAACTGCAGCAGCTTCAAGCGGAAAACCCACGCTTCAAGGTCGCCTACTTTATAGGTGATGGCCCTACCGATAAATTGGGCGATGCTGTTGTCTATACGGGCAGAATTACGCCCGAGGCTATCGATACGCTGACCGACAATGTATATACCGATAAGTCTTTCTTTATCTGCGGTCCACCACCATTTATGAATGGCTTGCGTAAAACTATCCATAGCAAAGGTGCACCGCTAGGTAGTGTCGTAACAGAGGCCTTCAGCCAGGGCGCTAATCGACAAACGGGCAAGGTCAAGAGCTGGCCATTCAGCATGTATGTCATGGGCGCCGTAGGTATGGGCGTGGCAAGCTTTACTATAATGGTCACCGATTTACTTAAAACCATTCCAAGTTCGGCATCTTTGCACGCTACAAACAATGGCTCGGCGTCTGCCGGGGCTGCCAACAAACGACAGCAGAATCTCGATCAACTCGTAAATAGTTTTGCCTCAGTCGCCAACACTGCTCCGGTAGAGGCTTCCGTGCTGGCGCTCAATCAATCACAAGCCAGTTCCACACCCCAGGCAACTACTCCACAATCAAGCGGGTCCACAACACCCAGCACAACTTATACGGCGGCACCGGCACCTATGCCCACACCAGCACCGGCACCTACACCCGCTCCTCCTCCCGCGCCAGTGTGTACGACTAGCCCTAGTGGCGTAAGGACGTGTGTATAGAATGATTACGCAGAGTTATCAGACCAAACTGGCGCTTGGCAGTGATGTAACGTTATTGCTGGTGGGTGATGCTGACGAAGCAGTCATGGACAAAGTGCTCCAAGACCTCTGGTATGCCATATACAGTTTCGAACAGCGCTTTAGCCGGTTTGTGCCTAACAGTGAACTTTCAGCCTTCAATCGTGCGGCTGGCAGCAGGCTGCCAATAAGCCCCGAGTTCAGGGATATATTGATAGCAGCTCGTCAGCTTGGCGATGAATCGAACGGTCTGTATAACCCACTTATCTTGCCAGCGTTACATCGGGCGGGTTACAAAAATTCTTTCGTTGAAGCCTATAAAGACGACATCCAGGAAGACTATTCAAAGCGATCAGTGGTGCCGGTTGAGCGTCTTGAAATTGGCGATACTTGGGCCTCGATACCGTATGGCACGGCGCTTGATCTCGGGGGCTGTGGTAAGGGTTACCTAGCAGACCTGCTAGCAAATACCGTCGTCCCGTCATGGCTGCAGGGCTACTGGCTATCATTTGGCGGAGACGTGATAGGCCAGGGACTCGATAACACAGGCAAACCATGGACGGTCGCCATAACCAGCGCTTTCAATGGATCTACTAGCAAGCGAGTTCTACAAACGGATGGTCGGCGTTTTGCCGCGGCGACATCCGGCACGACCATTAGGCGCGGCAACTACAAGGGTAAAAACTGGCATCATATCATCGATCCCAGAACATTGCGCCCAAGCGACAGCGATCTTAGTATGGCAACGGTTTTTGGCTACTCGGCCGTGCGTGCGGACGTGTTGGCATCGTGCGCTATTATTCTCGGCTCCAATGAAGCCCCTCAGTTTTTAAAAGACCATGATGTACAGACAGCTTATTTACAAGGAAGGGATAACATGAAACGTATTGAGTTAGAATTTGGCAGTGCTTTGCGGCCGGCGCCGGTTAAACGCCGAAAGAAGGTGTTAGCAAATGCGTAAGTTATTCTTATGGGCCGCGGTGTCGTTGTCCCTCGTTGGTGTGCTCGGTTGGAGCGGTGGAGCTGTTATGGCACAGAGCTCACAGTTTGCCAACGTTGTTGTCCAGGACGCTCAGGGCCCGTCAGTCGCCCAAAAGTTTACTGACCGCGCCAAAAGTTCCTGGCCCTGGTTCATAGTCCGCGCCTCTGGCTTGGTAGCCGCTGCCTCGCTAATATTACTTATGCTATCGGGCATCGGTCAGATTACCGGTGATACGTTTCGCTTTCTGGCACCGCTAACGGCATGGGCTTCGCACAGGGCGCTAGGCATCACGTTTGGAATTTCAGTGCTAATTCATATGGTTGGCTTGCTGTTCGACACCTTTGTCCCGTTCGGCATCCTGCAATTACTGGTGCCCTGGTTGTCTAACTACAAGCCGGTGACGCTGTTTGGTGTTCATCTTGGTTCGCTCTATGTGGCGCTCGGCGTGCTGGCATTTTACGCTGTCGGCCTAGTAGTTGTTAGTTCGCTACTGTGGGTGGAAAAGAAACCCTACATCTGGAAATGGATTCACCTGCTATCATACGTAATAATTATGTTCGTATTCGTACACGCCTTGTACTTGGGCACCGATCTGGCACACGGGATATTTCGTTTACTTTGGATAGTACTGGCTTGCGCCGTTCTACTGGGATCACTGTATAGGTTATGGAGGGCCAAGACCACATGAGTCAAGACGGCGAGCTAAACCGTGTTTTGGATCCTCGTCGAATGCGGATCGCGCTGAGCGCGTTCTACATAACGCTGGCAGTGCTACTGTTTAGCGGTTTATATTTTGTGGCCGACCACATAAAGACTCGCGCCATACCGGTCGGTGGAATTGTACTAGGCACAACTTACTCTCAATATCTTCTAGGCGATCCGGTTAGTTTTTCGGTTACTAATAACTACAACTCAAAAATATACATCACCAACCAATGTCCTGGCGAACCTCTGGCTGTATATCGCCAAACTAATGGCACATGGGTACGTCTGCACGGTACGGCCAATGCCGAGGACTGTCAGGATGAGCAACGACAGGTCGGCATCCCTTCGAACTCAAAGGTCACTCTCAGTCTGGCGCCGTGGCACAGTTTGTTCAATCAGGCTGGAAAGTATAGATTAGTAGCTATCATAGATGGCTACAGCTCATTGCCTTACGTTGATTTTGAAGTCGTTGCGCCACCGACGGCGATAACATCACCGACAAATAGCACGATTCTCAGGGACTTCCTGAACAGTACGAACTCAATTGGAGAGTTTGAAGCAAACCCGCTACTGGCTCCGCAAACATCCGCCACGCGCACTACAAACCCGGTCGCAAAACCAGCCGCTAAAACTATAACCGTACACGTCACTACAGCCGGTAAATACGATTTGAACAGCATTAGTCTGAATGCCGGTGACTCCATAAAGTTTGTTTATAGCGCACCGTACGGCGACGAAGTTCAGACTGTTTTTTCAGCTATCTCACCGACAACCACCGGTTTGAGCAGCGTTACTTTGGATAGAGAGAACACGACACGTATCAAAACTTTCAGCACTGCCGGACGATGGTCATTCTGGGCGCTAGATCATAGCGGCAACACGGTGGTTCTAACCGTAAATTAGCAAAACCACGGTTAGTGTACTAAAATCGACAATATGGAACCTAACGAAGAATTTGGATCGTGGGCTAAAATACTCATCGTCGAAGATAATGTTAGTATCGCCGATATTTACAAAATTCGGATGGAGGCGATAGGCTACATAACCTTTGTGGCTCATGAGGGTAACGAAGCTCTAGCGATGATCGAAAAAGAGCGACCCAGCTTGGTGCTTCTAGATCTGATGGTCCCGGGCGTTGCCGGCGATCAAATACTCAAGACCATGCGAGCCAGCGAATGGGGCAAAGACATAAAAGTGCTTATCATATCCAATTTGAACGAGGCCGATGCGCCCGCCGGTCTGCGCAGCCAGGGCATAGAAGGTTATGCTGTGAAAGCAAACTTGTCGGACGACCAGCTAGACCAAATGGTCAATGCCATCATGCAGCGCTCAAATGAGCAAAAAGACGCCGCTCCAGAGACCTCAAACAGCTAGTCAATGCGACCTACTAGGCTAAGCCGACGATTACGTTAAACCCCTCATATTGCCTCGGTGCGTGCAATTTAACCGTGTTCATGCTATAATTACAGGCAAGCAAGTGGTTACTATAGCCTCTCCGTTTTACAATAGTTCTTCCAAAGACTAACTATCATTCTCGGTCAGATGACAATAAACGCGTGTGATATTAGCTAAAAGAAGGACAATAGAAATGGCAATGAAACTTTACGTAGGTGGTCTCGCATATAGCGTCACCGAACAAGAACTAGAAGCACTTTTCGCTGAACACGGAACAGTAACTTCCACGGCAGTGATCAAAGACCGCGATAGCGGCCAATCCAAAGGTTTTGGCTTTGTAGAAATGTCAGACGACAACGAAGCTAAGGCTGCAATGGCTGCTTTGAACGGCAAAGACGTCAGTGGACGCTCAATCATGGTCAACGAAGCTCGCCCACAAGAAGATCGGCGCCCAGCCGGTGGTTCCGGTGGCGGCTTCCGCAAGTCCTACTAGACCAGTGTCTAGATAAATTTCTCGATCAGCAAATAATACGTCGGGCTTGGGTTTTCCAGGCCCGCTGATTGGCCGTGTCCATGGTAAAAAATAATACTCACATTGAGATTGTGCGCTCTACTACCAGTGGGCTCAGCTCTTTGAGCCAACCGTCCTGCGATGCGATATTCGCAGTGCTCGCAAAACACTACACGAAAGTCGGAGTCACGATTGTCAACAATTTATCAGATCTGGAAGCGCTCGTAGCCCGCAAGCCAGATCTGGTCTTTTTGGGTATGGAATATATCTTAACAAACTCTGTTTCGGCCAACATCGCGCCTACCAAAATATGGGTAACTGAGTATCTTGACGAAAAAGGTATTACCTATACCGGATCAAACCAGGCGGCGCATGAACTCGGGCGTGATAAATCCTTAGCCAAGCGATGTGTGCTAAACGCCGGTCTCAAAACTTCCGCGTTTTGTGTTATCAAGCAAAGTCAATCGCTGGCCCCAGATGACCTTTCCTTAGCCTTTCCGCTGTTTATTAAGCCAACAAGCCGTGGCGGTGGGCTTGGTATCGACAGTGACTCTGTGGTCCATACTTTCGAACAATTTCAATCAAAAATTCGCTCAATTGCGGCCGATTTGCGATCAGACTCGCTAGTAGAAGAATATTTGCCGGGACGAGAATTCAGCGTGGCCATACTAAAAGACGAAGATTCTACGGAGTTTTCAGTCATGCCACTAGAATTGATTGCTCCACCCGACGAAAGAGGGGCACGTATCTTGAGCAAGTCAGTTAAGACGCTAAATGCCGAACAGGCTATAGCCGTCGCAGATGAGGCTACTAAATCTAAAGTATGTGAGCTCGCGGTCAATGTTTTTTATGCGCTAGGCGCCCGTGACTACGGGCGTGTCGATATTCGCTTGGATAAGTACGGCGTGCCGCACTTTCTGGAGGCCAACCTTATACCTAGTCTTATCAGCGGTTACGGCTCGTTCCCCAAGGCTTGCGTGTTAAACCTGAATCTCAGCTACGAATCCATGATACTGAAAATTGTCCGTCTAGGGCTCGCCAGAGGTGGGGACACCACAGAAGATGCGTTTGAGGCTCACACGGCTAACAGCTGGGCTTCTTTGTATAGCCCAATATAGTACCGTATGCGGCACAGCCACGCTAGGGCACTAACTATTTCAGATCGCGATTTAGTGGGCTTTTATGAGGCTAAAAGCGCCAATGACCAGGCCAAAACTCCAAATGCTCAGTAGCAAACTGACAACGCTAAAAAGCAAACCGCCGGCTTTTAATTTTTTTCTTAAGCGAACCACAACCAATATCACCGCGAAGACCGCAAGTGCGAAGCCTACTACTAGAAACGGCATGGCGACAAGCGTGCTTACGACATGGACGGTGCCATTCGCAACAGCGCCGCCGGCCTTTTCGACCGTAGTTGTTGCCGGTTTGGTACCGTTGAAATGGGCGTGTACGAGCCCCGAACCGATTGCCGATAGTATTAACGACAAGACAGCCAGTACGAAGCCGCTTATTGAGCCTTTAGGTTTTGCTGTGGGTGTTGTGTTGTTTATCATTACCGTATAGTAATTAACACTTATGCTTTTGGCAAGTGATATCTGCGCCTAGCGCGCCATATACCGGTATACTGCAGCCAAATTCTCAAGCGTCAGCAGGACAGGGTTATTTGAGCAGGCTCTCGTCGGCCGCTACGAATACGGTGCTAATTTTGGCGTTACAATCAAACGAAAACGCAATGACTTTCTTGTTGGTAGCTTTTCCGACGACGGCATTACTGGGGAAATACTGACTGTAGCTACCCTTGCCGTATGAGCTGAGAACCGAAGCGGGCAGTGCAAAGTCGTAATCCCACGATGAAGGGACATTCGAAATGAAATTCGTAATGGCCGAAACGGCCTGTGTTGGTGTCTTAGCACCAAGCCCTTCCGATGCAGCAATGATCACGTTAACACTCGGAGCCATGTAGCCTTCCAGCGCGGCAGTATTGCCAGAGGTTATGGAAGCCTCTATGTTGCTAATCGTGGTTGCCCCAGGTGCTTTAGGCGTACAGGCCAGTGTACTTGCCGTAGGTGATGTTTTTGCATTTTTGGCCTTTTCGGCCGCTAACTGAGTCTTTAGACTCGCCGTTGTTTGCTGTAATGATGAAATGGTAGCGGTCTGCTGCTTGTCAGTTGTTTTAGCAGATCTATCGCGTAGCCACCAAGCTCCGCCGGCAGCTGCTACTAACAAAAGTAGGATTAGTACACCAAATACAATTGCTTTGCCACGTGTCTTTTGCACGGGCTTAACTACTTGCTTTTCCTCTGTTGGCTCTACGTCGTTTTCCATACACCCCCTTAACTTATTAAGTAAAGGATAGCACAAACGTGAGCATAATGATGTCGAACCGAGCACACCAGACCGCTACGTTCGGCTTGCCATTGCTAGCTAAGCTGATAGGGGTCTTCGAATGTAGCGTACGGCTCCAACGCCGATATTTCCATCGCTAACACCAAACGTCATAAAATCAGGGCGCCCATTATAGCCACCGCCCGTAAATACGACGTCGCTTAAATTGACGCTCGTATCGTCCTTGACGATACCGCCAGAAAACATATCCGCGGTGGCAATTATACCTAACTCAACAATACGCTTGGCGAAGGTGTTATGCCCATATAGAACCGATTCATAATGGCGGCCATGGCCATCGACCCCGGTGCGCCAAGCCCGATGACCTGCCAATATAAACTTTCCTGGAGCTATCCTCCAAACATCGTTAACACCACCCCACACTCCACTGCCGACCGGCAGCAGATCTTTGTCTATATAAGGCATGTCTGCAATGGTTTCGGGGGCGAGTGCTTCGATGTTAGGCAGGGTTGCATAGGTTATGTTGCCGCTATCTGGCTCTGTCTGCGGCCGACCGTAGACCCCAAGCTCAGTTCCTAAAGGTCCATCGGCCTTAGTTGGGCGAATATCTTTCATCCACTCTGGACCGTCCGCGACATGTTCTAGCTTTGCCAAGTCAGTACCAGCCCAGAATCGGGTTCGAATTTCTGCCACCTCGTTCGGTTTATCAAACTTCGGCTTCGGATCAACATAGCTAAGGAGCCAAACTTTCTCTAAGATACCGCTGAGCGGCAACCGTCGGTTTATACGTGTCAGCGAGGCATCTTCACCCACATATTCTTGAGCGCGGTCGTACGGTATAAGTTGCTTTGCGGGGTTGCCTAGGTCTACGATGTATGGCCGAACGACTGACTTCCCCAGATGTGAAACTTGCGAGTTAGAACGATTCGGCTCGACCCGCACGTACATTATGTCGCGGGAAACGCCGTTGTTATCCCGGACAGTCCATATCGGTGAGGGGTTGTAGGCAATGTAATCATCGGGTACGTCGTCGGGTTTCGGGAGTAGCCGAGGGTTTTCGAGTAGAGTGGTACCGTAGGTCGCTATTTCTTCAGTAGTCGGCTCGAATGAGCCGGTTCGAATAGGAAAACCGTGGTTACCGGGTGCTGTTGAAAATTCACGCATATAGTTGCCTGAATCATACTCCACAAAGTCAGTAATAGATATCAATAGACAGCGTTCGGCTGAACCGCAAGTGTTATCGACTGCGATACGCAGACAATAATAGAGTTACCTACTTGCAGTAGAGTTATTTATTCCGATGCACACAGCCGACCCAACAACAAGGGCGCCGGACTCCTTCTAGTAGCTCCGTGATTGTTCGCTCGACATGATTTTTTCTTGTCTCTGGCTTCTTAGTAGTGATAGTCCAGCAAATCCACTCATTGCGTGCTAGTGGGGTGAGGTCTTCCCATCTTTCTAGCGCCGAGTCGTCGGACAGCAAGGCTTTACGCAAATCCGCCGGCACTTCATGCACGACACCAGTGGCGATTTCTTTCGTAGGCATACACTAATCATACCAAAAAAACTTTATTGGCTGGCAAATACGGCGATGCGCGTATCGAACTCGCTCGTGCCTGGCACGATACGTCCGTAGCAGCTAATGAGGTTGAGGCCTGGCTGGCTAGGATTGATAGGCGTGAGCAATTGTGACATATCGGTATTGTTTGCTGGATAGGTACGGGTCGTAACGACATGGAAGTTAATGAGGCGACCATCGCCCATCTCGACCTGTAAGTTGTCACCCGGCTGCAAATCGGCCAATCGGTAAAATATACCAGGTGCCTGCCAGCTCAAACGATGCCCGTCAATCAAGGCAGCTCCTGGTTGCCCGGGCAATGCCGATCCACTAAACCAGGCTGCGTCAAATGAACTGCTAGGTGTTCCGACGGCTCCGTCTGGGGTAAGACCAACCTGCAATACGCGGGCGTGTACGCCCAGTTTTTGGATGGTCAGGTATCGAGGCATCTTGGGTGCAACGTTATAGGCAGCGACGGCTAGGGCGGGCACAGGAGTTGTGCTCGGCGCACTGCCAGTCACCAGAGCCTGCGGTTGATTGTGGTTTGTGGCGGCGCGGTGGTTAGCGGCACTAACTGCCTGGTGCGCATTTGTCTGCAGCTGATTGTTAGCGCGCCATCTATCGATGCTGCTGTACGCTCCGGCCGAGAAACTTAACAGGGCAAGAACCAGGAGCCCGTCAGTGACCGCGGTCATAACCCGGCGGTGCAACTCGAGCCAGACCCGAAGCCGTTCGATCACCGAGCTGTAGACTATCGGTACAACCAGGCTCAGATAGGTGAGTGAACGTTGTCCGTACCCCCAAGTAGCAGTCTCCATGTTTTGCTCCAAACTTCGTTTAGCGTGTGAGCCGTCGCAGCTTGTAGCTAGCCGCTAAAGCAGTGGCGCCGACAAGTGTGCCGATGGTGACGCCGGCCCAAACATCACTTGATCCAATGCCAAAGCCCGTATTTGGTGCCTTAACAACTGGCTTTGCCACGACTGGTGCAGGGATGTTTACGAAGGCGTTAGCGGTGTTGTTAGTGCTGTCGGTATCACTGTAGGGTGGGTCAATACACACTGGAAACACCTCTGGGCATGGGTTATATTCAGTCAAACTAGCAGTGTTTTCTATAGTGCCGGTGGTGGCGGTGGTGGTGACAACAACGAGCGTGGCCGGCAGGTTACCTGTGGCGCCGAATGTCCAGGTACCGTCGTTGTAAGTACCGGTTGACGGTGTGGCACTTACGAAATGCACGTTACTAGGTACGGCCTCGGTTACGGCGACTTCGCCAGCCGGGAAGTAGCCTTCGGGGCTGTTATTGCTGACAGTGACCGTCCAGGTCAACGTATCACCAACACTGGCAGTGACCGCTTGGCTAGCGGTCGGCGCCTCAGTGCTGGTACCGCTATTAACTGCGACTTGTTTGTCTATTTTTAGGTCACAGTTGTCCGTGACGAATGTTTCTTGAGAAGAGAAAAAACAGTACAAAGCACCACCGTTATTAGTTAGTGCCGAAGTCTGCCCGACACCTATAACTGATGCGGATAACGTCGTCAATGCGACGGCTAAAAATAGCTTTCGTAGTTTCATATCTCTCCCCCAACGCGATAATTAATATGTATTTACGATAATACTAATTTGCAAACCAGTCAATAATAATCTAAAACAACTTATGCTTAGCGGAGGTGGTATACGTATGGTGGTCGGTGCTTGAAGCGAGGTGCGTTTATTTACTTATCTTGGCTGGGGTGGGGGATTCGGCCTATCATTACATACCTTGTCTTAGTGTCACCGACAATGTGAGAACCAAAATAAATTCAAGATTTAGTTAGCACCTGTTGCCAAAAAATAAACCGACGCCCAATACGACATACACTACAGCTCCCGCAACGAGAATTCCAGCAGCACCGGGAACCACTCCGAAAAGTTGGCCGTTCGTAGGCTTAGCCACACGAGTTAATCTAACTTTTGCCAAAGTATATATAGCTAGTAGTGTAGGCACAGCTATTACGAACGGAAACAGAAGCTCTGTTGTATGTTGATAATAATAAGTGCAACCCGGCTGATGAGTATTTCCTAAGTAATACAAAAACACTGCTAATAAAATAAGGAAGATTACCGTAAGAGCCAGGAAAATACGGTCATACTTCAGAAAATTCTTCAAGCTGTTATTCATGGCATAAAGATAGCACTAAATAGCAAAAAGTTCTAACTTACCACTTTGCCTATTAATCTCTACGGATATAGAATCTTGGCTGGGGATGAGGGATGGGGTTTTGTTTCAAATGCATGTTTCCTGGCTGGGGATGAGGGATTCGACCTTGCTTCGCAACCCGACTCCCATGGTCGTCGGGCTTCGGGCGGCTGAGCGCCACAGGCGCTCGCGTTCGAATCCCCCAAATCGGCGAGGTGAATAAAATAAGCCATACTTTTCAGCATGACTTATTTTATTTGGCTGGGGATGAGGGATTCGAACCCCCGATCCTGGGACCAGAACCCAGTGCCTTACCGCTTGGCCAATCCCCAATACACGGCGTGATTATAGCGTAACAGAGACGGTTTGGCTAGGGGTGGTAGCGGCGATATACTTGAAAGAGCGATGTTTACCAGAAAAGAAAAGTGGGCGTTCAAAATAGCCGCGGTGCTCGTAATAACGGCCGCAGTACTGTACTGCAGTTGGCCGCTTGGCTTTATATTAAATCCGTCCGCCGAAAAAACAGGCCTTGCTAGCGAGCTCGGGGCTTATCATCAACCCTACAACTGGCTATTCATATCGACAGATATTATAAGCGGTGTGTTTCTAGTGGCGGCATGTTGGTTGTTGGCCAGAGAGTTTAATGCAAAGGGATGGCGGAAGGCCGGACTAATACTGCTGGCAGTCTACGGTATATCTGGCGCGCTTGACGCGGCGCTACCGATAAGTTGTATCCCGTCGTTGCAGACTTGCGGATCCGTTTGGCACGATCCGATGCTCATTTTGCACGGAATAATTGATTTTATCGGGTCGGTGGCACTCATCGGCACGCTTATCGCAGAGTGGGTGTACGCTCGGCGCAATCATCCTAACTGGCTGCCGTGGATTTACGTTATCGGTGTAGGTGGAGTAGTATTTGCCGGGCTTTCGCTGTGGTTCATACTCGTAAATGGTCCGGGGTACTGGGCGCAGCGGTACTACATTACGCTCAGTTGTATCTGGGTGGCTTCACTGCCATTTATATTTCGTTCTCAATCGCGTGATACAATAGAGAAGCTTTAACAATTTTAAATATACAGAGTACGGCGAGAGATCTAGCTCGATGACCCGTCGGCAACCTGCTTTAAGCGAAGTAAGGTGCTCCATCTAGCCCGCGTTACTGCGGGGAAGATGTTGATCTTTTCGATATCCTTTCCTGCAAAGATAAACGCAGAAAGGATATTTTTATAATGTCAAAAACCATAACTCACTTCGCGAGCGAATCTGTTTGCGCCGGGCACCCGGATAAGGTGGCTGACGCCATCAGCGATGCCGTTGTTGATGCAGTGCTGACCCAAGACCCAAATGGTCGCACGGCCGTTGAAACACTTGTAGCTCACGACCGGATTGTGCTGGCCGGCGAGATTAACACGACCGCCAAGGTCGATGTTGAAACTATTGTCCGCGAGCAGATAAAACGGCTTGGCTACACCGAACCCAAGTGGGGTTTTAGCCATAAATCGCCCATCGAAAACTATCTGCACCAGCAGTCACCAGAAATATCGGTAGGTGTTGATGATTTTGGTGCCGGCGACCAAGGGCTTATGTTTGGTTACGCATCGAACGAAACGCCCGAACTATTGCCGCTCCCTATAACGCTGGCGCATGCGCTCACCAAAGCGATTGACGAGGCGCGCGAAAGCGGTAGCTTGCCGCATTTGCGACCGGACGGCAAATCGCAAGTTGTCGTAAAGTACGAAAATGATAAACCGGTATCCGTAGAACACGCAACAGTAGCGGTGCCGCACGACGAAAAGATCAGCCTGGAGCGCGTGCGCAAAGATATCTACGAAACCATTATCGTGCCGGTGCTGGAGCGCTACGGCTACGCTATTAGCGAAAAAGACATCGTGGTAAACGGTACGGGCGTATGGCACACGCCCGGTCCGAGCAGCGATTCCGGCCTGACCGGTCGCAAGATTGTGGTTGATGGTTACGGCGGCTACGCCCGCGTCGGTGGTGGTGCCTTTAGTGGCAAAGATCCGAGCAAGGTTGACCGCAGCGGCGCCTATGCTGCTCGCTACATTGCCAAAAACATCGTGGCCGCCGGCTTGGCCGACAAAGTGGAGGTAGCGCTGGCTTACTACATCGGTGCCAAAGAGCCGGTAAACTTTACTATCGACACCTTTGGTACGGGCAAAAAATCAGATGAGAAGATTTTGGCATACGCCCGAAAACTACTAGTTCCATCAGTCAAAAACATCATCGAACAGCTAAACCTGAAACGGCCAATCTACCTGCAAACTGCGGCTTACGGTCACTTCGGCAAGCCGGATCTGCCGTGGGAACAAATCGCCAAAAAGTAATTACTCTATATCGCGGCGTCGAAAGCCGATGTATGACAGCACAATTGTAAAGATCAACACACCCGCCAAATATAAATTCAGACCGCTAACGGATTGACCATGCAAGATCTTGTCTGGTGCAAAGTAGTGGTAGGGAGCGAATTTTGCAGGGACTTTTAACCAATTAGTGAGGCCGCTGAGGCTGGCAATCAGATAGCCGCCAAACCCTACAAATACTGCCACTGTTGCCGCACTGCGGCGTGTTAACCTGCTAGCGGCCTGGAGGGTAAAGGCAATCAATCCGAAGCTAAGCGAAAAGGCGGCGGTGTAGGCGCTCGTCAGCCAAAGTCTCTCAGACGATACGTGTATGTCGAACACGGGAGCCATGACCAAAATCACCAGTAATGTAACACCACTCACAATGATAAATTCCAAACCCAGACTTATCCCTTTGGCCAGCAGCAGCCGACTACGGCTGATCGGTCGGGCTAGTAGTAGCTCCAAGGTGTGACTCTGTTCGTCGCGACCCAGCACACTACCGCCACGAGTTATGGCTAAAATGATCCATAATATCGGCAGCGTCGCATAGAACAACTGAGAGTTTAGAAACGATATCGGATCCGCTACATCCACGGTGTTGGCACCGCCGGTTTTAAGCTCACGCAAGCCCTGAGGCAGCGTATTGATAACCTTATTTAGTTGGTTTGCCTGATCGCGGATGGAAGGGTACAGCGCCAAGATAACAACGGTCATTACGATACTACCGATCACCCACCATAAAATGGTCCAACGACGTTGCCGAAGCTCCCAGCGGATGGTTTGCATCATAACGATTTGCCTCCGTAGAACTCGATAAACTCGTCTTCTAGTGTCGTCTGTTCGCTAAATAAGCTTACTATGTCGTATTTCGACAAGGCAGCTAAAGCCTCGGCAATGGTGCCTTTTGGCTGCATAGTTAGCGTATTGCTATCAACTTGTTTTTGCAGGCGCAGCGCTGGCTCGCGCTTGGCTGCCACTAAAGCATCATGAGTTCGAAAACTAACTCTGAACATCGGGGCGCTTAGGCTGGCGTCGCCACCAATTGCTTGTTCACGAATTAGCTTGCCGTGCTTGATGATCCCCACGCGGTCACAAACTCGCTGTGCCTCATCTAAATTATGACTACTCATTAGTACTGCCACACCCTTATTTTTGGCTTCGCGGAGGGCTTCGTAAAAGACTTCTTGCATGAGTGGATCAAGCCCACTGGTTGGCTCATCGAGTATCAGCACATCTGGTTGATGCATCAGCGCCTGGATAACGCCGATCTTTTGGCGGTTGCCTTTGCTCAGAGCCCCTATCGGCTTATCTAGTTCGGCTTCAAACCGTTTTGTAAGCTCACCCAGGTATTTTTTATCGGCTCCGCCTTGCAACGCCAGCAAGTAATCAAGCAGTTCCTGTCCGGTCACTTTCGGATACAGCGCCACGTCTCCCGAAAGGTAGCCGACATGTCGCTTAACATCTACCGAGCTCTTGACGATGTCGAGCCCCATTATGGTTGCCGAGCCGCTAGTCGGCTGCAAAAAATTCAACAGCAACCGGATGGTGGTGGATTTGCCGGCGCCGTTGGCGCCCAAAAAGCCGTAGACCTCACCAGTGTTTACGCTCAGCGAAACGTCATCGAGCGCCAAAGTGTCGGCGCCAGGATAACGTTTACTCAGTTTATTGAGTACCAAAGGCATGGTGTCCATTACCAATCAGTATATGCTTAAAATTATTAGTATGGCAATTAAAACAGATTGAGGTCTTTCAGTTCGTCGGGTAGAAAGCCGGCGGCGTGCTTGAAGCCGGCTTGCCATTTGTAATCTTTGTTATAGCCGAGATCTTTCATGAGTTTGGTGGGGGCATTACGTAGCTGCAACGGCACTGGCAGATCGGGGTGCTCGCGCGCGGCCGCTAGGGCACCACTCATGGCGTCGGCCACCTCGCGCGATTTTTTGGCTTTGGCTAGCACGGCGGCGCAGTGAAACAGATTGTACTGACACTCCGGCATGCCGATGCGTTCCACGGCTTGAAAAGTCGAAACGGCCAAATTTAGCGCGGCCGGGGCGACCAGACCAATGTCTTCCGACGCGAATATAACCATCCGTCTAGCCACAAACTTTGGGTCTTCGCCAGCTTGCAGCATACGAGCCAAGTAGTACAACGTAGCGTTGGCGTCACTGCCGCGCATGCTTTTTATGAACGCGCTAATGATGTTGTAGTGGCTTTCGCCTTTTTTGTCGTAGCCGGGCAGTTTGGTCTGAGCGGCCGTTTCTACTATTGTTGGCGTAATGGTTTTGCCAGCAGATAATTGTTTGGCAAGCTCTAAATTGCCAAGCGCTACCCGGGCATCACCGCCGCTTAGCTCGGCCAGCAGGTCGATGCTTTTGGCGGGCAACCTTTTGGCGCTAAGTTTTAAGGTTTTGGCGGCTCGCTTGACAACGGTGGTAATAGAAGCTTTGTCAAGCGGCTCGAGTACCAGCACGCGGGAGCGGGAAAGTAGCGGATTAATGACCTCAAAGCTGGGGTTTTCGGTGGTGGCGCCAAACAGCACGATGGTGCCGGCTTCGACATGGGGCAAAAAGGCATCTTGCTGGGCTTTGTTAAAACGGTGAATCTCATCGACGAACAAAATAGTCGTCATGCCAAGCCGTCGGTTTTGCTCGGCTCGCTCGATGACCTTTACGACATCGGCTTTGCCAGATGTTACAGCAGATAGCTCCACGAACTCGGCGCCAGTCTCGCGGGCGATTATCCGCGCCAGTGTGGTTTTGCCAGATCCAGGTGGTCCCCAGAGTATTAGGCTGGTCGGCTGCTTGCTGGCAATAATCTCGTGGATAATCTTGCCGGTGGCCACCAAATGCTCTTGCCCTAGCACGTCGTCCAGGGTTTCTGGGCGCATCTGTTCGGCTAACGGTCGATAATCTTCCATACATCTATTGTACGACAGTTGCTCTAACAGAGGAGCTTATGGTATAATTACAGATAAGAAAGCTTGGCGCTGCTAAGAAGCGTCTTTTTTATGTCATGAGTAACCTACAAGACCCCACCAAAATCCGTAACATTGCCATTATTGCTCACGTTGACCACGGCAAAACTACGCTGGTTGATGGCTTGCTCAAACAGTCGCACACTTTTCGCGACAACCAGGCCGAAATGGGTCAGGATCTTATCATGGACAGTGGTGACCAAGAAAAAGAGCGTGGTATTACCATCACCGCCAAAATCACCGCCGTACAGCACGGCGATTACCGCATAAACATCATCGATACGCCCGGACACGCCGACTTTTCGGGCGAGGTAGAACGTACGCTAAACATGGCCGATGGCTGCTTGCTGATTGTCGACGCGCAAGAAGGCCCCATGCCCCAGACCAAATTCGTGCTCGAAAAAGCGCTAGAGGCCGAGCTAAAACCGATCGTTATCATCAACAAAATCGATAAGCCAGGCAGTCGTATCAAAGAAGTCGAAGACGAATTGGCCGATCTGTTTTTGGAACTAGCCGTACACGAAGACCAGCTGCATTATCCGGTGTATTACGCCATTGGTCGCGAGGGCAAATCTTGGACGACCGTGCCAACCGACCCGACGTCTGATGCCGACCTGAACCCTATCTTTGACGCCGTTATAGAAAAGATCCCAGCCCCTAGCATTGAGCTCGACAAGCCCTTCCAAATGCTCGTAACGGCACTGGCGTGGGACACCTACAAGGGCAAATACGCCATCGGCCGTATAACCCGCGGCAAAGTAAACCCGGGCGACCAAGTCGTGCTCTGCAAAAAGGACGGCAGTCTGCAAAAAGCCAAAGTCGAACTGGTGTTTATGAGTCAGGGTGTCACCAAATTTGAAGTACCAGGTGGTGTGGCCGGCGACATCGTACAGCTGACGGGCATTGCCAATGCCAAAATCGGTGAAACCATAGCCGACGCCGAGCAGCCCGAAGCCTTGCCGGTTATCGAAGTCGAAGCGCCGACACTACGCATTTACCTAGGGCCAAACACCAGCCCGTTCAAAGGCCAAGAAGGCGAGTTTAACACCTCACGCCAAATCAGCGAACGCTTGCAAAAAGAACTCGAAATAAACGTGGGGCTGCAGGTAGCCGACGACGGCATCGGCTTTACGGTGGCTGGCCGCGGCGAACTGCACCTCGGCGTGCTTATCGAAACCATGCGCCGCGAAGGCTACGAATTTGAAGTCGGCCGCCCACAGGTGGTGACGCACGAAGAAAACGGAGCAGTAGTTGAGCCGGTCGAAGAAGTTATCATCGAAGTTCCAGCCGAACACGTTGGAACCGTGCAGATGGAGCTTGGCCAGCGCCGAGCCACGCTTAAAGAGCAGTTTGCCAGTCCCAAGGGAGTTACCAAACTGATTTATGAAATGCCCACTCGCGCCTTGCTCGGTATGCGTAACGTACTACTGACCAACACCAAAGGCACGATAGTTATGAATAGCCTGGTGACTGGTTTTCAGCCGCAAGGTGCCGCACTGCAGCAGCTCCGCAGCGGCGTGCTGATTAGTTTTGAACAAGGTGTTACGACGCCCTATGCCCTGCAAAACGCCGAAGCTCGCGGTACGACCTTTGTCGGTCCAGCCGAAAAGGTTTATGCCGGACAGATTATCGGCCTCAACACCCGTAGTGAAGATATGGAAATCAACGTTTGCAAGGCCAAGCACCTGACCAACATGCGCTCAAGCTCGTCCGACGGTGTCGTACAGCTGGTGCCACCGGTCATCTTTAGCCTCGAACAATGCCTCGACTTTATCGAAAACGACGAATTGCTCGAAGTCACTCCTAAGAACTTGCGCCTCCGCAAAAAAGAACTCGACCCCAACAAACGAAAACGCGCCAAAGCCTAGATTCGATCCAGCCAGCCACGTATACTAGCAGTACGTGGCAAAACTAAAACTACTCCATTCCCACTCACCATTTCGTATTTTTGGCGTTTCCGGTCTACTGACCATAGGTACATTGCTGGCCGTTTTGTTTGGCCTGGGTACTGGTGCGGCGCTGATCACTCTTATCCTGATTGCAGTCGAAGTGGCCTTTAGTTTCGATAATGCCATCGTCAACGCCAAAACTCTCAGCAAACTTTCGCGCGGTTGGCAGATGGTCTTTTTGACCTTTGGCATGATTATTGCCGTGTTTGGCATGCGTATCATATTTCCGATTTTGCTGGTTGCCATTACGGCGCATCTGTCGTGGGCAAATGTGGTCGATCTGGCGTTGCATCATCCGCACGAATATGCTCACCATCTTGAGCTGGCGCACCCCAGCATCGCGGCCTTCGGCGGGGCATTTTTGCTAATGTTATCGCTTGAATTTTTTATGGATAAACAGCGCGAAGCGATCTGGTTGCACTACATTGAGCGGCCGCTGCAGCGAATCTCTAAAATATGGGTGCCAACAGTCGTTAGCGCGGCAGTAGTCGGTCTGATAGCGGCGTTGCCCGGGAATCACAATTCTAGAACGGTGCTTGTGGCCGGGATGTTAGGCATATTGACGCACATCTTTATCGAAATGATTAGCAACCTGTTTGGTTCGACTCAAGAAGCTGTCCAAAATCAAAGCAAACCACGCACCGGCATGGCGGCATTTTGGACGTTTATATATCTGGAAGTGCTCGATGCTAGCTTCTCGTTCGATGGCGTGCTTGGTGCCTTTGCCATTACTAGCAAAGTGGTGCTGATTGCCGCCGGTCTAGGTGTTGGCGCGCTGTGGGTGCGTTCGATTACTGTCTTTATGGTGCGCCGCGACACGCTCAAAAACTACATATACCTCGACCACGGTGCTCACTACACCATATTCGTACTAGCCTGCGTATTGCTCCTGAGTATTTTTTGGAACGTTCCCGACGTGTTTGCCGGTGTTGTTGGTATAGGTTTTATCGGTTCGTCGGTTGTAGCATCGTTGCAAGAACGCCGTCACCGCGAAGCCTAAAAGACCTAGCATTTATAAAAACACGCATATTTAGTAGCTAAGGAGTGTAAAAGATGGTACCCTCTCTGCATGACAACAGGTAAGGAATTGGTGCTGGTAGCCCGAGACCCGAGTAGAGATTGGGAGTCGTTTGCTCGTGCTGTTTTACCGGTTACGTACGGTGAACGGCTGGCCACCATATTAAGCGACATGCAAACGCTGGCCGACGAAACAGGTGAGCAGCCACGTACCTCGGCAGCCCTCGGTCTTTTAGCACTAGCAGACAGCGGTGCAATCAGAATCGTCGAACGTGACGAAACGTACATACTCTTCGCGGCTTAAGTGCCGGGCAAAACGTAACCGATTTTCAAGCCATTCTAACAGGACTATACTCGAAGTATGAGTATAGAGTATGGGTTTATATCTGACGGAGACGAATCGAACACCAATGCCGTGTTGGGCATAATTGGCCCCGGCCACTTTGCGCGGTTTGCCGATTATTCTGGCGACGTGCACACGATCATCTTTGCCATATGTTGTCCGAACAATTCTGGCGGCGAAGTGTACCTCCTGCACGGTGATGACCCAAAAACCAAGGCCGTGCCGCACTTAGATAGTGCCCCAGAGGCCTTTATACTTCCCGGCGAAACGTACGAGCAACCCATTACCACCCAAACGCAGCAACGCGGCCGGATTGTCCTAACGCATCTTATAAGTAAGTGAGGTAAAGCCTATGGGCAATGCGATCACGGAAGCATTTCGGGCGACACCCCGGCGAGAGTTCTTGCCAGATATCGTAGTTGGCCAGGCCACATGGGATGTGCCGCTGCCGATAGGGTTTGGCCAGACCAATAGCCAGCCGTCGACGGTCGAGCGCATGCTGGAATGGTTAGAGGTCGATCCTGGTCAGCATATTTTGGATGTTGGCTCGGGCTCTGGCTGGACAACCGCATTACTCGCACACCTGACAGGCTCAAAGGGTGATGTTGTAGCTGTCGAAATCGTGCCGGAGTTGGTCGAGTTTGGACGCGATAATTGCCAGTGGGCAGGGGTGCGCAATGTAACCTTTCATGAGGCCGGCAAGACGCTTGGCTATCCGGCCGCGGCGCCCTACGACCGCATACTGGTGAGTGCCGCAGCCAGTGAGTTACCGACTGCCTTGGTTGAACAGCTCGCCCCCGGCGGCCAGATGGTTATCCCAGTGCGCAGCGACATTCTGGTTATCAGCAAAGACGAGGCGGGTCATCTAGATATCCAGACCCACCCCGGCTTTGCCTTTGTGCCACTAGTTTAATTAAGAGTGGGCTACTGGCCGGCGGGCAAGCCGCTAGCGGAGGAGAAGTCTTGAACAGGTGATGGGGTGGTGATGTTCACGGCTTGGTAGGTAAATGTCGCGTCCGAAGTTGTGCCGTTGGTGTCAGTGCTGCTCATGCGTTGCAATCGATAGTCTTTGGTATCGAACCAGATGCTGCTGGTGCCAGCCTGCGCCGATTCGACCACGGTGTATTTGAAGCAGGTTAGGCTGCCGCAAGCTTCTTTGCCGATTTTTTTGTAAGTGGTTGCAGGTTGAGTCTCGCCGGCTGTCAGTTTGGTTTCAAACTTGATGTCGCTGGTCGGGTTGGTTGGCTTGGTAGCTGCTTGGCTGCTAGAACCAAATTTCAGCCAGACACCGCTGTCGGCGTTCTTCATATAAGAAGCACCGCCTAAAACGATGAACTCTGTTTGGGCACCGGCGCTCGCTGTAATCATGTGGGTACCGCCCTTACCGTCGGCCAAAAGCGTCGTGGTACTACTACTGCCGGCCGTACCCTGGCTGGTGCTAAAGACCGCTTTGTATGAAACGCCCTCTAGAGTGAAGTTAGAGGCAAACTTACAGAGATCTTTGTCATTGTATAGTTTGTTGCACTCATCTTTTACAGCGTTCGTTACCGCTTTGTTGGTGCTACTAGTAGTCGTCGATTTGTTTTTGTTCATAACATACCAGCCAGCGCCGCCTACTACGGCCAGTACTGCCAAGATGACTAATATTGGCACGACCCCAAAGCCGCGCTCGTTGTTTCGTACAGAAGTTTTCATACCAGATCCTCTCCTTATTGTTGTTATAAGCTTATGCTTAGCTTCGCCATCCGTCAATCACTATTTCACTCCAAAACACCCCCCTATCCGTAGCCTCTTAAGTAGTGAAGTGGCATGAAGAAGTGCTAAAATATAAGTACTAAGAGGGAGGGTTATGTTATGAGCAAAAATCCAGTAGTACACTTCGAGATGCCGTATAAAGACGCCGCGCGGGTGGCAAATTTTTATCAAACTGCGTTTGGCTGGGATATGGCAAACTTGGGCGAGCAAATGGGCGGCTACATCACGGCTGGCACCGCTGAAACCGACGAAAACCGCATGGTAAAAACCCCCGGCCATATCAACGGCGGCCTGTACCCACTCAGCGATGCGCCACAGTCTCCAGAGCCATCGGTTGTTATTAGCGTAGATGATGTTACTAAAGCCATGGCGGATGTCAAAGCCGCTGGTGGCGAACTGTTGGGCGAGCCGGTAGAGATCCCCGGCATTGGCCTGTACGTGTCGTTCCGCGACACCGAAGGCAACCGCGTCAGCCTTCTCCAAGCCTTCCCCCGAGCCTAACCTCCAACGTTACAAAACAGACCTGTGCTTCCGAAGCTAATCTAGCGTAGGAGTATGTAAAAGTGCTATTCTTTCCTCATGGCGCTTCTACCTTTTATTACTGATGAAAAACTGTATGAATTCACAAAAGAGCTAGTTGATGCTGCGCTTAAAGGCGAAGCAAAAGTGGAAAAGAACCCATACGTAAATGTTATCGATCCTTTCTCGGCCTTGATAGATTCCGCGCGGCAGAACATCACTCTTTCGGAGTGGATGGTACAAGAAAAGTCTAGGCAGATTCAGAAATCATTCCAAAATGCAGTAGGTGATTTTCATCAACACATTTTGGGTGCTGTGCCAGGTTGGGAAGACGCTGGTGACGGTGGAAGCTACGATGTGATGAGTGCTAGAAAGAAAGTCATAGCTGAAGTAAAGAACAAGTATAATACTATGAATTCTGGCGCCCAGCTCGCCGTCTATGACAAGCTGGCTAGCTGGATTGACTATGGCAAAACTGGCTATACTGCGTATGTTGTCGACGTAGTTCCGAAGAACCCAAAACCATACTGCCTGCCATTTACTCCATCCGAGCGCAAAGTAAGACGACAGACCCGCGAAAACCTTCTTCGCATAGATGGCAGATCGTTCTACTCTTTGGCAACGGGGCACAAAGATGCTCTTGACCAGCTATATAACGCACTCCCAAAGGTATTAGAAGAGATCTTAGGCGTGCGTGACGAGAAACTTACTAGTAGTACTGAGTTTGATCAACTTTTTGAAAAAGCATACATCAAAAAATAACCCTTGCATTATGCAAAGGTTACTGTAATACTGTTAAGCATGAGCAGTTTACTTTCTATTTCGGAGGCAGCAGAAAAGCTAAATGTGTCCGCGGACACTATCCGTAGGTGGGAAAAGAAAGGGCTAATAAAGTCAGCAAGGTCAGAGCACAACTACAGAGTATTCAGTCTAGATGAGATTAAACGCCTGCACGAGAAGGTTTCAGGTGGCTCCAGCACCACTAACAACTTTCGTATACTGAAAAGCAAGAAACAGACCAAATTTACCTCTATAGATCTATTTGCTGGTGCGGGGGGTACTGCGCTCGGTCTTGAAAATGCCGGGCTGAAACATATCTTACTAAACGAGTTTGACAAGCACGCAGTGGCGACGTTACGTGCAAACCGCCCGGAGTGGAATGTGAATAGCGATGATGTGCACCGGGTCGATTTTACTCCGTGGAAAGACAAAGTGGATGTGGTGGAAGGTGGCTTTCCATGCCAGGCATTTAGCTATGCAGGCAAACGTCGTGGTTTTGCCGATACACGGGGTACACTTTTTCATGAATTTGCACGTGCTGTTAAGGAAACTAATGCCAAGATCGCAATCGGTGAAAACGTTCGTGGTCTTTTGACACATGAGGGTGGCCGTACGCTGGAAATAATGTTAAGTACACTGCAACAGTTAGGCTACCGCGTGGCGTATAAAGTCATGCGTTCACAGTATCTTGATGTTCCGCAAAAGAGAGAGCGATTAGTGATAATCGGTGTGCGTAGCGATCTAGATACGCCAATATTGTTTCCAAAAGAACGGGATTACACTATATCTCTACGTGAGGCGATTGGCGATAAACCACAAAGTGAAGGCCAGCAATATTCCGAGACCAAACATAAAGTAATGCAGAGAATCCCCGAGGGTGGCTACTGGCGCGACTTGCCAGACGAGCTACAACGTACATATATGCAAGCAAGCTACTTTCACACCGGTGGAAAAACGGGTATGGCCAGACGGCTGTCATGGGACGAGCCGAGCCTTACACTTACCTGTAACCCTGCACAAAAACAGACCGAGCGTTGCCACCCAGAGGAAACCCGCCCCTTAAACGTTCGCGAATATGCCCGATTACAAACTTTCCCAGATGAATGGAATTTTTCTGGTTCAACATCGGCTCAATACAAGCAAATAGGCAATGCGGTACCGGTTAATCTTGGCTATTACATGGGTCTGGCCGCAATCAACATGCTGCAAAGCACGGTGTCTCCAGATCTAGAAGCAGTTCAGGATTTACCGCTAATTCAGACTGATCAGAACATGGAAGAGCAAACCCAAGAAGATGAGCTGCCGAAGCTGATTCCACTACCGCTTTTCGATATTTAAGCAGTATCATGCAACGTATGATTGTGTTTGACAATCTGTGGATAAAGTGTTGACATGCCGTGTTTTAAAGAGTACTATACTGGGTAGCTCAGGAAGTAGCGTCAGATTTCAATCTAGGTTGACAATCGCTTAGCGCTACATCTCCCGGGCTATTTTTTATGTGCGATACCCGGTTTAAATATCCAAACTTGATACTTTGGATGCAGCTCATCGGCCTTACCACGCTTCATTGAATCCCAGTATTTTATATCTAATGACGGTATCTTAAGCACTTTCTTTATATGATTCTTGAGCTCAGATTTTTGTTTGTGAGTGGATGCTGCTAGCTCATTAAGAATCGAGCCCAACAGAATGTCATTTATTTGCATTAACTGTACCTCATGCAAATGAGAGTCAACTTCTCGTATATCTTTAAAGGGGGATGGGCAGAACAACTCTTTCATCTTCTCTATGAACAAATCTCCCTTGCAATGCGTGAGGCCATCACATAGGAGAACGCCATTTTGTATATATTTCGTATTACCTTTTATTAGTAGCTCTGCAAATTTCTTATATGCTCGAGCCTGTTTTATAGCCAAGGGTTCATTAAACTTACCAAAGCCATCGTAGTTAAATCCTTGTAAATCGATAACAATTGCTCTGAACCAGCTAGTACTTTGTACAAACGCGTTGGTTGCATCTTTTGCAACCGCAAGGCTTTTTGGGGTCGTAGTAGTAGTGTACTTTAGCTCTTTATAAGTCCCATCGTGTTTGTAGTATTTGTGTTTGTCCTTGATCTCCGTTAGCTTTGCATGCAACTGCTTAGAATGTGGGTTAAACAAAGCCCCATAAAGCATATAGCGGTCATTGTATGACTCATCAAAATACACCAGCATAGTAGCAATATTATACGCTTGCCATCAGCGAAACATATTGTTTGTTTGAGGTTTTGATGACTTTAATGCGTGTCTCTTTGTGGTTTGGGATGCCGTATGTTTAGCTTAGTGCCCCCACCGTATAACAAATAGCTATTGACAAAATGAAAAAAGTGTGATAGTATGGAGCTACAAACGAATTCTCTTTTTAACACAAATTGTTACAAAATAGTTACTATTCGTCTTCTCGCGTATCTTATGCGAGCGTCTAATTACCCTAGTTAGCGGCACATTTTGCCCTGGGTCTAGACCGTAAACAGAGACAAACTAAAACTTTCGAGACTTCCGCTTTGTACAAGCACAGCCCTTAACCCGGCTGTGCTTTTTTTTGATTGTGACGCATGTCGTTGCACGCCCGGGGTAAAATAAGTACGATAAAAACATAAACAAGCTAGAGGAGGCATGTATGAAGCGACTCAAATATCTATTAATGGGGCTGCTGCTGGCGCTGCCGTTTCTGGCTAGCGCGGCACTAGTACACGCCCAGAGCTTTCGCACCGGTACGAATGTAACGGTGGCGCAAAGCGAAACACTTAACCGCACGCTGTTTGTGTCTGGTCGCACGCTCGATATCGCCGGAACCGTCAACGGCGATGTTTTTTGTGCTGGTCAAAACATAACGGTTTCTGGCACCGTAAATGGTGATTTGATTTGTGCCGGGCAAAGCTTATCGGTCAGCGGCACCGTAAATGGTGATGTACGTCTGGCCGGGCAAGACGTGATAATTAGCGGGCAGGTGACTGGCAACGCTTCGGTGGGTGGCCAAACCCTGACACTGGACTCACGGGGCAAGATTGCCGGCGACTTGAGCACGGCGGCACAAACCGCCACGCTAAATGGCACTGTCGGCCGCGACGTGGCTTTTGCCACAGGTTCCGTAGCTGTTAATAACACGGTGGGACGTGACATCAACGCCCAAGTGGGCACATTGACGCTTGGCGCCGGCGCGCGCGTAGCTGGCAATGTGCACTACACCAGCGAAAATAGTCTGACCCGCAGCCAGGGTGCCGTCGTGGGTGGAACGATTAGCCACAGTACACCCAAAGCTAAGCCGGCCAGGGCTGGCGCCGTATTTGGCCTGAGCTTGGTGATGGCGCTTTACATGTTTGTTAGCTTCCTGTTAATAGCGCTGACGCTGGTGCTTATCGTGCCGAGAGCGTTTCACGCGGCTGCCGAATCAGCACGTGGGAATCTGCTAAAGACATTTTTCGTCGGTTTCGTAGCTAGCATAATTGTCCCAGTGTTGTTGGTGGCGCTGCTATTTACCGTTGTTGGCATACCGCTGGCATTCTTTGCCGGTCTGGCGTGGTTAGTGATCGTACTGCTTAGCGGCCCATTTGCCGCTTATCTGCTGGGTCGGCTCTTGCTACGTCATAATTCTAGTAACGCGATTTGGACGATGTTACTAGGCGGTGTCGTTCTGTTGCTTTTGTATCTCGTACCGTTCTTAGGCGTGATTACGTCTATGTTGGCACTCTGGTTTGGCCTGGGGACTATATTGACTCAGACAACCAGCCTACCAAAACCGCACTACAACATGGCTACCGTCGCGGCAAAGAAAAAGTAAGCAGAAATCTAAAAAAGCTACCAAGCAACTGCGAGCTGCTTGGTAGCTTTCTGGCGGGTAGCGATGTCTACGACAACCCGACGAGGTCGTTTTGCTCCGAGGCGGCTTTGTCTAAAGCTTGGCGTTCGGTTTCGGCTACTTTGGTCCAATCAATCGTTCGTACTTTTGGCATGTTAGTCCCTCCTCTTAGTGCAGCTAGTTTAGGCCGATATTCGTGGCCGCGCTGTTAAATAGTTCACAAAACCATGAGCAAAATAAAGGCTTGATATGTAGGCCACTAGAAACCAGCAAGCAGCTTGCGCCTACCAAGCACAAGCGGTAAAATATCAGTGGAAGTTGATCTTCCGTGAAAGGGCCCGACACTACCGGGCCTTTTATGATTGTAATTACCGGATATGAGTATATGATATGCTCATGGAATCATTGCCCGACGGCGATTTTACACCGTACCAAGAGCTCGAAAAACTGGCCGAATATTTCTGCGAGGAGTTACCGCAAGCCTTGAACGACGTACTCGAAAAGTATGGATCGTTTGTAGCTGCGAAGAACGAATCGCCATATGTGAACCTGCGCGATATTACCGACCACGTGGCGCTCGTGGCTTGCGGGGGCATAAAGGACGTAGCCGCTGAAGCCGTAGCCTACCGGGCTATGCACTTTGCGCTGCAGGTGCAACAGGCAATCGCACCGTTTCCGCCACGCCTCAAAATACCCGAAAACTATTACGACGATCCGACGCAAGAACTAGACATGTTGGGCGCCAAGTATATGGGTGACAGCGGAGATTATTATGCTAGTCGGCCGACGCTGGCGATGTTACTCGAGGATTATAAGACAGAAATCGATCCGGACGGCGACTACCCGGATGTGGCCGAGATTGTGTCCGGTCTGGCGTTTATGCACCTGGACGCGCACGGCTGGGAGCTGTACGAGCAAAGTACCGAAACAGAGATGAAGAACTGGGCGGCTGAAGTGGAAAGTCTGAAGTACGTACCAGATAGCTGGGTTTAGTTATCCACAGAAGCGAAGCGTAAGCATTTAGAAAATATAAAATGTGTATTGACAACTATTTGGCAGGAGCCTATAGTTCCAAGTAGCCACTGTGAGGTGGCTAGTAATTGAACCAGCAATGGTGAAAATTACGCAAAAAGGCAGTCCGTCAAACGACTGTCTTTTTGTTTGTCTTTGCCAAAAGGGCGTGTGTTCAGGCACAATATAAACAGCTACTCAGAAAAACCATATATGTTACCTATACTTTTTTCGGCATCAACATTTATCTCTACGCTTCTCGGCGGCCTGATTGGGCTAAAGAATCGAGACCGTATGCACCGCTTCCTCGGCTATACCGCCGGGGTGCTGCTGGGTGTGGTGGCGTTTGAGCTACTACCTGAGATATTCAGCTTACTGCGTCAGCAAAATCGTTCGGCTACAGGCGGGATGATAGCCCTGGTCTGTGGGTTTTTGCTGTTCCATGTTATCGAAAAGAGCATCCTCATACACCACACCCAAGAGGCGGAGTACGAAGTACACCAGCACCCGCACGTTGGCATAGCCAGTGCCTTGGCGCTTTCGGGTCACAGTTTTTTGGACGGTGTTGGGATTGGCCTGGGCTTTCAGGCCGGGAGTACGGTCGGAATCGCCGTAGCCATAGCCGTCATCGCCCACGATTTTACCGATGGTCTAAACACCGTAAATATGATGTTGGTGCACAAAAACCACACTCGTCGGGCATTCATGTTCTTGCTGCTCGATGCTATCGCTCCGGTGCTCGGCGCGCTTAGCACGCTATTGTTCCATGTATCAGATGGCGCACTTGTTTTGTACCTAGGCTTTTTTGCCGGCTTTTTGCTGTACATCGGCGCCAGCGAAATCTTGCCCGAAGCTCACAGCAAACACTCGTCGTATTCCACGATTGCGCTGACTGTGCTCGGTGCCGCTTTTATATTTGTAGTTTCACGCTTCGCTTAAGTTTCTAACCTAGTAACATGCCGCCGTCGGCCACGACTATGCTGCCTGTCATGTAGCTAGAAAGATCGGAAGCCAAAAAGAGGGCGACGCGCCCCATTTCGTCCGGGTCGCCCATGCGTTTCATTGGTACGTTGCTGCTTTGAGCTTTGACTTGGTCTAGGTCACCGCCAGTCATTTTGGCAACGCCAGGCGTGGCTACGCCGCCGGGTGCAATGGCATTTACAGTTATGTCGTGCGCGGCCAGTTCCAGGGCTGTGTTCTTGGTAAAGCCCCAGACGCCGTGTTTGCTGGCATCGTAGGCAGCCAGGCCGGCCATAGAGGGGTGCAACGCGTCGACCGAGGCGACGTTGATAATCTTGCCGCCTTTGCCCTGGGCTATCATCTGCTCGCTGGCGAGTTTAGTAAATAAGTATACGCTGCGCAGATTGGTGGCGATAACTTTATCAAACAGCTCGTCGGTAAGATCGGCAAGAGCCGCAAACGGGAATATGCCGGCGTTATTGACTAGAATGTCGAGCGAGCCAAATTGCGTGGCGGCGGTTTTGACGGCACGTTCGGCGTCCTCGCGCTTTGACACATCACACGGCACCACATAAACACTGTCAGGGCGGTGTTGGCTGAGTTCGTCGGCGGTTTTGTGAGCGGCCGATTCGTCCAAATCGGCCAAAACGACGTTGGCGCCAGCTTCGTGCAAACGAAAGGCGATACTTCGGCCGATGCCCATAGCGCCTCCGGTGACAAGCACCGTTTTGCCAGTTAAGTTTATAAGCTCGGCGAGTGAGGTGTTTTCCATGTGTTCCACTATGACGCTTATGCCTACTGAGGTCAATGTGGGGCGTCACTCTGGCAGGCAATCTGGCTCGGAACTTGCCGGTAAAGTGTTACAATATCCTTATGATTGTAGCGGTGATAGTTCTAGGGGTTTTGGTGCTCGTTTTGCTCGGTTTAGTGCTGCGCGGTCAAAAACCAGTGCAAGATACTGGCAACGCCTTGCTGCTCAAAGAAGATCTAAAGACACTTAGCCAAGACATAACCAAGCTCAAAGATGGTTTGCAGTCGCAACTGAGCGAACAGCTAGGCAATAGCCACAAACAGATGGCCGCTCAGCATACACAAAGCATCAAGACTATCCAGGAGATCACCAAGCAACTTACGGAAATTGAGCGCACCAATAAGAACGTGGGCGATATAGCCTCGGAACTAAAAACTTTGCAAAATGTGCTGCAAAACCCCAAACAGCGCGGTGTTTTGGGCGAGTTTTACCTGGAGCAAATACTCAAAAACACCTTGCCACCGGGCGCTTACCAGCTGCAGTACAAGGTGGCCGAGGGTATGATAGTCGACGCCGCAATCATATTGGACGACAAAGTGTTGCCGGTTGACAGCAAGTTTAGCCTCGAAAACTACAGCCGTTTGCTAGAAGCTGAGGAAACTGAGCGTCCGCTGCTGGCCAAAGCGTTCAAGGAAGACTTGAAGCGCCGCATAGACGAAACCAGCAAATATATCCTGCCAGGCAAGGGCACGCTGGACCAAGCGCTGATGTTCATCCCGAGCGAGGCGATTTATTACGACCTGTTGGCTAACAAAGTCGGCCTGGGCAACGTCAGCGGCCGCAACCTTATACAGTACGCCTCCGAAAAGAAAGTAACCATTGTGGGTCCCAGTACGCTGAGTGCCATGCTACAGACCATTATGCAGGGTTTGCGCAGCATAGAAATCCACAAAGACACCGAAAAAATCCGCCAGAACATCGAGCAGCTCGGCAGACATCTGATAGCCCACAATACCTACATGCAAAAGCTGGGCAGTAGTCTTGGCACGACAGTCGGCCATTTCAACACGACCTACAAGGAGCTTGGCAAAATAGACAAAGATATCGTCAAAATAACTTCGGTAGCGCCTAGCGTCGAGCCGTTATTGCTTGACAGGCCGACGTTGGACGATTGATGCAAGTGTGGTTCGCGGTCGCTTCGGGGTTAATCGTGCTGGTTGGCGCGCCTTTCTATTTGATCGACATATTGAAAGGCACTACCAAACCGGTACGTATGACCTGGCTCATCTGGAGCATATTGGGCATAGTCGCCTTCGTGTCTCAGTTGAAATTAGGGGCACATTGGTCGCTTTTGTTCGTAGGCTTGGAGGCCACTGGCAATTTGATCATCTATGGCCTGTCATTCAAATACGGCATTGGCGGCTGGCGATGGAACGACAAGGTCGCGCTGGCGGTGGCCACGGCCGGCGTCGGGCTAGCGTTCGCGGCGCATTCACCGCTTATCGCTCTCTGGGGCGTTATACTGGCCGATTTGGCCGGTGGGGCGCTGACAATTTACAAGGCTTACCAGATGCCGAGTAGTGAAACCGTCTTTACCTGGTTGATGCTGGGGTTGTCATCGCTATTGGCCTGTTTCGCAGTTGGCAAAATATCGTACCAGCTGCTGCTGTATCCGGTATATTTCACGCTCATTTGCTGGGCCGTGCCAGTCGCCCAAGGCTTAGGCTACATACACGCTAAAGCCCAAAAGTAGCACCCGGCTCTATGCTTCTTGGGCCTCGTCTTCGATCTCGGCAATAGCAAACCCGGTCAGCGAAAACGCAACCTGGGCGTCGCGAGTACGATCGGACCACATGGTCGCCACGTCTATTGGTAAATCGGCTTGGATAGCCAGGCGGGCAGCACGCAAAGCGGCGTCGGCGGCCGCGTGAAAGTCGGCTTCTTGCACGGAGGCAGTATAGGCGCAGCTGGCATAGTGTAGCCGTTCGTGCGGGTTGGGGATGTTGCCATCGTGGGTCAATTTAAGGATATCGGCAGGCGCTAGATTGCTGACGTCTTGGTAATGTAGGCCAAATTCGGGCCACTTCTCACGTAGGGACACAGTAGGCAAATTATGAACTTATTTCTTGAGTAGGTCAATAACTAGGGCAGCCGTCCAAGAGAAGTTATCGGCGCCGAGCGGCTCGGCTGTCGCCGGGTCGAAATACTCGGCCATGCCACTGCGCCGAACCATTTCCAGGGTGCTTTCGGTTAGGGCGTCGGCGTGGTCACTAAATCCATAGCGTTTCAAACCATCGATAATAAGCCAGTTGGTATTGACCCACGATGGGCCTTGCCAGTAACGATCGGGGTTATACATGGGGGAATTGAGCGGTGCCGTCGGGATAGGGTAGGCCGGGCCAAAGATATGCTCGTTTTCGAGCAAGCGAACCAGCTCTTTGGCACGCTCAGGCGAAACGGTGCCGGCATAGAGAGGCATCAGGGTGGCGATGGACGGTTCTTTGAGTAGGCGGTGAGTTATAAAGTCGCGCGAATAGTAGTTTTGGGCGTATGGATCCCAAAGATGCTCGAGTTTTAAATGTGTTTTACTCATGCATTTAACCAATTCTTCGGGCAGCTCTTGTCGCAAGGTTTTGGCTATGTGGGTCAGATGCTCGTTGGCGCGCACCAAAATGCTGTTGAAAGTTAAATCCTCGATGGCAAACAGCGAGTGGTCGAGTATGCGGTTGATGTCGTAGGCTTTGCGACGCAAGCGGCGTTGAGCATCGTACAGAGCCAGGACTTCGACAGTCGAGAAGCGTTGGCCTGGTGGCGCGTAGTGTACGTCGCGTCGGAACATGCCGATCAGGCCGTCGAGATGCGAGCGCTCAAGTCCACGCACCCACCAAGGTAGCAGGTGGTCATGCAGCTCGGCCATCCATGGCGGGGTGTTATCGAGGCCGGTTTCCCAGGGGTGTATCTGTAGTACCAAGCCTTCGGTGTGCGGGTCGCGCTCTCTGTAAAGCCACTCGTGGTAGGACACGAGTGCCGGATATACCATTTTGTACCAGCTGCGTCGTTCGCTTATCTCGAGCTTTTCGCCAATTTTTACGACCGATTCGGCAATTAACGGCGGCTGGGTGATACCGCTGGTACTGACATTGTCCGGCGAATAGGGGCTGATCCAGCTGCGCCAGACATTACGGTCACGACGGTAGTGGCCGTCATTACTAAAAATCATGTGCGGAATCATGCCATTGCTCCATTGGCCCCGGAGCAGGCTCAAAATTTCCATTTTGGCACGCTCGACGTCCAGGTGCCGCCAGCCTATAGATATAAAACAGCTGTCCCACAGCCACTGGTGGGGGTACAAGCCTTCGGCCGGTACGGTGTAGTTGCCGTGGTCGTTAAGTTTGAGCACATCAGTAGCTTCAGCCAACAGATCGATTGGCTGGGTTTCTGGCGTGGATTCTTCGGTGTTTGTTTGTGTTTCGGGCTCGTTCACGCTCATGTTTGATAGTATACCTCGTCGTTGTAAAAAACAGATAAAGTTGGTATAGTTTGCCACACTATGACGCAGCGAAAAGAGTCGAACGCCGAAGCACATGGCCGTATGATTCGTGAACATGCCGTGGCGATAAGCGTCGGTGGCGTGGTGACGGTGGCGGTCGTCGGCGCGACGATTGCGTGGCACGAGCGTCAGCAACGGCGCGAAAAACTAGTCGAAAAATACCTCTCGAGACAAGATGTGTTTCAGTTTTCCGAAACAGAACCCGATCAAATTGCACTCATGCTGCGCAATATAACCGGTGCCAGTTTGTTGTACCCATACGGCGTCACGCTCAGGGAACTGGAGAAAAAAACGGGCAAAATTGCGCATCCACGCATGTTTGCGGTTGGCGATGGCGTGCGCCTGCTTTTAAAGGAAGAAATGCTGGAGCAATTTGTAGAGACGCGTGATCCGCGAAACTCCAAGTTTAGACCCCACGAACAGCTGGTGCGAGCCATATTAGAAGAGCCGGACGAGTGGCGACAGCTGGAAGCCGCTGCCCAGCAGTACGATGAATACTTCTGGCTTGAAAGCTTAGCCAACACCTACTATTTTAGTAAACCACCTAGTTAGCGGTAGTTTGTAAAGCTGAGAGGGAAGTCGAAGTCTTGAGCGCGCAGTAGCTGCATGACAGCCTGCAAATCGTCTTTGCTGTTACTCATGACGCGCACAGCGTCACCCTGGATCTGTGGTTTGACCTTAGGAAATTTATCGCGTATCAGTCCAGTCACTTTTTTGGCCTTTTCTTGATCGAGCCCTTGTTTGAACGGAACCTCTTTGGTGGTTTTTAAGTTACTTTCGGTAGCTTCTTTGGTAGTGTCGAGCACCTTTTGGCTCTGATTACGAGCGGCCAGTTTTTTGCGCACAATGTCGAGTATGGCATCAATTTGCCAATCGCCGTTACCGGTAATCTTTAGCCCGGTTTTATCGCCGTTCAGCCATTCAACGGCGGCCGGCGTGCCCTTAAAATCGTAACGGTTTTCGAGCTCACGCTGCGTCTGGTCAAAGACGTTGTTCATCTCGGCCTTATCGTATTCCGAAACCACGTCAAAGGTGAAGTTTGCCATGCACTATATTCTACAGACGCGCCTATGCCTTTACAAACACAAGCGATTTGGTAACATAGAAGGACTATTAAATAGGAATAATATATGCAACAAATGAAACTACGAACTGGAATAGTGTTAGCAAGTTGTTTAAGTGTACTGGTTCTGGCTGTCGCTCCTGTGTGGGCGGAACACGGTCAGGCTGAAACCACCACGACTACTACTAACACGGGCAGTACTACTACAAACACTGGCAGTACTACGAGTACTGACACATCCAAAAAAGATAGTACCTCCAAAGACAACGAAACAGCTGTCGAAGTCGAGAATCACGTTAAAGACTTGCGTGAACAAGGCGCCAGTCTGCTTACCAAAGAACGCGAGGCCAAACACACCGAGCACACCCACGCCGAACGAGAAAAGGCCTGCGAAGATCGCCAAGGGGCTATCGACACTCGAACTGGTAACTTTGGAGTTGCCGCTCAGCGCCATCTAGACGTCTTTAACGGCATCTTCACCAAAGTCCAGAGTTTTGCCACGACCAACAAGCTAACCGCACCAAACTACGACAGTTTGGTAGCAACCGCCCAGGCCAAGCAAACTGCTGCTCAGCAAGCTGTCGATGCTCTCAAGGCTTTAAATGTGAAAATCGACTGTACCGCTCCTGACCCAGCCAGTGCTGTGGCAACCGTCAAGACTGCCGTGGCTAACGCCCGAACAGCTTTGCACGATTACCGCGTAGCCATCAAAAACATAATCGTTGCGTTGCAATCTGCAAACTCTACCGAGAACAGTACAACCACCGGAGGTAACCAATAATGAAGCGACTTAACCAAACCGGTTCACATTTGATCGCTGGATTACTACTAGTCGCTGTCGTGGGCGTTATCGGCTTTGCCGGCTACAAGGTAGTCCAAAGTCAAAAAACCAGCACGACCGGCACAACCACAGCCAGTACGACCGCACCTAAGGCCATCAAAAGTAAGGCCGATCTGAGCCAGGCGAATAAAGCACTTGATGCTTCAGCCACACAGCTCAATAGTACGCTGAATGACAGTGCGTTCAACGCTGACCTGACCAGCATGCTCTAAGCAAAAGAAAAAGACAGAGTAGAAAAAACAGGGAACGGAGTGCCAGCAGGCGCTCAACGTTCGATCCGCCAGGCGGCGGGTGAGGAACTGCTAACGCAGCTCAAACTCACCCGCCGCTTTTGACGACCTAACCTAGCTCAGTTCAATTATCCAATACAAAAGGGTGAACGGGGCTACTGCCGCCAAGAGGCACGTTTCGGTGTCGCTGCGCTTTTCGCTACGAGAAGCCATAACGACTTGCTGCATGCACCAGAGGTATCCCACTGTGGCTGCCGCGATTAGCACCACCAGTAGCACGGTCGCCACATAGATGCCTAAAAAACGGTGAAACACGGTTTCTCCTACTCTGTCGAAGATCGTTCTACGGTTTGTAGAACTGAAATATGTTACTACAATGCAAAAGCTTATGCCAAAGCGTAGCAGTCTGGCGCCTCTCTTGGTATACTTTTATATAAATGGATTATCACAATCAGAAGATTGCCGAGACGGCCGAGCTGCTAAAAGAGCGTTTAAGTAGCCTTAAGAACAAAGCTGAAATTTTAAAGGCCATTGAACTACGGGCGCTATATGCCGAAATCCCGACTTTGCCCGCCGAAGAGCGGGGGCAATTCGGCAAAGAGCTCAACGACCTGCGCGGCGAGCTCCAGAAACTAGTAAACGAACACCAAGAACAAGCCCAGGCCTTGCCGCCTATCGATGTAACGGCGCCGTTTGACGTCAATGCCGACAAGCCAACGCTTTTGCCGTCTGAGACTGGCAGTAAACATCCGCTGATGACCGAGCTCGAGCTGGTACTCGACATCTTCTACCGCATGGGCTTTAACGCCGTTGAATCGCGCGAACTCGATGATGACTACCACATGTTCAGCGCCCTGAATTTCCCCGAAGGCCACCCGGCCCGCGACGATTACGACACCTTTATGACGACCCAAACAGACGCCAACGGCAAACAGCTGATCGCGCCAGCCCACACCAGCACCATGCAGAACCGCGTACTACAGCAGTACAAGCCAAATCTTGAAAAAGGCGAGCCTATCGCCGTGCTAATCCCTGGCCGTGTTTTTCGCAACGAAGACCTCGACGCTCGCCACGAGCACACCTTTTACCAGCTCGAGGGTGTCTATGTCGGCAAAGGCGTCCACGCCGGCAATCTAGTTGCTACCCTCAAGACTTTCTTGCAGGAATATTACGGCAAAGAACTAGATGTCAAAACCCAGCCGTTCTACTTCCCATTTACCGAGCCAAGCTTCGAGTTTGCCCTCAGTTGTCCGTTCTGTGACAAGAAGGGCTGCAATGTCTGTAGCCACTCTGGCTGGATAGAACTGCTCGGTTGTGGCATGATCCACCCCAACGTGCTCCGCGAAGCGGGCATCGACCCAGAGGTCTACACCGGCTTTGCCTGGGGCTGCGGTCTTGACCGTTTAGTGATGATGAAACACGACATCGAAGATATTCGCCACTTCGAGTCCGGCAAATTAGACTTTTTGAGGCAATTTTCATGAGCAAAATTATTGAAAAAAAGACATGGCCCGAATCGTATGAAAAAATTCTTTCAGGAGAGAAGACATACGATATCCGTTTAGCAGACTGGGATATTCAGCCCGGCGATGTCTTTGTATTTAAAGAATGGGATCCTGATACCAAGGCATATACGGGGCGCAAGATGCAGCGAAGTGTTGGATACGTGGGCAAAACAAAAAACTGGGAAGTTTGGCCGAAAGAAGACATCGAAAAATACGGATATCAGGTCATCTCATTATTAGACGAGGTGGAGACATGAAAATTAGCCTGAATTGGATCAAGCAATTTACTGAAGTTTCGGCCGATATCGATCAGCTCGTTGAGAAGATTGGGGCACAATTGGGCGCGGTTGAAGAAGTTGAAGATCTGGGCGTCAAATACAAAGGCGCAGTGGTCGTTAAGGTTGTCAGTTGTGTCGATCATCCAGGCGCCGATAGGCTACATGTCTGTACTATTGACGACGGTGGTATTACGAAGGATGTCAAGCGGGACGAAAACGGCTATGTGCAGGTAGTTTGTGGCGCGCCGAACGTACGTGAAGGCATGCTGGTAGTCTGGCTACCACCAGGCTCGACTGTACCCGAAAGTGTGGGCAAGGACCCGTTTGTGCTTGAAGCCCGCGAACTCCGCGGCGTCGTGAGCAACGGCATGTTGGCCAGCCCCAAAGAACTGGCGCTGGGCGACAACCATGAAGGAATTTTAGAAATCGAAGAAGCCGCAGCGCCGGGCACGCCATTCGCCGATGTTTATGAGCTGAACGATGCCATTATCGACATCGAAAACAAGATGTTTACCCACCGGCCAGACTGCTTTGGTCAGCTGGGTGTGGCCCGCGAAATCGCCGGTATTTTTGGCAAGCCATTCACTTCGCCAGATTGGTACAAAACGGCTGGAAACCTCGAGGCGGGCAGCGGATTACCACTTGTGGTGCGCAACGAATTACCAGAGCTGGTACCGCGTTTTATGGCAGTAGCTATCAAAGACGTGGCTATAAAGCCGAGTCCGATGTGGTTGCAAAGTCTGCTGATGCGCGTTGGCGTACGCCCCATCAGTAACGTCGTCGACATCACTAACTACATCATGCTGCTGACTGGTCAGCCGCTACATGCCTACGACTACGACAAGGTAAAAGCACTTGATGGTAGCGACACGGCGACCCTGGTAGCACGTTATCCAAAACAGGGCGAGAAGGTGACACTTCTAAACGGCAAAGAGATCGAACTTCGCCCCGAGGCTATTATGATAGCGACCGAAAGCCAGCTCATCGGCGTCGGTGGCGTCATGGGCGGCGCTGAAACGGAAGTCGATGACAATACCAAAAACATCATCCTAGAATGCGCCAACTTCGATATGTATTCTATCCGTCGCACGTCGATGGCCCAGGGCTTGTTTACTGATGCTGTGACGCGGTTTAACAAGGGTCAATCGCCACTGCAAAATCCTCAAGTGCTCGCAAAAGCCGTTCAAGAACTGCAAGCAGTTGCCGGCGGTACGGTTGCCAGCGAATGGATAGATGATAATCACATAGATGGTCGCCAATGGGTACACCCACCAGTGCCAGTTTCGACCGGGTTTATAAACGACCGGCTTGGTTTCAAACTGCCTGCAAATGACATGAAGAGCCTGCTCGAAAACGTCGAATTCCAAGTGGCAGTAGAGGGCGAAGACCTGACCGTTAGCGCGCCGTTCTGGCGGACGGATGTCGAGACGCGCGAAGACGTCGTCGAAGAGGTTGGTCGCCTGTACGGGTTTGACCATTTGCCGCTCGAACTGCCGAAACGTAGTATCAATCCGGCCACAAGGGACGGGCTACTCGAAGCCAAAGCCAACATCCGTGCCAAGCTAGCCAAAGCCGGCGCCAACGAAGTTCTGACCTATAGCTTTGTGCACGGCAATTTGCTCGAAAAGACCGGGCAGGACGCCGGCAAGGCCTTTAGTTTGACCAATGCTCTAAGCCCAGACCTGCAATATTACCGCATGAGCCTGCTGCCAAGCTTGCTTGACAAAGTTCACCCCAACATTAAGGCTGGCTACGATCAATTTGCTTTGTTTGAGATCGGCAAGACGCATGGGCTCGACAATGGCAACGACGACGATGGCTTGCCGCGCGAATTTGAATTCACGGCTCTGGTCGTGGCTGCTTCTGACAAACTTAGGATGGCCGGTGCGGCCTATTATCAGGCTCGCAAGTATCTGGAAAGCTTAGTCTGGCAAGGTGCCCTAGAGTTTAAACCGATTAGCAAAGACATGGAACAATATGCCGTCGTGCAGCCGTATGACCTGCAGAGATCCGCCATCGTCAGCCTAAAAGGCGGTGAGTTTTTGGGCATCATCGGCGAATTTAAGCCGGGTGTTACGAGAGCTCTAAAACTACCAGCTTATTGCGCTGGGTTCGAAGTCGATACGACCGTTTTGCAGTCGCTACTGGCCGCTGGACCGAGCTACAATCCGCTATCACGCTTCCCAAGCGTCAAACAAGACATCACGCTCAAACTACCTGCCGAGCTAAGCTACCAAGAAGCCTACGATTTCGTTGATACAGAAGTGGGAGCCAAAGCCATCGACGATACTCACGTGCGGCTCGAGCCGGTGGCCGTTTACCAGAGCCAAGACGACAAGCTGCACAAGCACGTCACATTCCGACTAACCACCTTCAGCTATAACCGAACACTCACCGACGTCGAGGTGGCGAAGTTGCTCGATGCCGTCGCCGAGACCGCCAAAAGCAAACTCGGAGCCGAACGGGTTTAGCCACTATGCGCCGCTTTTTGCTTGCGCTATCGTTGCTACTACTAATAGCTCTGGCGATGTCGCCAATAGTCCATGCCGACTTCAACGATTTTACGGTTACAAACTTCGTAGGTGATTATTATCTGACCAAAAATGACCCGCAAGGCGCGCTGGCCATTCACGAACAGATAAGTGTCAATTTCAGGGATAATAACCATGGTATTTTGCGAGCTTTGCCCGAGCGATATAATGGCATGCCGCAGCACATCGTGGTCGAAAAGGTGTTGATGAACGGCCACGCTGAGCCATATACCACCTATGGCAGTAACGGCAACCTGGTGCTTAAAATAGGTGACAAAAACGTAACGGTTACCGGCGACCAAAATTACGAAATCGATTACCGCGTAGAGAATGTTATGCGCTTTTTGGGCGGCACCGACGAACTGGACTGGAACGTCAACGGTACGCAGTGGCAGCAACCATTTACGCAGGTCACGGCACGACTGCATGTGCCAGCTAGTCTCGCACAGCAACTAAGCGGCGAAGCGTGTTACGTCGGCCAATACGGCAGCACGCTCAGTGACTGTACGGTTGCTAAACAGGGCGATGCCATCGTGTTTACTACCAGCCGCAGTCTTCAAGCTGGCGAGACACTCACTTTCAAAGCGAACGTTCCAGCCGGCTACTTCGTTAAGCCTACATTTAAAGATAAGCTAGCGGACTATGCACGGCCGATTTTAGAGCTCACGGCACTGCCGCTGATAGTTTTTGCGCTTGCCTACGCCTATTGGTTCAAAAACGGCAAAGATCTGAAAGGGCGGGGTACTATCATCCCTGAATATGGCCCACCGGACGGTTTGAGGGCGGCCGAAGTCGACGTAGTGGCCAGTTATCGACTAGGTCAAAACGCCATTTCGGCCACGATTATCGACCTAGCTATCCGAAAGTACCTGCGTATTCAGGAGTCCGAATCTAGCGGCCTGCTCGGCATCGGTAAGCACAAGGAGTACAGTTTTATTCATTTGCCAGCACCAACAGCCAGCGACCTGAAAGATTATGAATCCGAGATCCTAGATGGATTGTTCGCTAGCGGCGACACGGTCGGCATGCAGGACTTAAAGAATAAATTCTACAAAACAGCGCAATCTGCCCAAAAAAGCGTACCAAAAGCGCTGACGAGCGCGGGCTATTTCGTGCGCAATCCAAGACGAGCCGGCAACGGTGGCCACTTGCTTGGAGCACTAATGTCATTCGTCGGATTTTATCTGTTTGTCGTTAGTATAGCGCTAGCGATTGGGGTAATCATTAGCGGCATCATAATTGTTACTTTTGCCTCGCTGATGTCACGCCGTACCCAGAAAGGTGTCGATGCTAAAGACGCCATCGAAGGCTTGAAATTGTATATGAATACGGCCGAGAAAGACCGGATAGCCATGCTGCAGAGCCCTAGCGCCCCTTATGCCGAGAAATCTAGCGAACCAGTTAAAACAGTGGAGTTATTTGAAAAACTGCTGCCTTACGCCATGGTACTGGGCGTGGAAGGTCAATGGGCGCGGCAATTCGAGAGCATATATACGACACCGCCCGACTGGTATGCCGGCAACTGGGCGACGTTTAATGCGATATATCTTACGAATAGTCTTAGTAGCTCTATGGCGGCTATGAACAGTTCGTTCGCTGCGCCGTCCAGTAGTGGGGCTGGTTCGGGCGGAGGTTTCTCTGGCGGTGGGGGCGGTGGTGGTGGCGGTGGGGGCTGGTAGCGCGAACCATTGACCCTGAAGGTCTAAAATTGTACAATACGGTAACTTTAGTGAAAGCGTATGCTTTCCCTGCAAGCAGTAGGTGAATCCCAAATGGGATTCCTAAAGTGCACTTTGACAGTGTGATACGCATGAACTTCTAAACCAAGGGCACAGCTAGAGCGCCTTCGGTTTAGAAGTTCATGAAATAAACGATGAATGACTTTCCCTAAAGGGGCAGGTGAGCCTACAGGTGCCATGGCGACTGGCGCGGTTGAGCTTGAGGTATCAATACTCCGATCAATAGAGTGCGGGGGTTCATTACTCTAATTGGTCGTCCTGCCCTATAAACTTCCCCAAACTGGGGAGAGTGAGCGTTGTTGCGCTAATGCCGCGGGGGCACTCCGCGCACGCTCACTCTCCTCACTAACGGTGGGACGGATCGACGGTCTCGGCGGAGAGGGCCAATCCCCCCCTGGAGCCCCCGCCCTGAAGGTGCACGCTACATGCTGCGCTTGTGTCGATCCGTCCCACCCCTAAGACGCACTGGCGGCCAACCTCCCCCGGGCTGGCCGCCAGTGCCCAGAACATTCATAAGGAGCGGCAACGCTTCGGAACAGGTTGCAGGCCATTTGGTCTCCCTTTTTCCACCCCCCCAAGTATCACGCTGTCGTTTCCCAGAATCTACAAAATGTTGCAGGTTGTGTGAAGCGAAGGGCAAAGTAAAGTACAATAAACATAATGAAAAGTATCTGGCGGATTATCCGCTTTACTAGAGAACTGTGGCCGTACTATGCCGGCGTGTCGGTATTTACCATCTTGCTGGCCGCTATGAGCCAGTTGGTGCCGCTGTTTACCAAAGGCGCCATCGATCAGATATCCAAGTTGTTGGCCGGTGGCCATGCTAACGTCAAGTTGGTCGCGATATTCGCAATTTTGATTTTCATAACCGACGTCGGCCAGACGTTGTTTAGCAACTTTGGTGGTTACCTGGGTGATATTCTTTCTGCCAAGATAAATAAATCCATGAGCCAGCGCTATTTCGAGCACCTCTTGGAATTACCTCAAAAATACTTTGATACAGAGCTTTCTGGCAAGATTATTAACCGCATGAATCGCGGCATCAGCCAAATCAGCAGCTACATACAGACGATTAGTAATAACTTTTTGCAGTTTATATTTAGCACGGTGTTCTCGCTGGCGATCGTAGCATATTATTCATGGCAAGTGGCGTTGATGCTCGGTGTGCTGTATCCGGTTTTTATATGGCTAACCTCACGCACTAGTAAGGCTTGGCAGGGGTATCAACACCGTATAAATGATCATCTAGATGTCGCGACAGGTCGTTTTGGGGAGGTTATCAGCCAGATCAAAGTCGTCAAAAGCTATCGTAGGCAGCACGGCGAACTGGAGGTGTTTGACCGGCACTACAATAAAGTAGTAGATATTACTCGCCCACAAAGTATGCTTTGGCACAGGCAAGACGTTGTGCGCCGAGTAATCCTAAACATTATTTTCTTCGCGATTTATATCTATATCTTTGTCGAGACGGCGCACGGTGTATATACCCTAGGTACGATGGTGCTACTCATCCAGTACGCCATGCTCATACGTATCCCGATATTTAGCATCAGTTTCATTGTTGACCAGACACAACGCGCCATCGCCAACACCAAGGATTACTTCGATGTTATGGATGAAAGGCCGGATATTGTTGACCATGATGGCGCGCAGCCGCTAGTGTTCAAAAAAGGGCGAATTACGTTTAATGGGGTTGATTTTGGTTACGACCACAGTAAGCCAGTGCTGAACGAGCTAACGTTCGAGCTGCAGCCAAATAGTAAGTTGGCTCTGGTAGGTGAGAGCGGTGAAGGCAAAACAACCATCACTAGTCTGCTGCTGAGGCTCTATGAGGTGCAAAAAGGGTCGATATTGATCGACGGCCAGGATATCAACGATGTCACCCAGGCCAGCCTACACGAGGCCATAGGCGTGGTCTTCCAAGATCCAGCACTCTTTAGCGGTACAATTCGTGAAAACATCGCCTACGGCAACCCAAAGGCCAAGCAGAAGGCCATCGAAGCTGCCGCCGAAGCGGCTAATGCTCACGAGTTTATAACTGGGTTTGAAAAAGGCTACGAAACGGAGATCGGCGAGCGTGGTCTCAAGTTGTCCGGTGGCCAGAAACAGCGCATAGCCATTGCTAGGGCGCTGCTCAAGGACGCGCCGATCCTGATTCTAGACGAGGCCACTAGTAGCCTGGACACCAAGAGCGAGCGCAAAGTCCAGGAAGCGCTCGAACACCTTATGCAAGGCCGCACAACGCTGATTATTGCTCACCGTCTGAGTACTATACAGTCGGTAGACACCATCGTGACGCTTAGAAACGGCAAGGTGGATGAAATTGGCTCACCAGATAAGTTGGCACACAGCGGGGGTATATATGCTGAGTTGCTCAACCTGCAGCAAAGACACACCGAAGAGACAGGAAAGAAACTTAAAGCTTACGGTATCGAGGAGGACTAACCAATGTCACGCCAAGCAGTCCGAGCAATCATCATCAAAGACAACCAACTACTGGTTATGAAGCGCAACAAATTTGGTAAACAGTATTACACGCTGCTTGGTGGCGGTATCGACCACAACGAGAGTGCGGTTGCAGCCTTGCGACGAGAATTAGCAGAAGAGACCAGTCTGCAAGTTGGCGCCCTGAAACACGTCTACACTGAAGAGGCGGGGGATCCATTCGGCACGCAGTATGTTTTTACGGCTGAATATCTGGGTGGCGAGCCAGCATTGAACCCAAATAGTGAAGAGGCCAAAATTACCGCCCTAGGTCAAAATACCTATCAACCGATGTGGTTGCCGTTTAGCGATTTGGCTTCAAGCAATTTCTTGTCCGAGTCCCTCAAGGTAGCAATTCTCGAGGCTATCAAACACGGCTTTCCTTCCGAGCCACAAGTGCTTGTGTGGAAGCAGTCGTCTGTGGCATAGTAGTAGGACGTAATTGAGGGAAATGTCTGATGGCACGCACGCGTGATCGTATATTTGCAGGGCTCGGCGCTCTATTGTTCTTCGGCAGTGCTTGCGCACTAACGGTGGCAGTTATTTGGCAAGCTAATCAGGGCGGCTCGACACCTTCGCCGACAGCCGCCAATACATGTACCGACTCGTCCACCTACCCGGCATTGCCAGTGCCTGAGGCTTACAAAGTAGCTACTAAAGTCGACAGTTTGCAATCAACCGATCTCGAGGTTGGCAGTGGTGCCGAAGCTAAAGCTGGCGACTGTCTGATAGTTAAGTATTACGGTACGCTTGCTAGCGATGGCACTAAGTTTGATGAAAACTTCACTACCACCACTGCCTTTGCCTTTACGCTAGGCAATGGCAGCGTGATCAGCGGTTGGGATCAGGGACTTATCGGCATGAAGGCCGGCGGTTTACGGCGCTTGGTCATACCGGCTAGCCTAGCCTACGGCAGCCAGGCTAACGGAGCTATTCCAGCTAATGCCGACCTGGTATTTAACGTTAAGCTAGAAAAGATAAAGGGTTAATTATGTTGCCAGATTTCACCCCTATTGATACTGTTGCCGAATTACAGCGTGATGATCGTGTGGTTGGCACAGGCGCCGAAGCGACCGTAGAAGATACCGTAACCGTCCACTACACCGGCGCTCTGGCCGCTAGTGGCAGTGTTTTTCAGACTTCACACGATTTTGGTGATCCCATTAGCTTTCCACTATCAGGAGTGATTGCCGGCTGGACGCAAGGAGTGCCGGGCATGAAGATCGGTGGCACCCGCCGGCTACTTATCCCCGCGGCTCTGGCTTACGGCGATCGACCACCCTACGGTTCGGGTATTCCGGCCAACGCTGACCTCGTATTTGACATTGAACTGATAGGAATAAATGGCAAATAATGTAGCATAAAGCACAATATATAGCGCCTTGTATTAAACTAAAGCACTATATACAATAGGGTTATACGATAAAAACAATAAAAAAAGGGGAACCAAAATGGTCAAAAACATAACTATTTTTACGACAACGACATGTGCCTACTGCCCGATGGTCAAAAAGTACCTAGGCGCCAAGGGTCTAAACTATGATGAAGTAAATCTTGACCAAAACCCCGAAAGACAGGCCGAAGCTTTGGCTATCTCTGGGGCTATGACCGTGCCAGTCACGGTTGTTACCAAGCACGATGATTCACGAGAAGTTGTCGTGGGCTACAATCTTGCAAAACTGGCGCCAGCCATCGCGTAAAATCTTTTTCTAGCGTACGTTACTGCGTTATCGACTCCGCCACTCGTTCACCGTACTAGCTGTACGGCTCACTCCGTTGCTCGTCGCTGCCTTGTACTGCATCACTAGAAAAAACTTTTTAGTCGGATAAAAATCCATTAGAATAGAGGGACATTTATGAGTGAGACAGAAATTATTAAACACGATGTGATTATGGTCGGTGCTGGCCCGGCGGCATTGGCGGCGGCCATTTATACTACCCGAGAAGACATCGACACTTTGCTGTTCGAGCGGGGTGTACCTGGTGGCTTGGCGGCCGTGACCGACTGGGTTGATAATTACCCAGGCTTTCCCGACGGTATAGCCGGTTTGGAGCTGGCCGAAAACCTACGCAAACAGGCGGAACGGTTTGGTGCCGTTATCGAACTGGGAGAAGTGCTCAAAATATCCGATGAAGGAGAATGGAAGCACCTCGAAACCACTAGCGGCGACATGCTGGCTCGTGCCGTTCTAATTGCCACCGGTAGCGATTATAAGAAACTTGGCATCCCTGGCGAGGCTGAGTATTACGCCCGTGGCGTCCACTACTGTGCTACTTGCGACGGCGCCTTTTACCGAGATAAAAAGTTGGTTGTCATTGGTGGTGGCAACTCGGCTGTCCAAGAAGCTATGTTCTTGACTCGTTTCGCATCGCACATCGATCTGTTGGTTCGCTCAACTGTTAAGGCAAGTGATGTGCTACAACACGAACTCCAGAAGCATGTCGACGAAGGTAAGATCACTATCCATACCGGAACGTCGACCGACGAAATTGTCGGTGAAGACAACAAAGTTACCAAGGTTGTTGGCACTAAAGATGGCCAAAAAGTGGAATTCCCGACCGACGGTGTATTTATTTTTGTCGGCCTTATGCCAAACAACGGCTTCGTAAAAGACGCCTTAGAGCTCGATGAAATTGGTCTGATCAAATCGGACGAGAATCTGCAAACCAGCATGCCGGGTGTATTCGTAGCCGGCGATATCCGTTCCGGCGCGACCATGCAGGTTGCCAGTGCTGTCGGTGAAGGCGCTACAGCCGCTCTCAAAATCCGAGAGTACCTAGAAGGCCACGAACACCCCATCCAGAATTAGAGTTCTGTGTAGCCGTCGTAATAGTCGAAGACAATCTGTTCTCGGGGGGTGCCTTGGGCTTCTAGATCTGCCCGTAAACCTTCGACGAACTTTTGGCTGCCAGAGAGGTAAATGAGCGCGTCTGGTGGTGTGGTGGCTTTGATTTCCTGCGCAGATACCCGGTTGGGGGTAAATATGATCTGTTTTAGCTGCAATGGATAGGCCGTGGTTAGATCACGAAAAATTTGTTCATTTCGAGTGCGCATGGCATAGAAAAAGAAAATGCTGCGCTCTTCCTTTCGTGTCAGTAAATATTTGAACATACTGGCGTACGAGGCGATGCCGATACCGCCGGCTACGAATACCAGCGGTGTGTCTGTCGACTTGGGTAGAACCAGGTCGCCCATAGCATCGTTAATATGTGCCGAATCGCCCTCGCAGAGGTTTTGTAGGGCGTTTTTGTAAGGTGTTTGCAGCCCAAAATGTTTGACCACGAAGTTCATAGAGGCATCTAATGGCAAAGAAGTGATCGTGAAGGTGCGGGAAGTCCCGCGTGGGTCATCTTTTACGCCGATTAGATGCAGATCGACATACTGACCCGGCACGAAATCTATCGGCCGCTCCGGGCGGAAATAGTACTGCCAGATACCCGGCGCCAGCTCCTCTCGCTTTTCGAAAAACACCTTCATTCTACGTACAGTATAGATTATTCGAAGCGGTCAGGGTAATCAGTGATCACCCCGTAGAGATATCTCTGCCATTTACGGACTTTGGCAGGGTTATTCATGGTGTACGGAGCAATCTGATAGCCGCCGCGCTGCATGGACCTCAAAAAGCCACTCCAGAGCCACCAAGAGCGCATGTTGAGTCGCTTAGTGCCGACTTGCCGCGCCCGGTAACTAGCTTTTACGCCCGACCACCGCTCGATAACAACCTTTTGAATCTCGGGTAATTCACGGTGTAGTTCGCGCAAAATCTTTTGGCTGAATGAGGCGAGCAGGAAATCTTCCGGGCGCCAGCCTTTACCCAAAAAATCACGCAATACTGCAACCGCTTGCTTAGTCGGTACTCTGGGCTTGATCTCGATAAGCATTGGTACGCGCCGATTAACGAATGCGATAGATTCTTCCAGGCTGGCTAAATCCGGTTTGTGTTTTTGTAATTCCTCGAAGGTAGTCTTATTTATTTCCAGCTTATTACCGGCAGGATCTTTTAAGAACGGATTGTGAATGATTACAGTTTTGCCGTCTTTTGTGACCCGTACATCAAGCTCTATCTCATCAACATGATGTTCAAGGGCTTTTTCAAAAGCTTTCAGAGTGTTTTCGGGCGCTAAACCCCGAGCGCCGCGGTGGCCGATTATCTTCATACTCATGGTAGTGTACAATATTCAGAGAATAATAAGGAGTTCTACCGAAATGGCAGATTTTAACCAAGTCCTAACCCCAGGCGATTACCAGAATGGCGTCGTAAATACCGTTATCGAAATCCCTAAATGGTCAACACTTAAGATCGAATGGCACCGCGAGACCGCGACGTTTGTGCTCGACCGTGTGGAGCCAAGCATCTTCGCTAAGCCGTGCAACTATGGCTTTATCCCGCAGACCCAAGACGAAGACGGTGACGAGCTCGACACACTTGTAATCACTAACGACCCGATCCCGACTGGCGTTTGGCTGGAAGGCAAGGTGATCGGTGTTTTGAACTTTACCGACGATGGCGAAGCCGACCATAAGATAGTTGTCGTGCCAGCGGATGACCGCAACACCGGCGACCAAATCAAATCGATCGACGACCTGCACGATCAGTGGAAGCTCAAGATAGAGCACCACTTCAATCACTACAAAGACCTCAAAAAACCCGGCTCAACCAAGGTTGACGGCTGGGGTGATGCCGAAGCCGCAAAGGCCATCATCGCCGAATCGATTGAGCGCTACCAAGCAAAATAATGAGTCGCTATTTCGAGAATCGTATATCCCAAGGCTTCGAATGGCCGTTTAGTGAAGACGGCGACAGTGTTTCCGCGCAGTTAGAAGAGGTAGGATCCGAAGACGTGCTGGATCCAGGTAATGCAAATGAATTCGGTGACCCACTAGACGAGGGTGAGCAGACTATTTAGATAATGTCGCGTAGCGCGTCAATCGCCACGCCGAGTTCTTCAACAACGATAGCGCGCTGTTTTTCGTATAATTGTTCACTGGTACCCGCTTCTTTAGTAAGTTCCTCTAGGTGAATAATCCGGTCTGATACATACCCTTCCTGAAGTACCTCCGCCATAGACTGTGCCACAAATAATTCTGCTGACACTCGACCATAAGGAGTGAAAATACCACGTCGTAAACTGAGGTCTTCGGCGGTGACATGCCGTTGCTGCATGACGCGAGTTACATTATCACTCTCAAATCCGTGGGTGTCGGGACGCTTTGTAACGCCGTAAAAAGAAGGCAGACTGTCAACGAGTTTGCCGCGGCCGTCCAACGATACGTAGGGTATGACAAGTTTACCGATTGCGTGGGCCCCGGCTGGAATCTCGAAATAGTCTACAGGTGCAAAGGGAATATTGCGATCTTCGAAAACGGGTCGCATGTTTTCGGTAGTTTGAAACATGCGGGCAGTGCGTATTCGCTCTGAATTACTTCGCAAGTCGTGAGCTTTACTTGACCAAATCATATGCTAATTATAGCATAATATAACGCTTGTGGCAATACAAAGTAAAACGTTTCGTCGTTTACGACTCATCAGAACGATTACACAATCGTTGACGTTTAATCGAGCGGGCGGGGGAGAAATTTCTACCTGGCCGGTAGGCGTTTCTGCGACCCCGCCGAAAGAATATGTGTCACTCAGCGAGACAGCTCCAGGAGGACGTCCTGTCGTCGTTCCGGGGTATTCCAATTCTGGTCGTCTTGGGTGATGATGACCTTCGGGCTGCATCGCCAGACGGGCTCACGGTGAACCAGCGTGGAATCCGACCAGCCGGTGTGCTCGCAGGTAGCGAGTACGTAGAGACGGTCTTGGTTGTTGTTGCCACTGAGCAACAAGCTCAGAGACCACTTGTCAGTCTCTTCCTTGACGACTTCCACAGTCCACGGTTTGCCGGCGACAGTCAGTACGGCGGTTGGCCAAGTCTGGGCTCCCATGGCGTGTGCTCGCTGCCAGCGGACCAGCGTCTTGAATTGCTCGTGTAGCCGGGTCAGCTCGTTATGATCAACTGCAATTTCTGCAGACTGAGCCTCAACGGTGAGGGTGTTCGTCATGCTCTTTCCTCTCGCTCGATTTTGGGGTGCATTAAGCTAGGCGCTTAAATCGCCGGAATTATACAATGATTCTATAAAATAGTCAATTTTGCATCTGTTGCGACTGTGGTCTACAATATCAAGCGTAAGCACAATTATTCTAAATAGGAAAAACAGATGAAAACAAGGGTGGCAATCAATGGGTTTGGCCGGATTGGTCGCAATGCTTTTAAAATCGCCTTTGCGCGCGACGACTGCGAGATTGTGGCAATCAACGACCTAACAGACACAAAAACATTGGCGTATCTGCTTAAACACGACAGCAATTACGGCGCCTACGACCAAGAAGTTGCTTTTGATGACGAAAACATACTCGTGGCTGGCAAAAAAGTTAAAGTTCTGGCCGAAAAAGATCCGGCCGCGCTGCCCTGGAAAGACCTGAATGTCGATGTTGTTATAGAGTCAACCGGTCGATTTACAAAAAAAGAAGATGCCGAGCTGCACATCAATGCTGGCGCAAAACGAGTGGTTATATCTGGCCCGTCCAAGAGTGATGGGGTAGACACTATAGTGCTTGGTGCTAACGATGACAAACTGGAAGGGGCTAGCACGGTTATAAGTAACGCCAGCTGTACAACCAACTCACTTGGCGCGGTTATGGGTATACTGGACTCCGAATTTGGCGTCGAAAAGTCAATGCTAACGACCGTGCATAGTTACACGGCTAGCCAGGCGCTGCAAGATGCGCCATCCAAAGACTTGCGTGAAGGTCGCAATGCCGCCGAAAATATCGTGCCAACCACCACCGGTGCGGCCATCGCCGTAACCCTTGCATTGCCTCAGCTGAAAGACAAGTTTGACGGTCTGAGCATCCGTGTCCCAACCCCAGTGGTTTCGATCAGTGACGTGACAGCCCTACTAACACGTAGTACCACAGTAGAAGAGATCAACAATGTCTTCAAGAAAGCTGCGGCTGACCCGTTCTATCAGGGTATTTTGGGCGTCAGCGAAGAACCACTTGTTAGCAGCGACTACATCGGCAATAGCCACTCTGGTATCGTCGATCTATTACTCACCAAAGTGGTAGCCGGCAATCTAGTAAAAGTCATGGTCTGGTACGACAACGAATGGGGTTACAGCAACCGCCTCGTCGAAGTTGTGGCCGATACCGGCAAAGCGTTACATAAAGGCGAGACTCCCAGTCACGAGTAGACATGAAGATATACGTAGGCGCCGATCACAACGGATTTGACCTGAAAGCGCAAATCGCTGATCACCTTAAGCGGTCGGGCTACGAAGTAGTCGACGAAGGTGATGAGCAATTACAACCGGACGACGACTATCCACAATTTGCTGGCCGAGTAGTAAACGCTATGCTGGCGGACGGCCCAGGTGTTTATGGAATCCTTGTATGCGGTAGCGGCCAGGGCATGTGCATGGCAGCCAATCGTTATAAAGGTATTCGGGCGGCACTTTGTTGGGATATCGAGGAAGCCCGGGCGGCACGCAACGACGACGACAGCAATGTGCTCTGTCTTTCGAGCCGCTATACCAAGCCAGAAGACGCTCTAGCCATTTTGCAGACCTGGCTAAACACTCCGTTTGCTGGCGCGCCGCGCTTCAAGCGCCGCATCCAGCAGCTTGACGAACTAGGAGGCTAAGGTGGGCGTTTCTATATGTCCGGCAATTCTAACTGATGACCCAGAAGTCTACAGGCTTCAGATCGAGCAGAGCCTGGACTACGCTCATAGGCTGCACATAGATCTATCCGACGGTGTTTTTGCTCCGCAGAAGCTCATAGATATAGAAAATGTCTGGTGGCCGGGCGGCGTTCGAGCCGATCTACACGTTATGTATAAGAACCCATTTGACCATTTGCAAACGCTTATCGATCTGGGGCCGCAGTTGGTGATTGTCCACGCCGAGGCTGAGGGTGACTTTGTGGGTTTTGCGGAGGCCTTGCATAGACATGGAATCGAAGCTGGCGTGGCATTATTGCCAGATACATCCGTAGAGTCCATCGCTCCCGCCTTACCGCTCGTGGATCATGTGCTTATTTTCTCCGGCAGCTTAGGACATTTTGGTGGACATGCCAATCTTGGTTTGCTGGAAAAAGCCAAACGACTCCGTAAACTCAAGCCTACATTAGAGATAGGCTGGGATGGTGGCGTGGATGACCAAAATGCCGTCGAACTAGCTCGTGGCGGTATCGACGTACTCAATGCTGGCGGCTATCTGCACGGCAAAGATCCGAGCGCCTCTTATGCTAAACTAAAAGAAATAACCAAAGACATATGAGATAGGTTCAGATGCCCAAAAAATTGACCATAAAAGAGTTGGAGTTGAAGGCGAATGATATCCGTGAAGACATCATTCGTATGCTCGAACACGCTGGCAGTGGACACTCGGCCGGACCGCTCGGTCTGGCAGATATATTTACGGCACTCTATTTTGACGTACTCAGACATGACCCTAAAAATACGGAGTGGGATGAACGCGATATCTTATTGTTAAGCAATGGACACTGCGTGCCGGTTCGATATGCCACGATGGCCGCCGCCGGCTATTTTGATAAAAAGGAACTGCTAACACTTCGAAAGCTGGGCTCTAGGTTGCAAGGTCATCCTGAGCGTCTGCGCCTGCCGGGCATGGAAACGACCAGTGGGCCTCTGGGTTCGGGGCTGAGCCAAGCGTGTGGCATGGCGCTCGGGCTGCGCATGAACAACCAGTTGCACCGACACGTTTATGTAGTGACCGGCGACGGCGAACTAGACGAGGGCAACGTGTGGGAGGCTATGATGCTAGCCGCCAAATACAAGCTCAATAACATTACAGCCATTGTCGACCGCAACAACATACAGATAGATGGCCCGACCGACGCGGTGATGCCACTAGAAGACCTCAAGAAAAAATGGGAAAGTTTCGGTTGGCACGCCATAGAAATCGATGGCAATGACATAGAGGCTGTCATCGACGCCTGTGCCATGGCAAAGGCGATTACCGAAAAACCAGTGGTGATTATCGCTTACACGATTCCTGGTAAGGGCGTTGATTTTATGGAAGATGACTTTCGCTGGCATGGCATGCCACCGAATCATGAACAAGCCGTTAAAGCCCTGCACGAACTACGTACCCTTGGCGGTAAAATCAGGAGCGAACATGAGTAAACCTCCAACTACCTTTTTACTTTGGGTTTGTGCGGGAGCCTTCGTGCTCTTTTCTGGTAGCTTGCTTTGGCAGCAAGATTTCACGCATGACTGCGGAAATGGTGCTGCACCCATGTCTAATGCTGTGTATGGCGAAAACGGCGGTGGAAATACGCGTGGCTGGCCTCTTGATATCTATGGCAAGACAAATTACACATGTCTCGCAACAGACAAAACGGTGCTACCTACCAAAATGCACCTAAGCTACTTAAATATTTTGTTGAATTTTCTTCTTTATGTAGCCATTTCTACTATAATAGTCAGTGTGGATATGGTTGCTTATAAAGTGCAAAGGGCTCGGAACAAATGAGCGACATATTTTTAGTAGATATTACAAATAAAGAGCTTGCTAGTGAGCCGATACGGAGCGGGTTTGGGCGTGGCCTCCTAAAAGCCGGCCAGATAGACGAAAACGTCGTGGCGGCCTGTGCTGACCTGACCGATTCGACTAAGATAGGCGATTTCGCCAGGGCTTTTCCAGAGCGTTTTATAGAAGTTGGCGTGGCTGAGCAAAACCTTGTAACCGTCGGTGCTGGCTTGGCGGCTGTGGGCAAGATTCCGTTCGTCAGTAGCTACGCTGCCTTTAGCCCGGGGCGCAACTGGGAACAGATACGTACGACCATTTGTCTGAACGATAGGCCAGTCAAAATCATCGGCTCGCACGCCGGATTGTACACGGGCGCGGACGGTGCGACCCACCAGATGCTCGAGGACATAGCACTGATGCGCGTGCTGCCAAACATGGTAGTTATCGCTCCTTGTGATAGCGTGGAAGCCGAAAAGGCTACGCTAGCCATGGCTAAAGACATCCGGCCAAACTACATGCGTTTGGCGCGCGAAGCCACGCCGGTTATTACGACAGACAAAACGCCGTTTGAGATTGGTAAGGCTTACGTCTACGAAGAAGGCGCGGATGTCACGATTATAGCCACCGGCACCATGACTTACCATGCGTTACTGGCCGCGGAACTACTCTACAAAGACGGCGTTGAGGCCGAAGTCGTGCATGTGCCAACTATCAAACCTCTCGATGCTGAGACTATCCTGAAAAGCGCACGTAAAACAGGGGCTATCGTTACGGTCGAAGAAGGCCAGATTATAGGTGGTTTGGGCGGGGCAATTGCAGAATTGCTAGCCGAAAACCACCCAGTGCCGCTAAAGCGCATTGGTATGCAAGATCATTTTGGTGAATCCGGCGAGCCTAGCGAACTACTCGAACTTTTCGGTCTAGACGCTAAACACATCCGATTAGCAGCTCATCACGTGGTTGAAAAGAAGCGTTAAAAACCATGGCAGCAAAAAAGAAAAAACCCAGAGTGAGTAATAGAACCGTCAAATTGTTGGTGCTGTTGGCGGCGCTGGTTTTGATCCCTCTGGGTGTGGTGCTTGCCAATCAAGCGCCGACTTACAAACAAGCTACCGGTTTACAGCTAGAGCAAGCGCGCCAAGCTATCGCCAACCAATATTTAGCGGATAGTTCGATAAACTGCTCAGACGCGACCGACCCGATCAAGCCGCAAGCTCGAGTGGCTGTGTTTTATAAATATCTGCGAGTTAATCAATATGCCAACCGAGCCGTTATTCGCGGCTGCAACAACATCGACAGCTTGCTAGCCAAGGTAAATAACATATGGGTGCGGAGCGAGGTTAATATATCGCTCGACACTAGCGCGAATCCCGTTTGGCAGCAGGCCTGTTTGATCGATGATATCACCCGTGCTGACACGATCGTCCGGCCAGAGAACTCGTCTATAGATGCCACAAACCTCAAACTGTGCAATGCCCTGAAACATAATAAAATTTTACGAATACAGGATTTATAAGGAGTAGCTATGCCGATAACCTTGCAACAAGTCAGACGAAACTGCCAAACAGCTCGAGCGCGCATGGCTCAGGCGCGCGCCGAGCATTGGGCGTTCGGGGCGTTTAATCTTGACGATGAGCCGACGCTAAAAGCTATCGCGCTGGCCGCTGCCGCCAAGAAAGCTCCGGTGCTGGTAGAAGTTAGTCAGGGCGAAGTCGACACAATTGGTCTAGAGAACGTCCGCGACATGGTCGACAATTTCAAATATCTTTATGGGCTCGAAATGTACATCAACCTTGACCACAGTCCGAGCGTGGAAGCCGCGAAAGCTGGCGTAGATGCCGGTTTCGAATTTATTCACATCGATGCATCACAAGCCAATCATGATGCCACCGACGAAGAGATTATAGCCGCCACTCGCCAAGTGGTAGAGTACGCCAAATTTACCGGCGCTCTGGTCGAAGCCGAGCCGCACTATTTTGCCGGCAGCAGCAATTTACATACCGAGAAAATAGACTACGAAGAGATCAAGAAGACATTTAGTACCCCCGAGGGTACCAGGGCATTTGTAGAGGCCACCGGCATAGACACCTATGCCGCCGCTATCGGCAATTTACACGGCAAGTACCCCGTACCGAAAAAGCTAGATCTGGAACTTTTGCAGCGCATTCGTGACGCAGTAGACTGCAACATTAGTCTGCACGGTGGTAGTGGTACGCCGGGGCACTATTTTGAAAGCGCAGTAAAAATCGGTGTCACAAAGGTAAATATAAACAGCGATATGCGTATTGCCTACCGTGAAGCACTCGAAAAGATACTAGTTGCCGATCCAAATGAATACTCGGTCGCCAAGCTTATCGAGAAATCTGTTGTACCCGCTGTACAAGCTGTAGTCGAAAGTAAAATCGACATGTTTAACTCGGCCGGGAAGACGCAAGCCTGATGGGACTATTCGGCAATTTTTTCGATGCCATAGAGTCGGGCGCGCTGGAAAAGAAGCTGGCCAACGTAGCCGATAAAGTCGATGGCTTGTCTGCCAGGGTAGATAACTCGGTCGATAAAATGGCTGAAAAACCCGAAAAACTGGCCCAAAACATAGATGTGGTTAAAAATGAGGCAAGCAAAACCGCCAAAGTAATTAAGTCCGAATAGCCGGAGCTTGCGTTCGCGGAGCACGGTGTGACAAAATATGTACGAAGCATAACAACTTTAGCCAAGAAAGTGGTGGGATGAAACAACTTGAGATTCTGAGCGTAGGCGATATCGTAACAGATGCCTTTATAAAACTGTTTGATGATCAAGCCCACACTTACGAAAACGAGCAAGGCAAGTGGCTAGCCATGCCTTTTGGTACCAAAATACCCTTTGATCACGTCGAAGTGGTGCAAGCTGTTGGTAACGCCAGCAACGCGGCGGTGGCTTTTGCGCGTATCGGTCTGGAAAGTGGTTTTGTAACCAACGTTGGTGGTGACCAAGAAGGCCGAGATATGATTGCGGCGCTGCACAAGGAACACGTAAATACTAGCTTAGTGCGGATTAACCCCGATAAAATCAGTAACTATCATTATGTGCTTTGGTATGACGATGAACGCACTATTTTAATCAAACACGAGGAATACGACTACCAGTGGCCTCATCTGCACAACCTGGAGGTGCCGCGGTGGATGTACTTTAGCTCGATTTCCGAACATGCCATCCCTTATCATGATCAAGTTAGTGATTGGCTAGACCGTTATCCAGATGTCAAGCTGGCCTTTCAGCCGGGTACTTTTCAGATGGAAGCCGGCGCCGAGCGACTAAAGCGTATTTACCAGCGCAGCGAAGTACTGATTTTGAACCGTGAAGAGGCCGTTACCGTCGGTGGCGGCAATCATGCGGACGTCCATGACCTTATAAATAAACTACACGAACTTGGTCCAAAAATAGTTGTCGTAACCGACGGGCCAGATGGTGCCTACGCGTCTGATGGCCAAAATCGCTGGAAGATGCCCCTGTATCCCGATCCAGCACCACCAGTCGACCGTACTGGTGCCGGCGACGCTTTTGCTAGTACGTTTGTAGCCGAGTTAGCCAAGGGTAATACCATCGAAGGTGCTCTGCAGTTCGCACCGATCAACTCAATGAGCGTTGTTCAAAAGGTCGGTGCCCGGGCGGGACTGCTCAGCGAGCACGAGCTAGAAGAATGGCTCAAAAAAGCCCCCCACTGGTACAAGCCAGAAGCGTTTTAAACATTTTATGAAAATATTCGTATCAGGACAAATTGCGGATGTTGAAAATGTCCGTCAGGTACAGCAACGATTTATTGATGCTGGACATACGATTACACACGACTGGACACGCAATGAAGCCGACGACAGAATGCTGTCCGATGACGCCGATAAACTCAAAGATATGGTCGAAACATCACGTCGAGCGCGCCTAGATATTCAGGGCGTCGTTGACTGCGATGTGTATGTTATTTGTACCGATAATGAAATTAGCGGCAAAGGCATGTATGTTGAGCTAGGTGCCGCTCTTGCACTATGTACCACGAATGGTAGCCCCAGAATTTACCTTATTGGCAAGATGAATCACATGTCGGTGTTCTATTTTCATCCGCTAGTCACTAGAGTCGGTAATGTAGAGGAAGCCATAGAGTTGCTGGACAAGCCACTATAATCCAAATGCTGCTTGTGGTAATGTAATAGGTAATTATGTCACGTACGCTAGCGGAGTTACTAGGGGCAGAGGGGCCGGGCTTTCGGCTGAATTTGCAGCAGCTCGAACAGGCCGCTGGCACGCCAAGCGCCGATATTCGCTTAACTACACACATCAGTAACGCCACTAAAGAAAAGATTCGTGAGCTTGGGCTTGATCCAATCGATACGACTGGCAGTGAACTATACGCGGCACTCAAAGAGCGATTTGTCGATGATGAAGCACGAGTGCGTGAGAGCCTGGGTATCGCCGAAGATGCCAACGCCGTCGATATACTGGCTCGTATAAAACTGTTTCTAGAGAGAATAGATGTAGCCAACGACGCCTTCGTTATAAAGCCCGCCGTCATGCGCCGTTTGCTCAAAAAGAATCAGCCAAAAGCTACTATGAAGCAGCTTGGATATCGTTCGCTGGATTCGATGCTCAAGCACGAACCAGTTCCGCAACTATTCGCGGCGGCTATTCTTTCGGAGTCAACCGAGTGGCATAAAAGACTGCTGGAATCATATGGACAGTTGAGTTCCAGCGATTTCGAAACTCACCCAGTGAGTTTTTTCTTGCCGACCACCAAACGTTGGCCGCAGTTGGCCGCGCGTTTCGTAAGCGAACAAAAACACAATGTACTTTGTATACGGGAGCTTGGAGCGGTTGTTATTTTGCCGATCGAGCAAAATTTACCAGGGTTGGCTATCACCAGCTTGTTGTTGGGATTTGAAAACATCAACGATATTCGTTCTCAGAGTTCGTTCTTGAAATTACAACAGGTTCGGCCAGACTTCGGCCAAATCCTGAAGGCAGCCGCTCTTACCGAACCACTGACAGGAGTTGAGCTGGGAGGTCGACCGCTGCCATGGAAAATCATCCAGCGTTTTTATGGACGTGGTCAGCAGAGCTACCATCCTGAGCTTTTCGAGCCGCATGTGCAGCCGGAAGACTTGAGCTGGCACGATGCCGAGGACGCCTTGGCGACCATACATCCAGCGTTGTCGTTCTGGCAGGGCGGCCAAATGTTGGCCTTGCTTGATAATGGTCAACCGGTATCACTAAACTTGCTCGATGTGGCGCTGGCTGCCTGCAATAGCCTGGCATATCCAGATCGAATCGTTCACTATATGCGCGAATCGGTTTGGCACGAGCTAATGAGTAAATACTTGCACGAAGAGAACTTAGAGGGCCTGGTTCTAGGCAAGCTCAACCAACAGCTGTTACCAGAGCCTGCCTACGAAGAATCACCGGTGAATTAGCGCTAGCAATATGGTATTATTAAGCGAGATTTAGGAAATAAATATGTATCAATTTTGTATATCTGGGGCAGCTAAAGGGCGCAGTGTCGCGGAAGGCAAAGAACTTGCCGAATCGGCTGGCCGGGCGCTGGCTGAACTTGATTATTCGCTTATGACCGGCGCGACCGTCGGGTTGCCAAACTATGCCGCCGAAGCTTACAAAGCAGCTGGCGGAAAAATGAGTGTTGGTATCAGCCCAGCCTCAAGTAAAATCGAGCATGTTTTGAAGTATCGATTGCCAACTAAGGCCTACGACACTATTTTGTATACCGGGCTGCACTACGTTGGCCGCGACGCGCTACTGATCAACTCGGCTGACGCTGTCATAAGCATAGGTGGTCGCATGGGTACCCTTCACGAGTTTACTATCGCTATAGAAACAGATACGCCAATCGGCTTTTTGCAAGGGGCAGGCGGTATAAGTGAAGAGGTTAAAGCCATCTTACTAGCCGCTGGCGAAAACCGCACTCACGGCAGGGTAGTGTTCAGTGCTAGCCCTCAAGAGCTCATTGCTCAGCTAACAGACATCCTCAACAAAGACCACGCCAAATACCGCGAGTTGTACAGGTAACTTCTTGATACAATAGTTAGATGGCTAAGTTTGAGCTTCAGAGTGATTATGAACCGCTAGGCGATCAGCCGGCGGCTATTCGGCAGTTAACCGAAGGTTTGCAGGCGGGCGTTAAAGAGCAGACGCTGCTCGGCGTGACCGGCTCAGGCAAGACGTTCACTATGGCCAACGTGGTTCAAAACATCCAAAAACCAACCCTGGTGCTGAGCCACAACAAAACTCTGGCGGCTCAGCTGTATGGTGAATTCAAGCGGTTTTTCCCGAACAATGCCGTGCACTATTTCGTAAGCTACTTCGATTACTATCAGCCGGAAGCCTACATTGCCCGCAGCGACACCTATATCGAGAAAGATTCGGCAATAAACGAAGAGATCGACCGTTTGCGCCATGCCGCCACTGACGCGCTGCTAAGCCGCAAGGACGTACTGATCGTGGCCAGTGTGAGCTGCATATACGGCATTGGCTCGGTCGAAGACTACGATGGCTTGAGTATACGGGTGCAGCGTGGCGAAACGCGCCAACGTGACAAATTCATGCGACATCTGACAGATATTCAGTATCAACGCAACGATGTTGATTTTCACCGCGGCACGTTTCGGGTGCGTGGCGATGTCGTAGACGTCTTCCCGGCTGGCGAAGAACTAGCTTACCGTATAGAGTTTTTTGGCGACGAGATAGATCGTATAACCAAGATCGACCCGCTAACCGGCGAAATACTTGCCACACTGGAGAGCTACGTTATTTTCCCAGGTTCACACTATGTTACGCCGCAAGCAAAACTCAAACTCGCCCTCGGTAAAATAGAACAAGAATTGGCCGAGCGTTTGGCGCTGTTCAAAAAAGAAGGCAAATTGCTGGAGGCGCAGCGTTTGGAACAACGTACGCGGTTCGATCTTGAGATGCTCGAGGAAACGGGCTTCGTTAAGGGTATCGAAAACTACAGTCGCTATCTAACCAATCGCGAGCCCGGCGAGCAACCGGCCACACTTATGGATTATTTCCCCGATGATTACCTACTGATGGTGGATGAGTCACACATGACTATTCCGCAGATCCGTGGCATGTACAACGGCGACCGGGCGCGCAAGGAAGTACTAGTTGATTATGGATTCCGTCTGCCGAGCGCGCTCGACAACCGCCCACTGACGTTTACAGAGTACGAACGGCATATCAACAAAGCAATCTACGTTAGCGCGACACCGGCAGCCTACGAGCTTAGCCGCAGCCCCAAGCCAGCCGAGCAGGTAATACGCCCAACCGGTTTACTTGATCCGGTCATAGAAGTCCGCAAAATCGAAGGCCAAATCGATGATTTACTAGCCGAAATTCGCAAGACTGTCGAAAAGCATCAGCGCGTACTAGTAACGACACTCACCAAACGCATGGCCGAAGACCTGACGGATTATTTGAAAGAATTAAATGTCAAAGTTACCTATCTGCATAGCGATATTGACACGCTGGAGCGTACTGACATATTGCGTGATTTGCGACTTGGAACATATGACGTAGTAGTGGGAATCAATCTGCTCCGCGAGGGTTTGGATTTGCCCGAGGTCTCGCTTGTAGCTATTTTGGATGCCGACAAAGAAGGTTTCCTGCGCAGCGAGCAGGCGCTTATTCAGACGGTTGGCCGCGCGGCGCGCCACATAGAAGGCCGTGTGATTATGTACGCCGACCGTGTCACCGATAGTATGAAACGTACGATGGATGAAACGACGCGTCGCCGCAAAATCCAAAAAGATTACAACACTAAGCATGGCATTACGGCCACTGGTATAAGTAAGGCAGTCGAGAAGGGCATGCGCCCGGATCTGCCCGAAGAAGCTAAACGCGCCAAGCTTGATCTAAAGAAGATACCAAAAGATGAGTACAAACATCTCATAAAAGACCTGACTGGTCAGATGGATCTAGCTGCCGCTAACCTGCAATTTGAAACCGCCGCCGAACTCCGCGATATCATCGCCGATATCAAGTCCAAGATGTAGCTACGAGGTATGTTGTTGAAGCTCAAATGTCGTTTTGGCGGTTTCATCCGCGTACATTTGTGGTGCAAGGTGACCGACGCGGGGCATTACACGTGCTATATTAACTACTTCAGCGGCGGCTTTAGCCGTTTTTTCACCTGGGATCAACGGATCTTTTTCGAATCCAAGAAAAGCTGTGTGGATGCCAAAATCGCCCAACTTAGCTACTTTGTCTCTTATATCCACTCGCAGACAGGTTACGCCTTCGCCCAGAGTCCGGCTCGGCGTGCGGGTATAGTAGCGCATTATGCGGTAGAGGTTTCTTAGGTTTGGTTCGATTTTGCCACTTCTCATATAGCCGTTTATTTCAGTAATTAGGCCGAGAGGGTCAATTTCAATATTACCGAAGCCAGCTGAACCCTTGTATATAATCGCCTCAACTAGGCTTTTGTGCCGCAGGCCTATCTCGGTGGCAGGATGCCCGCCCATGGAGTGTGCGCTGACAACAACGCGGTCTTGGTCAAGCCTCGAGGCGTTAGGTATACCTCGCTTATCCGAGATAACATCTCGCACGGCATAGATGACAGCCTCGGCCGTCTCGGTATGAAGCTCTTGAGAGTTGAAGACGTTGGCGTAGATATTCCCTGAAATTCGCGCAGGATCGTAACTAATAGTAGCCCTACCACCAACGGCGTTGGCATGCCTCTCGGCTCGTGAAACTCGCTTAATGCCTCCAAACCCTGGAATGAGGATTGTCAGGCCATCGTAGGCCAGGGACTCTTCGGGAAATTCGGCCGTCCACGGTACCGGTTCTTTGGCGCCGCACACCTTAACCGAGCCATGTACCGTGACAGTTGGAGCGTCCGGCACTTGCTCTGTAGCCACTCGCAGCATATGCTCCGGTTGCACACCATCGAAAACAGACAGGGGTGTCTCTGATCTATCTGGTGCTGCCATTTTTATTCTCCATAGAAAATAATCGCTTATGTTTCATCGTATGCCCGCATTAGTGGTTTGTAAAGTGGCCTTTGTAAAAGAATCTTGTACGATAGGTGTAAAACAGGCATTTTTCGTATAGCACTCCCTGTTGACCATCTGCTATACTATGGTGAAATGGCAAAACTTTCTCGCGTCGATGTCTTAAAATTGGCTCAATTAGCCCGCATATCCCTGACCGAGGATGAGGTTGATGAGTTCAGTAATGAGCTATCCGAAATTCTGCAATACGTCGAACAGTTGAACGACGTCGATGTAGAAGGGCTCAAGCCAACCAACCAGGTTACGGGTCTGTCTAATGTGATGCGCAAAGATGAAATAAAAAGCTACAATTACGAGCCGCTTGATTTGCTTAAAAACGTTCCAGTAACCGAATCCAACCACATAAAGGTCAAAAGGATGGTCGGCTAATGGCTACTTGGCTACCGATTGCCGATATTGCCGCCAAGGTACAAACTGGCGAGCTCAAGGCCGTTGATCTAGTCGAGCAGGCTTTACGAACGATTGCGGACAAAGCCGAATATCAGGCTATCATAGCAACGCTAGACGAACGGGCTCGTGAACGAGCTAAGGCCGTAGATGCCGGCGACAACAAGGGTCGTTTGGCGGGTGTCCCATTTATAGCCAAAGACAACTTTTTAGTGTTTGGAGCCGAGACAACAGCCGCTAGTAACATACTGAAAGGCTTTACCGCGCCGTATCAGTCAACCGCCGTAAACAAGCTCGAGGCCGAGGGTGCCATCTGTGTGGCCAAGGCTAATCTCGACGCTTTCGCGCACGGTTCATCTACGGAAAACTCTGATTTCTTTACGACCAAGAACCCGCACGACCCGACACGCGTGCCCGGTGGGTCATCTGGTGGCTCGGCAGTGGCCGTGGTATTAGAGATGGTACCGTTCGCGTTGGGATCTGATACTGGTGGCTCTATCCGCCTGCCAGCCAGCTTTAGTGGTTGTGTTGGTTACAAGCCGACCTACGGTTTGGTGTCGCGAAGTGGGGTTATAGCCATGGCCAGTAGTACCGACGTAGTCGGGCCGCTAACACGGACGGTCGAAGACACGGCTCTAGTCCTGGATGTTATGGCTGGGGTTGATTCGCTAGATAGCACAACTATAGACCGAGATACGCAGCCCTATACCAGCCTCGACACCAGTTTGAAGGGCAAAAAGATCGGAGTCGTCCGAGAACACATGGGTGAGAGCCTCGACCCGAAGATTATCAAAATAATCGAAGCGGCTATTAAAAAACTGGAAGCGGCTGGTGCTGAAATCACCGAAATCAGCTTGCCATCACTGCCATTAGCCTTAGCGGTCTATTATATACTCTGCCCAGCTGAGGTTAGCAGCAACCTAAGCCGCTACGATGGTCAGCGGTTTGGTTTCTCTTACAAAGATGCCAAAAACCTGGATGAATCCTACACCAAATCGCGAGCCATCGGCTTTGGTAAAGAAGCCAAGCGCCGCATTATGACCGGCACCTACGTACTCAGTAGCGGCTACTACGACGCTTATTACAAAAAAGCCCAAACGGTTCGGACCAAACTAATTAATGAGTTTGCCAAGGCCTTTACTCAGGTTGATTTCTTGCTCGGACCGACAGCTCCCGAAACAGCTTTTAAGATCGGGCAGAACACTAGCGACCCGCTCAAGATGTATCTAACTGACATTATGACCGTAGCTGTTAACCTTGTTGGCGCGCCAGCCATGAGTATTCCTGCCGGGTTAAGCGACAACCTACCAGTCGGTTTACAACTGATTGCGCCACAGCGAGCCGATCGCGCATTGCTCGGCCTAGCCGAAGCAGCTGAAGGGGCGCTAGCATGATAGATAAAGGTATCTTGGCGGCCGTAGCGGTCGGATTGCTGATAATGCTCATTCTGTCGGTTAGCCTGTTGCGGCGCCGAAAACCGGGCAAACTGAACGTCGAGTACTTCCGTGACAAGTGGCAATCCTTGCAGAAGCAGTGTGTCGATAAGTCGACTTGGCCACTGGCTATAATAGATGCCGACAAGCTACTCGACGAGGCGCTGAAAAAAGGTCATTACCATGGCAAAACTATGGGGGAACGTCTAGTTTCGGCGCAGCACGATATTAAAGATAATGACGGCGTTTGGTATGGCCACAAATTGCGCAACCGTTTGGTGCATGAAAACGATGTCAAGCTCAAGGAGCGCGACGTCAAAGACGCCCTATTTGGTATCCGTTCTGCATTGCAAGATTTGGGGGCTCTGAAATGATCTCACCCGAAGTTCGAAAGCAGTATAAGGTTACGGTTGGTATTGAGTGCCATGTGCAGCTCAAAACTAAGACGAAGCTGTTTTCGGCCGTCGGCAATGACGCACGAGAAGCCGCGCCAAACACGTTAGTCAGTCATATAGATTTCGGCTTGCCGGGCGCGCTGCCTGTTTTAAACGAAGAAGCACTGCACCTGGCGGCTCGTGCCGCGTTCGCACTCGGAACCGTGCCGCAAAAATTTAGCAAGTTTGACCGTAAACACTATTTTTACCCAGATTTGCCATCGGGCTACCAGATAACACAGTTCGATGAGCCTATTGTTCTCGGCGGTTCGGTCGAGATCAAGCTAGATGGGCAAAAAAAGACTATTGGTATCACCAGAGCACACCTGGAGGCTGATGCAGGCAAAAGTACTCACCCTGCCGGTAAAGACTACAGTCTTGTAGACTTGAATCGCTCGGGTACGCCCTTGCTAGAAATCGTCAGTGAACCAGATATGCACAGTAGCCAGGAAGCTAAGGCCTACACTCGTGAGCTGTACTTGCGGATGAAATACGCCGACGTGTCTGACGCGAATTTGTTCTATGGCAACATGCGTTTTGATGTCAACGTGTCGGTTGGTAAAACCGATAAACTCGGGACACGCTCGGAAACCAAAAACCTCAACAGTTTCCGCATAGTCGAGAAGGCCGTCGATTATGAAGTAAATCGACAGATTGAGTTGCTTGAAAAGGGCGAGTCCATAGTCCAGGAAACTCGCGGTTGGGACGATGCTAAACAGCGTACCTTCAGCCAGCGCACCAAAGAAGAGGCTCATGACTATCGCTACATGCCTGACCCGGATCTTCCGCCGGTGACCCTAACCGATGAATATATCGAGAACGTTCGAGCCGAAATGCCCGTCATGCCAGCCGAATGGCGTCAGCGCTTAGAAAGCCTAGGCCTTGATGAAGCGCAAGTCGAGACCTTGCTCGAAGCCGAAATCGAGGACGAGCAAACGGGCTATTTACCACTTATAGAAATGAATTTGGATAAGCCAGAAGAAGCAAAATTCCTAGCCAACTGGTTTGTGAATCTCGAAATTCCGTTGCGCCGTGAAAACAAACTCCCTCATGATCTAAAAGACACCGAGAGGGCTGACGCTTATCTTCAAGTTTATGCGCTTATTAAGGCGAGCAAGCTGAGCTCAACGAACGCCAAGTCGTTACTGGCCGATTTGCTGAGTACTGACGTATTGCCAGAAAGCTTTGAAAAATTTGCCGAAGAAAAGGGCTATATACAAGTTTCCGACGAAAGTGAAATAACTAAGATAGTGGTACAGGTTCTGTCCGATAACCCTAAAGCCGCCGAAGATGTGAAGGCTGGTGAGATGAAGGTCATTGGTTTCCTGGTTGGCCAAGTTATGAAGCTATCCAAGGGCAAAGCCAACCCAAGTATGGCTCAGGATCTCATCAAGAAGCAGCTCGGCGCATAATCCGACTACGCTTATGGCTACCAGGCGTACAATAGAATCGTAGCCTAACGGAGGAAATTCATGACCAAAGTCACTAAAGCAGTTATCGCCGCCGCTGGGTTTGGCACACGGTTCTTGCCACAGACCAAGGCGATGCCCAAAGAGATGCTACCGCTCATAGACAAGCCAATCATCCAGTATATCGTTGAAGACCTCGTGGCAGCCGGTATTAAAGACATTATTATCGTTGGCAGTAGTACAAAACGGTCCATAGAAGACCATTTCGATGTGCCCAGCCAAGACCTGCTCGCTAATCTAGAAGCGGGTGGCGCAAATAAACGGCCACTCATAGCTCAGGTTGAGGCCATCGCGAATTTGGCGAACTTTGTCTATGTACGGCAAAAGGGACCATATGGCACCGCCACGCCAGTCGTGAACGTAGCTCACTTGATAGGCAATGAGCCGTTTATCTACGCCTTTGCCGATGACCTTACGGTGGCCACACCAAACATTTTTACGCAAATGATTCAATTGTATGAAGAGTTTGGCGGCGGTATTTTGCCATGCCAACGTGTCCAGCAAGACATCGAATACGATCGCTACGGGATTGTTGGCGGCACTCCCGTACGAGATGACGTAATTAAAATAGACACCGTCATAGAGAAGCCAGGTCGCAACCGTGCTCCATCAGACTTTGCGGCAGTCGGCGGATATCTGTTCACCCCTGACGTATTTAACTACCTAGATGCCGGTTTACGTGACTTGCCAGAGGGCAAAGAGTTCTACATAACGGATAGCATCATTCAACCAATGCTCAAGGATGGCAAGCCGTTTTACGGCTGTGAAATCAAACACAGCAAACGTTATGACACCGGTGACAAGCTGGAATATCTAAAAACGGTCATCGACTTCGGTTTAGCGCACGAAGAACTCGGTGATGACCTCCGCGCTCACCTTAAAAAGGTTCTTTAGGCTTCGCCGGTCTGTTCGTAGACCGCGTCTTTAACATTGTTCACGAGGCCGTCTAAGTAATGCCACTTCTTTGCGGTTTTAGGAGTGATCAAACCAGAGTCGCCACTGTCGTTTACACGAAGTATGCGGGCTCGTTCAGGGTGTATAAACAGTTCGTAGGTCGTTGTTTCGTGCGTTCTACCACGCCGTTGATGATGAATCAGAACGTATTGAGGTTGATCAAAGATAGCTCCGCGCTGTTTGGCTGGGGTTAGTACAACCTCGCCAATTTGCACAGATTCTGCATTGGTCAGGCCGATTGTCACGACATCCTTTAGGTCAAAGCCGTTAACTTCGGGCAGGGGTAGTGTAGTTATGCTTCTTCTAGTGGCCAGCTCCAGATGTAGTAAGGCAACACGCCCGATCAGACTGAGTACGGGTTCCTGTTCTATGTTCCGCGGCGCACCTTCGGACATAAGCTAATAAAAACAGAACCACACAGCATTTGCAATGACTTTATTGGCTGTAGCCGCGTGCTATACTACAAGCATGAATACAGCCTTTGATATTTTAGTAATCGCACTCAGTAGTTTACTCGGAATCTTCCTTATATTGAGCATCATAGTAGCTATAATGGCTATCAAAATCGTTAGAAGTATACGGCGTGTAGTAGCTAAGGGCGAGCAAGTGATTGACTCGGCAGAAGTTGCCGCCGAAATGTTCAAAAAAGCCGCCGGCCCTCTAGGAATATTGCATACGTTAACAAACATCGTTGAAACCGTAACAAAGCACAAGCATAAGCACAACAAGGAGTAAATATGAGTAAGAACGTTGCCAAGAAGTTTGCCCTGGGGGCCATTTTCGCGGCCGTGGCAGGCTACATAGCCGGTATCCTAACAGCACCTAAGGCCGGTAAAGAAACGCGTCAAGATATAAAGAATAAAGCCGAAGAAACGTACACAGCAGCCGAAAAAGAGCTAAAGAAGCTTCATACCGAGCTCAGCGAAGTCATAGCTCAAGCTAGCGAAGCGCTAACTAAACTAAAGGGTAAATCAGGCAAAGAATTGGACGAAGCAATCAAAAAGAGCCAAGTCGCCAAGCAAAAAGCCCGTGAATTACTCAGCAGTCTTCATGACGGCGAGGCCGAGGACAAAGATCTCAAAAAAGCCATTGCCGATGCCACTACGGCCATCGAGCATTTACGTGACTTTTTAACCAAGTAAGCCATTGTAAATTTTAGACCGCCCAAACTACACCCTCGTGCTATATAATTGACTATGAAAGCACGAGGGTTTATATATGGCGAAGCTAAGCGCCGCTGATTACGTTCACCTGCATAACCACACGCAGTATAGTTTGCTCGATGGTCTCACTAAGGTGCCGGCGTTGCTCGATTATGTAAAAGAATCAGGCATGCAGGCTGTGGCTATGACCGATCACGGTACGCTAAGCGGCACAATCGACTTCTATAAAGAGGCCGAAGCTCGTCAGGTAAAGTCGATTATCGGTATGGAGACGTACGTTGCTGCTCGCAGCCACACCGACAAAGACCCGGGCAAAGACAAGCCGAATTTTCACCTAATACTGCTCGCTATGAACAACCAGGGCTACCAAAACCTTATGCAGCTGAGTACGACAGCTAATCTCGACGGCTTTTATTACAAACCACGGATTGATCACGAACTGCTCGAGAAATACAATGATGGCTTGATCGTACTGAGCGGATGTATCGGTGGTGAAGTTAGTGACAATTTACGCCAAGGGCAGTATGAAAAGGCCAAAGAAATAGCCGCTTGGTACAAAAAAGTCTTTGGCGATCGTTATTACATAGAAATCCAAGACCATGGCCATCCTGATCATCCAAGTGCCTGGGCCGACCAGGTTAGGGTAACCGAGGAGCAATTCAAGCTAGCTCAAGAGCTCGATATACCAACGGTGCTAACCTGTGACGCGCATTATTTGAAACACGAGGACCAAGAAGCTCACGAGATTCTGTTGTGCGTACAGACCGGTTCTTTCCTGAGCGATGAAAAGCGCATGAGCCTAAAGGATTTTGAATTGCATGTGACTGACCCGAACGAGCTAATAAAGCGTTGGGGGAAAGATCATCCAGAGGTAATCACAAACAGCCGAGCGATTGCCGACCGCTGCGAGGTAACAATAGAGCTAGGTAAGATACTTATACCAAAGTTTTCGGTACCAAATGGCGAAACCGAGAAGAGTTATTTGGACAATTTGACTTATGTTGGCCTAGTCCGACGCTACATGCCGGACGTCCAGCCAGAAATAACGGTCGCCAAACTTAAGAAACAGCTACCGGCACACATTCTAGAGCGTGCTGAATTTGAACTGGGTGTCATTGACCGGATGGGGTTCAACGGCTATTTCTTGATCGTCCAAGACTTCATTAACTGGGGAAAAGATCAGGGAATCATCTTTGGCCCAGGCCGCGGCAGCGGAGCAGGCTCGATTGTGGCCTACGCGCTGCGCATTACCGAGCTGGAACCATTGCAGTATGATCTGCTATTCGAGCGATTTCTTAACCCCGACCGTATTTCTATGCCTGACTTTGATATTGATATTCAGGACAGCCGCAGGGATGAGGTTATTCAATATTGTGTTAGCAAATATGGTTCAAATCGTGTGGCTAACATCGTAACATTTGGTCGTATGGCGGCGCGCAATGCCGTGCGTGATGTTGCTCGAGTGTTGCAGGTACCTTACGGCGATGCCGATCGTTTGGCTAAAATGATTCCACCGCCTGTCCAAGGTCGCCACATACCGCTCGAGAAATCACTAAAGGATAACGCCGACCTACGTCAGGAATATGCCGAGAACGAAACGGCAAAGCGTGTCTTCGATCTGGCCGTACAGTTAGAGGGCACTATTCGTTCGCACGGTGTCCACGCCGCTGGCGTGGTGATCGCGCCCGACGATATCGTTAAATTCGTGCCGCTGGAAATGGCTCAAAAAGGCGTGGTAGCCACGCAGTACCCGATGGGCCCGATTGAAGAGCTCGGCCTGCTTAAGATGGATTTCTTGGGTCTTTCCAACCTAACCACAATCAAAAATGCCCTGCGTATTATCAAAAAGGTATATAACCAAGACGTCGATATTAACACCTTGCCCCTAGACGATGTAAAAACCTATGAACTTCTGCAGCGCGGTGACTCGACAGGTGTTTTTCAGCTCGAATCATCGGGCATGAAGCGCTATCTGAAGGAGCTCAAGCCTTCTGTTTTTGATGACATCGTGGCCATGGTGGCTCTGTATCGACCAGGTCCGATGCAATTTATCGAAGATTTCATTGCTCGTAAACACGGCCTCCGTGACATCAAATATTTGCACCCCAAAATGGAAAATGCCCTGGCTAACACCTATGGCGTACTGGTGTACCAGGAGCAAGTCATGCAGATTTCCAAGGATCTTTGTGGCTTCACGGGCGGCCAGGCAGATACACTGCGCAAAGCCATCGGCAAGAAAAAGATCGACGTGATGATGAAGATGAAAAAGGATTTCATCGCCGGAGCTATCAAACATTCGGGTGCTGACGCGGCGCTTATGGAGAAGTTTTGGAAACAGCTGGAAGATTTCGCGGCCTACTGTTTCAATAAGTCTCATGCGGCCTGCTACGGACTTATCGCCTACCAAACGGCGTACCTAAAGGCTCACTATCCAAGTGCCTTTATGGCAGCGCTTATGACTAGCGACTATGACGACACGGATCGTTTGGCAATTGAGATTACCGAGTGTAAACACATGGGTATATCGGTGCTCCCACCGGATGTCAATGAATCGTTCGTCGAGTTCGCTGTCGTGCCCGAAACAAATTCTGTGCGCTTCGGTATGAATGCCATCAAAAATGTCGGAACTGGCGCCGTCGAGGAGATTTTACGTGCCCGCGAAACCGGAAGGTTCGAATCATTTGAAGATTTTCTGTCGACAGTTAACCTACGTATCGTGAATAGAAAAGCACTCGACAGCCTCATAAAAGCTGGTGCCTTTGATAGGTTCGGGGAACGCTCCACGCTACTTCATAACCTAGACCTAATTCTGGCCTACGGGCAGCGTTTGCAGAAACAAGCCAACAGTGGTCAAACTGACTTGTTCGGCAACCTAGTGGACGACGTGATTACCGCCAAGCCAGTCCTGAACCTGGTTGCGCCACCGGCCGCGCATACGCCGCGCGAGCTCTTAGCCTGGGAACGAGAACTGCTTGGCCTATATCTGAGCCAACAACCGCTTGAAGCCTTTTCGACGCTGCTTGCCGAACAAACAGTTCCGCTTAATTCGATAAAGCCAGAGCACGACGGCAAGGCTGTAACCGTCGGCGGATCAATAGCCGCGGCCCGCGAAATCACCACCAAAAATGGTCAGAAAATGTCTTTTGTCAGGATCGAGGACGAGTTTGGCGAAGTTGAACTTATCCTGTTTCCAAGTGTCTACCAACAGACACTTGGCCTTTGGGAACGCGATAGAATCGTCATTGCCCGGGGAAAAGTGAGTGCCAAAGACCGCGACGGCAACATCGGCCAAGAAATAAAGATTATGGTGGATGATGCTCGTGAAGTTACGCACGAACAGGCTGCCGCTTACCAAGCGACTGGCAAAAAACCGCGTACGCCAAAAGCCAAATCCAAAAGCGCCGCCGTAGTAGCAGCCGGCAGCCCTGGCGTGCAAAAATCCGCCCGGGTGTATATCCGTTTGCGCAAAAGCGATGATCACGATTTGCTTCTATCTCTAAAACGTACTATTGATGGTCAAGTCGGCGACAGCGAGGTAGTACTCGTACTTGGCTCTGACGAAGCTAAGCAAATTGTAAAGCTTCCTACGCGTATGAATAGCAACCAAGACTCGCTTAAACTCATTCAGGATATCGTCGGGTCAACTAACGTGGTTGTACGCTAGAAGCCTATAGAATATTCCCGGCAATATGGCTTAGCAGGAAACCAAAGACGGCGGTTCCTATCAAGAAAACATCAAAGAACGGGTGATGCAAGGCGAACTGCTCACCGCGTACCAGGACTTTGCGCCAGGCAAAGCTGTGGCGGATAACAAACAGAGTAATTGTGCCTCCACATATTGCCGCAATGGCCAGCTCGGTCCACATAGCAGGCGCAATTAGCTGTACTCGCGAAACTGACTGAGGACTACTTCCAACCTGTAGGCCAGGGGTTGATGCGCCCGCAACGCCGCCAGACGGTTCTGCGTATAGTGCTACGATAACAGTTTCCGGGCCATGGCCTTGGAAGTTCGGGGAATTGGCGACCGCAAAGCCAACCTGGCTGTAAGTGTCGTTCAAAACGTTTGCCCGGTGCTCAGGGCTGTGCATCCATGCCTCGAGAACCTCGCTACTGGTGCCAAATCCGTAGGCTAGGTTTTCGCCGGCAGTTTGGTAACTGTAACCAGCGGCCGCTATGAACTTCCATGGCTGTTGGCCGTCGGGAGTGGTATGCGACCAGTAGTTACGTGTCACCATATCGTTGGCCTTGGCTTGAGCGGCACTGCTTAGCTTGGGATCAAGTTGTAAGTTACTTTTGCCTAAGTTAAATCGTTCAGTGTTCGTGCTGGCAAGGAGGGCTTGACTACTTACGTCTGTCGCGTAACCGAGAACATCGTGATGAATGCGCGATAACCAACCATTAGTTACGATGCCGAGCCCTAACACTGCCATAATTGGCAAATATGGCCAGTATGATTTTAGATAATGGTGACCATGTTTGTGGTGCTGCCCAGTTCGTTTTTTATTGGCAGTAGACGGTCTTCTTGGTTTGGCTTTTTGTAGTGTCATTTTGGTTTATGTAATTTATTTCAGTATAACACAAGCGCTACGCAAACCGACAATGATATAACGCCATGGCCGCCGCCTGGACAACGTTAAAAGATTCCTTCTGGCCGTACATAGGTATTTCCACGGTCCGATCACACAGCTTTAGTAAAGCCGGATCAATACCATCTACTTCACGCCCCAACAATATAGCGACCTTTTCGGGCGGCTGAAAATCGGGCAGATTGATGCTATCGGCTGACTGCTCCAGCCCAATTATCTGAAAGCCATCGGTTCGCAACTGCTCGACTACTTCTGTCGCGGAGTCGCTATGAGACCACACTACGAATTGCTCGGCACCAAGGGCTGTTTTATGTATTTGCTTGTCCAGCTTGTCGGCAATGAATGGCAGCCTATCATCTGTTAATTGCTTGGGATACGGTGTATAGCCGGTAAAATATACTTCCGTCACACCGAGACCCTCGGCCGTGCGCAGCAAAGAACCAACATTGTGAGTGCTCCGGATATCGTGGGCGATCAAAACCAGTTTGCGCATAGTGGGCAGTTTAGCATGTAGGTTTAATCCTCAAAAAGCGCTCATGCTTTGGTATACTGTTTGGTATGAGTCAAGATGCCCGCAGGGATGAAGAGCTGGCCACTGAACGCCGTGCACAGATTTTAAATGTGCCATATGCCGATACCGCCTTGCTTACGAGCAAACCGATATTTAAAGACGTCATGACCGTGCCCGAACTACGAAGTCTGCGAGTTATACCTATGCAGGCAGATCGCAGCAACATTCTATTCGGTGTGACGACAACGACTTCGCAGCAAACCATGGACGCGTTAAGGCGACGTTTTACGGATCAGCGGATTACGTTCAATTTGATTTCCGAGAGTGGCTTTCGTGAATACATGCGACTGTATGATCCGCCTAAGGCGGTAGTCTATCAAGATATCGCGCTCAACACCGCGGGCACAGATCAGTTAGTCGCTAAGGTATCGGCAACGCTTGAGCAGGTTCGCGCCGACGACATGTTGGCGTATTTAGTTTTGCAGGCGCACCGTTTGAACGCTAGCGATATACACCTGGAAACGCAGGCAACAGATGTGCGTGTGCGTTTTCGGATCGACGGGGTGTTGCACCCCGTAGCCCATTTGACTCAAGAAAAATATCGCGCATTGGTCAGCGCTATCGCCAGCGCTGGAAATGTATCGACATCCGCCAGCGAAGCTCAACAGGGTCATATCGCTCAAAAAGTGAATATGGCAGACGGCAACGAAGTAGACGTGAACGTTCGACTTGAGACCGTGCCAACCATCAACGGAATGGACGTGGTCATGCGTTTATTTAATATGGATCAGTCTATGTACACACTCGATAGACTGGATTTAACGCCCGCCGAACGAGCTGTAGTCGATGACATAGTCGCCAAGCCAAGCGGCCTTGTTCTGGTGGTGGGGCCGACCGGCTCTGGCAAAACGACTACGCTGTATTCTATGCTCAACTCGCTTAACAGCGATGAGCGCAAGATCATTACTATCGAAGACCCGGTCGAATATCAGTTCAGTGGCATAACTCAGATATCCGTACATAGCGCCGAGGGCGGGAACGACGACAGTTTTGCCGATAAACTTCGTGCCGTGCTTCGGCTCGACCCGGATATCGTCATGGTTGGCGAGATCCGTGATAACGACACAGCCAAAACAGCTCTACAAGCTTCGTTGACGGGACACCTAGTGCTCAGCACGTATCACGCCAGTTCGGCCGCCGCGGCATTAACACGCCTGATGGACGTGATTGGCCAGAACCCGCTGTTTGTTTCGGCTATACGGCTCGTTATGTCCCAACGTTTGGTTCGCAGACTTGACGACTCACTCAAACAGGCCTATCAGCCCAGCGAAGCGGAGTTACAAAAGATCAAGGAAGTTGTCGATGGATTGCCAGAGGGAGTAGAACGGCCAAACCTCGAAGGGCTACAGTTGTATAAACCGGGTAGTTCAGAAGAGAATCCCTACGGCTTTAATGGTCAAACAGCCATTCGTGAACAGTTCCGTATGACCGGTGAAATCCGTCGTTTGCTCGAACAGACCACTACTATTCTCTCGGCTCAGGATATCGAAGCCGCTGCAGCTCAGAGCGGCATGCTGACTATGCTTCAAGACGGTATTCTAAAAGTTTGCGCCGGCGAGACCACCCTAGACGAAGTTTATCGCGTCGTTGGCTGATTTTCTTAGGCAGAGTGCTTGCTTTAAGAGGTCAGATAGTGTAGCATTAAACGGTCTATGGAAATTATCAAAGAACTCAATCAATCTTTTAAGAAAGGCGCTGTAGTCGATGTGCGTTCTGGTGACACCGTAAAAGTTCACCAGAAAATTCGCGAAGGCAACAAAGAGCGCGTCCAGGTTTTTCAAGGCTTAGTGATCCGATGTGATCGCAAAGACAGCCATACCAGCCGTATCACCGTGCGACGTATCGCCAGTGGTGTTGGTGTTGAAAAAAGCTTCTTACTACACAGCCCACTCGTTTTGAAGGTAGAAGTTACTAAGCGTAGCAAGGTTCGCCGCAATTACTTGAGCTACATGCGTAAACTAACAGGTAAATCAGCACGACTAACGGGCGTCGACTTTGACAGACAATCTGTAAACGACGTGGTCGACAAAAAAGCCGAGGCCGAAGAAGCCAAACTGGCCGAAGAAGTAGCCAAAGCCGCTGAAGCCGATGCTGCTGCTAAGCTAGCTGAAGAAGCTAAGCTTGAAGCAAAAGCCGAAGAAGCGCTCGCAAAACATCAAGAAACACCTACCGAATAGCCTAATAATCGGCTGAAACGGTCAAGCTGCTGCACTCATACTGCGGCAGTTTTTTTGTGTTGTGGTCGGTCAGTGTGATCTCAACGATGGCTGGCAGCACGGGCAAATTGACGTTAAATGATCGGACGTTTGGAAACTCTAACGTTTCAAGCAGATGGTTGTCGTGGCCATTTAAAACGGTCACCGTTTCGCTTAAACGGTGCGATGCCCCGTCGGTCTTTACGTAAGGTGTTACCTTTATGCGTTCGGCGACACTGGGCGGGGGCGTGCCACTCAGTACGGTGTAGCCAATCTCGCAAGATACCGCGGGCGGAGGAGTTACGGGTTTTGGCTTTTCACTTTTGCTACAGCCGGCTAGAGCTGTTGTTGCCAATAGAGAGGCTGCAACTGCCTTTTGCCACCTGTATTGTTCTGTCATAGGCCTCATTTAACGCCCTGACTGGCAACAATGCAAGGATGAGCTAAACATTGCGCACCATCATCAAGCCAATCAGGTAGAATAAAGACATGATTACGGTCGGAATGGATGAAGTAGGCAGAGGCTGCTGGGCGGGACCGCTGGTGGCTGGGGCTGTTATTCTGCATTACCCGATAAAGGGACTCAAAGATTCCAAGAAACTCACTAAGCTTCAACGAGAGAAACTCACCAAACAGATTTATGAAGAAGCTGTAGCTGTCGGACTAGGTTGGGTTAATCCGGCCGAGATAGACGAGATTGGACTTACAAAAGCCGTCGGACTGGCAATGAAGCGGGCATTGGCACAAATCACGATCGAATATGACGAGATGATCATCGATGGTGACTACAATTTTTTCCCGGCTGAACCGCGCGCCAAAGCCATTATCAAGGCCGATGATAGTGTGCCAGCCGTAAGCGCGGCCAGCATAGTGGCTAAGGTAGCACGGGACGACTATATGGCAGAAGTTTCGGCACAATACCCGGGCTATGCCTTCGAAAAACACGTCGGATACGGTACGGCGGCGCATCTGGCAGCACTTAAACTCCTGGGGGTCAGCGATATGCATCGACTTAGCTATAAACCCATTCAGAAGCTACTGGCATGACAAATTACTCGCGCGGGCATGAGGCAGAAAAAGTTGCCGCTGACTATCTGAAAAGGCAGGGCTATAAAATTATTGAGCTTAATTGGCGCCGGCCCCGGGCGGAGATCGATATCGTGGCGCGCAAAAAACACGAAGCCGTCATTTTTATTGAAGTGAAATATCGACAGAACGACCAACAGGGTGGAGGACTAGACTATATCACTCCTAAGAAGCTCGCACAGATGCAATTCGCGGCAGAGTTGTGGTGCGGTGAGCACCGTTACGATGGTGACTATGCGCTTGGCGCGCTTGAAATGAGTGGCGATGATTTTGTGGTGACAAGTTTCATCGAATCTGTTACCTGAAGTCGGGCGGCTGTAGCCACGGAGCGGACTATTTTTTTAGGTAGTTTTGGATGGGCTTGAGGTCGCGGCTGCGCCAGGCTGCTTGCCACTCAACGGTTTCGATAGCTTGTTTCACAGGCCTGTCAAATGCCGGGCTCATGTGACTATCGAAAAACTCTTTGAATTCGTTTAAGAATTTTGTGTCGCTATAAGCTCGAGCGGCATAATTAGGCATACGGTAAAAGCTAAGGTCGTTGCCCAGCTTGGCTTCTAGCCAGTCCCAGTTTTCTTTAAGCCATTGCCATGTGACATCGCGGGCATGGCGGTTGCCGAAACTGTAAGCTATCCAATACGGCGCGTCCTGTAAACGAACCGATTTACTAGTGATGAGCGTTAAAGCTCGCTTTATAAGCTCTTCTTGCTTGAACCCGGTCAACGCGGCGGCCAAAGTAACGCGTTCCTCGCTGTTCTTGCTGGTCTCGTGCATACTAAACAGCTTGTCGAACGTTTGGGCATCTCCATGGCGTACAGCCGTACCATATACCACTCCGCGCAGATCCGGATGGATGTCTTCTGGCTCGGTCATGCTCTCAAATCGACCCAAGGCTTCTTTAACAACACTCGACTCTTCAGCGAGCGAGCTCATGCCTAGGATAGTCGGGCGGAGCAGCTGATCAAAGTGCGAATCGGCAGACTTGGCTTCCCATCCGAGACGTTTGAGCTGCTCGGTGGTAAGTTTACGCATATACGGCTTGAGCGCTTCGCGCACTGTTTCATCGTTCATAACAGCCCGGATACTGCCAAGGTTGCCGGCGATGATATCCCAGACAGCGTTGTCGTCCTCGTTACTATATGCTTCGAGCAATCTTAAGCTGTCTACAGTGCTGGCGTAGCCTGCCTTGGCGGCCTCAAAGCTATCGCTTAGCAGACCTAGCCGATCCAACACGTCAAGTTTGCCGGATGCCACCAGCTTAGCGAGCTTGCCTACGTGTTTGGGGTCGTACACAACGCGGTAAAAGCCCGCTCGGCCTTGATTTATAAGAAGATCATCGGGCAGCTTTGAAGCTTTAATGTCTTGCTCGCTAACAGCGATAGATTCGGGCTTAAAGGTGCTGCCCGCTAATAGTGGCACTGGCCAAACTACCGAGTCACGGTTGTCCGGAGCCCCCAAATAAAATCGCTCCTGCTTAAGCTGTGGTGTTGGCTGGTCGAGACTTACTTGCACAATCGGATAGCCTGGTTGGCTAGTCCAGGCGTTCATAAATGCCTGGACAGGTTTGCCGGAAATATGACCTAGAGCGTGCCACAAGTCCGTGGTGTCGGTATTGCCATAGGTGTGCTGTTTCAAGTAGTAACGTAGGCCGTCGCGGAAAGTATCTGCGCCAAGGTAGTTGTGTAACATATGAATGATGGCGGCACCTTTGCTGTAACTGATGGTATCGAAAATAGTGCGGATTTCGTCTGGGTGGTGCACTGGAACTTCTATGGCGTGAGTATTTTTGAGGGCATCGAGCTTCATGCCGGGTTGTTGTTCGTCGACGATAAACTGTGTCCACATTTGCCAGTCCGGATGTTGCTTGTCGGTCGCTAAGTACTCGATCCAAGTCGCGAAGCCTTCGTTTAGCCACAAGTCGGTCCACCAACGCATCGTTACTAAATTGCCGAACCACTGGTGGGCTAGTTCATGAGCTACAACCATAGCGACGTATTGCTTTAGGCCAAGGCTGGTGTTTTTCGGGTCAACTATAAGTGCTTGCTCGCGGTAAGTGATAAGCCCCCAGTTTTCCATAGCGCCGCTGGCAAAGTCTGGTAGGGCGACCATGTCACACTTTGCCAAAGGATAGGGAATGCCGAAATACTCGTTGTAGAACTCCAGGCATTTTACGGCGGTATCGAGCGCGAACTGGGTAAAGGCCACATTGTTGGCCGTAGCGTAGGTGCGAACTTGTACGCCGTCCTTGGTGGTCGCTTCCAGATACTCCATATCGCCAAAAACGAAAGCTAACAAGTAGGTGCTCATTTTTGGCGTTGTTTCAAATGTGCTCTCCTGGCGGGTCTTTTTAGCTTTCTGGCTTTTAACCGGCGTGTTGGCTAGGACGGTTTGACCCTTGGGCGTTACCAGCTTCAGATCGAATGTGGATTTGGCCTCGGGTTCGTCGACACAAGGAAAGACCTCGCGGGCATGGTGGCTTTCGAACTGGGTGGCTATGAGCTTCTTCTCTTTACCATCAACCTCAAACAGGCAAGGGTATATGCCATTCATTGGTTCAGTTATATGGCCAGAGAACTCTAACTCGATCGTGTACTCACCCGGAAACAACATATCGGGCGAATGCAAGCGTACCTCATCGTAGGTCTTGTGCGGATTAATACGGGAGATATTTTTTTCTTCGCTGCCTTTTTTGTCATGACGGGTAATTTTGGCGGCAGTGATTTTAAGATCTTTTTGGTGCAAAGTTATCCGTTGGCTTGGACGGCCGACCTTCTTGCCGGTTATTTCGACGATGCCGGTGAATGTCATGGCTTCGGGGTCGATGTCGAGTGCTAAGTTATAGTGGCTTGGCTGAAAATTCTGATACAGACGTGTGACGGATTTCATCTGTACCAGTGTACCACTGTTTGGTGGGGTGGTCAGGCCTGGCAAATTGAAGTTCCGACATATATGACATTGACGCCATGTTGTTACGGTGTTATAAAAGAGATAGCTAGGAGGCTAAATGAGCTTTGAGGATGTACCGAATCTTGACGAGAAGATAGCCGAGAGGCGTCAAAAACGTCTGGAAGCTGAAGCTGCTAGAGCCGCAACATCGCATTTGGTCTACAGATCTACAGAAACTCAAGGCGTGCGAGCAACGCCAGAGCCTGAGTACATAAAAGTGCGACGCGAGCTACTTCAAGTTGTGCGGGGTGATGCTCTAGAGCTGTCACAACGTTTGCGGCAGCAACATGTCCCTTTGCAGGTACTCGGCATAATGTCGGGGCAAAGGGTTGGCCTTTTGGGCATAAAACGACTTACTACGACCAATATCACGGGCTGGGCTATCCCGGGATATGCAAGGTCAGCTACATTTAAAGATCAAATTAGAATAGCCAATGACGATAGTTACCATACTCATTTGAAAGTGACAGATAGCCTGCTTTCAATTTCGCCCACAGGCAAAATTAATAACGTAACATCAGAGAGTGAGAGCTGTGAAGGACTTGGCTGGCATGGCGTAGGTAGATTTATCCCCCAATACTCAGGTCATGTAGAAGCTGCAAGTGATACTTTACTTGAAGATAGACTAGAAGTGGGGGGAATTGGCTATGTTACGGATCCACAAGCTATAGCTGCCACCGCGCTTGAAAAATGGAGGACCGCGCTGGCTACTATACTAGTGGATTGACTCTAGCTGATGTGTAAAGTATAATCGGTGTTGTTAGGTCGGCCAAGCAGGTCGACTTTTTTCATGTAAGATCATTGCATTGAGACTTAAAAGAAAGGACAAAATATGGAAATGGATTTTAAACAACTGGCGGTAGCTATCAAGGCTATTGCCGAAGAAAAGAACTTGCCCGAAGAGTCTGTAAAAGACGTCGTTGAGCAAGCCCTGGCCGCTGCATACCGACGAGACTACGGTGAGCGTGAACAAGAGGTGCGCGTTGAAATGAACCTGAATAGTGGTGATGTTGACGCTTACGTCAGTAAAGAAGTCGTCGAAGCTGTCGAAAATCCAGCCTACGAGCTTAGCTTGTCAGAAGCTCAGGCCATCAAAAAGAATGCCAAACTCGGTGATTTGATAGAAATCCACGAAGAAGTAAAGACCTTTGGCCGAGTGGCTGCCCAGACTGCTAAGCAAGTTATTCTGCAGCGTTTGCGTGAAGCCGAGCGCGAGATCGTATTGGCTGAATATGAAGACAAGATCGGTACCGTCATCACGGCTCTAGTTAGTCGCGTAGAGGGTATGATCGTGCGGCTTGAGCTTGGTAAAGCCCAGGGCATCATGCCCAAGAGCGAGCAGATCCAGGGCGAGCGTTACTATCCTGGCCAGCGCTTAAAGGTGTTCCTGAAGGACGTCGAGCGCGGTCCACGCGGTCCACAGCTGATCGTTTCCCGGGGGAATAAAGAATTCGTTGAATGGTTGTTCCGTGGTGAAGTTCCGGAAATGGAAAGTGGTGCCGTGGAGATCAAGGGTATTGCCCGAGAAGCCGGCGTGCGTAGCAAGATTGCCGTAAATAGCACCGTCCCTGGTGTTGACCCGGTTGGTACTTTCGTGGGTGGCCATGGAACCCGTGTGAATGCCGTTATGGGTGAGATCGGCGAGCAAGAAAAAATCGACATCATTGTCTGGAAAGAAAATCCAATCGAATATATCGCCGAGGCTTTAAGCCCAACCAAGGTTAGCAAAGTCGTGATCGATGAAGCGCACAAAAAGGCCAAGGTTGTCGTACCGGAAGACCAGCTGAGTATTGCTATCGGTCGTGGAGGTCAGAACGTTCGTTTGGCTAGTAAATTGACCGAATACGAACTAGATATTGAAGCAGAGAGAGGCTCCAGCTCGGAGGCCGAAGTGGTCATTGAAGGCAAGGTGGAAACCACCGAACTACCAAAGCAGCCGAAGCTCAAGAAGAAAGAAGCGCTCGAAAGCTCTTTGCTCGAAGCCATCGAAAAACACGGCGAATAATAAATATAGGGTGAGCGGGATTGTTCACAATGTCGGAGATATATCGTTTTAAATCAAAGCGAAACATGGCTCTCGCGGGTTGCGGGGGCTTGCTGGCAACGGTTGGTGTCACCGCGGCTCTATGGGGTGGTGAAACGTGGTCATCGAGCGATGGTGCACGGTACGCAACCTCTCAGGAGCGTGATGCCGCGGCTAGTATGGCTCTCAATGGGCTGATGCTGAGCCTGATTGGCGGCGGAACGTTATATGCGGCCTATCGGCAAGACAAACAGCTACCCACCTCGATCAGGCTGCCTTTTGACAACGATATCGGCGAGTCAGTATTGCCTTTTGAAGATAAAGAGCTGGTTGGCTTTATGTATGGTGGCTTCGTCCGCGCCGAAGATGTGCCCGCTGACAGGTAGTATATAATTAGCACCCTTGCTGAGGGTCAAGAGCGCCAACTATATCACGTCGGGCTCGCCTGGCTGCCATATATCTCGTCGCTTTTTCTTCCGGTTCAGCTCACGGTATCTACGGCTACCATTCGCTCTAATCCTCGGAAAAAATCAACAAGCTATAAGACATCAAGCAACCCGGACAGCAATATAATTAGCACTCTTGACCCTGGAGTGCTAATTTTGATATCATTGATATAGCGACTTTTTAAGATCTCGCTAGGATTGTGGGATAAATATGATGCCGGATTCACCTGATTATCAAGAATATTCAAACTTTTTAACCGATAACGCACGCCAAAGTTTGGTGCATGCCGGGACGATTGCGCGTAATTTGGGCAACGCCTATGTTGGTACAGAGCACTTGCTGCTGGGTGTATTGGCGCAAGATGGCAGTATGGGGGCTAAGATTTTACGCGATGCTGGTATAACGCTCGACCGGGCGCGGGTTGCCCTTAATTTGACGCCTAAAACGCTTGTCATAAACATGGGCGCTAAGGGTTACAGCGAAACCGCAAAACTGACATTGCGGATGGCCTACGACGTATCGCAGGATTATAACCAGGACTTCTGTGGCACCGAGCACATCTTATATAGTATTTTGAGTCAAAAGAATTCACGGGCTACGGTGCTACTGCGTGACATGAACGTCGACGTTGATAGGCTAACGAACGAGCTCGAACAATTCTTGAGCCGCCAGAGTTACGAAGCTGACGACACCAGCGATGGTGGTGGCACTCAGCGTCGGGTTGCTACCCGCAAAGGCCGAAAAATGACACTCGATCTTTACGGTACTGATTTGACCGATCAAGCTCGTAAAAACAAGCTCGATCCAGTAGTTGGCCGCGAAAATCAAATCCGTCGCCTAATTACTATTCTAAATCGACGTACCAAGAACAATCCTGTCCTGATTGGCGAGCCTGGCGTTGGCAAAACGGCTATCGTAGAAGGTATCGCACAACGTATCGTGGCTGAGGACGTGCCAGACAGTCTGATCGACAAGCGTATCGTAATGCTGGATCTGGCGGGTATGATTGCCGGCACTAAATATCGTGGCGAGTTCGAAGAGCGTCTTAAAAAGGTCATGTCAGAACTTGAAAACGATACAAAAACCATTATCTTTATCGACGAATTGCACCTTATCGTAGGTGCTGGGGCGGCCGAGGGTGCTATGGACGCCGGCAACATACTGAAGCCAGCTCTGGCTAGAGGAAAAATACAGGTTATCGGTGCTACAACCACCGCCGAATATACCAAGCACATCGAGAAGGATGCCGCTCTGGAACGTCGTTTCCAGCCCATTCAAGTACCGGAAACCACGTTGGCCGAGACGTTGGCGATTCTAAAAGGTTTGCGTAGCCATTACGAGAAGTTTCATGGTGTGACTATCGGCGACGACGTGCTTGAGGATACCGTAAATCTCGCCAAACGCTACATTAATGATCGTTTTATGCCCGATAAGGCAATTGATTTGTTAGATGAAACCGCAGCCCATCTGCGTGTCGACAAGGGCAAAACCAGTCCAGAAGTCCGCAAGCTACAAAAGGAATCGAAATTGGTTAACGCTCGTATTGACGAAGCCGTCGAAAACGAAGATTACGAGAAAGCCGCCCAGTACAAAACCAGGGCCAGCCAAATCCACGATGAGCTCGACAAACTACACGTCGATAACAAAGACAAGAAGCGTCTAACGCTAAGCAGCGAAGACGTTGCCGAAGTGGTGGCGCGCATCACTGGCGTACCAGTTCGCAAAGTTATACGTAGCGAAGCTAAATACCTACTCAATCTAGAAAAAAATATCGGCAAGTTCGTTATTGGCCAAAACGAAGCTGTACAGGTTGTGAGCCGGGCAATCCGCCGCAACCGCAGTGGTATCAGCACGGCCACACGGCCGATTGGGTCATTCATTTTTCTTGGCCCAACCGGTGTTGGAAAGACAGAGCTTGCTCGCGTGTTGGCTCGAGAGTTCTTCGGCAGCGATTCGGCACTTGTCAAAATCGACATGTCTGAGTTTGGCGAGCACCACAACGTATCGCGCCTGGTTGGCGCGCCGGCTGGCTATGTCGGCTACGACGATGGTGGACAATTGACGGATAAGATTCGCCGTCAGCCATACAGTCTGGTGCTATTCGACGAAATCGAAAAAGCTCACCCCGACGTGTTTAACATGCTGCTGCAGATATTGGAAGATGGTTACATCTCTGATGCCAAAGGCCGGCGCATAGATTTTACGAATACTATTGTCATCATGACCAGTAACATCGGTGCCGAAAAGCTCCAAAAAGAAGCGACACTTGGTTTTCATGCGGCAAGGACGAGTGACATCAAGGATCTCGACGCGCTACACGAAGCCAACCGAGATAACGTCCTGGACGAGCTCAAAAAGCAAATGCGCCCCGAACTACTCAATCGTATCGACAAAATAGTCGTTTTCCGTGGTTTGACCAAGAAGGATCTGCTAAAGATAATGGATTTGCAAGTTGACGATTTGCGGTTGCGTTTACAGAAGCACGGCCTAGGGCTCCAGCTGACACCCGGCGCTAAGCAATATCTACTTGAAAAAGGCTACGACGCGCACAACGGCGTTCGTCCATTGCGTAGACTAATTCAGGACACCATCGAAGACCAGGTGGCTCTAGAGCTGTTGGACAGCAAGTTCAACAGGGGTGATATCGTGCAGGTTGGCTCTAAAAACGACCAACTGACTTACGCTACGGTCAATGAATAATTAGCCGTATAATAATATCTATGTATTCCAAGTTTCGGCGTATTGTTTCGGGTTTGCCGCTAGTCATATTTCTGGCGATATTGATCCTGGCAGCTGTACAGCGGCAGGCGATACTCGATTGGTGGAAACTCCGAGGCTACCAGCCACCAGCGGCAATCGTATCGTTAGCAACTGACGACAGTTTGACGCCGCAAGCCCGGCACCTTCTGTATGTGAACCGTCCTGGCATAGCCAGCTCGGCTGCTTTTGTCCAAAATTGCCCAACTGGCGGCGAAAAAACCATCGTTCTTGGATGCTACAAATCCGGTGATAACGGTATCTTCATTTTTAGGGTTTCCGATCCTCGTTTATTAGGTGTTGAACAAGTTACGACGGCTCACGAGATGCTGCACGCCGCGTATGATCGTTTGAGTTCTAAGGATCGTAGCTACGTCGACGGCCTACTCCAGAACTATTACCAGCATGATCTACATGACCAACGTATTCTCGACACCATCGCAGCCTACAAGCTATCCGAGCCGAACGACGTCGTAAACGAAATGCACTCAGTATTTGGTACCGAGATTGCCAACTTGCCACCCGCTTTGGAGACGTACTACCAGCAATATTTTAGCGATCGCAGTAAGGTCACCAACTTCGCGACTACTTACAAAGGTGAGTTCACATCCCGTCAAACTTTAGTCGCGGATTACGACAGCCAAATGCGCAATCTAAAATTTCAGATTGATGCCAACCAGGCAGACTTAGACCAAATGAAGGCCAACCTAGACACTGCCGCCGCCAACTTGCAGCAGCTGCAAGGGGATGGCAACACTAGCGCATATAATCAGGGCGTCGCTAGCTACAACGTCGCTGTCAACACCTACAACGCCAAGGTGCAATTAACTAAAAACCTGATAAATCAGTATAATACCCTCGTAGATAAGCGAAACAGTGTGGCCCTGGAGGAGCAACAATTAGTCCAGGCAATCACAGCTTCGCCACAAACTGTGCAGTAGGAGAATTATGGCTAAAACGACGACCAGATTTGTTTGTAGCAATTGCGGTGCAATGTTTAGCTCGTGGGCTGGCAAATGCTCTCAGTGTGGAGAGTGGAACACACTCCAAGAAGAAGTCGTCTCGGCTACCGGTGGCGCGCCCGGACAAGTCGCGTCGCATGGTGCGGTACTAAAAACGCAGTCCATTAGCGCCTCACTTAAAAATGATCGACCGCGTATGACTACTGGTATGAGTGAAGTCGATACGGTTCTTGGTGGCGGGATAGTAACTGGTAGCGTGGTACTAATAGCCGGACAACCAGGTATCGGCAAAAGTACGCTACTTCTGCAACTCGCTAGCCTGGCAGCCGCCAAGCAGCGTGTGTTATATGTCAGCGGCGAAGAATCCGATCATCAGGTGGGTATGCGCGCCAAGCGACTTGGCGCCGATAAAGCCAGGGGCTTACAGCTTGCAACTAGCAATAGCGCCGACGATATCGCCGCTACTATCAACTCCAAAGCTTATGACTTGGTGATCGTCGACTCCATACAAACGGTGGCGGTCAATGCGGTTAGCTTGGCGGCTGGCAGCATCTCGCAAATAACCAATAGCGCCGGCATATTACTAGCCGCTGGCAAACAAAGCGGCACAGCCGTCGTTTTGGTCGGGCATGTTACCAAAGAGGGTATGATTGCCGGGCCAAAAGTCCTGGAACACATCGTAGATGTAGTTCTGCAGCTCGAAGGGGATGCTTACGGCGGCTTTAAGGTGCTCAGAGCCACCAAGAACCGCTTTGGCCCAACCAGCGAAGCGGCCATTCTAGAAATGGTCGAAGAAGGCTTACAGCCGGTCTTGAATCCTTCCGCTAGCTTGCTCGCCGAGCGGCAAATAAGTGACGGATCAGTCGTCCTGGCTACCCTGGAGGGTACTCGGCCTTTGCTAGTAGAAGTCCAGGCGCTCGTCAATAAAACGAGCTATGGCTACCCGAAGCGGGCAGCTAGCGGTATCGATCTGAACCGCGTCAATGTGCTTATAGCCATGCTGGAGCGCCGCACCAAGCTGCGGTTAAGCGATCAAGACATATACATCAACATCGTCGGCGGTATTCGTTTATCCGATCCGGCTGCCGACTTGGCTGTTTGTATGGCGATCGGTTCTGCCGCCAAGGGCTTACAGTTAAAACGAAACGCCGTCGTATTTGGCGAGGTTGGCTTGAGTGGCGAAGTCCGTCACGTACCGTTTATAGAAAAACGGATCGCCGAAGCCAAAAAGCTTGGTTTTGATGGTGCGGTTGGGCCAGCTTTGACCGCTCGGGGCAAAGCAACCAAAGACCCATTCTTATATGTCGTTAAAGATGTACGTACGGCTCTAAACGAATTTCTAGAGAAGTAATTTATTTTTGTGCGGCGGAGTTGGTGTTACGGCTCTTCAGTTGGTCGGGTTGTAACTGGGCGGTATAGTCGCCGCGGCGCTCGTCGCACTGTATAGTACGCTATCAACCACTTGAACGGTTACCACATCAGTCAAGTTTGTTGGTACGTCTTTGAAATCGTAGGTGATGTTACTGGGGTCGATAGCCTGGGTCTGAACCGTTTGTCCGTTCACAAGCAGCGTAAGGGTACCGGCCGGCGCGGTGGTATAAGTACCGCCAGCTAAGGCGAAGGTGCCTTGACCTACGACCACTCTGAAATCACATGTTTTCTTGACGTCGGCACACGTCACATTTGTTACGTTTATGGCTGGAGGTGAGTCGCCGCAGTTGTGGATATCATCGGTCGGAGCGTTAGCTTGTGAGCTTGCTGGACCGCCACCACTCGGGCTGCCGCCGACGAACAGGTCGACGTTCCAAACACTTACATTGCTGTTGGCGTTACTTTGTTTGGCCAGTTCTGGGGTACAGCTAGTGGCAACTTTGTTGGAAACCTTGTCAGTCACTTGCGATGAATTGGTCGCCGTTTTGCCAACATACCATGAAGGGAAGAGGTCGGTGCTCGGGCCTGGTACAGTCTGACCAAAACCTACACTTGTACGGTTAATGAATGCTGGTAGCGTTTTGACGCCGCTTGGTTTGACCCAGTTAACGGCCGGGACGTTGCCTAGTTGGTCTATTGCGCCCTGCATCCAGCCTTTTACGATTGGATCGGTCATGTACTCTGGCTGGCCACTGTAGGAAACCGTGCGGGTGTGGTTGCCAACCCATATGCCAGCCGTATATTTGGTGTTCCAGCTAACCATCAGACCATCGTACAAATCGTTGGTGGTACCGGTTTTAATAGCGTTGTGCCAGCCTTTGTAGCGGTGGAATTTGTAACTGGAGCAGTTCGTATCCGAACAGCTACCACCAAGGTATGAGGCTTTTGGATCGGAGGCCATGTCGGTGACTATGTAGGCGCTATCAGGCCTAATAACTTGTTTGCCAGCCGGTTGATTAAATACCAAAATGTTCTTATTAGCGGCATCCGTAACTTTCAGTATGAAGGTCTGTGGAATAGCCTTGCCCAGTCGGGCAATACTGGCGATACCGTTCACATGGTCGGTTAAGTGTAAGTACGCACCATCGCCAATGCCTGCCGAACCATAACATTGCGTCTCGTCGGCACTAGTAGCGGTGGTGACGTCAGTCCCCGGCTTGAAACAACGGTAGCCATTAGGGTTATTCATCAGCGCGCTAGCGGTTGATATAACCTTGCTTATAGATGTAGTTCTGCCACTGCTAGTGTCATTTGGCACGGCTGAAAGCATGGCTTTTACAGCCGGGATGTTTCGGGAGCCGCCCAGAGCGTAACGAAGGGTAATCGGGCCGGGTGATTTATGGTCATAGTCGTTCAAGCAGTTGCCACCGCTTTGCTGACCACCCTTTACCGAACATGGATAACCTGGCAATGGGCCTACCTGGTCGTACAGTACGCTACCAGCGCCAACGTTATTATTATTTTCGATAAACGTTGAGTAGTCGTAAGGTTTGACGCTAGAACCGGGGGATATATTTACGTCAGAAGCGTAATTAATTTGGCCATAGGTTTGGTTGTTGAAGTCGACACCACCTATTAGCGCCACCACTTGTCCCGTCTGGTTATCTTCGGCCACGAAAGCGGCGTTATCGGCGTTTTGTCGGTGGATTTGAGCCAATCCCTTTTGGAGTTGCGACTCAGCCAAAGTTTGCAGGTTCATGTCGAGTGTCGTGATGACTTTCCAGCCACCCCGTTTGACTATGTCAGCCGGGAACTCTTTTTGCAGTTGTTCTTTGGCCGCCAGCGCAAAGTACGGTGCTTTTATACCTTGATAGTGTGATTTAAGGGGCTGAACCTGGGCTAAAACATCAACCTTTTTTGCCGCGTCGGCCTCGGACTGCTTGATGTAGCCTTGTTTGGCCATCTGGTCCAAAATGTAGCGCTGTCTGCTAAGAAGGCCGTTGGCATCAAACATATTGGCGGTGGCAGCCGGGTTATAGACTGGGCTACTGTACGGCGAGTATGCCGTTGGAGCTTTCGGAATCGCCGACAGCATGGCTGCCTGCGCGAGTGTCAGCTGATCGGCACCGATACCAAAATAATCTCGTGAAGCGGTCTCGACACCGTAATCAACATTTCCATACGGCGCGATGTTTAGGTATCCAGTCAGGACATCCTCTTTGGTGTATTCTCGCTCGAGCTCAACAGCCAAAATCAGTTCCTTAACTTTACGGCTGATAGTTCTGTCGTTGCCCCAGCCTTCGTTAAGCTTTACGAGTTGCTGGGTAATTGTCGAACCGCCTTGCGTGCCACCACTTGACCCGAAGGCATCATGAATGCCAGCTCGTGCGATACCGCGGACGTCAAAAGCGCCGTGCTTGTAAAAGTCTTTGTCCTCAATCGCAACCGTGGCTTGGCGCATGTATTTAGACATCTTGTTTCCGTCCACGGGTATGCGTTTAACGGCGTCGTAATCTTGCCAGAGCACTGTTTGGCCAGTTCGATCATAGTAAGTGATACTACCACCTAGGCTTGCTCCGTTGAGGTTCTTGATCTTCGGTAGGTCTTTTCGGAAGTAGGCAAATAGCCCAACCAACAGCAAGAAAACAACCACGAAGCTAATCCCGGCAACCTTAAGTGCCATGATGCCGCCTTCGCGGGAGAACCAGTATTTATATAAACGCTTTGGGCTGAAGCGGTAAAGCCAGCGCTTCCAAGGCTCTTTCGGCAAGGTACTTAAAGCTGCGGCCTTGCGGCGGGCTTTGGCGTCACGGCTGGCCTTTATACGATCAGACAAACTTCGGTTGAGCTTGATGGTTTTGCCGCTTTTAGTGGTGTAAGTATTTTTGGCTTTTCGGCGCGAGCGCGAAGGGGTATTACTCATATAATATGCAGGTCTCTCAAACTACTCTAATGATGCGCCTATTATAGCAAAAAATCGCAGCACAAGCGCATTATGTATCAAATTATTGACCGGCATTTTGGCAAATCCACATCTACGGTGGGGCGGTGGCTGTAGGTTTGATATACTTAGGGAATATGACTAGGAACTCATCGCATAGCTCCCTCCAGCCTCAATCCTTCCTGGTGGCACTGGCTGGCCGTTTTGTTCGTCAACGTAACTTCGGTTACGCTTCCTTGCAAGAACTGCCAGCCAGCACTCACCACGACGGCTTTCGCTTTACAGACGGAGCTATGCGATGAGCTCCTTATCCGAAGAACTCCAGTGGCGAGGTTTCGTCAACCAAACCACCTACACAGACCCGAAAGCCCTCGACGATAAGCCGATTGTGTTTTATCTTGGCGTAGACCCAAGTGCCGATAGTATGCAGGTCGGCAATTTAGCAATTGTTATGATGGTGCGCCACTTTATCGAGCATGGCCACAAGGCGATTTTGTTGGTAGGTGGCGCCACTGGTATGATTGGTGATCCAGACGGCAAAAAGCAAGAGCGTGACCTCTTAACACTTGAGCAAATCGCGCACAACAAAAAGGCTATTGCCGGGCAATACCGACAGGTGCTCGCGGGTGAACATTTTGAAATTGTCGATAACTACGACTGGTTCAAGGGCATCGGCTATCTAGATTTTCTGCGTGAAGTCGGTAAGCACGTACCGATGCGCCAGATGCTGGGTCGCGAATTCGTGCAAAACCGCCTAAAAGAAGATGGTGCCGGAATCAGCTACGCCGAATTCAGCTACTCGCTTATCCAGGGCTATGACTTTTTGCACCTCAGCAAGGTGAAGGGCGTTAGCTTGCAGGTATGCGGTGCTGACCAGTGGGGCAACAGTATTGCAGGGGTGGAGCTAATCCGCCGCATCACCGGCAAGGAAGCCCATATTTGGTCTGCTCCGTTAGTTGTAAACAAGACAACAGGTGTGAAATTTGGCAAGACCGAAGGTGGCGCGGTCTGGCTCGACGAGAACAAAACCAGCGTCTATCAGTTTTACCAATTTTGGCTAAATGTTGATGATGATGGCGTCGAAGACTACTTAAAGATCTACACCACACTATCAAAAACAGATATTCAGAAAGTCATGGATGAGTTTAGCAAGAACCGCGGCGCCCGAGCGGCGCAAAAAACGCTGGCTTACGAAGTAACCAAAATCGTGCATGGAGAGGGCAAAGCAGCAGCGGTCCGTCGAGCTACGGAAGTGCTGTTTGGCCAGGGTAGATTTGATGAGCTCAGCCATGGCGATGTAAAAATCCTTAAATCAGAACTGCCCACGGTCAACGCAGACAAAAAAGATAGTTTGGCGGCAATTTTGGTCAAAGCCTCGCTCGCCAGCTCCAATACCGAAGCTACGCGCTTTATTACTGACGGCGCCATATCTATAAACGGTCAAAAAACTGGTGTCGACGAAAAGGCCGGTTTGCGTAAGGGAGACAATTTGCTTAAGCGCGGCAAAAACAACTTCGCAATTGTGCAGTATCGCTAAATTGGTATACTAAGTCGATGTCCAAAAACACTACACACAAACGCGCCGACCAATATAACGACCCGAACCACAACTACCTAAAATATTGGGATGGTCGTGATTACGAAAACGCCGCTGAGCGCCTGGCCATAAAACGACTGCTAAACGGCAAGCACTTCAAGACAGCTGCCGACGTTGGTGGTGGTTATGGCCGCTTGTGTATCTTTTTAGAAGATTACGCCGATAAAGTCACCTTAGCCGAGCCGAGCCAGCAACAACTGGACATAGCCAAAGATTTTCTAAGAGATCACCCGGAAATTGATCGCAAGCTTACCCAGGCGGACGATTTGGATTTTGCGGATAAATCGCTCGATCTAGTGACGATGATCCGGGTCATGCATCATTTACCAGACCCCAGCGTAGAGTTTAGCGAGATTTCCCGGGTAATGACCGACGACGGTTACGCAATCATAGAAGTTGCTAATTATTGGCATGCCCGCAACCGCATAAAGGCGCTTATTAAACTCAAGAAATTACCAAAAGAGCCGGTCGATATCCGCGCCGAAGCGCATCGTTCCGCCGACTATATCCCGTTTGTAAACCACAATCCTCACGTGGTCATTGGGCAGCTCAAAAAGGCCGGCCTAAAGGTAGATCGTATCTTGTCTGTTTCTAACCTGCGTAGCCCAGCACTCAAACGAATGGTGCCACAGCGCGTCATGTTAGCCGTAGAGGGCATTTTGCAGCCTACGCTCGCCAAAACCTACTTCGGCCCCAGCGTCTTTTTCCTGGTCAAGAAGTCTAAGTAATCTATAATAAGCTCATGCAAGCATCTGATCCGGTGACGGTGGTGAAGGGCGTGGGCGACGAAGTCGCACGCAAGTTTGCCGTCTTAGGTGTAAAAACCGTCGGTGATCTTATCGACTACTATCCCAGACGGTATGAAGATTATTCCGAAGTCGTAACTATATCAAAAACCCGTCCCGGGCCCGTAACTATCAAAGCCGTCATAAAACAAGCTACCGGTCGCTATGTGCGGCGTGGCATGCACATTACCGAAGCTGTGGCGAGTGATGATACGGGTAGTATGAGGATTGTCTGGTTCAATCAGCCTTACCGTGCGAGTGGCCTAAAACCAAGGCATGAATATTACATATCTGGTAACTACGAGCTGAGCCATCAGCGCATGCAGCTGATGAATCCCAGCGCCGAACTAGTCAGCGATTTCCCGATCAATACGGCTCGGATAATCCCAATTTACCGCGAGACTAAAGGGCTGACAAGCAAACAGATCCGGCGAGCCGTCAGTGGCTGTATGCCACTTATCAAGGCTCTACCCGAAACGCTTCCGCCAACACTCGTCACGGGTAAAAAGCTGTTGTCTCGTGCCAAATCCATCGAAGCGCTACATTTTCCTGTTTCTGGCGAACAACTAGCCGCCGCCAGGCACCGTTTGGGCTTCGAGGAAGTGTTTGAGCTCAGTCTGGCAGCACTACTAAATAAGCAGGAACTAGCCGCCGACGAGTCACTGGCCATACCCTTTGACGAAAAACTGGCTCAAAAATTCGTGGCCGAATTGCCCTTCAAGCTGACTGACGCCCAGCGCAAAGTTGTCTGGCAGATATATCTGGATCTGCAGGCCGAACACCCCATGAATAGACTGGTCGAGGGTGATGTGGGCTCTGGTAAAACGGTGGTTGCCACCATGGCAGCCCTGATGGCGCTCGCCCAAGACTACCAAGTGGCCTTTATGGCGCCAACCGAGCTGTTGGCTAGACAGCATGCCGATACGATTTACGGTTTGCTCACCCCTCTGGGTATGCATGATCAGGTAAGTTTACTGGTCGGTAGCCTGACAGCAGCCCAAAAATCTAAGGCTCATGCGGCTATTGCGTCCGGTAAGGCCAAATTTATCATAGGCACTCACGCGCTTATTCAGGATAAAGTCGATATGAAGCAGCTAGGACTGGTGATTATCGATGAACAGCATCGGTTTGGGGTCGAACAACGCAAGGAACTTATGGCTAAGGCCGGCCACATGCCTCATTTGCTGAGCCTAACGGCCACGCCCATTCCACGTTCATTGGCTTTAACTCTGTACGGCGAGCTAGATATCTCGATACTCGATACCAAGCCCCTCGGTCGCAAGCCTATTAAAACCGAAATCTGTTCACCGAACTCACGGGCGCAATTATACGAAAAGATCATTGTCGAACTTAAGGCTGGTCGGCAGATGTTCGTCGTCTGTCCGCTCATATCGGAATCAGATACCCTGGATGTTAACTCGGCAGAGAAAATTTACGACCAGTTCAGCAAGAAAGACTTCAAAGGCTTCCGTCTGGGGCTACTGCACGGCAAAATGAAAGCCGACGCCAAGAATGCCGTTATGGAGCAGTTCGTGGCAGGTAAGCTCGATATTTTAGTCGCTACCACCGTTATTGAGGTCGGTGTTGACGTGCCAAACGCTTCGGTGATGCTCATAGAGGCTGCCGAACGGTTTGGCTTAGCACAGATTCATCAGTTACGTGGTCGTGTTGGCCGCAGCGATGCCCAAGGATATTGCTACCTCATGCCGAGCGACAGCAAAGCGCCGTCGCGCCGATTACGTGCCCTAGAAAGCTCCCAAGATGGCTTCAAGCTAGCCGAATACGACCTGGAGTTACGCGGGCCAGGGGCTATTTACGGGCAGATGCAGCACGGACAGCTGGATCTTAGAATTGCCAAACTGACCGATGTAAAACTTATCGCCGAAGCGCGTAGGGCCGCTCAGGAATTCATCGATTCGGCAGAAAATTTGATACAATACAAGCATCTCAATGAACATGTTACTCGGCTCCGAGCCGTTACTAATCTAAATTAATCTATGTATTCAGGTACAACACTAACTAAGTGGTCTGGGGCGTTGTTTGGCGCTCACCAAAAAATCGATCGAGTGGCGCGAAATCACCTCGATGAGCTTTTGGGCGAAAAAAGCCAAAAGTTCCCAACCTCTAAGTTGATTTTACGTTTTGAGGGTGCCGATGGGCCTGATGGCATCAAGCGTAAAACGCCTGCCAAGGACGAACCATGGCATTACTACAACCCATTTGACGAGACAGATCGAAAGCTCAGCATCATCATAACGGATCACTATAACGAGCTGGTTTTGGCCTTGCGCGAGAAGAATCAAGCTCGTGCTGCCTTCGAGGCTGCCTGGTTGGCTCACGCCATCGTCGATGGTCTAACTCCGGCGCACCATTATCCATACGAAGAAGAACTGACTAAATTACGTGGTGGCGAAGGTATAGAAACTCGTACATCCGTCAAAGAAAAGATAGTCATGCCGGGCGATACTCGCATGGAACAGCTTGGCAATAACTGGAAGATGTGGGGGCCGAAGGGCTTACTAACTACCCACGGTATGTTTGAACTAGGGATTGCCTCGATAATCGCTCCTCTGCGTCTGACAAGTGGGAAACCTACGCCTGCCGACATTGAAGAGCTACAGAAAGAAGGAGTGGCGGCAGTTTTCCGTAAGCGAGCGCTTGAGGTCGCTAACAAGCAAATGTATATCCGTTTTTATAAGTTTGGCTGGACGGTCAAGCTGGCTCGTGAAGTTCGTCGGGAGCTGGCGCCGCTAATAGTTAGCACTGTTACTCTGGCTTGGTACGGCGCCTGCGTGGACGCCGAAAAAGGCCAAAAATGAGAATAATTGCCGGTGATCTGGGTGGCCGCCATTTTGACAGCCCTCATTCGCGCCGCACCCACCCGATGGCCGATAAGGTTCGCGGCGGCTTGTTTAACGCGCTTGGCGACATTCATGGTCTGACGGTGCTCGACGCCTTCGCCGGTAGCGGCGCGCTGAGCTACGAAGCCATCAGCCGCGGTGCGAGCCATGTAACGGCCATCGACCTCGACAACGAGGCTTTTAAAACCATAGTGGCCAACGTAGAACAGCTAGGCTTGCAAGATCAGATAACGGTGCTGCGTAAAAACATCAATGGCTGGTCGCGTAATAATCAAGATAAGCAATTCGACATAGTGCTGGCCGATCCGCCCTACAACGATATTCGCCCCGACTTCTTACAAAAGCTCGTAACCCTGGTAAAACCGGGCGGTTTATTTGTGATTTCCTGGCCAGGCAAAGAGCCCGTCCGCCCCTTTGAGGGTGTCGAGCCGGTAGCAAACAAGACATATGGTGACGCCCAATTGGTGTTTTACCGTAAAATTTCGTAAAATAGCATCTGTTACTAAATCACGCGCGAGTGGTGGAATGGTAGACACGCTAGTTTTAGGAGCTAGTGCCGTAAGGCGTGGAGGTTCAAGTCCTCTCTCGCGCACCAAATCATGAACCGGCTCTTTGGCCGATTTTCAATTTGGATTAATCCAAGATTTTAGAACCCTCGTTTGCACGGAGATTATCCGAAGAGTATTCTTAAGGAAAATGACATTCAGGAGGATGCATGGCTGAATTTGACCCAACATTGTCTCAAGTGACAGATATTCAGCGGGCGTTTGATACGGAAAATTTTACAGGTGCCGACACCACAGAAGGTAAACGTTGGCACGTACGTAAGCACCTAGGCAAATTAGTTGGTAAATATGCCGGTGCAGTCGAGGCCAGGGACCACGGTAGCGCATACGGGATGCTCACACGTAGCGATGTAGCCCCGGATCTTTTAGTTTATGCTGCGCAACTTGCTGACACCGAAAGTATTAGTCTTGCTGATGTGTCCGGTTGGGGTGATCCAAAACTATCCGAATTACGAGAGATACCCGACTTTGCATTGTCTGGCATATTTGGGATTGAGGCGGCAGTAGCTTTTGAAGGTATTGAGGCACGCATTGGCGAAACATATGGCATCTTTTCATCCATGCGGATCAGCGACATCACGGACGGATCTTATGATCATGGTGTCATGCAGGACGAAATTATACCGAGTCTTTTGAGCGCCGCAGTAGATTTGTCTAACTTCCATGGTGAAATTTTGGCCGATCTTTACCAAAAACGTCTGATTGCTGTTGCCGAGCGTAATGGAACGGGCGAAGCCTCGGCCCGGCGTGCACTAGATGTCATAAGTAACCAATAGCGTATATGTTTCTGTATTGTAATTATTATCATCGCTGTCTAGCTTGTCGCACGCCACAGCAGAGAATGCCAGAGGTCGCTAGTTCTCTCATCTGATTATCTTTAATTCAGTCGACAACAATATGTGCCGCATTTGCAGCATCTCGTCGACGGGCCATGGCCAAAGCTGCAAGGTCTCTCTCGAGCTCTAGTCTTTCTTCAGGTGTAAATATCTTCTCAGGGTTGCATAAGCCAATGCCAGGGAAGGCAGCCGGCTTCGACTCAGGAGTGCTTCTCCTTAATCCAGCGGCATGCCTCGGGACATATTCTTCTTCCATATGCTCATTGTGCTACGAACAAAAAATATAGGCAAGAGTTTGCTATACTTTGACTAGATGAGCTTATCAACCCAACCATATAAAGGCGCGCGGGATTTCTACCCGGAAGACAAGCGTGTACAAAAGTACATGTTCGGTGTTATGCGCCAAACCGTCGAACGTTTTGGTTACGAAGAATATGACGCGCCAATCTTGGAACCAACTGACCTATTCCTGAGCAAAGGCAACCAAGAGATCATCGACGAGCAAACCTATACCTTTAAAGATCGTGGCGACCGCAGTGTGACCATCCGTACTGAGATGACGCCAACCGCCAGCCGTATGGTGGCGGGCAAGCGCCAGGAGCTGGCTTACCCAGCGCGCTGGTACAGCATACCGAACTTGTGGCGCTACGAGCGCACCCAGCGTGGTCGTTTGCGAGAGTTTTGGCAGCTAAATGTTGATATCTTTGGAGTAGAGGGCGTACAGGCCGAGCACGAAATTATCCAGCTGTCTGACCAAATTATGCGTAATTACGGTGCTAAGCACGACATGTATGTCATCAAACTCAACAGCCGCAAGCTCGTGGACTACTTATTCGGAGAATATCTTGGTCTTACGGATGTGCAGCGCCAAACGCTGATACGGCTTATCGACCGCATGCACAAGATGGAGCGCCCGCTGTTTGTAGCTCAAACCGAGGCTATTTTGACACCTACGCAACGAGATAAGGGTGTAGCTGACAAGCTCTCGACACTTCTAGAGGCTAAGAAAATCGAAGATCTGCCAGATGACGCCCAAAAACATCCCAGCATCGCCGAACTTACGCAATTGCTCGGCATGCTCGGCGAATCACGTATCAACAACGCCGTGTTTGATATATCGCTCATGCGCGGCTTCGACTACTACACCGACATCGTGTTCGAAGTGTTCGATACAAACCCCGATAACAATCGCAGCATGTTCGGCGGCGGCCGATACGATGGTTTTGTCGGCCTGTTTGGTGTCGATCCCGTGGCTACTGTTGGCTTCGGAATGGGCGACGTGACCCTGCAAAACTTCTTAGAAGCGCATGATTTATTACCAAAGTTACAGCCCGAAACCGATGCCTATGTCGTACTAATCGGCGATAATATGTACGAAAAATCGCAAAAAATAATTGCGAGCCTCCGCGAAATGGGTGTTAATTTGGCCGTAGACATAACCGGCCGTAACGTTGATAAACAGATCAAAACTGCCGTTAAAAAAGGCATACAGTACGCCATCTTTATCGGTGATGCTGAACTCTCGAGTGAACAGTTCAAGCTAAAGAACTTAGCCACCGGCGAGGAAGAAACCCACGGCTTGCAGCGCATCGTTAGTATCGTCAAAGACCACCGCAAAACGGAGGGATAGCATGCCTGATATGGATCGGTTCCAAGAAACCTACGAGCAGCTCGCCGAGATCTATCCAGAGCGCTGCCGCAAGTATGGCCCGTGCAATATGTTGTCGATGAAACTGACGAAGATGGTCTTGAGCGTCAGTAGTGGTTCGTTGTCGATTGAAAAAGCGCGGGAACTGGCGGCGGATGACAGCGCAATTGTGAGCGAACACTGCGTACTTGGACAGACGGCTCTCGATAGTGAACCGCCGTACCCACTCTGTAATTACGGAGTAGTGGAAGGGCCGCCCAGCCAATGACCGCCACCAACCACGCCCTGACGGGCGCACTCATCGGCTTAACTATTGGTAATCCAGCGATTGCTATACCGCTGGCGTTTGCTTCCCACTTTGTGCTCGACGCCATCCCACATTACACCGATGACGCATTGTCCGAAGTCGATAGGATACGTTCCCGCAAGTTCAAAAGGCTGGTGGCTTTGGATGCGGCTGGTTGTCTGGTTATTGTTCTGGTATTGGCCATTTCGCGTCCTGATCACTGGTTGACCGCGTGTGTAGCGGCATTTTTTGCGACTTCGCCCGATCTTTTATGGTTCTCAAAGTTCGTGCGCATAAATAGTGGGCGTCAGCCTAATCGACCTAGTGCGTTTGCGCGTTTTCATCACGGTATTCAGTGGAGTACGCACAGATGGGGTAAATGGGTGGAGATGGCCTGGACAATAGCCATGACAACTGGTATAATATGTGAAATAAACCACATAATCGTGTAATAACACGGACTTATACCTAACTATGTCACAAGCAGAAAACTGCAGAACTTCAGATATTTATAATGCGACACAGCCTACTCGAGTATCGATAACCGGCATCGATGGCGCAGGAAAAGATTCGGTCGCCCGAGACGCGCTTCGTATGGTTGCTGAAGACCACCGAGTCGTAAAACTTGGTCGTCCAGCATATTTGTTTGAACGTGGACGCGAGCAGCAAATATTCAGCAAAATAACCGGAGCATTCGATCGTATTCATCGTGTTGCCGATTGTCACCGTAGCCCAGCTTCTATCACTATTGCCAATGCGCTTAATGTGATTACCCAGACACGCCTGCTGGAGCCGTTGGTTATGCGATCGGATCCCAAGCCAGAACTTCTCGTCTCGAGTCGTGATCCGCGTATTGACCCAGCAGTCTATCTGTCATACTACGCTCCACGCAAAGCAAATCGCTTAAGTTTCGACCAGCGAGTCGAGCGTATGCAAAAGCTCACGAATGTCTCACGCAACCTTGTAATTCGTTTGTGTGTCGATCCAGAACTTGCCGTTACGCGCATACAGGATCGGATGATTGCTGAGCAGGAAACTCGAAGTGAGATATGTGCAAACCAGGCCGGTATGCGAGATAAGTGGGGCCATATGCATGAGAATGCTACAGATTTAGCCATGCTGGCGGATGGCTATGGGCATGCTTTGCATGCGCTTCGTCGAATCGTGCCCACGGCAGTAGTGGAAATAGATACTGACAATCGTGACCGCCACGAAGTCGCTAGCTTGGTGCAATCGACGATAAGTGCGAGCATGAATGGTTCTATTGATAGCGGTGATTGGTATCGGCTCTAGCACGAGCCCGGCTAATCTGTTAAAATAGAAACTTATGCAAATTGCCAAAAAGAAATTATCAGACACCCAAGTCGAACTTAGCATTGTCGCCGATGACGAGTTTCTAGAAAAAACCAAAAACCACGTTCTAAAAGACATGGCAAAAAATGTCAGCCTAGCCGGCTTTCGTAAGGGTCACGCGCCGCTACACCTGATCGAGAAAAACGTCGATCAAAACCTACTGCAATCACAATTTATAGACCATGCGGTCAACGATATGTACGTAGCAGCTGTTGATCAAGAACGGGTGCGACCAGTGGCTCAACCAGAAGTTAACGTGACCAAGTTCGTGCCTTTCAGCACACTCGAAATCACAGCTAAAGTTGAGGCGGTCGGCGAAATCAAGCTGGCCGACTACAAGAAAATAAAACTGAGTAAGACCGCCGCTACTGTCACTAACGAAGATGTTGAAGGTGTTATTTCAAACTTAAAGACCCGTGAAGCTACCAAAAATGAAGTCAAACGTGCCGCCCAGGATGGCGATCAAGTAACGATTGATTTCCGTGGTATCGATACGCATAGCGGCGAACCAGTAAACGGAGCGGATGGCAAAGACTACCCGTTGCTGCTAGGTAGCAATACTTTCATTCCCGGCTTTGAGCCAGAACTAGTCGGTCTGAAAACTGGCGAAGAAAAGACTTTTGACGTAGCATTTCCTAAAGATTACGGTGTGGCAGCTTTGCAGGGCAAGAAAGTAACTTTTACGGTTAACGTAAGCAAAGTTGAAGAAGTTATCGAGCCTAAAGTAGACGACAAATTTGCCGGTAAGATCGGTCCGTTCAAGACGGTTTCTGAACTAAAGGCTGATATTAAGAAGCAACTGCTGGTCGAGAAGCAGAACCAAGCCGACCGCGAATACGAAAACAGCCTACTGCTTAAAATAACCGAAAAGACGTCGGCCAAACTCCCGGCTACTCTAATCGATGAAGAAATCGATCGCATGGAAGCCGAGGAAAAACGCAATCTGATGTATCGTGGCCAGACTTGGGCAGAGCACCTAGCCGAAGAAGGCGTATCCGAAGAAGAACACCACGAACGCCAGCGCGAACTTGCCACTAACCGTGTGAAGTCTGGATTGGTTTTGGCCGAAGTTGCCGAACGAGAACAGGTAATCGTTACGCCTGAAGAGCTCGATTTGCGCATGCAAATCCTAAAAGGCCAGTATACTGATCCGCAAATGCAAGCCGAGTTAAACAAGCCCGAAGCCCGTCGCGACATTCTTAACCGTTTGGTAAGCGAAAAGACTCTCGCCAAATTAGTCGAATACGCCGCGGCGTAGGAAAATCTCTGCGATATGTGCTAGAGTACGCACATATTAAAGGAGATACGCTACATGCCTTTGTTCTACAAACAATCCGACCCACGTCTAGAAAATGACTTCTTGCCAAACTGTGAAGCGTTCGATGCCGCCATCGCGGCCTGCAGCCAAGACAATCCCTTTGGAGGCCTTGAATCTCCGGACTGCAACGAGGCGCTATCGCAGCGGGAGCGCGAGATTGTTGAATCTAGAGTTGCCGCGGAGCTATTTGGTACGACTTCTGAAGTCAGCGCGTAAACTAGCACTCTTGACTAAGTCCGCAGGCCATACCATTAGCACTCTTGACCTTTGAGTGCTAATTTTCTACACTATATAGGTAGTTACAGAAAGAGGTATTTATGAGCGTACTTATTCCAACCGTTATCGAGAGTGAAGGTCGCTACGAGCGAGCCTACGACATTTATAGCCGATTGCTCAAGGATCGGATCATATTCCTGGGTTCAGATGTAAACGAAGCCTCAGCCAATATCGTGGTTGCTCAATTATTATTTCTACAGTCCGAAGACCCCAAAAAAGACATCTTTATATATATCAATAGTCCTGGCGGCAGCGTCTATGACGCGCTGGCTATTTACGACACCATGCAATACGTTACCAACGATATCCAAACCGTCGGTATCGGCGTACAAGCCTCAGCCGCGGCCTTCTTGCTGAGTTCGGGCACCAGGGGTAAACGCTTTTTGTTACCCAATTCTACGGTAATGATCCACCAACCAAGCAGCGGCACAAAAGGTAAGGTTACAGATCAAGAGATTGATTTGCAAGAATCGCTGCGCGTCAAAAAGCTACTGGAGAGCATTATGGCCAAAAACACTGGTCAAAAGCTGGAAAAGATTCACGAAGACATGGAGCGCGACCGCTGGATGACCGCCACAGAAGCTAAGAAATACGGTCTGGTCGACAAAGTTATCTCAGATATCACCATCCCCCAAAAGGCCTAGGCCGGTATGAAGCAGCCGCTAGCCATCTACAGCGATATAGTCTGGCTTGGAAGGCAGACCGATATAGAGGTTCGTGAACTCGAACAGCGGAACATCCCCGAGTCGACCTTGCGTGGCATTGCCGCTATGGCTACAGACGACCTTATTATTACTGATGAGCAATTGGATCGCACCGCGGACTACTTAGAACACGGTAAACACTACGTTGCCGAAGAGATATCTGCCCAAAGGCCAACCTATGAGCCACTCGGGATTGTTTCGACCTCCTATATGCGATACGGTGCGCGGTGGGAGCGCCACCAGCAGCTGAAATTCGAAGGTCTCTATACCCAAAAACGATTACGCAGCTATCTGAGTCTTGTACCCGAGATACTAGTGTATAGTGCCTTAAAAGACCACGTAAAGAACAGTTTTCCGGTGTACGCCGAACCGGGCATAGTTGAACTGGAGCGCATGAACTTTCCGACCAAAACCTATAGCTACGGCCGCAAAAAGAAGACTGGCATAGTACCTATATCTGATAACCCTCGGCAGATGATGCATTACCTGGAAAAAAGCTATCCGTCGGTGTTCAGAGCTACATCCTAAGTATCGGCTGAAGCAGTGTTTATTAAATATATGTAATGCTTGACGAAGTAGTTTTTACTACGTATACTTGACCGCAAGAAGTAGTGTAAGTTGGGCTGTGCTGTTGTGGCCAAAACAGTAAGCACCAAAATCCCGCTTAGTTTTCTTCGGGCGAAACAACTAAAAACAATTTATTAAACCTATTTATAACGGGGGCGTATTTTCGCAATGGCAAAAGCTATCGATACTACTAAGAAAACGCGCGTCTACTTTACTGAGCAGGAAGATGTACTCGACCTGCCTAATTTGGTAGACCATCAAAATAAGTCATTTCAATGGTTGGTTGACGAGGGTCTAGGCGAGTTACTTGCCGAGATTAGCCCAATCGACGATTATACAAATACTAAACTGACTCTTCGGTTCAAAGATTACCATTTCGAAGAGCCAAAGATGTCCGAGGCTGATGCCCGAGAAAACAATGTCAGTTACGACGCGCCATTAAAGGCGACAGTCGAGCTTACAAACAAGGTGACTGGCGAAGTCAAAGAACAAGAAATCTATCTTGGTGACTACCCATGGATGACCGAGCGCGGGACGTTCGTCATAAACGGTGCCGAACGTGTCGTGGTAAGCCAGCTAATACGTTCAGCCGGTGTGTTCTTTACCGCTGAACAACACGGTGCGCACGCTCTATACAGTGCCAAGGTTATCCCTGGTCGTGGTGCTTGGCTCGAGTTTGAGACCGCAGCCAGCGGTGCTTTGTACGTCAAAATCGACCGCAAGCGCAAAATCCCTATCACGACTTTGCTGCGAGCCCTGGGTATGTCCGATGTTCAGATGCGCGAGGCCTTCAAGCACGTTGATCAAGCAAAAGTTAGCTATCTGGACGCGACTCTTGAAAAAGATCCAACCAAAGGCCACTCCGAAGCACTCATCGAAGTATACCGCCGCCTTCGCCCGGGCGACCTAGCTACCGTCGATAACGCTCGAAGCTTGCTGGAGAACATGTTCTACAACTTCAAACGCTTCGATTTCTCTCGTGTTGGCCGCTACAAGATCAACAAACGTCTGAACCTGGACGTTACTAATACTATTGAAAACCGCATTATGCGGCTCGAAGACCTAGTGGCAATCATTGCAGAGTTGATCCGCTTAAACATCACTCAAGAACCCGGTGACGACATCGATAGCCTAGCTAATCGCCGCATCAAGATGGTTGGAGAGTTAGTCCAGCGCCAATTCCGTATCGGTTTACTGCGCATGGTTCGTAACACCCAAGACCGTATGTCGATGAGTGAAATTGAGACCGTTTCCCCAGGACAGCTGATCAATGCCCGCCCAGTCGTGGCAGCCGTTCGTGAATTCTTCGCTAGCTCACAGCTCAGCCAGTTCATGGACCAGATCAACCCGCTTTCCGAGCTAGCCCACAAGCGACGTTTGAGCTCGATGGGCCCTGGTGGCTTGTCTCGTGAACGTGCCGGTTTTGAGGTTCGCGACGCTCACGCTACCCATTATGGTCGTATTTGTGCCGTTGAGACTCCAGAAGGTGCTAACGTCGGTCTGGTGTTGAACCTGGCTAACTTTGCCCGTGTCAACGAGTATGGCTTTGTCGAAACTCCCTACCGCAAGGTCGTTAACTCCGTAACCGCCAAAGATGCCGTCGGCCACATTGCCCGTGTCGACCTAGAAGACGAAAAAGGCAAGGCCATCGTCAAGGCCGGCAAGGCTATTACTAAGGCCGATGCCGATAAGCTCGCCAAAGTTAAGACTCAAGTCACCTGGCCAGTTCGTGCCAAAGTTACTAGCGATGTTATCTATCTAGATGCCGCGGCTGAAGAGTCTGCTGTGATCGCTGGTGCTGGTCTGCCAACTGACGCCAATGGCTACTTTGTGGAAGAGCGTGTCAGTGCCCGTACCAATCTGAAATCAACCGAAGTCGATGCCAACGAAGTAACGCATATGGACGCCGCTCGAAACCAGATTATTGGTTCAAGTGCCGGCCTGATCCCGTTCATCGAAAAGAACTACGTCTACCGGGCATTGATGGGTAGTAACCAGCAACGTCAGGCCGTTCCGCTCATTAAGCCGGAAAGTCCAATTGTTGGTACTGGTTTGGAAACCGCTGCAGCCCGTAACACGGGTCAGATTGTAGTTGCCGAAGCTGCTGGCGAAGTCATCAAAGCAACTGGCGATCAAGTAGTCGTCAAGTACAAAGAAGGCAATGTTACCTACGAGCCACAGCATTTTGTGCGCTCTAACGAAGGCACCAGTATCAACCAGTCCGTGGCTGTCAACACCGGCGATAAGGTCAAAAAGGGCGACACGCTGATCGAAGGTATGTCCGTTCAAGGTGGTGAACTAGCTCTCGGTAAAGACCTAGTCGTGGCATTTATGCCTTGGGCAGGTTACAACTTCGAAGATGCTATCATTATTTCTCGAAAACTTGTCGAGAACGACACCCTTACCAGCATTCATATCGTTGACTACATGATTGAAGTCCGCGAAACAAAGCTCGGACCTGAAATCGTTACCCGTGATATTCCGAATGTATCAGAAGAAGCCCTGCGTCATCTTGACGATGATGGCATAGTTCGCATCGGCGCCGAAGTCCACCCTGGAGATATCCTAGTTGGAAAGATTACGCCAAAGGGCGAACAAGAGCTTAGCAGCGAAGAGCGCCTGCTACGTGCTATCTTCGGCGAAAAGGCCAAAGAAGTCCGCGACACCTCGCAGCGAATGAGCAACGGCAAACACGGTAAAGTGGTTGGCGTAAAGATCTTCAGCCGCGAAAACGGTCATGAACTCAAAGCCGGCGTACTGATGCAGATCCAGGTTTTCGTAGCCCAGATGCGCAAAGTCTCGGTCGGTGATAAACTCGGTGGTCGCCACGGTAACAAGGGTGTTATCGCTCGCATTTTGCCTATCGAAGATATGCCATTTATGGAAGACGGAACTCCCGTTGACATCGTACTTAACCCGCTCGGTGTGCCGGCTCGTATGAACCTCGGTCAGTTGTTTGAATCACACCTCGGTATGGCCGCTCGGGCACTTGGCTTCAAGGTTGCCAGCCCATCGTTCAATGGTGTGCCAGTATCTAAGATCAAAGAATTGCTCAAAGAAGCTGGCCTGCCAGAAGACGGCAAGCAACAGCTATTCGATGGCCGTACTGGTGGCGCTTTCAAGGAGCGCAGTACAGTCGGTAGCATGTACATGATTAAGTTGAATCACATGGTGGCCGACAAGATCCACGCTCGTTCAACCGGTCCATACACCATGGTTACTCAGCAACCACTCGGTGGTAAGGCTCAAAACGGTGGCCAGCGCTTCGGTGAAATGGAAGTCTGGGCGCTGGAAGCTTACGGCGCTGCCTATACTTTGCAAGAGATGTTGACTATCAAGTCCGATGACGTCTACGGGCGCTCTAAGGCTTACGAGTCTATCATCAAGAAGACTGCTATCGTCGGTCCTAAGGTACCGGAAAGCTTTAACGTGCTCGTCAAAGAGCTGCAAGGTCTAGGCCTGAAGGTTGACCTGGTTGCTTCCGACGCTTTGGTTGATGCCGAAGCTATCTTGGCTCGCAACATCAAAGACGAAGCTGCTCATCAATCTGAAGTCGACGTACCAGCACCAACCATCGGCGACATTGACCTCAGCGAGGAAGACGCGTTAGACAGTGCCGACTACGAGATAGTTGGTTCCGACGGCGTAACGCCAGTCGACGACGAAGTGCTCGTTGCAGCCGCAACTGAGGAAACTGAAACAAATGACAATGAAGGGGAGGAGGCTTAAGATGCGCCGCTACGCTTACGGAAACGATATTGCTGATTTCGACGCTGTCCGAGTGGCCGTTGCCAGCCCAGAGGATATACTCGACTGGAGCTACGGTGAAGTCACCAAGCCAGAAACTATTAACTACCGAACTCAAAAACCAGAACGCGACGGTTTATTCTGTGAGCGTATCTTTGGGCCGGTTAAAGACATCAACCCTCACGACGCCAAATACAAGGGTGTCCGTTCACGCGAAGCCGCCGTCGACAAAAACGGCGAGTTAGTAACCCGCAGTATTGTGCGACGTGAGCGAATGGGTCACATCCAGCTGGCCGTACCGGTCGCTCACATCTGGTTCCTGCGCGGTACGCCATCAGCCATTGGTTTGCTGCTAGGTATGACCGTCAAGAACCTGGAGCGTGTCGCTTACTTTGCAAGTTACATAGTAAAAAGTGTTGATACTGCCAAGCGCGATCAACTACGAGCCGACAAAGAGGCTGAGTTTAAGGCCGCCGGGGAAGCCATCAAGATTCGCTTTGAAAATGAGGCCAAGGCCGAAGACGCCAACGTTAAGGCTCTGGCTGAGATGCAGACCAAAGAGCTCGAAGAAGTTACCAAAGAATTTGAAGAATTTAAAACCCAGATCGACAGTCTAGTTAAGCTCAATCTGATGAGCGAAACTGACTACCGAAACTTGCCCGACAACCTCCGCGAACTTATCACTGTCGGCATGGGCGGCGCGTCATTGCGTGATCTGCTGGTCGAAATCGACCTCAAAGAGCTTATCGAGCGATTGGCCAAAGAATCAGAAGAAGCGAAGGGTCAGCGTAAGAAGAAGTTACAAAAACGTCTGCGTCTCTTGGAAAGCATGGAGCGTGCTGGTATCAAACCTAGCAGCATGTGCTTGAGCGTCTTGCCGGTAATTCCTCCGGATCTTCGCCCAATGGTGCAGTTGACTGGTGGCCGATTTGCCACCAGTGACTTGAACGATCTGTACCGACGGGTCATCAACCGTAACAACCGTCTGAAAAAGCTCATCGATCTTAACGCGCCGGAAGTCATTCGTCGCAACGAACAGCGCATGCTTCAAGAAGCTGTCGATGCTCTGGTAGACAACAACAACGCCCGCAGTGGACGTGCCGTTGCTGCTACTGGCCAGCGCCGTCGCCTGAAGAGCTTGAGCGATATGCTCAAGGGTAAGCAGGGTCGTTTCCGTCAGAACTTGCTTGGTAAGCGTGTTGATTACTCTGGTCGCTCGGTTATCGTAGCCGGCCCAGAGCTCAAACTTGACCAATGTGGCCTGCCAAAGATGATGGCACTAGAACTATTTAAGCCATTCGTGATTGGTGAACTCATCGAGCGCGAACAGGCTCACAACATCCGTAGTGCTACTCGCATGATTGAAACTGGCGAAACTGCCGTCTGGGATGCCCTGGACGAAGTTATCAAGGGTAAATACGTACTTTTGAACCGTGCGCCATCACTGCACCGTTTGAGTATCCAGGCCTTCATGCCGGTACTTATCGAAGGTCGCGCTATCCAGCTTCACCCACTCGTTTGTAAGGGCTTTAACGCCGACTTCGATGGTGACCAGATGGCCGTGCACTTGCCACTATCCGATGCGGCTCAGGAAGAAGCTCGCACCATTATGGCTGCCAACATGAACCTGTTGAAACCAGCCGATGGTACACCGATTCTCTACATTGAGCAGGATATCGTTCTTGGTTGTTACTTCTTAACCTATGAACGCCCAGGCGAGGTCAAAGCTGCTCGTCCGTTCTCGAGCATCGATGAGGCCTCAATGGCCTTCGACAAAGGCTTAATTAGCCTGCAACAACGTGTTCGGATACCGTTCCGCGGCGAAATCCGCGAAACAACCCTTGGCCGCGTCTACTTCAACCAGACTTTCCCTGAAGATTTCGCCTTCCAAGACGAGCCGATGACCAAGAAACGCTTGCAAAAGGTTATGGCTGCCGTCTACCAAAAGTATGGCCAAGCCAAAACTGCCGAAATCGCCGATGAGCTTAAAGACGTGGGCTTCCGTTACGCCACGTTATCTGGTCTTTCTATGGGTATGGATGACTTCACGCCTATCAAGGGTATGGATGACTTCATCAAAGAAGGCGAAGAGCGCAGCGCCAACGTTAGCGAACAATACGAACAAGGTTTCATTACCGAAGAAGAGCGTTACCGCCTGACAGTCGACACCTGGTCTAAGATTGATACCCGAGTTCAGGAAACATTGGCCGCCCAGATGGTTGACGAGGATAGCTCTACGGCTATCGCCATAACGTCTGGTGCTCGTGGTAACCTATCCCAGATGAAAATGTCTGTCGGTATGCTCGGTGTATTCTCCGACGCCTCAGGCCGCCCGATTGAGCTTCCAGTGAAAGCTGGTTACATCAAGGGTCTAACCCCGCTCGAATACTTTACCGGTACTCGTGGTACTCGTAAGGCCGTCATCGATATTGCCCTCAAGACCGCCGACGCCGGTTACCTAACTCGCCGTTTGGTCGATGTTTCGCAAGATGTCTTTACCATCGATACCGCCGAAGATGCCCAGGATCCAGGCTTTGCCTTGCTACGCGCTGATGCTCAAGAAATTGGCGTTAGCTATGCGTCACGACTGGAAGGTCGCTACGCCGCTCAAGCCGTTAAGGGTTATATCAAATCTGGCGAGTTGTTCACGAAGCAAATCGCTGAAGCTATTGAAGCCGACGAGAAGCTCGACGGTATTAAGATCTTGAGCGTGCTTTCTGCCTCATCCGTCCGTGGCGTGCCACAGAAGTCCTACGGCGTTGATCCAGCCACCGGCCTACTGGTCGTCGGCCACAACCCAATTGGTGTGATTGCCGCTCAGTCTATCGGTGAGCCTGGTACGCAGTTGAGCTTGGACTCCAAGCACCGTTCTGGTGCCGTCCTAGCCGACGACACCGCCCAGGGGCTATCTCGTGTTGAGGAACTTTTCGAAGTTCGCACACCAAAGGGTCAAGCCTACCTGACCGACATTGCTGGTGCCGTAAATGCCTGGGAAGAAGGCGATCATTACGTCGTCCAGGTTACGGCTAACGACAAAGAGAACATCGTACTTGACCTAAATGGTCGAACACCCAAGATCGCAACTGGTGCCGACGTAGCAATTGGAGATGTTATTGCCTCAGAAGACGGCGGTAAGAAACCACTGGTTGCGCCAATGGCAGGTAAGGCCGAAATCACCGAAACAACCGTTGTTATCGCTCCAACCGATCAAAGCATGGTTCGTTACGAAATCCCCGGCTTCAAACAGCTGCTTGTTAAAGATGGTGACGTGGTTGTCGCAGGTCAACGCTTAACTAACGGTTCAGTTAACCTTCATGAGCTGATGCGCTTGCAAGGTGTTGAGGCGACACAGCGTTACATCATGAACGAAATCTTGCGCATCTTTGCTGGCCAAGGCCAAAACATTGCTGACAAGCACCTGGAAATCATTGTGCGACAGATGTTCAGCCGCGTTCAGATTGAAGAGGCTGGTGACAGCGACTTCGTAACTGGTGACGTTGTCAGTAAGCTGGCAGTTGCCGAGGCCAACGAAGCCTTAGTAGCTAAGGGTAAAGCTCCGGCCAAGCCAACGCGACTTTTGCTTGGTATTACCAAAGCATCGCTCAGCACGGATTCGTTCCTATCGGCTGCTTCCTTCCAGGACACCACTCGCGTGTTAATCGCCGCTGCCACTAGTGGCCGTGTCGACAAGTTGGTTGGCCTTAAGGAAAACGTGATTCTAGGTCGTAAGATACCTGTCGGTACCGGCTGGTCTGATCCAGATGCCGAAGAGGAAGTCTACGACGCCAACGCCGAGCTTGAAGTAGAAGAGTAAATCTGTTAAGATTAGCAAGTTAAAATTCGAGCCGAGGGAAATCTCTTACTTGGTATGGCGCTAAGTAAGAGATCCTCATGGCGGTAAATAATCTCTAAAGGAGAACTAATGCCAACAATTAATCAATTAGTGCGTAAACCGCGCAAGAAAGTGACTGTCAAAAGCAAGTCACCAGCCTTGCAGCGTGTTACCAACAATCTAAAGACCAAGAACTACGAAAAACCAGCGCCATTTAAGCGCGGGGTTTGCGTAAAGGTCACTACCAAGACACCAAAAAAGCCAAACTCGGCTTTGCGTAAGGTCGCCCGTGTGCGCCTGGGCAATGGCTACGAAGTCTGGGCTTACATCGGTGGTGAAGGTCACAACTTACAGGAACACGCCGTCGTTATGGTGCGTGGTGGCCGCGTCAAGGACCTTCCTGGTGTGCGATACCACATCGTCCGTGGTGCTTTGGACCTCCAAGGCGTTCAGAACCGCAAGCAGGGCCGTAGCAAGTACGGTGCCAAGAAGGAGACCAAGTAATGCCGACATTTTTTAGAGACAGAGAAGAGTGCCTCGACGATTTCTTTTACCCAGCACCTACAAGTGATGACGAAACACACCCTATAGAGTTGCTAGCCTTCATAGGACGAGAGTATCATGATGATCCTGAAATGGTATCCGTAATGGCTAAAGTACTTGGTATTGAAGCACCGGCAGGAGGAGCACGATAATGCCACGCAAAGTTACCAAATCACTGATTCGTGATATCCCAGCCGACCGTTTGTACAACTCCGTGCAGGTTCAGCGCCTCATCAACCGCGTTATGCGCGATGGCAAGAAGCAAATCGCCGAACGCCTGGTTTATGATGGCATGGCCAAGGCCGCTCAACGCTTGAAGGTCGAAAACCCCTTTGAGGTTTTTGAGCAAGCCATGAGCAATGTTAAGCCGCACATGGAAACCCGCAGCCGCCGCGTCGGTGGTGCCAACTACCAGATTCCGTTCGAAGTTAAAGGCCAACGCCAAAACCACCTAACTATGATGTGGTTTGTGGCCGCCTGCCGTGCCCGCAAAGGCATGAGCATGGCCGACCGTATCGCTGCCGAACTCCAAGAAGCCTACAACAACCAAGGCGCTGCAGTTAAGAAGCGTGAAGACACTCACCGCATGGCAGACGCCAACCGTGCCTTCGCTCACTTTGCAAGGACCTAATTATGGCTGAGGTTGGATCCGACAGTCTACAATTTTCACAACCGCCCTTAACAAGCCATGGCTATGATATTGCATGCCCCACGACCGGTCAGCCGTGCTCTCGTATGATCGAACTTGTTCGCTTACACGTGGAGCACGATGACCCAGAACTGGTACCAGCAGAGCGAGCTATAGAAGACGAACGTCTCCTCAAGGTTGCCCTCAGGGGGGCTAATATCCAAGGCCGTAATTGTCCTGGCGAAACCGAGGACGGCCGATGTCCGACAATAATTGATCAAGGTCTTGCCCAGAAGCTAGCCGCAAAAGGGTTTTGGCGAGTAACAAGAGCATTAAGAGGGAATAACTAATGGCAGATAAAAAAACACCAATGGAAAAAATTCGTAACATCGGCATTATTGCGCACATTGACGCCGGCAAAACGACGACCACTGAAGGTATTTTGTATCGCACGGGCTTAAAGCACAAAATCGGTGCTGTCCACGAGGGCGAAACCACTACCGACTGGATGGCTCAAGAACGCGAACGCGGTATTACCATCGTGTCTGCCGCCGTGACTTGCTACTGGAAGGGTCACCAGATCAACATCATCGATACCCCGGGACACATCGACTTTACTGCCGAAGTTGAACGCTCCCTGCGTGTGCTTGATGGTGCGTGTGTCGTATTCGACGGTAAGATGGGCGTCGAAAGCCAGTCCGAAACCGTTTGGCGCCAAGCCGACAAATACGGTACGCCGCGTATCTGCTTTATTAACAAGATCAACCAAACAGGTGGAGATTTCTACAAATCACTCGAGAGCATCCACAACCGCTTAAGCAAGCGAGCTTTTCCTATCCACCTGCCGATTGGCTTTGAACAGTCAATCAACGGTATTGTCGACCTCGTAGCTATGAAGGCTTACACCTACAAAGACTTTACCGATCACGAGCTGGTAGAAGCTGAAATCCCAGCCGACATGATGGATCAGGTCAAGAAGTACCGTAGTTTACTTATCGAAAACGCCGTAGCCGAAGACGAAGCTATGCTCGAAAAGTACTTTGAGGTAGGTGAAGACGGTCTGACAGAAGAAGATATCCGTCGTTCCATCCGTACCGCCACTCTTACTGGTAAATTCTTTGCCGTAACAGGTGGTGATGGCCGCGGCGTTATAGTCGAGAAAGTTCTTGACCTAGTTAACGAACTCTTGCCAGCACCTGCCGACCGTGGCAGCACTTGGGGTGTACATCCTAAGACCGGCGACGAAGTTGAGCGCAAACCTAGTGACAGCGAGCCATTTTCGGCTCTAGCTTTCAAAATTACTTCTGACCCATTCGTCGGCAAACTGGCTTACTTCCGAGTTTATTCCGGTAAAATTACGGCCGGTTCGTATGTACTAAACAGTTCAACTGGCGAGAAAGAACGTGTCGGTCGTATCGTCCGTTTGCAAGCTGATAAGCGCGAAGATGTGACAGAAGTCTATGCTGGCGACATCGCCGCTATCGTAGGGCTCAAGGGCACCACAACTGGCCACACGCTTTGCGACACGGCCAACCCTATCGTCCTCGAAAACATTACCTTCCCAGATCCTCCAGTGTCGATCGCTATCGAGCCAAAAACCAAAGCCGATCAGGAAAAAATGAGCTTGGCTCTCCAGCGCTTAGCCGAAGAAGATCCAACCTTCCGTATTCGCGTTGACGATGAAACCGGTCAAACCATCATATCTGGTATGGGTGAATTGCACCTCGAGATCTTGGTAGACCGCATGAAGCGCGAATTTAACGTCGAAGCTAACATCGGCCAGCCTCAGGTGGCTTACCGCGAATCGATCCGCAAGAGCGGCGTCGAAGTCCAGGGTAAGTTTGTGCGTCAAAGTGGTGGCCGTGGTCAATATGGTGACGTCTGGTTGCGTTTGAGCCAAAACGAGCAAGGCAAGGGCTTCGAATTCATCAACTCTATCAAGGGTGGTGTGGTGCCCGGTGAGTACATCAAACCTGTTCAACAGGGTGTTGAAGAGGCTATGGCCAACGGTGTTATCGCTGGCTACCCAGTTGTCGACGTTAAGGTTGAACTATACGACGGTAGCTATCACGAAGTTGACTCCAGTGAAATGGCCTTTAAGATCGCCGGCTCGATGGCGCTCCAAGAGGGCGTTAAAAAGGCCGGTCCAGTCCTGCTTGAGCCTATCATGAAAGTCGTTGTTGTTACTCCCGAAGAGTTCATGGGTGACGTAATCGGCGACTTGAACTCCAAGCGTGGCCGCATAGAAAGCATGGAAGACCTGACCGCGGGCATCAAAGAGATTACAGCTTTCGTACCTCTAGGTGAAATGTTTGGCTATACCACGACACTGCGAAGCAACACCCAAGGTCGCGCCGCTTCAAGCATGGAGCTTGACCACTACGCCGACGTACCAAACAACGTGGCCGAAGCCATCATTGCCAAAAACGCCAAATAATCTACCTAAGCAAAAAATCTTACCGTGCATGGGTGTACTTGTGTGTAAAATAATGGCATGGACACCCAACATATCGCACGACTAAGAGAAGAGATAGACATGATCGATGGTCAATTGATCGCGCTCATAAATGAGAGGGCGAAACACGCTGTCGAAATTGGCAAGGCCAAGGGTAGCGCGCCTATATATGATCCGAAGCGCGAGCTGCAGATATTACGGCGCGTTGCTAGCATGAATAGCGGTCCGCTGTCTAAGGGCGCAATCGAAGAAATATACGCATCGATTATAGGAGCTTGTCGGGAGATACAGGCGCAACACGATACTGCTACCAAGTAGTTCTAAACTCTTTACAAACTGCTCGGGTTTCTCTATACTGTCCCGAGTAACTCGTGTGAGTTCTATTATTCTCATGCAAACAAATTAATAATCATTAGGAGAACTAATTAAAATGGCAGAAAACTTTGACCGCAGCAAGCCTCACGTTAACGTTGGTACTATGGGCCACGTCGACCATGGTAAGACTACGCTAACCGCAGCTATTACATCTGTACTCGCAAAGAAACTTCCTAGCGCCGTTAACAAGAAAGTTGACTACGCGCAAATCGACAACGCACCAGAAGAGCGCGCTCGTGGTATTACCATCGCGACCTCTCACCAGGAATATGAAAGCGAAAAGCGTCACTATGCTCACGTCGACATGCCTGGTCACGCCGACTACGTTAAGAACATGATTACTGGTGCCGCTCAGATCGACGGTGCTATCCTCGTGGTTTCTGCCGCTGATGGCCCTATGCCTCAAACTCGCGAACACGTACTGCTTGCCCGCCAGGTTGGTGTGCCAAGTATCCTCGTATTCATGAACAAGATGGATCTCGCCGATGCTGAACTAGTCGAACTCGTCGAAGAAGAAATCCGCGATCTTTTGGAAAAGAACGGCTTCGACCGCAACTGTCCTATCGTACGTGGTTCTGCTACCAAGGCTCTCGAAGGCTCTGCCGCTGACGAAGATGCCATCATGGAACTTGTTAAGGCTATGGATGACTACGTTCCAGAACCAAAGCGCGAGCTCGACAAACCATTTTTGATGCCTATCGAAGACGTTTTCTCAATCAAGGGTCGTGGCACCGTAGCTACCGGCCGTGTTGAGACTGGTGTCGTAAAGGTCAACGAAGAAGTCGAAATCGTCGGCATTCGCCCAACCAAAAAAGTTGTGGTAACTGGTGTTGAGATGTTCAAAAAGAACCTTGACCAAGGTCAAGCCGGTGACAACGTCGGTGTACTGCTTCGCGGTATCGAGCGCGACGACATCGAGCGTGGTCAGGTCTTGGCTAAGCCAGGTACAATCACTCCTCACACCGAATTTGATGCTGAAGTCTATATCCTTACCAAGGAAGAGGGTGGTCGTCACACACCATTCTTCAAGGGCTACAAGCCTCAGTTCTACTTCCGTACTACGGATGTAACTGGTGAAGTTGAATTGCCAGCTGACAAAGAAATGGTCATGCCTGGTGATACCATCACCTTCAAGGTTAAGTTGCTGGCACCTATCGCCATGGAACAAGGTTTGCGCTTCGCTATTCGCGAAGGTGGCCGAACCGTTGGTGCTGGTGTGGTAACCAAAGTCACCAAGTAATCAATCTTTGATTAGCAAAAGAGCGCTTCGCAAGAGGCGCTCTTTTAGTAGAAATATAACTTATGCTTGCCACGGCGCTAGGCAAAGTGTATATAGTACGACATATAATTATATAGTAGGGGGAGTTATAGTGAACGTCGAACTTGCAGATTTTGATCCAGAGCGTCAACTGTGCCGTGATTTTACGACATGCAATCCAAATACCGTGGGCAGACTTGTTCTTGCTCTCGATGCGGCAGGCGAGAAGCGAATTCCTTTCGTCAGCATTAGCATGCCAGTCCTAACAGAGGTGGAGATAAAAAATCAGCCCGATATAGCTAGTACCGAAGACGACGCCTTGGTCGATAAACTTATTCGACAGGGTGTCACTAGTATGACTAGCGGTAGCGGTCATGCTGCAGGTTTTACGAGGCGAACCAGACTTAGAAGTGTCAGGCATGAACAAACAATCGCAGATGCAACGGTCATGCCCAACGAGCAAGCCAGTGGCCTGTTGATTTAGTGCCACCCCTTTTATTTATGTAACTAATGTTGTACAATCTCCTCTGTAAACTAATCTGTGCTGACTAAAAGTCGTTGCCGTCGCCAAGTCGATTGCAAAGATGTTACAGCACCAAACCGGGTTGAGCCGGTAGGAGAAACAACAATGGCTGACGCCAAAGCACCCGAAGGCAAACAGCGGATTCGTATCCGTTTAAAGGCTTACGACCACAAGGTCATAGATCAGGCCGCAAAACAAATCATTGACACTGCGCTTCGCACCGGCGCTACATTGGCTGGACCAATTCCATTGCCAACCCGCCGCACTACCTTTACGGTTGTCAAAAGCCCGCACGTCTACAAAAAAGGTCGCGAACAGTTCGAAATGCGCGTTCACAAGCGCCTTATCGATGTGTTTGAGCCAACACCAAAGACCATCGACAGCCTCATGAACTTGAGCTTGCCAGCTGGTTGTGACGTCGAAATAAAGATGTAACACAAAAACCGCTGAGAAATCGGCGGTTTTTTGTTTGACCATGAGCTAACAAAGGCTTATGCTTAAAGCTAATGACCAAATGGCCACGACCACAAACAAATCAAACAGAACGCCCGTAAGGGCGTTTTTTTAAAGGAGGAATAAATGTTAACCGCAAACGCCCTAACCGACCCATATCCGATCTTTGACGAGGTAATTGAATCACCACTTGACCCAGCCGAGGTTGCTGGCGCAGCTATTGACTGCGAAAGGTGTCTTCCAGGTGCGCTAAGTATGGCAAGGACACTCGTGGGGCTCGAGTCGGTACGCCCCAATTTAAATAGAGCCGCCATAGTCCGTGTACTAGCCGATAAGATCACCTGCCGCTGTACCCAGCCGTAAACAGCTTATTGACAGAGAGGCATTAAAAGAGTAAAGTTAGTCCGTTAATTAATTGTGAGGATTCACAAAAACCAACACCGCTAGCAAAACTGATGGGCTGGCGGTTTTTTGTGCAAAAATACATGAATCTTGGTAGAGAGCATAGCTCTGACAATGTCGAGCGCAAGCATCGTATTGACTACGACTATGTACGTGACGAATATAGAATTGACGGCAGCGTAACCGGCCTGGTCATAGGTGGTATTAAAAGCTGGGCGAAAGAATACGGTGTCTCACTTGAAGGAAAAATTGTTTTTGCCGATGGTATCGACCCGTCGGTTGGACATAAGATAGTTGAGCGTGCCTATGTAGATACTGGTGAACTTGTTTTTAACGGTCTACGCTACGTCGATCAGAAATTCGAATGTCAGCGAGCACTTGTCACAGAGCTGTACGGTGAGTTAGCGCGTGCTGGCTATCTCGAGCAAACCCTCAAGGCCGATGTTAATGAGCTACAACAGGTCATACTCGACTTTACGGCTAGTGAACATTCCGCCGAAGAATAGCCCCGTCAAGATCAGTTGAAAATTTCTGATATACTACTGACAGACATGACAAAAAACAAAAAGAAAAGTCGTAAACAAGAGCTCGACGGCGTGTTTGTACTCAAGATAGCTCTTTATGTGATCCTTGGCTCATTATGGCTAAAAGTAGGTAAGACAGGCTCCGAGTGGGCTTTTCCGCTACCGATTGGTGCCGCTGTCGGTCTTCTATTCACAAGCCACGAGCACTTCCGAATTGATCGCAAGATAGAGTATGCCGTGCTTATCATAGCCGCGCTCTTCGGTTTCCTAGCTCCCTACGGCTTGTATGTAAGCTTTTAGTGTAATATTCGCAACGCATTGACAGGAGTTACGCCTCCGTGTTACTCTTATGTGGTATTTATTAAATTTCCTGTGCTTGGTGTATATGGAAGGTCATCTCTAACAGAGGTAGAAACCACCTATCACCAACGTTTTTATGTAAGCGCCCTTGACGGGTTCAGGACCTAAAACCAGAGGTAACTATGAAAGCTCTCATAACCCGAAAGGTCGGTATGACTTCTACCATCGCAGAAGATGGTGTGGTTCAGGCCGTCACTTTGCTTTCCGCTAGTCCCTGCGTCATTACGCAGGTCAAAACCGACGAAACTGACGGCTACACAGCCGTTCAACTCGGTTTTGAAGAAGCCAAGCAGCAAAACACTGCCAAGGCACAACAAGGCCACTTTAAGGCCGTCAAGATGCTCCCGAAGATTATTCGCGAGTTCCGTGTACCCGAAATAACTGAAGACCTCAAGGTTGGAGAAACAATCAACCCCGAGGTCTTTTCAGTTGGTGACATCGTACACGTTACTGGTACGAGCAAAGGCAAGGGTTGGGCTGGCACCATTCGCCGCCACAACTTCCACCGCGGTCGCAAGACTCACGGTGGCCGTTCGTACCGCCGACCTGGTTCAATCGGTTCTATGTACCCGCAGCACATCCTGAAAGGCAAAAAGATGGCCGGACAGCTCGGTGGTGACCAAGTGACCGTCCGAAATCTAAAAGTCGCACTTGTCGATACCGATAAGGGTTACATCGGCGTCGTTGGTGCCGTTCCTGGCCCACGCAAGAGCATCGTTATTCTGAAGGGGGCAAACTAATATGGCAACCGTACCTACATTTACCGGTACCGGCACCAAGGCAACGACAGCTGCAAAGCTCGACGCTAAGGTGTTTGGTGTGACGGTCGAAAACCATGAATTACTCAAGCAAGCTTATGAGACCTACCTTTCGAACGGTCGCCTGAACCTAGCCGTAACCAAGACCCGTGGCCTGGTAAGTGGTGGCGGTAAGAAACCTTGGAAGCAAAAGGGCACCGGCCGCGCACGTTTCGGCTCTAGCCGTAACCCAATCTGGCGTGGCGGTGGTATAGTTTTTGGTCCAACCGGACTCGAGAACTACACCAAGAAGTTACCGACAGCCAGCAAGCAATTAGCACTCCGCCAAGCGCTCAGTCTTGCCGCACAGGCGGGTAAGATTAAAGTAATCGAAACTTTTAGTTGTAAAGAAGGCAAAGTTGCACAAACAGTTAAACTGCTAAACAAGATTGATGCGACCCGCAAAGTACTGCTGGTAGTTAGTCAAAAAGACGAGCTGGTTGAACGTGCCACTAATAACCTACAGAATGTTAAGCCAGTTGACGCACGCTACCTGAACGTTTACGACATCCTAAACGCCGATAGCATAGTCATCAGCAAGAAATCTCTCGAAATCGTCGAAACCTGGCTCGGAGGTACAAAATAATGTTTGTTTTGAAACCACGACTGAGCGAAAAGTCATACGCTACTAGCAAGGCAACCAACACCTTTGTGTTCGACGTGCCGAGCGAGTTAAACAAGCAAGACATTGCCTCAGCTGTCGAGAAACAGTTTGAAGTAACCGTAGCTGACGTGCGTATCGTCAACCGCAAGGGCAAAATCAAGCGCACTGTTCGCAAGGGTGGTCGCGCTAGCAGCGGTCGCGACAACGACATCAAGAAGGCTTATGTAAGTCTCGCCAAGGGCAGCCACCTACCATTTTTCGAAGCTGCTGAAGAGGAAGAAGCCAAAGTTGAAGCTACCCAGGCCAAGATCGACAAAGCTGTCGCTAAAGCCGCCAAGAAGGAGAAGAAATAATGGCTATTAAGACTTATAACCCTACGACTCCAGGCCGCCGTGGCATGTCCAGCCAGGACTTCCAGCCGATTACAACCAAGAAGCCTGTTCGCTCGCTTGTTGTTATTAAGCGACGTGGCAATGGCCGTAATAACCAAGGTCGGATCACTACCCGTCATCAGGGTGGCGGCGCTAAAAAATTCTATCGCTTGGTTAATTTTAACTTTGCCCAGGGCAAGGAAGGCGTTATTGAGCACATTGAGTACGATCCAAACCGCTCAGCTCGCCTGGCCCGCGTAAAGGATACCGAAGGTGTTTACCACTACGTGCTAGCCGCTAACGGTATGACAGTCGGCCAGAAGATCTCTGCCGGTGAAGAAGTCGCCATCGAAGCTGGTAACCGATTGCCTCTGAAGAACATTCCCGTAGGCACCACTATTCACGCCATAGAGATGCAGCCTGGTAAGGGCGCTCAAATGGTTCGCTCGGCCGGCAACGGCGCTCAGCTGATGGCTAAGGAAGGTGACTATGGTCAAGTTCGTTTGCCAAGTGGTGAAGTACGTCTCGTTAACTTGAATTGCACGGCTACCATCGGTACTGTTGGCAATGAACAGCATCAGAACATCAAGATCGGTAAAGCTGGCCGTAACCGTCACAAGGGCATTCGCCCAAGTGTCCGTGGTGTCGTGATGAACGCCGTTGATCACCCGCATGGTGGTGGTGATGGTGGTCGTCACCGTATGGCTAAAGCGCCTCGTACGCCTTGGGGTCAAAAGACCTTGGGTTACAAGACCCGCCGCCGCAAGAGCACCAGCAATATGATCGTAAGAAGCCGTCACGCGGCCAAGAGAAAGTAAGGTAGGAGAGATATGAGTCGTTCACTTAAGAAAGGTCCATTTATCGATCCAAAGTTGCAGAAGAAAGTTTCTGCTCTTGGCACCGAAGACCGTACCATCATCAAAACCTGGTCACGCAGTAGCACGATTGCTCCTGATTTTGTCGGCCGCACTTTTGCCGTCCACAACGGCAAGGTACACGTGCCTGTTTTCGTGACTGAAAACATGGTCGGCCACAAGCTTGGCGAATTTAGTCCTACCCGTAAGTTCCGCTCACACGGTGGTAAATTAGCAAAGGGCGGTAAATAATCATGAGTGTCCAAGCCGTAGCTAAAGGTGTTCGCATGAGCCCCCGCAAAGTTGGCGAAGTCGCTAGCTTAGTCCGTGGCCGTACCGTTGCCGACGCTCTAACTATCCTTGAGCACACGCCTCGGCGTGCCGCTCTGCCAGTTGTTAAAGCCATCCAGAGCGCCAAGGCTAACGCCGAACACAATCACAACTACAAGGGCGATACGCTGCGCATTATCCAGATTACTGTTAATCACGGCCCACGCATCAAACGCTACCGTCCGGCTGCTATGGGTCGAGCACTGCCATTCCAGCGTCGTTCCAGCCACATTACCGTTATCGTAGAAGGCGATCAGCGTCCAGCCAAGAAGCCAGCTGCCGTTAAACCAGCTAAGACTGAGGAGAAAAAGTAATGGGACAGAAAGTTAATCCGATTAGCATGCGTCTCCAGGTCAACAAGGACTGGCGCAGCAAATGGTTCATCGGTGGCAAGCGCGAATACGCGCAGTACTTAGCCGATGATCTGCAGGTTCGCAAGCACATTATAGACAAGCTTGGTTCGAGGGCCGCTATTAATAAGGTCGATATCGAGCGTTCACCAAACCTGGTAACGGTCACTATTGCTACAGCCAAAGCTGGTGTAGTAATCGGCCGCGGTGGTCAGGGCGCGCAAGAGCTCAAAGCAGCTATCGAGAAGATCTACAAAGTACCCGTACGCGTCAACATCGAAGAAGTTAAAAAGCCTGACATGTACGCTAAGCTAGTTGCCGAAAATATTGCTCACCAGCTAGAACGCCGTATGAGCTTCCGCCGCGCTATCAAATCCGCTTCGGCTGCAACCATGCGTGCCGGTGCCAAAGGCATCCGTATAGAAGTGGCCGGTCGTCTGAACGGCGCCGAGATGAGCCGCCGCGAGAAAGAAGCCGCCGGATCAGTCCCACTGCACACACTTCGCGCTGATATTGATTACGCTGGCGTCAAAGCTCAGACCGTTGCCGGTATCATAGGTGTTAAGGTTTGGATCTACAAAGGAGAGGCAAACTAATGTTAGCTCCTAACCGAACCAAGTTCCGCAAGGTACGAAAAGGCAAGATCCGTGGTGTCGCTACCAGTGGCAACTACATTGCTTTTGGTGAATACGCTTTGCAGGCCCAGGGTCACGAGCGTATCACTAGCCGACAGATCGAAGCATCTAGACAGGCCATGACCCGCTACATCAAGCGCGGTGGCAAAATCTGGATCCGCATCTTTCCTCACACCCCAGTTACTCGCAAGCCTCTAGACGTCAAAATGGGTAGCGGTAAGGGTAGCCCCGAGTTCTACGTAGCCAAGGTTCGTCCTGGTACCATCCTGTTTGAAATGCAGGGTGTTGACGTAGAGATAGCTCGCGAAGCCATGCGCCTCGCCGCCCACAAGCTGCCTGTGAAGACCAAGTTTATAAGTAAGGCGGAGGTGTAGTATGAAAATCGCTGATATCCGTAAGCTTTCAACAGCCGATTTGACTACCGAGAGCACTAAATTGCGTGATGAAATTGCTGAACTTAAGCGCCGAGTGTACTTAGGCGAACAGCAAAATGTCCGTTTAGTGCGCCACAAACGTAAGGATCTAGCTCGCATATTAACGGTGCTGAGCGAACAACTTGTCAAGGAGACAAACTAATGGCCAAGACTATTATCGGCACCGTTTCGAGCAGTAAAGTCGACAAGACTATTGTCGTAACGGTCAAAGAGCAAAAAACCCACCCGTTGTACCGCAAAAAGTACACCGTTAGCAAGAAATTCATGGCGCACGACGAGAAGAATGAAGCCAAATTGGGCGACAAGGTCGTTATCGTCGAAACCCGTCCGATCAGCAAGCGCAAGAGCCACAAGCTTGACCGTGTGATCGAGCGCGCCGCAATTACGCACAAGGAAGAGGAGCCAGAAGTATGATTCAGCAAGAATCCCGCCTAACTGTCTGCGACAACTCTGGCGCCAAAGAAATCCTATGCATCCGTGTACTTGGTGGCACTCGCCGCCGCTACGCAGGTGTTGGCGACACGATTGTGGCGACCGTCAAGCAAGCCAACCCAAGCGGCAATGTTAAGCGCAAGTCTGTCGTCCGCGCCGTGGTAGTCCGTACTAAGAAGGAAATTCTGCGCAAGGACGGTTCGACTATAAAGTTTGACGATAACGCCGCAGTTATCATTGGCGAAGACAAACTACCCAAAGCAACTCGTATTTTTGGACCGGTGCCACGCGAACTGCGTGATCTCGGTTTTGCCAAGATTATTAGCCTTGCTCCGGAGGTACTCTAACTATGAACAAGCTATACAAAATCCGACTAAAGAAGGGTGACACCGTACAGGTGCTCATCGGCAAGTACAAGGGCAAGACTGGCAAGGTTTTGACCACGCACCCAACTGAGAACAAAGTGACCGTCGAAGGCATTAACATCGTCAAGAAGCACCAAAAGCCTAATAAAGCTTACCCACAAGGTGGCATTATCGAGCTAACTAAGCCAATTTGGGTTAGTAAGGTTGCTATTGTCGACCCGAGCACGAAGAAGCCCAGCCGCATCGGCTACAAGCTCGACGGCAAAGGTGGCAAGACGCGTGTCTTCAAGTCCAGTGGCAAGGAGATTAAGTAATGAGCACTACGACCAACAAAGCCGCTAAAATGCCACGCTTGCAGGCAGAATACGTTTCGAAGTACGTTAAAGAGCTCCAGAAGGAGCTTGGCCTGAAGAATGTCAATGAAGTGCCGAAGCTTGAAAAAATCGTTCTTAACATCGGTCTCGGCCGAGCCAAGGACGACAAGAAGGTCATCGAGACCGCTAAAAACACACTTCGCAAAATAACTGGTCAAGAACCGGTAGAAACAATCGCTAAGAATTCCATCGCCGGCTTCAAACTGCGCGAAGGCAACATGATCGGCCTTAAAGTAACCCTGCGTGGTGCTCGTATGTACGAATTCATGGATCGACTGCTAAACATCGTTCTGCCACGACTTCGTGACTTCCGCGGCTTAAGCCTCAAAGCTTTTGACAAGTCGGGTAACTACAGTATCGGCCTGACCGACCAGTCTGTCTTCCCGGAGCTAACATTCGACGAAACCACAACCACGCATGGCTTACAGGCAGTGTTTGTCCTGAAATCACAAGAACCAGCTCACACACAGGCTCTATTAAACAAATTTGGCATGCCATTTGAGAAAGGGGAACATTAATCCATGGCTAAGAAATCAGCAGTTGCCCGCGATCTTAAGCGGCAGAAGATGATCGTACAGTACGCTGCGAAGCGCGCTGAACTAAAGGAACTCGGTGACCTCGACGGTTTGGCTCGTTTGCCACGCAATTCTAGCCCAACCCGCTGGAAGAACCGTTGTATTGAGACTGGTAGGCCCCATGCTTACATGCGTCGGTTTGGTCTAAGCCGTATTTCATTCCGTGAGCACGCCTCAAAGGGCGAAATACCAGGTATAACGAAAGCGAGTTGGTAAAACTATGAGCACAACTACAACCGATCCAATCGCTGACATGCTGACTCGTATCCGCAACGCCATAAACGTGCAGAAAAACGAAGTTAGCCTGCCGCACAGCAAGGCCAAAGAAGCCGTTGCCCACCTGCTCAAGAAGAGTGGCTTCGTTAGTAATGTCCGCGTAACTGACCTAAGTGTTGGCAAACAATTGACCATTACCATTCACGGTGAGTCAGAAAACGCCCGTATTACCGAGATCAAGCGCCTCAGCAAACCTGGCCGCCGCGAATACGCCCCCGCATCCAAGATACCGACCGTCAAACATGGGCGTGGTGTCGTGATCGTTTCGACCTCCAAGGGTATGATGACTGGCGCAGAGGCCAAAGCCGCCAAAATCGGCGGTGAATTAATCGCGAGTGTTTACTAGGAATAATCATGCCAAGACCGAACGAAAGTGCAATCGAACGTCAAAGAATGAGGGAAGACATTGCCTATGGCAAAGTCGAGCTCATCGCTCAACAGGCCGTTCGAGGTGCTTTCATCGAAGCGCTGGGTATTGAACCCGAAGTAGCTACAGAACACTCTGATGATGATTTGCGCGAAATGCTACTAAGTAAAATTGTTAGTGAGGAAGGAAAGATATGAGTCGAGTAGGAAAACTACCAATCGCATTGCCGAGCGGCGTGACAATCACTGTCGATTCAGACACCATTACGGTGGCTGGCTCGAAGGGAACGCTTACGCAGTTCCAGGTGCCAGATATAACCGTCAAACAAGAAGGCGACCAGATTTTGGTTAGTCGCGCCAACGATGAGCCAAAGCTCCGTGCTAAGCATGGTCTGATGCGCGCCCTTATTAACAACATGGTACAAGGCGTCAGCCAAGGCTTCTCCAAGAAGCTCGAGCTAAACGGCGTTGGCTACCGTGTGGCTGCCCAGGGCACCGATCTGAAGTTCAACATTGGCTTTTCGCACGATGTTATTTACAAGCTACCGCAGGGTGTTACCGCTACCGTTGAACAGAACAATATCACCGTAACCGGTGTTAGCAAGCAGCAAGTTGGCCAGGTAGCCGCCGAAATACGATCACTCAAGAAGCCAGAACCTTACAAGGGCAAGGGCATCAAGTACGAAGGCGAACGCATTATCCGTAAATCAGGTAAGTCAGGAAAGGATAAGTAGCATGAATAGCTTAGCCCACAAATTAAAGAACCGCGCTCTGCGCAAAAACCGTATCCGTGCTACTGTAACCGGTACGCCCGAACGGCCTCGCCTAAGTGTATTCATTAGTGCTCGGCACATTAGCGCTCAAATTGTTGACGATTCCAAGCAAACAACCCTGGCAGCCGCCTCAACGGTTGGTCAAAAGGCCGCAACCGGCAGCATGACAGAACGAGCCGCTTGGGTTGGTGCAGAGATAGCTAAAAAGGCTAAGGCCGCAAAAGTAACTGCTGTCGTATTTGACCGTGGTGGCCGTAAATATCATGGTCGCGTCAAGGCTTTGGCCGACGCCGCCCGCGAGAAAGGACTGGAGTTTTAATCATGGCTGAACAAGCAACAAATCAGCGATCTGGCGGCAACCGTCCTCCGCGCCGCGATGGACGCCCACCGATGGTTCAAGAAGAAAAGCAATTTGACGAGCGCATCGTCCACATCGACCGTGTCGCCCGTGTTGTTAAGGGTGGCCGCCGCTTCCGTTTCCGCGCACTCGTTGTGGTCGGTGACCGCAAGCACAAAGTCGGTATCGGTATCGCCAAAGGCGCCGATGTCACTGCCGCTGTTACCAAAGCAACCGAAGTCGCCAAAAAGCACTTGATCGTCGTTAAACTTTACAAAGGCACTCTGCCGCACGAAGCCGAAGGCAAAGTCGGCGGCGCACGTATCCTAATCAAGCCAGCTAGCGCCGGTACCGGCCTGATTGCCGGTGGTGTGGTTCGTACCATCTTGGAAGTCGCCGGTGTTAGTAACGTACTTTCTAAGTCACTCGGCTCAACCAACAAGGCCAACACCGCCTACGCAACTATTGCAGCTCTAGAAAGCCTGGAATCAAGCAAAGATTGGGTTACGACCAAGGTAGCCGGAGCTAAAAAACCTGTCAAAGCTGTGCCGGAAACTACTGTCAAAGCTGCAGCACCAGCCGTCAAAAAGCCAAAAGCACCCGCTAAAGCTAAGACAGCCGCCGTAGCCAAGGGGACAAAATAATGAAATTCAACGAACTTTCAACTAGCAAGAACCGCGCACCACGTCGGGTTGGTCGTGGCATCGCCGCTGGCCAGGGTAAAACAGCTGGTCGTGGTACCAAGGGCCAGAAGTCTCGTACCGGCTCATCGAAACGTCCAGGATTTGAAGGTGGTCAGAACCCACTCATGCAGCGTTTGCCAAAATTGCACGGTTTCCGCAGCTTCAAAGTTAACTCAGAAGTGGTATTTACCGAACAATTGAACGCCCTCGGCGCCAAAATCGACACAACCGTATTGGCTGAAAAGGGATTGATTACCAGCCCTTACGTTAATGTAAAGCTTTTGAACCGCGGCGAACTGACCAAAAAAGTCGATGTCAAGCTACAGCGCGCCAGCGAAACCGCTATCGCGGCCGTCCAAAAAGCCGGTGGTAGCTTTACCCGTACTCCACGCCTCGGTCGAGTCGTGACAAAAAAACAAGCCTAAGGCGGTAGAAGCGGTTAAATAAACCGTGTATACTACTCTTTGAAAAGAAGCTAGGGGATACCAAAACAGATGAACTGGAAGATTATTGGGCGTTCGTTAGCTCAAAAGGATATGCGCAAGCGCATCATTGCGGTGCTTGGCATACTGCTGATATTCCGAATTCTGGCGCATATTCCGGTTCCGCTGAGCGATCCGCACACTCTTAAGCAAGTCCTGCAAAACCTGTTCACACAGCAAGGCCAGGGCTCATCGCAGCTCCTCAGCTTTATTAACGTCCTGTCTGGCGGCGCGCTAGCCAACTTCTCGATTATGATCGCTGGACTTGGGCCGTACATTAACGCGTCCATTATCATGCAGCTGCTGACCAAGGCCATACCGAAGTTAGAAAATCTGCGCAAAGAAGGCGAATACGGCCAGAAAAAGATCAATCAGTACACCCGTATGCTGACCTTCCCGCTGGCCATCATACAGTCTATAGGCGCTATCTATCTGGTACGACAGTCTGCTCAGCAAGTCGGTGGTATCGGCGATATTACGGCTCATACATCAGCTATGCAATGGGTCCTGATGGTAGCGGCACTAACTGGTGGTTCGATGCTGCTTATGTGGCTGGGCGAACTAGTCACGGAAAAGTCTGTTGGTAACGGTATATCGTTGATTATCACCGTAGGCATCGTCAGTAGCCTACCTAGCACGATCAGCAGTATCGCTAGCTCGGTATACGATAAAGCTAATAAATGGCACATTTTTGGCTACCAATTACCGATAAATCAAAAAGCCTTTTGGTACGCGCTGGTTATACTTATATCCGTTTTGATAGTGACATGGCTGGTCGTAATGCTAAATGAAGCCGCCAGACGTATTACCGTAAACTATGCCAAACGCGTGCAAGGCAACCGCGCTTATGGTGGCGTGACCACTATTCTGCCAGTTAAATTGATTACAGCCGGCGTTGTGCCGATCATCTTTGCGGTGGCGTTCCTGAGTGTGCCGAGCTTTGTAGGACAGCTACTTACTAGCTCACATAGTCTCCATATGCAGCAAATCGGGCATAATCTGAGCCTGTGGTTCCAGAACCCATCAGCGCAAACATTCGCCCAAGGTGGCTGGATACCGTACATCTATCCGGTAACCTATTTCTTACTCGTATTTGTCTTCACGTTCTTCTACACCAGCGTGACGTTTAACAGCAAAGAGATTGCCGAGAACTTGCAGAAGCAAGGCGGATTTATAGAAGGCGTGCGCAGTGGCCTGCAAACCGAGAAACATCTGGGTCGAATCGTTAACCGGTTGACGCTGTTTGGGGCCTTCTCGCTGGGTTTGCTGGCTATTATGCCTATTATCGCGCAGATATTCCTACGGGCCAACATCGCCCTCGGTGGCACTAGTGTGCTGATCTTGGTGTCCGTATCACTCGAGACGCTGCGAGCCGTCGAATCTCGCGCCCTGATGGTCACCTACGATCAGTACCAAAGCGACGACTTTTTCTATGATTCAGCCGCCGGCGGTGAATCCGGGGCAATCGTAGGCCGCCGTTTGCGATTTTTGCCACGCCGTAAAACCAAGCAGAATAAATAATCTGTTACAAAATACTTTTTCTCTTTACAGAATGGTGTAAATACTGCTATAATCAACCCTTGTTATATTTATGGCTACAAGTAAAGAAGTAATTGAGTTAACGGGAACGATTATTGAGACCCTACCAGGCACTCAATTTCGAGTCGAACTCGAGAACGGCCATCAAATCATAGCTCACGTTGCAGGCAAGATGCGGAAGCACTTTATCCGCATTGTCCCCGGCGACAGCGTTACGGTCGAGTTGACCCCTTACGATCTCAGTAAGGGAAGAATCACCTATCGCAAAGGATAACCTGTACATTCACATAGCAGTGCATGCTGCGCCCGAACTCTGCGTCTCCCAATGTAGTTGCACTAATGACATTTCATTCGTGCCTACAGAAACAGTCCACCGGACTGTTCTGGGAGCTCGGTTCGAACCCAGCCTGCGCTACTCTGAGAACATCAGGTGAAGAATTATTAACTTTAAGCAGTGTGTCGTACACACCCCAAGTAAAGGAGTACGATCCGTATGAAAGTACGTGCAAGTGTCAAGAAAATCAGTCCGGACGATAAAATCGTTCGCCGTAAAGGTCGTCTTTACGTTATCAACAAGTTCAAACCTAAGCACAAACAGAGGCAGGGTTAATCTATGGCACGAATTTCCGGAGTAACCATTCCAGCCGAGAAGCAGATTCAAGTCTCACTGACTTACGTCTACGGCGTCGGCCCAAAGACAGCCGAGATCATCCTGACAGCCGCTAAGGTCGAGCCCACGGTTCGTACCAAAGACCTGACAGATGACGAAACTGGTCGTATCCAAGCTTACATCAACGAACACTACACTGTAGAAGGTGAACTTCAGCGTGTTGTTAGTGGCAACATCAAGCGTCTGAAGGACATAAATGCCTACCGCGGCCTACGTCACAAGGCAAATTTGCCAGTTCGTGGTCAACGCACCAAGACCAATGCCCGCACCCGTCGTGGCAAAAAAATAACTGTCGGTGGTACGGCGAAGAAAGTGGCAGCAAAGACTTAGGATAATCATATGACTGATAAAACAACTACCGATACAACCATAGCACCAGAGGCAACAACCGCAGCTACTACTGCGACGGCCGTTGCAGCTGCTCCAAAAAAGAAGAAAGTTAAGCGCGCAGTAAGCACTGGTCAGATGCATATTTTGGCAACTTTCAACAACACGATCATCACATTTACAGATACCCAGGGTGGCGCGTTGGCAGCTAGCAGCGCGGGCGCCTGTGGTTTCCGTGGCTCCAAAAAAGGCACAGCTTACGCAGCTCAGATCGCTACCGAAAAGGCCGGTAATATTGCTAAGCAACAGTACGGCTTAAGTAAGGTCAATGTATTTGTTAAGGGCGTTGGTCTCGGCCGTGATGCCGCTGTTCGCGCATTGACAGGTCTAGGTATCGTTGCCGATAGTATTACAGACGTAACTGGCGTGCCACATGGTGGTGTTCGCCCTAAGAAAGCACGGAGGGTCTAGACTATGGCACGAGATACTCAATCTATTGTTAAAATGTCCCGCCGCGAAGGCTACGCTCTTCACCCAAAGGCTCACAAAGCCTTAATGAAGCGTTCGACACCTCCTGGTCAACAGACCAACGGTCGCAACTCCCGCAACAAGCCAAGCCAATACGCTTTGCAGCTGCGTGAAAAACAGAAGGTAAAGCGTTTGTATGGCTTACTGGAGCGCCAGTTTGCAGGTCTTATGACCGAAGCGTCACGCACCCACGGCCAAGCCGGCCAAGTGCTATTGCAATTCCTAGAACGACGTTTAGATAACGCCGTTTACCGCGCTGGCTTCGCACCAAGCCGCCGAGCTGCCCGTCAGCTAGTGACTCACGGTCACTTTATGTTGAACGGCCGCCGTGTCGATATCCCATCTATCCGCCTTAAAGAAGGCGATGAATTCGGCTTGCGCGATCGTAGCAAGGCCAACGAGTACTTCAAGAAAATCGACGACATCAGCCCAGCACCATCGGCCATCCCGGCTTGGTTGAATGTTAACCGCAAGAAATTTGAGACCAAAGTGACAGGCCTGCCAGCACGTGACGACGCTGAGCCGGAAATCAATGAGCAACTAATCGTCGAATATTACTCGCGTTAAAGGAGAAAATAGGTACATGTCAAAAATGATTCACACCCCAGGGCTCGTAGCAGTAGATGACCACTCTGCAACCAGCAGCACCTTTACCATTGAACCACTTCAAAGTGGCTATGGCATGACGCTTGGTAATAGTTTGCGCCGCGTGTTGCTCTCGAGCATTGCCGGAGCAGCCATTACTAGCTTCAAGATAGAAGGCGTTACTCACGAATTCACAACCGTTCCAGGCGTTAAGGAAGATATTGTTAGCATTATGCTGAACCTTAAAGGCATTCGTTTCCGAGTTTACGGCGATGAACCGCTGGTTCTTCGTATAGTCAAAAAAGGCAAGGGAACCGTCACCGCTAAGGACATTCAGGCCACTGCCGATGTAGAAGTGGTCAACACGGATCACGTTATCGCTACTATCGACGACGCCAAAGCAAGCTTTGTAATGGATCTGACTGTCGACACAGGTCGCGGTTATCGCACTATCGAAGAAGGCACTTCTAAAAAAGCCAGCGATCACATAGCCCTCGATGCCATCTTTAGCCCAGTGTTACGGGTACGTTACAAGGTTGAAAACACTCGTGTCGGCCAAGTAACTGACCTCGACAAGCTAAGCCTGACGGTTGATACCGACGGTACCATCACGCCACGCGATGCCTTCGAAGAAGCTGCCGCCATCTTGGTAAACCAATACACCGCGCTGGCTGGCGCAACACGCGTTGTCGCCGCCGAGCCTTTGACTGCCAACGGCGTGCGTTCTGAGAACCAAGGCCCTGGCGATAGCGCTAACGACGAGACTTCACTACTGAACACTTCCATCGAAGACCTAAACTTGAGCGCTCGTACTACCAACGCCCTTGTAAACAACGACATCCACACTATCCAGGATTTGTTTGCCCTCAGTGATGCTGAGCTGCGCGACCTCAAGGGTTTCGGTAGCAAGGCACTCGACGAAGTCAAAGATAAACTAGCGGAGCTGGAGCTGTAAGATGCATCGTCACGGATATAAAGGACGTAAGTTCCACCGCGAACGAGACCAGCGCGAAGCTCTTATTAAGGGCTTAGCCGAGTCGCTAGTGAAACACGAGTCCATCGAAACAACCCTGCCTAAGGCAAAAGAAATCGTGCCTTACGTAGAAAAGCTAATTACCAAGGCTAAGAAGGGTGATCTGCACAATCGTCGCCAAGTAATTAGTGGCCTGCAGACTGTCGCAACCGCCCACAAGCTGGTCGACGACGTCGCGCCAAAACTTGGCGGACGAAACAGTGGTCACCTTCGCATAGAGCGAACACGCTTCCGCCGCGGCGACAACGCTGAACTGGCTCGCGTGAGCTTTGTAGATGATCTTAAAGAGGCGCCTGTCGCCAAAGCTGTCCCTAAGGCTCCAAAGCCAAAAGCAGCACCTGCTAAGAAAAAAGTGGCCGCTAAGGAGACAAAATAATGACTCAAAAAACCTATAGCGCAAAACCATCAGACGTTACCCGCAAGTGGTATGTCATTGACGCGTCAGAGGCAACCTTAGGCCGTGTAGCAACCCGAGTGGCAACATTGCTAACCGGTAAGGGCAAGCCACAGTTTACCGCTCATATCGACTGCGGTGACTTCGTAGTCATAACTAACGCAGCTGACCTGCGAGTTACAGGCGACAAGCTTGAGAAGAAAATGTACTACCGTCACAGCGGCTACCCAGGTGGCCTTCGCGAAGATACCTTGCAGAACGTCATGGACAAAGACCCAACTCGTGCCATTTACGAAGCTGTCCGCGGCATGTTACCAGTCAACAAACTACGTGATGAGCGTTTGAAACGGCTCAAGATTTACGCCGATGCCGATCACAAGCACGAAGCGCAGAAACCGATAACACTCTCACTAAAGGATGCAAAATAATGGCTGAAACTAAGAAAAAAGGTTACTTTTACGCACTAGGTCGTCGCAAGACCGCTACTGCCCGTGTGCGTTTACAAACCGGCAAGGGAACAATCGTTATCAACGATCAACCCGCAGAAGTATACTTTGCAAATAGCAAGGCTTTGCTTAATGATCTGCAAGCACCGTTTTCAGCTCTTGAGCTGCCGAATAAGTACGACATTACTGTTCGTGTAAATGGCGGCGGTCACGCTGGTCAGGTCGACGCTATCCGCCTGGGTATTGCCAAGGCTTTGACTGAGCTAAATAGCGACTACAAGAGCACGCTCAAGCGCGCTGATCTACTTAGCCGTGACTCTAGAGAGCGCGAACGCAAGAAGTTCGGACTCAAGGGCGCAAGAAAACAGCGTCAATTTACAAAGCGTTAACCATCATATATCTGTGCAGAATAACTCCACGCGACCGTGGAGTTATTTCTTTCGCGCTTGCATATAACGCGATAAGTTTTATACTAGCTTAAAAGGAGAACTGAATGTATATATATCGACCGGGTGGCAAAAGATACGTAGATTCCATTGTTCAGCCGGTTCGCGACCTGGGTTTTCCGAAGGGAGAACTCATTGTTGTTGGCGGTGCAGCTCTACAATTTTTCGGAATCAAGCAGACGAACGACATTGACGTGGTAATCCGCTCAGAGCTCATGCTTGACATTGTCTCTCTGGAAGAAAATAGACAAAAGCGCTATCAACATTTTGGTCGCATTGGCATGCAGCTTACTGTTGACGCACCCGATGTAGGCCAGGTGCTCGCAGAGGGGGATGAGTATTCGGCAGCTCGCCGTGGCAATATATCCTTTATGTTGCCTCCTAACGATCACCTGTATGCCGCAACATTCGAAGAACTAAGTGAACGGTCAGTCTCGCTCAGAGGCATTCAAATACTTACACCCGATGCAGTTCGAGAATGGAAACAGGGCGTGCAACGTCCGAAAGATTTGGAAGACATCTCACTTATTGATGCGTATTTAGATAGGGTTGCTTCGTAAATTTTGGCATTCTTGACAATGGGTGTATATTAGAGCGCATGTCAAGTATTAGGCAAAACAACCAATATTGGTTTACCGACACAACTCGTGGCGGTTATTTTGCTGTATAGCTAAACATCAATCAGAAAACATTAACCGCCACCAAGGCGGTTTTTTAATATTTAAGGAGAAAAGTGATGACAGAACTAAGAGATTACAATACAGTAACAAAAGCGTGCGCCCAGCGGTGCCAAAAGGTTCGGCAGGCTATAGAGGCAGGCATAGGACCCGGTAATATCGTTTCTGAAGCTTGCCGTGCATCAGGGATTTTATACGGTGGTTGCCGATCAGAAGCAGGCCCAGATGTAAACGATGACCAACAAAAATGCCGTCTACCCATTGAATCGGCCCAGGCCGTAGATGCCTATGCGGCTGGCGTACGTACTGCCTTAGGCAGGATGGGTGCAACAATGGCGGTGCGCGAACTACGCACCGTTGCCTCTGGTGAGGTATAATGGGGTTTAATATGAGTAAACCGGTAATATTAACTGGCCTTCGGGCTAATAACGACCTTCATATCGGCAACTATTTTGGTGCGCTTTTGCCTCTGATTGATATGGCCAAGGGCAAGGCCGACGAGTATGAAATCAACCTGTTCGTGCCGGACCTGCACAGCTTTACTACGCCGATAGATCATGATCAGCTACAAAAGCAGATTATGCACAATCTGCGCTTGTTTGCTGCGGCCGGATTGCCGCTCGACCACGACAATATACACATTTATCGCCAGAGTTACGTTCCTGCCCACAGCGAGCTCACTTGGATTCTTGATTGCTTCACCGGCTTTGGTGAAATGTCCCGCATGACCCAATTCAAAGACAAGTCATCCAAACTGTCTGTGGATCGCGTCAGTTTAGGTCTTTTCAATTACCCGGTGCTGATGGCTGCGGACATTCTACTTTATGGCGCCACCTACGTACCGGTTGGCGATGACCAGTCACAACATCTAGAATTTGCACGTGACATCGCCACTCGCCTCAACAATCAGTTTGGGGAGCTTTTCGTGGTGCCAAAAGCCGTTAAAGAGCAGCATGAATTCTTTGGCAAAGACCAGGGGCTACGCATAAAAGACCTGGCTGACCCGACCAAAAAAATGAGCAAGAGTGAAGAGAGCGGTAAGGGCGTCATATTCCTCGGCGACAAACCTGAAGAAGCTGCTAAAAAGATTATGAGCGCCACCACTGATTCCGAGGGAGTTATTCATTTTGATTATGAAAAACAGCCCGGTATCGCCAATCTATTACAGATCTTAGCGCTCCTAAACGGCCGACCTGTCAAAGAAGTCGCTGCCGAGTACGAAGACAAGCCTAGTTACGGCGATTTAAAAAAAGCTGTGGCCGACGAGGTAAAAGCCTTTCTTACTGACTTCCAGAAAAAACTTTCACAAGTAGACGATAAGCAGCTCCTGAACAAACTACATCAAGATGAATTAGCCATGAATCAGGTTGCCAACACGACTCTTCTGAAAGTACAAAAAGCCGTCGGCTTGAGATAAATACATGAAAAATAGTCCACTCGCTAAAATCATCAAGTCATTGATCGCCGTGCCGCTAGTTGCGGCATTGGGAGGAATACTATACGGGATTCTTGGCTGGGGATGGATAGATACAGGTATGCCTGTAGTAGTAAGTAGCCTTATCATCGCCGCAACTGCTGTGCTCTTTATCTGGACATTGAAGAAAATATGGCGGCCAAAAAAGAGTGAGTAATCTAGAAATAAGTCGAGCGCAACGACTCGATCAGCGGGTAGTGGAGATTATACCCCAGTTAAGCCGGGCTTTCGCCGTCAAGCTGATAGAAGATGGCAAAGTAACAGTACGCGGCCAAGCTATACAAAAAGCCGGCTACAAACTACGGGATAGCGAAGCCGAAACCGTCAAAGTCGATTATGACCTAAAGGAAATATCAGACATACCGCTCATAGAGCTACCGATTATATATGAGGACGATGATTGCGTGGTTATAAATAAGCCGCTCGGCTTGCTTAGTCACAGCAAGGGTATATTCAATCCCGAGGCGACTGTCGAAACATGGCTTCGTTCGCGAACAAAACTCACAGGTGCAAGGGCAGGAATCGTTCACCGCCTAGATAGGGCTACAAGCGGCGTGATGATTTGCGCCAAAACTCCAGAAGCCCTCAGCTGGTTACAAAAACAGTTCGCCCAGCGCAAGACCAAAAAAACCTACGCGGCAATCATAAACGGCCAACTTGATCCACCCGAAGCTATCATCGATATGCCAATTGGTCGCAATCCCAAAGCTCCAGCCACGTTCCGTACGGACGTTCAGGGCAAGCACGCTATTACTCACTATCGCACCGTAAAAACAACCGATCGATATAGCTTGCTTGAGCTTAAGCCAGAAACCGGTCGTACGCACCAACTGCGTGTACATCTAGCGCATTTTGGCCACCCAATCGTGGGCGACACAATGTACGGCGGCCAACCGGCTGATCGTATGTACTTGCACGCCGAACAGCTTGAGCTGACCTTGCTTAGTAATCATGAACGAAAAGTCTTTGATGCGCCGCTACCGGCGAGTTTCCGGGAGTTCATGAACAATGGTTGAGCTACTTGTCCACGCCGACACCCAAAAAGCTTTGGCTAGCTTCAAAAATAGCCCTACTCACGCGGTTCTATTGGCCGGCCATAGCGGCCTCGGTAAATCATTAGTCGCGCAGACCTTAATCGGTGAACTACTGAACATTCCGCCCGATGAACTTAAAAACTATGCCTACTATCGAACAATCGAGCCCGAAAAGGGAAGTATATCGATTGAAAAGATTCGAGAGCTAAATGCCTTCTTTGCCCGCAAAGTCCCAGGCACTAAGCAGTTTGCTCGTTTTGTGATTATAAAAAACGTTGACCAGCTAACGCTCGAAGCCAGCAACGCGCTCCTGAAACTGCTAGAGGAACCACCTGTTGACAGTATCTTTATACTAACAAGCTCAAAACTTAATAAGGTTTTGCCCACAATTCGCTCCCGTACCCGTATAGTTGTGGTGGCCACACCCGATAAAGATCAGGTCGTACAATATTTTTCCAGACTGGGTCACGATCCTACCGTAGTTGAGCGCGCCTGGTTGATGAGTGGAACCTCAATTTCCAAAACCACTGAGGCACTTTTGGACAGCACAGTTTCTGACGATGTTCTAAGCCTGGTCAAACGCGTGCTCGCAGCCGACGCCTTTGAGCGCCTAATACTGGCAGATAAGCTGGCTAAAGACAAATCCGAGGCGACTGATTTCGTGCAAGCACTGGCTCATACGGCGGAGGCCAGTTTGCTTCAAGCTGCGCAAAAAAACACCAATGCAGCCGCCAGGTGGCACCAGATACTAAGTGCTGCCAACACGGCACACCAAGCATTAACAGGTAACACGAGCGCTAAATTAGTCCTGACCGAACTCATGCTTGCCTTATAAAGTCGTGCTATAATGTAGTCCAGAATGTATGAGCTAATAGTGGTTGCTGCCTTCGGTGCGCTCGCGCTTTTCAACGTTAAACTACATCCTGATGAGTTTGCAGACGTTTCCAGAAAAGTTGGTGATCGATTAGGCAAGCTGTGGGATATCGCGCATCAAGGTATGCGTGAGAACCGTTTTTTACGTGCCGAAAAAGCCTTGCTAACTATTTTGAAAATCGACGAGAAGAACGCGGCCGCCTATAACCGTTTGGGCATCCTTTATGCCAAACAAAAAGAATACCGTGATGCTATAGACTGTTTTCAAATCGCATCAAGCATTGATGCTACACAGTCATCGCTGCATAACCTAGGGCTTATTTACTACGAGACCGAGAACTACGAAAAGGCAGCTATCGCCTTCGAAGAGGCTCTGAAGTTAGAGGACACCATGGCGGCACGCCACGTGGCTTATGCCAAAGTAAACGAAAAGCTCGGAAACGAGAAGTTAATGTTCCAGTCGCTGGAACGCGCCATAGAACTCGAGCCGAACAAGGAAACTTACACGTTACTGCATAAAGCCTACGAGGAGCGTGGTATGGATGCTGAAGCTGACATGGTTGCTCAAAAGCTCAAGAAACTGATTGTACCAGCTGGACGACCAAAGCGAATTCTTCGACCCCGCCGGGTTGTTATTTAGACAATTATATTAGTGACTCGCTTTTGCCGATAAATATCACTTTAGGGTGAGGGATTCGCTTTACTCGATCAATCTCGTAAAGCACTGGTGAGCAATGGGAGGGGGATTCGACCTTCGCCTTCGGCTCACCCCCTGGTCGCTTACGCTCCCGCGGGGGTTTCAGGCGGCTGAGCCCACTGGGCTCACCGTTCGAATCCGCTCTAAAACCAAATTAAAAGCCCGACCTTTTGGTCGGACTATTAATTTGGTGCAGGGTGAGGGATTCGAACCCCCGAACTCGTAGAGAGCTGATTTACAGTCAGCCGTGTTTGACCGCTTCACTAACCCTGCATAATGTAAATGTATAACCCTAGTTTGGAGCCGACAGAGGCAAAAGGCCAATGTCTTGGCTTTTTTGTAGACACTAGCGAAGCGTCTATGTAAGCCATTTCTGATTTGGAGCCGACAGAGGGATTCGAACCCACGACCCGCTGTTTACAAAACAGCCGCTCTGGCCAGCTGAGCTATGTCGGCAACTACTTACAGATACAAAGTGTAGCAAAAACGGATAGAATTTGCTACTATTTATGAGTTCAACTTGCCGTCTTAGCTCAGTGGTAGAGCACTTCCATGGTAAGGAAGGGGTCTCGGGTTCAAATCCCGAAGACGGCTCCACGACAAGTACGGGTTATAGAAAATAACACTTGTGCTTTTAACGCGTCTGTGGTATAGTAACTGCGAATACAGCTTAAGTGCTGAAAGAATTATAAGAAAACTATCATGAATTTAGCCGGACTCACACCACACCGACCGAACATGACCCCGGATGAACGCCACCATATCCGAAATGAAGCAACTCTGGACGCTTTTGTAAGAGCCCGGGCAGCTGGCAAACCCGAGGCCGAGGCAAAAAGTCTAGCTCTAGAAACCGGTAAAAGGTTACTGGCCGAGCTGGGTAATGTCGGTACGCTTGAATCTGTACTGTACGACGTGCCCGTAAGAGTGGGTGAGCAAAGAGATCTCGCGCCAATTACTGACATAGATAACACGCTTCCATCTGTCGCCGAAAACGGTTCAGAAATCGAAGGTCAAACATTTTAACAGCCTCTAACTGTTTACAATCCAAGTTACATCTGTTAAAATCAATCAAGTTATGGCAAAAAAAGGCGAAAAGCGTAAACTAGTCGGACTCGTAAGCGAAGAGTCTGGTGAGCGCATTTATTACACCAGTAAAAATACTATGAATACTCCGGACAAACTGTCACTTCGTAAGTACAGTCCGAAGCTTCGTAAACATGTTGTTTTCACGGAAACCAAGAAAAACTTGGGTCGCAACGAAGTCAAACCTCGCAAACATTAATCTATTCTTGAGTTTTATTCTTGATAGTCAGATCTAGGGTTGTGTTGATGTATTCGGCGTGACTCCAAACTAGCGGTGTTACACCGATGGATTGGCCGCTGTCTGGGTCGAATTGCTCTCCAAACACGCCACTAGCCAAAGCTCGAGCGCCAGCCCAGTCAAGTAGACTCAAGGCTTCGTCGTGCCGGCCAACGGCTTCATAATACTGCGCCAGCCACAAGGAACAGACAATCCATGGGTTTCCACCGTACTGCGGTTTTGCCAAAAAGTAGCTATCGCCTGGGTAACGCAAAACACCCCCGACTGGCGTGGTGTTGAGCAGCCGCGTCTCGACCGTCTGCAGAGTACGTTTCATTCGTTCATCATTCAGATCTAGCTCGGCGAACATATAGGGGCCATACAGGCTCGATATATCCACAGTGTCGTCGTGCAGAAGCGTGCCATCTTCCTGTAATAGAAAACCCTTACGGAAAAATCCGTCAGGATGATACAGAGTATCTAGCTTCTGTCTTATGCGATCAGCACTGTGCTGCCATCTTACGGCATCATCGGGATGCGCTTGCTCTGTAGCGAGCAGGGCAGCCGTTTCAAGACCAGCGATAACCGTAGAGACTGTGTAGGTAGAAGTCAGAAACTTTTGCTCCCATAAATCATAGCTGGCGTGTGGCAAGCCAGTGGACTCATCGACATAATCACTCATAAACGCCGCGCAGGGGGCTATAAATGTATCGTAATAGCTTTCCAGGAAAGCTTTATCCTTAGTGACCTTATAATATTCGCCCATCATAAACACCACTATAGCCGTTTCGTCCTCCTGGATTGCCAGCTCTTTGGATCGTCCGTGTACTAGTGGATGCCAGGTGCTACCGATGGCTCGGTCGGGTTGGTATTTGTGCATCAGGTAGCCGTCCCTGTGACGGGTATCCCTAGCAAACGCGAAGAACTTGAGCGCTTCATCATAGTGGCCGAGCCGTATCAGAGGCCATAGAGCATAGGCGGCATCGCGTGGCCAGCAATAGCAATAATAATCACGCCCATAATTAAATATACTGGAGTCGCCACTAGCCAATATCGATCCGCGCTCGTCACAGTGAGCCTTGATAACCAGCAGACTCTTTTGTGCCAGGACTCGATTGTTTTCGTCGAGCTTCGAGATAGCAGCCGCACCGGGGGAGAGCCAATCATGCCACATCTTGGTCGTGATGTCTACACACTCCTGCAGCGAATAATATTTAATTTTTGTATGTATGACCTGAGCATCTGATTGGCTATCAGCGGCCACGATCCAATAGTCTACCCCAAATGACCCATGGCCAGACACACTCCGAGCAAAGCGCAACACGCTATCCACGCCACCATGCTCAATAGCGTTACCAGACAGCTCACCGTCCTCGGCGTCCATGAACGTGCCGGCTTTGCCCTCGATGGCGTAATTGCCAATCGCATACTGATCAAAATCGGTTTTATCATCTTGGCGACCGGCAATCAGCAAACAACAGCGACCTTTATAGTCCAAGATGTAATTATCGTCCGGTACAAACATAGCGGTATCGCCACGCCCAGCTCTTGATATCTGAAACACTTGGTGCATGAACAATCGGATTTCTCGCTCTTGGTCGGCTTCATTCGTAATGGTGACTCGACGAATTAAAGCGTTATGATCGGGGTGTATAAAATCTTGGAAGTGCAGTGTGGTAGCTAAGATTTCGGATTTCATAGTCACGTTGCTGATTAGCGCGTCGGCCTCAAAATCTATCGATATTTTCCAAGTCCCGTCATCGGTCCAGTGGAAATTACCATCGACCCACAGGCCGATCCTGTGTTGCATGCTTCGGGCGTTTGTTAGGTTATCGAGGCCAACGTACGGGTAATAGAAGTCGTGCACCAACCCGTTTTCATCCAGCCCAACGAACAGCTGCCCATTACTGAGCACAACTGGCCGCGCCACTACGTGTTTTCTCCCACCCACATATACATAATTATACCGCGAGGCCTTTCTCGCTTAAACGGAACTTCAGATCGTGGTAGGTGTTCATATAGGCTATGAACGCGTCGTAGGGGTTTTCGTAGGGACTGAAATAGGCATGAATGTCGCCATCGTTGAACCATTTGGTGCACATATAGTAAAAGTGATCGGACGTTTGCAGTCGCCGCCAGTCTTCTATAAGTGATAGATCCTGCGAACCAATTATCAGATCTTGTATGTCGTAGAGGGCGGTTATAGCAGAGCTCTGCATATTGTTGCCCAGCCAGGCGCTTAGATCACGCTCCGTGTCCGCCCAGGTGACGGTCTCGGGAGCGTCAATGTTATCCTTGGAATCATAGGCCTCACAAGCTTCGGAAACAGTCATGAAGTTGTTGCCATCGGTCTTGAGCCATTGGCTAGGTAACTCAGCCAAAAACTTAAAGATACCCGACTCACTCCACTGATGCTCGCCAAACGTCTCGTAATCCATGAATAGATTGAAGTTTGTAGCATCGGCGGTTTCGTTCAGCCAATGGGCGTATTTATCGGCAGTTAGCGGCCATTCGCTCCAGCTCTGATCACCAAACCGAAAGGCGATATCGTCACTCAATTTATAATTTTTGAGAAGTAGTTTGATGTTTTTAGTATTCACGGGTTTGTAAACAAAGTTCGCGCTTCGCCAGTCGAGCAGCTTATCCCAGCCTTCGGCCAAAATGCCCTTGTAACCGTGTTCGTCAGCCCAGACGGCCAGGTCGTTGTTGTAGGCCAGCTCGGTATTTCTGAAAACCTTTGGTGTCTGGCCGAACAAGGCTTCGATTTTACTACGATGCATTTCGACCTGCGTCTCGAATTCTGACCTAGAGTAAAAGAAAGCCAAACTGTGGTGATACGTCTCGGCCAAGATCTCAACGCGTCCGGTTGCTACCAAATCTTGAAACGACTTGAGCACATCAGGAGCCCATTTTTCGAACTGCTCAAGCACAGTTCCGGTTATCGATAGACTTAACTTGAACTCAGGATGTTTATTGAGCAGCGCCAGCAAGTGCTGGTTGGTAGGCAAATACGATTTTTCGGCTACTTTTCGAATTATCCGTTCATTGTTCGTCGGATCATCGTATGCCGTGTCGAAGTAATTATGTTGCACGCCAGCATCGAAGATCGTATAATTACGCACTCGATACGGCTGATGTACATGTAGATAAAGGACTATGGATTTGCTCATGCCATGGCCTTTTGCAAATGATGATCATAAATAGTGAACAGCTTGTCGGCGGCACTGTCCCAGCTCATGTTTATCAGCTCTTTGGCAGCATTTGCCTGGAGCTCATCCCTTAGACTAGAGTTCTGGACGACCGCCGTTATTTGATTAGCCATCGCTTGAACATCCCAAAAATCAACCCGCAGAGTGCTGTGAAGGATTTCCGCTACACCAGACTGTTTGCTGATAAGCGTTGGCGTCCCGAAGCCAATCGATTCTAGAGGAGTAATCCCGAACGGCTCAGATACAGACGGCATAACAAATAAATCGGCAATCGCGAATGAATCTCGCCAAGCTTTGCCGCGCTGAAACCCTGTAAAGATGACGTTTTTGGCTATACCTAACTCGGCGGCAAGCTCAATCAGCTCAAAATATTGATCACCACTGCCAGATATCAGAAATAAAGTCTTTGGTTCTCGATATATAACTTCTTTGGCGGCTCTTAACAGGTTGGTTAAACCTTTTTGAATCGTCAATCGACCGACGTTGGCTACAACGTGGTAGCCACGAGCCTTCATGTGCGACAGGTAATGATACGTATTCTCCGGATCAACCGCCAACAAGTCAGAGAATACCTGGTGATCGATGCTGTTATGCAAAACTTCAATTTTGTCGGCAGGGATGTCGTAGTCCGCTACGATAGCATCTTTGGTGAGCTGGCTAACGGCAATTACCTTGTCGGCTAGTTGCATACTAGTCGCCTCTATCTCGCGGACTAGTGGATTACCGTCATTGCCACCGGCGCGGTCACGTTCGATCGAGTGAACATGCAAAACTAGCGGCACGTCACGAGCCTGTTTGGCTCGCAGAGCAGCCCGAAAAGTCAGCCAGTCGTGTGCATGAATGATATCGAACTCTTTCTCGGTAGCTAGTTGCGCGACAGCACTTTCGTAGGCGTGTTGTTGCCCAAATATATCAACCCACTCTTCGCGCCCATCAGGGTAAACGTATTTGTAGCTATCGTAAGCCGAGGCATTTACCAGGAGTGCCCGCGGACCCTGCGGATGGGCGGCCGTAACAGTCATGAAATCACCCTCAAACGGCGCGTGGTAGGGCAAGATAAACTCAATGTCTACGTCTTTTTTTGAGAGGGCTTTGCAGAGCTGGTAGCATGCTACGCCGAGTCCGCCACTGTTATGGGGAGGCAACTCCCACCCTAGCATCAGTATTTTCATGGCCCTCTGTTTTACGTTTTGATTACGGATAAATTATACCGCTCAAGCCAACCAAAGCACAACCTTTTTACAGGTGTTAGGCACTAGCGCATATAGTCATGCGGCTATAGTCTTTTGTGAAGATGCGGATTTAGTGAGTTCTCTGGCGCGGAGCCGCCTTGCGAGTACGTTAACAAATCGTCGGTAGTCTGACTCCACATTTCGAGCACGGGCTGTAAAATACGCCACGATGCAATCACCTCGGGCGCCGACGCAAAGAGCGTCTGGTCGCCACGTATAGCATCGACTATTACCCGTTCGTAGGCATCGGCATGCCGCTCGGAAAAAGAGTTGTGATAGTCAAAATCCATCTCGGCCGTTTCGGTTCTGTTTTCCATGCCCGGACGTTTAGCCTGTAGAAACAGGGTAATGCCCTCATTTGGCTGGATACGGATGACTAGTCGGTTGTGTTCGTGATCGGCGTCCAAAGATTGCTTGAAACATACGGTTATCTCTGTCGTTTTAAAACTAAGCGCCTTACCGGTCTCTAGTATAATCGGCACGCCGCGCCACTGGTCGTTGTCGATATGCAACCGTACCTGGGCATAAGTCTCGGTGTGCGATTCCGGATCACTCACTTCATCACGATAGCCTTCATACTGCCCACGGCGTGCTTCATCGGCGGTTACTGGCGCGATCGCTTCAAGCACTTTAAGCTTTTTGGCATGAATACTTGCGCTTTCAAGCTGTTCCGGCCGAGCCATCGTGGTTAGCGCAAGGAGTTGCAGCAAATGACTTTGGACAAGATCACGCAGAGCACCCAGCCGTTCATAGAACGCAACACGACCCTCGATACCTATCTGCTCATATGCCAACACTGTTATGTGGTCAATATGCTGGTTATCCCAAACAGCTTCAAATAGCGGGTTCTCAAACCGAAAGGTTAGTATATTTTGAGCCGTTTCCTTTGCTAGATAGTGGTCGATACGGTAGACCTGTGATTCGTCAAAGCTTGTATCGACTGCCTGGATTAGCTCTTCGGCAGAGGCAAGGTCGTGACCGAACGGCTTTTCGGCTAGCAAACGAACATTTTGCTTCTCGCAGCGGGGCGAGGCATTGTGCCCAGTTTTTCCGAGCAGTTCAATTATGCCCATGGTAGCGTCGGGCGGCACCGAAAGATAATACAGGCGCACCGCTGGCGCCTCGGCCGTGTCCAGCTCGTTCAAATGGTTATACAGCCGTTCGTAAGCACCCTGGTCTTCCATGTTCATTTGAACCATCTCGGTCTTTGATTGCAAAAGTTCGCCCAGGCTTGTTTCGTAATCGTCGCCTACGAATTCGTTGAGCCGTTCGTAGACTGAGCTTACCGCGCTCTCGTGACGACTAATACCGACGATACGTATGGCTTCTGGAAGTTCGTGCCTGCGCAACAAGTAATACAACGACGGCAGCAGCTTGCGCTGCGCCAAGTCACCGGTAATGCCAAAAATAACTAAAATAAGTGGACGATCCCGGTAATCACTCACTTGGCGGCGCCCTCGCCGTTTAGGTTGTGTCCTCCAAATTTATTGCGTTGAGCGGCCACGACTTTAGTCGCGAAGTTGGTGTCTCCCTGCTGGGAAGCAACACGGACGTCAAAGGCCGCTTGGATTGAGGGAAGGGTGATTCCAAGGTCTTTGGCGGCATCGAGCGTCCAACGGGCTTCGCCGCTTTCGGCCACGTAGCCGCTGATACCCTCAAGTTCAGGGTTCTCGCGCAGGGCATCACGGCTCAGTTCTGTCAGCCACGAGGTAATAACGCTGTGATGTTGCCACAAATCGGCCGCCTCAGCCAGGTTCAATCCCTGGTACGGACCATCGTGCAGCATACGAAAGCCTTCGCCCAGGGACTCCATCATGCCGTATTCAATGGCATTGTGTACCATTTTGACGTAGTGCCCGGCGCCGCTGGAGCCAAAGTGGTAGTACATACCACCCGGCTGGACGAGCGTTTTGAGGGCTGGTTCAAGCACGGCGAAGGCCTCTGTGCTGTCGCCGCCACACATAAGTGGAAAACCGTTCTGGTAGCCCCAAACACCGCCGCTCACGCCAACGTCTAGCAGGTGCATGCCAGCCGCCGAAACTTTTTCGTTAAGTTGCTTGGTGCTGCGGAAGTCGGAATTGCCACCGTCGACAATAATGCTGCCTTGCGGTAATAGTGTTAGCCACTCGTCAACCTGGGCGTCAACAACCTCGTCTGGCAGCATAATCCAAAGTACGACCTGGTCAGTACCAAATTCACGGATAACATCGGCTTTTTCATAGGCTTTGACAGCGCCATACTGGGCAACTTCATCGATGGGTTCAGGGCTACGATTGTAAGCGATAACAGTGTGCTCGCCGCTTTCGGCCAACTTACGGGCAATTTGCATACCCATGCGCCCTAAACCTTGTACTGCTATTTTCATGTTTGTTACCCTTCGCTCTTTATAAAGTCATTATACTTGAAGGAACGTAGCTAAAACAAAGCTCGCTCTGTTTTAGCGAGTGCGTGAGAAATATCGTTATCGACATAAACGTAAACTTCGGGAATCTCGTACAGCAAGCCAGCGGGCAATTGATCAAGCGGTTCTTCATTTAGCTGCAATCTTTTTAGGGCTGCTTCTTTGCTCTGGCCGTAAGCCGGAACATAGGCTACCTGCACATCTGTTAATGCTCGAGGTGACAATGTCAGCCGAACATAGTCACTCCATTCGTAACCAATGACTGTCGCGTAATCTTCATCCGTTGCCGGTGAATCTGGCAATATGCCGGCCACGTGACCATCGGCACCCAGTCCGAACTGTCCGATGATGATATGCGCGTCCGCCATGGCCTCGGCGGCAACGTCGGCATAATATTCCAAGGTTTCTTCGAGCGACACATCGTGGGCCAGCACGTCTATCCATTCCGCTACTCCTGGCTGAAACCCGCTTTTTCTCATAAATTCGGTGTTGGAATTTACATGCCCAGGCTTACCATAGCGCTCATCCATTGGCAAAATAGTGAGGTTTTGTAGCTTGTTAGCGATTTTCTCCTTGAGCGATCTCATGATATTTACTTCCAGGGCTACGTTAGAACCGCCACTAACCAACCACAAGACTTGTTTGTTTTTAGCTAATTCATCCTCGATTCGTTGGGCGATGGCATGTTCCGCTGCTGCCGCTGCCTCCACAAGAAATTTCATGCTTTTTAGTATGCCTGAAAAACAAGCGTTTTAAAACCAGCGCGGCCTATCTATAGGCTTGCAATGTGGTATAAAATTGTTTTATGAAAGAATCAGCACCAAGCACAAATCAAACACACGAGGTATCTGACGATGCTTCAAAAGACACCGACTTCTATGTGAGGCTGGCGGCAGAAGACATTCAAGCCGATCCGGCCGGTGACACAGATGGCGTTAAAGCCTTTTTCAGAACTACAGTAAAAGAACGACTGGAGATTCCACGGCACGATTTGCATCATAATCCCGACATCGACAACCTTCCACACCCCTAACGTGCCATCACAAAACCATTTGATATACTGGTTGCATGAGTGCGGCTATAGAATCAGGAGAGCCTTTTGGGCCACCGCAAGAGCTTATAGATGCCCTTAGGGCAAACGAGGCATTGACGCTCATGGTCTGGAAAAATGAGATAACACCAGGAACGGAAAAGTACTTGGACGCCTGTCGTCATATTGAATCCATCTTAGGCAGATACGACCTTCCGGAAATTCGCTGGGCCGAAGAGGTATTTACTGAAATCCCGCCTTTTCCTGGCGAATTCGGCAAATAGTTAACGTCTTAGCTGGCAAGGGGATAGCAGGATCGCTTCGCTCCTCCGCTGCGGCGTGCTCGGAGCAAGCTCCTGTGCGCGTCCTCGCTCCACCGAACCTCTTTTGCGCTGCAAAAAGTACGGTTCTTCGTCTTGGCCAATGAAAAACCCGGCACTACGGCCGGGACTTTCATTGGCAGGGGTAGCAGGACTCGAAATATATGCTCCTTCGCAATGCGTTGCTCAGTCGGCCAAGCAGGTAAAACGTAAACAGCCACTGGCTATTTACGCCTATCGGTTCGAATCCGTATCGCCTACAAAACATAACGCCACCAAAAATGGTGGCATCATGTTTTGGCAGGGGTAGCAGGACTCGAACCTACGACACCCGGTTTTGGAGACCGGTGCTCTACCAACTGAGCTATACCCCTCCATCCGCCAGCAATGCAAATGGCTGACGTAAGTATACTAGGCGTCGGCCTCTGTAGCTAGTGTTTTTTACATGGTTACAGGGCTTTTCATATAGGCAAAATTCTGCTATACCTGTATGTAATGGCAAAAGTTACTCCCGTAAAACCGTTACTTATCTTGCTCTATGGCTACCCCGGAGCAGGCAAGACTTGCTTCGCACGCCAGCTTACCGAACACCTAAACGCCGCCCACATACAAGGTGACCGTATACGCGCAGAACTTTTTGAAAAGCCCCAATACAACCGCGAAGAAAACCACGTCGTAAACAGCCTTATGAACTACATGACTGGCGAGTTTTTGAGCACCGGCGTTAGTGTGATCTACGATACCAACGCTATGCGTACCGCGCAGCGTCGAGCCCTCCGTAATATGGCAGCAAAAATGCACGCCGAGACATTATTGCTATGGCTGCAAATTGACGAAGAAAGCGCTTTTGCACGAGTCAGCAAACGCGATCGCCGTCGCAGTGATGACCGATTTAGCCAACCACTCGATCGCACCTCATTTGAGCAGTTAAACAGTGGCATGCAGAACCCATTAGCATCTGAACAATACATCGTTATTAGTGGCAAGCACGTCTTTAACACTCAAAGAAGCGCCGTCCTTCGACGCCTCCGTGAGCTGGGGCTAGTAGTCACTACCGATGCAAACTCGCAGGTCGTTAAACCAGGACTCGTGAACATCGTACCTAACCCAATGGCTGGTCGTGTCGACATGTCCCGCCGCAACATCGTTATAAGGTAGTTTATGGCAATCAAAAAGGTGGAAATACCTGGCGTCGGATCTGTGACGCTAGCTAAGCACGGACGAAGCCGAAGCATACGTTTGACTGTAGGACCAAGTGGCAACGTTAGGGTTAGTATGCCTCACTGGACACCGTACGCGGCCGGTATGGCGTTTGCGCAAGCTCACGCGGCCTGGATCTCGGAGGAGCAAAATAACAGAGCGACAGAGCCCATAGAAAATGGCCAACGAGTCGGCAAACAGCACTATGTGCGCTTTGAACAGGTATTTAACGACGTAGCCGTCGGTACTAGAGTTACAAAAGATGAAGTTATTGTTAGATATTCATCCTCCGAAAGTCTGAATGCGGCAAACGTCCAGGAGCGCGCCAAAGCCGCTACGATTCGCGCACTTAAAAACGAAGCTAAAGAATTGTTGCCGCCTCGGCTGGCCACTTTAGCTCGCGAGCATAATTTTACCTACCGGCGTGCAGACATAAAATTACTGAAACGACGCTGGGGAAGTTGCAGTAGCGAACGAGTAATCACCCTAAATTTATATCTGATGGAATTACCTTGGGAATGTATTGATTACGTACTGTTGCACGAACTAAGCCACACCAAACAGTTGCATCACGGCCCAGACTTTTGGCAATTACTAACAAGTGTTAAGCCAGAGGCGCGGGCCATTAGTAAGCAGCTGCGCGGTTACCAACCACAAATTGGCCAACCCAATCTGGCTACACTTGTGGCATAATACTGCTTATGTCTAACGAAACGCCGGCTGTCACATCAAAAGCTCCCCAAACCGCCGCCCTTGAACATGAACGCCTAACCAGCTTAATTGGTAGTATGGCCGACGGTGTCATCGCCGTTGATGACCACATCAAGATAGTCCTCTATAACGGAGCCGCACTGAACATTCTGGACGTCAACAGCAGTATGAAGGGCCGCAGTCTCGGTAGTATATTGAAACCCTTCGACAAAAATGGGCAACCGGTCGACATAACTGATATGGTTAGAGCTACCGACATACCCAGCAGCTCACGCGACTTATTGCTCCATTACCCGGACGGCAGCGAGATTAACTTATACCTGTCAATCGCGCCAGTACATCTTGGCTACGGCGAAAAGGGCGACCGGGGCTACGTGCTGCTGCTGCGCGATATCACGCGCGAAAAGTCACTCGAGGAAGAGCGTGACGAATTTATAAGTGTTGTCAGTCACGAATTGCGCACACCCATAGCGATCACCGAAGGCAACATATCAAACGCTCAATTTATCGCTGAAAAATCTGGCGATATCAATCAGATTCGCCAAGCCCTCAAGCAGGCTCACGAGCAGACTCTGTTCTTGGCCGGCCTGGTCAACGATTTATCGACCTTATCACGAGCGGAACGCGGCGCTTTGCAGGTTGATATCGCAGCTATAAATCCCCATGCGCTGGTTGATGGTTTGGCCAAAAGCTACGCCGACGAAGCCGCCGCCAAAGGTCTGGAGATTAAGACTGAACTAAGCCCTCAGCTCGAAGCCTTGCAGTCAAGCGAGTTGTATGTCCGGGAAATTTTACAGAACTTCGTTACCAACTCTATAAAATACACCGAGAGTGGCAGCGTAACAATCGGCGCCAAGCCCGCGCCAAAAGGTGTTGAGTTTACCGTCCACGATACCGGCATCGGCATCAGTAAAAGTGATCAAGAAAAAATCTTTGATAAGTTCTTTCGAAGTGAAGATTACAGAACGCGCGCCAATAGCGGCACCGGTCTGGGTCTTTACGTGACGATGAAGTTGGCACGACTTGTGCACGCCGACATATCCGTCACTAGTGAGCTGGATAAAGGCTCCACCTTTACCGTCTTTATTCCGAACCTTCAGAAGCCGGCTTAGGCGGCGTGCGACGCATTATCGGGATGCAAATATTTCGACCCTTCCAGTCTACGACCGAAAATTCATATTGCCACATTGAGATATGTAGTAGCAGCACATCGGTAATCACCGTTACTGGAAAAATTAGCCAAGCCAGGCTACGAGCGTTGAGCTTGGTTCGCACCGCCACGTGGTAATACATACTAAGCAGTAGTACGTAGCTGCCGGCCGACAGACCAAATATAAACCAAGCGTACGGTACGAGCCAAGCCGTAGCCATACCTACGAGCGGACCAACAAACAGCGTCAGCTCCGCTATGGCGGTGAGCGCCACCAGCTCTAGCCGGCGGTGCAATTGTGGATAGCGGGTTCGGATGGCCAAATCACGTTGATCATTCGCGGGTTTATTGCTGGTAAGTCCTAGAGTGAAATTGCTGCGTACAAAAGCGTAGCCGTCGGTAGCGGTAAGCTGCCGAGCAAAGTACGCCTCTGGCACTATCTTGCGCGAAACGGCCTTAAAGCCACCGAAGCGCTCCAGTGATTTGGCGGTAATCATCCAGCAAGTGCTGAGGACGGGTGGACGGTTAAAGAGACGACGCGGCAAAACAATCTCCCACAGGTACCGCATGGGCTGGATAAGTGATAGGCTAGCCTGGGCTTCTGGCGCCCTAAGCGGCATAACACTCATCATCTGTTTATTTCTAGCCACCATGATTTCGACGAGCTGGCGTACGGTTTGGCGATTAAACCTGGCATCTACCCCGCAAAATAGTAATATTTCGCTGCTGGCTTGTTCGCTGAGCCGTTGGTAGGCTTGGTTTTTGGCCAACCAGTTTACCTCGTCAGGTACCTCGCCAGCCACAAACCGCACTCCGCTTTGGGCAAATGCCCTTATAATCTCTGGCGTACGTTTTGTTACCGAACAATCATCCAGCACAATTATTTCCAGTTTTGGATAATCGTTGGCTACTAAAGTCTGTAAACAAGCTTCCAGGTCATCGGTTTCGTTTCTGGCCGGGATTAGTATGCTCACAGTTGGTAGCTCATTGTCAGACATCGGCGAAATATTTTTTGGCAATCGCGTGTGACGCCATGTCCGTAAGGTAACGCGCAGTAAAAAGACAGCTACGACCATCTGCGCCACGGCCCAAACTATTAGCAACGCGCTGTTAGAAAGTCGGCTAGTTCCGCTGGCCAATAGCAAGCTGGCGATTTGCAGGCCAAACAGCATATAAAAGGCACGTGGCGCTAGCCGTTTTAGCTCGGCGTTAGGCATGCGGCCAGCCGCGACTCTTAGCAAGTTGATAACCCTGTAGGCTCCGAATATCCAGAGTCCGATCCAGAGTGACCAATTATTTATTAGCAAAGCTGTAGAGCCAGAAATATCGAGTAATATCACCACGCCTACAAGTATCCGACGCGGTAGCCTGGCTGGTAAACTCTTGACCAAAGCAAACTCAATCAGTGTTGCTGCGATATATAGCCCGAGCAAAAGCATCATATATACAAGTGTACCATCTGCTTGACGCTCACCGTTAAATGACGTATGCTTGACAAGTAACGCCTACAAATGTTGTAGGCTTTTTTAATGGCAAAGGGACGGGAAGTGGTAAAGTCAAAGAAGTCAAAAAAGAGCAGCGAATCTAACGAAACGATGTCTCAAGTATTTTGGAAGGGCTTTTTCTGGCCCGTTAAGGTGATTGGGCGAGGCCTAGCATGGACAACCCATCAGCCGCCACTCAAACAGATCGGGCATGGGCTCCGTTGGTTCTCGCGACTACGTTTCGTGCGCCTCATTGGCCGTTTGCTGCTGCTGCGCTATATTCGTGATAGCTGGCGCGAGCTCAAACAAGTCAACTGGCCATCACGCCGTGAGAGCCGTCGTCTTACCACCGCGGTCATCCTTTTTGCTATTGTTTTCGGCGCCGCAATTGCCGTCGTAGACTATGGGTTAGATAAATTATTTAAACAGGTGTTATTAAAATAATATGAGCAAACGATACGACACAAGCAAGCAATGGTACGCCATTCACACATATAGCGGCTACGAAGAAAAGGTCGCCGAGAGCATTCGCCAGCGCGCCGACAGCCTAGATATGAAAGACAAGATCTTCCAAGTTTTGGTTCCCAAAGAAAAGCAGATCGAAATCAAAAACGGCAAACGTAAAGTAGTCGAAAAGCGTATATTCCAAGGTTACGTGCTGGTGCAGATGAAACTGAGCGAAGATGCCTGGTACATCGTTCGCAACACACCTTCGGTAACTGGCTTCGTGGGCTCTGGCACCGACCCAACACCGGTAGGCCTGGACGAGATTGAGAAGATTCAGAAACGCATGGGTCTTGACCAACCGAAGCACAAGATTGATTACAAAGTTGGTGAAGTCGTGAATATCATTGATGGTCCGTTCAAGGGCTTCGATGGTTCAGTCAACGAAATAGATTCTCAAAAGGGCAAGTTAAAGGTTTTGGTCAGCATGTTCGGCCGTGAAACGCCCGTAGAGCTCGACAGCCTCCAAGTCAAACGAGTATAGCTATGTTTCATACCAACCAGTCAATCGAACAAGACCCGCTCATAACCGACGGGGCTAAGATTGTTCGCATGGGTGGTATTGGGACAGTTGTGCTCGGCACAGTTGGCGTAGCTAGTAATGGTGCTGCCTTGGTTCTGGAGGCAGCTAATGGACTAGCGATGAATCAATCACTAATACACACCGGAGAAAGCAGTGTGGCAGTGATTGGCGGAGTAGCTATCGCCACTTGGGTAGCAAATAAGTACGATCAGTTCTCTCTCCGATTGTTAGCAGGTACGGAAAGCGAACCGGAACCTTCGGAAGTATCGGCACACTGTGACAACACCTACAGTTGCAATAATCTTCACAGTTTTAAACCACCAGCTTCAAATGAACCGTCTTGAACACTTACCACCTGAAACGTGCGCCATCGATTTCGCCGCCGAAGCGCCAGATGCGGATGAGTTAGCCAGCTGTACTAAAGCCACCAACTTTGAGCTATGCAGCAGGGTAGCGTATCGTGATTCTGACGGCATCATCCACACCTATCAAGATAATATGGGCGAGTGCCCGGTACATGCCGTCGAGGGATAGACAAAACCCAAAAAATTTGATAAGCTCATATCTGTTACGCACTACTAAAAGGTAGGAGAACTAGTAGCCACGCTTCATTTGTGGTGAACATTCGTTAATAAGGAGTTATACATTATGGCGAAAGTCGTCAAAGCAAACTTAAAAATGAAGATCAAAGGTGGCCAAGCCAGTGCCGCGCCTCCCGTAGGTAGTACACTCGGCCAGTACGGCGTGAACATGATGGACTTTATCCAGCCATTCAACGACGCCACCAAAGACATGATGGGTCAGATGGTCACTGCCCACATTACTATTTATGATGACCGCACTATGGCCTTTCGCGTGGTTGGCTTGCCGACCGACGATCGGATTCGTGCCGAACTCGGTATCCAGAAGGGTTCCGGCCGCCCCAACAGCGAAAAGATCAGCAAGAAACTGACCGATGCTCAGCTGACCAAGATTGCCACCGAAAAAGCTCACGACATGAACACCGACGATGTCGACGCCGTCAAGAAGATGGTCGCCGGCACGGCTCGCAGTATGGGCGTCGAGGTCGAGGCATAGCTATGGGTAAGGGATTTCCAGAACAAGGCACTGCGCATCTCGACTCATTCTTTGAGACAGAAGAAGCCAAAACCCCGCGTATTGTACTCGTCGATGCCAGCACGCTTGGCACGCCAGACGTACGCATTCTGACTTCGTCAGAGCCTGTTCATATCAGTAATATCGGAAGGTTCGGTCTCGCGCTGGTTAACACAGAGCTCCTGCCCGACACCGACCAGACAAGCAACTAAATATCATTTTAATAGTTTGTGGGAGGGTGAAGAGCCCGTTTGAACCACGAAGGAGAAATAATTATGGCAAAGACTAAGACGGAATTGTTTGAGGAAGCGAAAGCTTTGAACCTCGAAGTTACTGCTAAAAATACTGTAGCTGAGATCACCGCAGCTATTGATGGCGCAGCCGTGGCCGAACCAGAAACAGAAGCCCCAGTGAAAGCTGTCGCTAAAGCTGGCAAACGAAGTGAAAAAGCGTTGAAGGAAGCCGAGGAAAAGGCCGAGAAAGAAGAACGCAAAGCTCACAAAGCCGAAGCCGAAGCAGAAGAAAAGCCAAAGCTAGCCGTTAAACCGGCTCGTAGCCGCTTGGAGCGCCGCAGCAAAGGCTACCGCAAGTCTGCCGAACTGATCGAGAAGGGCAAAGTATACAGCCTTAAAGACGCGCTTGAGCTGGCAACCAAGACCAGCAGCGTCAAATTCGATGCTAGCGTCGAATTACACGTCAACCTGGGCGTTGACCCACGTCAGGCCGACCAAAACATCCGAGCCAGTCTGGTTCTGCCAGCCGGCACCGGCAAAGATATACGTGTAGCCGTGTTTGCCGATGAAAAGGCCGAGAGCGCCGATCTTTCTGGCGTCGAGACCATAACAAAGCAGCTGGAAAAAGGTGAAATCAATTTTGACATCCTAATTTCTACCCCAGCCAATATGGCAAAACTTGGTAAATATGCTCGTAGCCTAGGACCACGTGGTCTCATGCCGAACCCAAAGAGTGGTACGGTAACTACCGACGTCGCCAAAGCCGTTAAAGAAGCTAAGGCCGGTCGAGTAGAGTACCGTGTCGACAGCACCGGTATCATCCACCTGGCCATAGGCAAGGTCGGCTTCGGCGGCGCTAAGTTACTCGAAAATGCCGCTGCCGTCATGGCCAGCATTCGAGCCGCCAAACCAAACAGCGTAAAAGGCAACTATGTCAAAGCTGTGCATGTCACGACATCTATGGGCCCAAGCATCACAGTCAGCACTACTGAATAAATAGCTGGCACGTGCCTGTAACGACGTCCGGGATTCCGGACGTCGTTTTATTTAACCTTCATAGCACGATTTAGAGCCGCAACAGTGCGCGTAAACGCACGTATGCCACCCCTGTAAGCTATAGACCGATCTTCCCAAACTGGTTCATATTTAGCTTTGAAACGGCGTAGTCCACTAAAGGAATAAAACCGATCGCCGTTGGCGTATAAGAATCTTAGAGCATTATTGACGATAGTGGCTTCTTCGTCCTTATCATCAAGACCGGCCAGCGGGCATAAGCCAAGGTTCAACCTTTTGACATCAGCCGCGTGTAGCTGCTCGATCAGACCTAGCAGCAAAAAATCGTTGCAATTACCAGGCGCCTGCGCGCTGCAACGCAACAAATCATAATTACTACTAACTTTGTCGAAAGTCGGCACTAAGTTTATGAAACCCTGAATTTTATGCTCAGCATCGCAAGCCACCACCACCGGTCCACGCTGCATATAATCGTCATTGTGGCTTCCCATCATAAAGCCTCGTTCCGACCGTCCAGGAAGCTCCAGCCACTGATTTGAAATAGTGCGAAGCTGATCAAGCACCGCGCTGCTGTGCGGCGGCTGCAGTACCTCTATGGAATAATCCAGTTTAGTAAATCGATTTCGGATTTGCCGAAAATATTTGTTATTTACTTCCGTTTGAAATGATTCTAGATCTAACACTGCCTCTTCACCGATTTTTTGCATGCGGAAGTCAAATTGCTTGTAAAGCGCCTTGTATTTGTCGGTAACGTGAATAAACGCCGGCAACCAATCATTGACATAGCAAAGCTCCAAGAACGAGGCGAGTAATATATTGAACCGTTTGGAATCGCCAAATGGATCACCAACCACTAGCGCTACTCCACGAGTAACGTGGTACGCCAGCCCAGCACGATCAGATGCGTCGAAATAGTAGACCTTATCGTGCGGCCACAGTTTAAAGAAATCATCTATATCACCACCGTACCGCTCCAACAGCTCCTCAGCTCGTTTTCGAGCCGACGACTGATCGGCAAAACGAATACGTAGCGGTTGAAATAGCGATATAGCCACGTACGCACCAGTAACTATACTAATAACCGATAGGGAATCTGTGAATAACTTTGCTCGCTTGGTGTGCGGGATCAGGTTGTCGGTAGTAAGCCCGAATTGGTCGATTGTATGATGCATCGCGCCCGCAAAGCTAATTTCCTGATGGAAATCCCGATTATCAATCAACATGAATCCGCCTACACCATAGACTAACGTTACCAACAAAACAACTAGACTGGCTCTGACCGCCTGAGTGAAACTGCGAACATCACTCTGGACACGAAACATTGATCGGCTCAGCACCAGACCAAGCAAAATTACTAGCGGTACGGCTAGGCGAATCAAACGCGCTCCGTAGTGTATCTCGGCTGTGTGCGGTGTCGCCAGATGGGCAACATTCAGGCCGATCACAAAAACGAATAGAGCCGTAGCCAATACCCAGGCCGTTTGCTTTCGCCTAAGCAAGAGTGTTCCTAAATATATCAGCGAAAGACCAACAACCAATGGAACCGCCACGAATAAATCACCAAAATCATGGCCACGCAGATGAAATTGCCGTAAAAGTGAATCGCCAATTATGCTCATTCCATACGTTATAACCAGATACGCTACCACGTGGGCTAATATGTTGGCGCGTTTTGTCAGTTGCATTACCACTTATTGTACCTGATATAACGACCAGCCAAGAAGTCTACTTTTGCTGGGTACGCAAAAAACAAAAGCGCGATGTAATAAAATACAACACGAAACCCGCTTCTGGACTTGCGTCATGGTTTTGACAAGCCGTACAATACTACTCATACAACCACGAGGCTGGTCGGGAGCCATTAAGAGGAGGGGTCGCTCTTATGAGCGTGTACAGCAACAAACAAATCCGACAAGCTATCGCCGATGATCACATCGTATGTCACCCTTTCAACGATAAACACGTCAGCCACGCCAGTCTTGATGTGACACTAGGCTATTATTACTATCGTATTGAGCCGGCCAACGAACGGACTGTATACAACCCATTTGACCGCGAAGACGTCGAACGCTATTTCGATGGCCCCTATAAAGCCCTACCGCACAAAAAATGGTGTGAGCTAAATGGCTTTAAGCCGATTGTTGGCATACCTGACGACCATCCGGTTATTGCTCTCAAACCAGGGGAACGAATCCTAGCCCACACTCATGAATTCTTTGGCATCAAACCGCCGGGTGCTTGCGAAGTAAAAAGCCGCAGTAGTTGGGGTCGCAACGGCGTGGCAGTCTGTTTTGATGCCGGCTGGATTGACCCAGGCTACATCAACCGATTGACACTCGAAATCTACAACCTCAACAACCGAGAGACAGTTGTTTTGCCAGTCGGCGAACGTATCGCTCAGATCGTCTTCCACGAAACTGGCGAAGTCGAAGGGAACTACGGCCATGGCCGCGATAGCGGATTTAGTGGTAAGTATCAATCCGGCAGCGACCTTGAAACACTCATCAAGACCTGGTCTCCAAGCATGATGCTGCCGCAAGCCTACAAAGACACTCGCAACATGCCTACCAAAATTGAGGGCATGAGCTATGAGTAAAGGAAAGTACATAGTTATTGAAGGCACCGAGGGCGTTGGCAAGACCACGATGGTAAACCTCATAGCGCAGCAACTCCAAGCCGCACAGCTGCCCGTAAAAGTCATGCGTGAACCCGATAGTCAGAACGATCTGACAGCTCGCGCACTTCGTCGCCTGGTTCTGGATCCACGATATCCCATGACTACCAAAACCGAGGTGTTATTGTTCAACGCGGCACGTGTGCAATCGCTTGAAATTATTCGTGATGCCGTCGCCAATGGTATTACCTGCCTGGTTGACCGGAGCTATCTTACGACGCTTGCCAATCAGTACTACGGTCGAGGCGATATTACTGATTATCAAAAAATAAACGACATCATCGAATTCGCGGTTGGCGACATGCAGCCCGATCTAATGGTTATACTCGATGCGCCGGTACAAACTATCCGCGAACGTATCAATAACCGTTCAATCAGCCACGGACGTTTCGGTCTTCTGGATGAAGGCTTTTATGAGCGGGTCAGGGCGGGCTACCTGTGGGAAGCCAAACAGCGCAATCTGCCAGTTATATATGCCACAGATGGTATTGACACCGTTTTCAAACAAGTCTGGAAGCTAGTTGCCGAGACAATGGCCGTTCGTGATCGAGCAGCCAACAAGCCTCAGTCAGTGGCCGAAGTGCTAGCCGCCAAAAACCAAAGTGTCCTAAAGTCTGAACCGCCCGTCGTCACGCCACCAGATACTAAACCCGCTGAAGCCGGCCAAGAGCAGTTAGTTACCAGAAACGAAAACGGCAGTTATCACATCACCGACTCTGGTCGGAGATGGCTTGAAGGGGCAGTCACCAATCTGGACAGTAATGTCTACGCCGCACTTCCAAAGCTCGATAGTGTAACCGCGGCGGCTGCCATGGCTAGGTTGTCACGCCGCGGTGACGATATGCGTGTGACTATTCTAGACGAGTTCGCCAATAATGCCGACAAGGATCAGCAACTACTTAACCGTGTTATCACGGCATTTGGCGATGACTCAGTTCAACAGCTTGTCGGTCAACATATCGTGGTCGAAAACGCCAGCAACCTACTTACCAAAAAATTGGAGCGCGGCCGACTGGCTTCATACCTCGAGCAATCAACTCGCTACATATACTACGATCAAAAGGACGAGGCTGGTAACTACCGTTACTTCGTACCCCCCGAATTTAAGGGTAAAATTCGCGCCAGCTACACAAAAACTATGGATCAGATCTTTGATCTGTATTCCAAAATGGTCAACGAGCTGACTGACTATGTTCGTAAAAGTTCAAACACGCCCGAGGAAGAGCGAGATGCCGCCTGGCGCAGTGCCACCAAGGCGCAAGCTTGCGATGCCATACGACCTGTTTTACCCGTAGCCACCAAGTCGACAGTTGGTATATACGCTTCGGGGCAGTCCCTGGAAGGCTTGATCATGCGTTTACTGGGCGATGATCTGCCAGAGGCTCGCACGGTCGGACAGCAGATTCTTGATGAAGCGCGCAAAGTCATTTCCGTTTTCTTGGAGCGGGCGGACAAGCCCGAACGCGGTGGAGCAATCATCGCCTACTCGGTCAACACTCGAAACAACATCAAAAAGTTGGCCGATGAGTTGCTGCCCACAAATTACACACCGCAGTCCACGGCTGTTTCGCTAATCGATTATTCGCCACGTAACGAGCTCGACATCGTGCCAGACATGTTATACGAACATAGTGACTTGCCACTAGAGCAACTGCAAGCCGAAGTGGTCACATGGCCTTACGAACGTAAATTAGAAGTGTTTAATGCCTACATGGGTGAGCGGCTGAACCGCCGCCATCGTCCCGGCCGAGCACTCGAAAAAATCCATTACAGTTGGGATCTTATGTGCGATTATGGCATTTTTCGCGATTTGCAGCGCCACAGGATGGTGGACGATATGGAGTGGCAGCAACTCACTCCGCGCTATGGCTACGAAATCCCGAAGCTTGTTGAAGAGGCGAGTTTGGTGGATGATTTCGAGGCTTGCTTTGACTTGAGTCTGCAGCTTTATAGCGCCTTGCAGGCCGCCGGACTTCAGCTGGAAGCTCAATACGCCACACTGCTCGGTCATCGTATGCGCTGGAAGGTCACCTACAACGCCCGGGAAGCGTTTCACTTGCACGAACTTCGCACCAGCCCACAAGGTCATCCAGGCTACCGAAAACTGGTGCTCGAGATGCACGAAAAGCTGGCCGAGGTCCATCCTTTACTAGCCGAAGCCATGAAATTTGTAAATCAAGATGAAGATCCGGCCCTAACACGCTTAGCCGCCGAACGCTACACCCAGTACAAGCTCGATGTCCTAGACGGCAAAGAGGCAAAGAAACCCAAAGCTTGACATCATCTTGTATTAGGAGTTATATAGAACGCATGGTTCAAACCTTTGTGAAGCAAATGATTATTGTCCTCAGCCAACACGGGCTGTGCTTCACCATGGTTGAAGCCTCGCGATAATCGCTAGCACAGTCCAAAATAACAAGTAGGCTTCAACCCAGAAGCCTACTTTTTTAATTTTGGAGAAGAAAATGAACGAGTTATATGAACTTTATGCGGGGTTACGCGATTCTGTGGCGGACGAGCTGTCTACCAGCCCGGGCACTCTAAGTGCTATGCGGCAGGTGGCCGCGGATAGGAATTTTGGTTTCGAGTTTGACCATGGTGTGACCGAACTGTTGCATGATTACCTCAATCGTCCACACACCGAGAGTGGCGTAGTAGCTACAGAAAGCCAAGCGGCAGCGAACCAATGACAGCACAATCACCGGCCTACGAGCACATGTGCCTTGGCAGTCGAGCCGTCTCATGAATAAACCCGAGACACGCGAACGCCGTCTACTGACACAGGACTTACACCGTCGCGAACGAGATGACCCCCGCGTAGAACGTCTAGCGGCAGACATCATGACAAGCCTATGTACGATGGATCAGTCCTCTGAAACGGGCGCCTACTACAGCCGTTCGATACCTGGAACTCGCGCGCACGTCGACATTTTGACAGCCGATTTGTTAGCTACAGGCATTGGCGAGAACATCGTTACGAGTGCCGCAAGGATAGCGCTTGGGCAGCGGCTTGAGGATATTTCGGCATGACAATGGGAGTATCAGAAGTCTGGCTTCCCGAAGCAGAGCCGACAGTACTATATATGGAGCAGGCTGTTATGAACACGCACACCGATCATCACCAGGCCGCCTATGCGGACGTACTAGACTATGTGGATACGCATCTGGACGAGACAACGACAGTCTTAAGTGATTATTTATGCCACAGCTCTCCAGCAAAAATCCGCACCGCCAGGCGAATAGTCGAGCATCTCGTTACTCATCCTGATGTAGTCGATGAATCTAAACTTAGTTTAGCCGGAATATTTAATTCGGCGCTAGTAAAACACGGTCTACAGGACGCGCCCAACACCAAGGTACGCGTCAAGCCCGTAACTGCCACTCTTAACGCAGATCGAGCCACCACTGTTGACGATTTACCCGAAGTAAGCTAAAATACGACGAGTTACCAAAGACCGTAGCGGGCTACATAGCTTTAGCGAAGTAGACTTAAGTATGCTACCGAGGTTGCGAAAAGCTTTTTTGTTTTGAGCATCTATTTTAAAGAGCCTTTGGTTAACTCCGAAGGCTCTTTCTTTGTAACGAACATAAGATTTAGGTCGATAATCTTATCAAACTAATGTAAAAGGAATTTTTACATGGCACTAACAAAAGATGAGAAGAATAAAGTAGTCGCTGAAGTCAGCGAGCTGCTCAGTTCTTCTAAAATGACTGTCGTTGCCAAGTACCAAGGTACAACCGTGAAAGCGTTGCAGCAATTGCGCCGCGAATCACGCGACAACGGTACGAGAGTTAAAGTGGTCAAGAACCGCTTGGTCATCCAAGCGCTCAAAGCCGTTGATGCCCTAAAAGACATCGAAACTAATGAGCTGCAAGGAATGCTTCTCTACGCCTTCAACAGCGAAGACGAAGTAGCACCGGCTCAGATTTTGGCGCAATTTGCCAAAGCGAACCCATCGATTGAATTCGTAGGTGCCATTAGCGCCGAAGGCAAGTTCTTGAGCAGCGACGACGTTAAAGCACTGGCTACCTTGCCAAGCAAGGAAAACCTTATCGCGCAAGTTGTGGCGACATTATTGTCACCAGTCCACGACGTTACCAACGCGCTTTCGGGCAACCTGCACGCGCTGCTAGACGGCGTAGAAGCCAAGGCAACCGCTTAATAATTTTTAAAGGAGAAAGAAATGGCAGATGTAAAGAAACTGGCAGAAGAGCTGACTAAGCTGACTGTCCTCGAAGTAAACGAACTAAAGACCGTCCTCAAGGACGAATACGGCATCGAGCCAGCTGCTGCAGCTGTCGCTGTTGCTGGCCCTGCTGCTGGTGGCGAAGCCGCCGCTGCTGCTGACGAAAAAGCTGAGTACGACGTCAACCTGAAAGATGCCGGCGCCCAGAAAGTTGCCGTTATTAAGGCCGTTAAAGACTTAACTGGTCTTGGTCTTGGTGAAGCCAAAGCGCTTGTAGACGGTGTTCCAAAAGTTATCTTGGAAAAAGCCAAGAAAGAAGACGCCGAAGCTGCCAAAAAAGCCCTCGAAGAGGCTGGCGCTACAGTCGAACTAGTCTAATTCGACTAGCCAAAAGTTACAAAGTTCGTAAAGTTATAAGGCTAGACGCTTTATGCTTTACGAACTTTGTACTATATACTCGAAAACCCTGGATGGGGTTTTCCACAGTTTTTTAGTTAAAAGTGGGTCACTTTTGACTTGCTTTTATAATTATGATACTTTCTAGATAGCCTATAAGAGACACAAATTGAGGAAGAGCATAAAAAATGCCGGAGTTACCAGAAAAACAAATCAAAAGGTTACGTGCCCTTATCCAAGAGGCTGAGACCAATTTGGCAGCCGCCAACGAGCTGTTAGTTAGTTTGGTGGGCGAAGACGCCAAAGTACAGGCAGCGGCTACCAGCGAGGTGCTCGGCAAGGTTATTGAGGGCGTCTTTGATGGTCAAAACATGGTCGGCTCAGATGGCAAAACCTACCCAGTACCCGCAAACTACGCTTCGAAATCAAAACTTGTTCAAGGTGACATACTAAAATTGACCATTGCTGACGACGGCGCGTTTTTGTACAAACAAATTGGTCCAATCCCACGCAAGCAGCTTGTCGGAGCGCTAAAACTCGAAGGCGGACACTACTTCGTAACCGTCGGTAATAAAGATTTTCGCGTCCTGCTCGCAAGTGTAACGTACTTCAAAGCCAAGCCCGGCGACCAGGTCAGCGTCAACGTCCCAGAAGACGACAGCACTACCGAATGGGCCGCGCTCGAAGCCGCTCTATAGACTTCATTTTTGAATTCCGACAACTTAGACTTTATTACAGCAGCATATACTGGCTGAGCCGAGTATAATGTGACCAAGATGGGGCAGGCGTTATACCGTAAATACCGGTCGAAGAACCTTGGTGAGATCGTGGGACAAGAACATATCACGACCACGCTGGAACGTGCCCTAAAAAAGGGCGCGATTAGCCACGCTTATCTCTTTACGGGACCGCGTGGTGTTGGTAAGACCTCCATCGCCAGAATATTGGCTCACGAGATCAACAGCCTGCCGTATGACGAAGAAACGCATCTGGACATTATCGAAATTGATGCCGCATCCAACCGTCGCATAGACGAAATTCGTGATTTGCGCGACAAAGTAAATACTGCGCCAGTTGCCGCCAAGTACAAGGTATACATCATAGATGAGGTGCACATGCTGACCAAAGAGGCATTTAACGCACTATTAAAAACCCTCGAGGAGCCGCCCGCACACGTTATATTCATCTTGGCCACGACTGAGGCACACAAGCTTCCCGAAACCATTGTCAGCCGCACACAGCGCTTCAGTTTCCGCCCGGCCGCACACGATGTTGTAGTGAAGCATTTGCTGGAGATTGCCAAAAAAGAGAAGATTTCCATCGATAATGATGCCTTAGAGCTTATCGCGATACACGGCGACGGCTCATTTCGAGATAGTATTGGGCTGCTAGACCAGGCCAGTAACGCTGAGGGGAAGGTTACTCGAAGCACCGTAGAGCAGATGCTCGGACTAGCACCAGCCGAACACATCCAAAACCTTTTAGAGGCGCTCGAATCATCACAAGCAGAGCCGATAACAACCGAATTGGCCAAATTGTTTGAGCACGGCTATGAGGCCGCTATGGTTGCCACGCAGCTGAGCGAACAGCTACGTCAAAAATTACTTGCAAACAATTTACACATCTCAGGCAGCTCAGCTATGAAGTTATTGAAGGATCTGCTCGACGTTCCAGCGGCTCGAGACCCAAAACGGCTACTCGAGTTAGTTCTGCTCGACCAAGCGGTTAAGAATACGCAACCAGCGCCAAAGCCGACTACCCCAAAACAGGTTAAGCCCTCGCAGCAAGAGCAAAAACCTAGCCCGCCAGAACCAGAACCCAAACCAGCGCCAAAGGAAACGATTAAAAGGGAACTAGATTCAGATATCGAAAGTCTCTGGTCTGAGACGCTCACCAGTATCAAAAAAGATCACAATACTCTTTATGGCATTGCTCGGATGGCTCAGGTAGAGTTTGACGATCAGAAACTAACGCTCCGGTTTGCTTTCGCCTTTCATAAAAAGCGAGCCAGCGAACCCAAAAACCGCCAAATCATTGCTGAAACATTGCACGAGATTAGTGGTAAGGCCTTTGAAATTGTTTGTGAAGTCGACGAATCATTGCCCGCCAAGCCTGAGCCGCAAGCCATTCAACCCGAGCAACCAGTCGAAAATGAAGCCGTTTCAACCATAAGCAATATCTTCGGTAGCGCCGAGCTGCTAGAATCATAGGACTAGTTATGGATACCAGTCGCACTCAAGCCCAGCCGCAAAACACGGACGCCGAAGCATCTTTGCTAGGTGCTATATTGATCGATTCCGACGCGGTCGTCAAAATTGCCGACACTATCAACCCCACCGACTTTTTTGACCCTAAACATGCTCGTATCTACGAAGCCATTCAGGCTTTATACGAAAAACGCTCGCCAATAGATGTACTTACCCTGGCCGACCAGCTAAAAGGCAGTGGTTTTCTGGAAATGGTTGGCGGCAATGGCTATCTGGCCGAGCTGACAAATTACGTACCTACGGCGGCTCACGTTGAGCAATACGCTGACATAGTCGCGCAAAAGGCTCTACGCCGGCGGCTCATCAGTGCTAGCGAGGACATGGCCGAATTAGGAAAAGACGAGAGCAAAGCTCTAAAAGAACTCATCGAGGAGGCTGAAAGCCGCTTATTTGCCGTTAGCCAACAACACGTTCGCCAGAGTGTTGTTAGTTTGGAAGACGTCCTGGCGGAGAGCTTTGAACGCCTTGACGACTTGCACAAAGATAAAAATAAACTGCGAGGCATACCTACCGGCTACAAAGACCTCGACAATATGCTAGCTGGTTTGCAGCGCTCGGATCTATTCATCTTGGCCGCCCGCCCATCGATGGGTAAAACCGCTTTCGTGCTGAACATGGCTCACAAGATTGCCACCCAGGCCAAAGAACCAGTACTGATATTTAGCCTCGAAATGAGCAAAGAGCAGCTAGTCGATCGCTTACTGGCCATGGAGTCTGGTGTCGACGCTTGGGCGCTGCGTACCGGCAATTTGACCGATAACGACTTCGAACGACTTGGTGAAGCCATGGGGACACTCAGCGAGGCCAAAATCTACATCGATGATACACCGGGCATCACAGTCAGTGATTTGCGCACCAAGGCTCGGCGAGAGGCTCACCAACGTAAACTTGGGCTGATCGTCGTCGACTACTTGCAGCTAATGAGTGGTGGTAGTCGTTTCGGTAGTGAAGGCAACCGCGTACAGGAAATATCAGAGATCTCTCGTGGTCTCAAAGGTGTTGCGCGCGAGCTAAATGTACCACTCATCGCCCTTAGTCAGTTAAGCCGTTCGGTTGAAAACCGTAGCCCGCAGATCCCCCAACTGGCCGATTTGCGCGAATCTGGATCTATCGAGCAAGATGCCGACATCGTCGCGTTTTTGTACCGCGAAGAATACTACAATCCTGATTCTGATCGCAAAAACATCATGGACGTCCTAATAAAGAAGCACCGCAATGGCCCAACTGGTGGCATAGAGCTCTACTTCGACCGTGACAAACAGCGTATCCGTTCGCTTGACTCCAAACACGCCGATCCATTCGGGGGCTAAACGGCTCGCCTAATGTTATACTTCTTGTAGCAAAATGAAGCGACTTAAAGATTTTTATTTCCGCACTTGGCGGCAAGCCGTAGCAGTGCTGCTACTGACAGCCGTTGGATATCTTGTATTTTTTCATAATCTCGGCGATTTGCTGCCCGGTTACGCACCGAGTGAAGTTGCCAGCTATCATGCCAGCGAGCACTTCAAGGGCATTGTTGCTCACCCAGTAGACGCGCCATACAAGGTTTTGGTTTATGGCATCATCCATTTCGCGCCGAATCATTTGTTCGCCACCAGGGTGGTTGCAGCCGGCATCGGCGTATTGGCATGTTTGTTATTTTTTGTTGTTGTTCACGCTTGGTTCAGTTATCGTATTGCTTTCCTGACGACCATACTTTTTGCGACATCCAACGGGCTTTTGCATATCGCTCGGCTCGGCTCACCACTGGTATTACAGCTAGCACTATTACTATTAATAGCCGGTGCCTTGTGGCTACAAAACACTGCGCATAGAACAATTGCGCTTTACGGCACAATTGCCGTTCTGGTTGCTGCTATATATATACCGGGTTTGGTTTGGTTTGAACTACTTGGTCTTGTTCTGTGGCGGAAAGCCGTCATGAATGAACTACGCAAACTAAGTTGGCCACATGTCACTCTAGTGAGCCTGCTTGGAGTACTATTTTTAGCACCACTCATACGAGCCTGTATAATCTTTCCCTCGACTATCCGCGACATTTTTGGGCTTCCAGACCATCTTAGTTCAATCACTAACTTTGGTACAAACCTATTGCATACCGTTTCGTCTATAGGTTTCCGTAGCTATGGCACATCAGATATTCTGCTCGGCCACACTCCATTACTGGATATAACCCAGGTCGTGCTGTTGTTGCTCGGTGGAGCCGTTTTTTTCCGGCATTGGCGTTTAGCTCGCAGCGGTTTTCTGTTTGCAGCCACTGGGCTGGCCGTTGTTCTAGCTAGTCTGGGTGGTTCCGTGACAACATCGGTCTTACTGCCACTACTTTACATATTCATTGCGGCTGGTTTATACGAGTTGCTGCGTATATGGTTGAGCGTATTCCCCAAGAACCCCTTTGCTCGCTTAACAGGTCTTTTTATTGTCATCTGCTTAGTGCTGTTCTCGGTACTTTATCAGTGGCGCGCCTATTTCATAGCATGGCCGTACAATGCCGCCACCCGCACGACTTTCAGCCACCACGAACTATAAAAATTTGATACAATGTAGTTACAGAGTGAGTAGAGGTTTCGTGGCTTAGTGTAGTTTGGCTCGAACGCGAGCATCGAGGCTTGAAGGTACATGTGGTACATGAGCCGATGAGCGGAGCAGTCGAGGCAAAATATGCAAGCCACGAGAGCTTCGTTATAAAGGAGGAAAACATGTCGAGGTTTGATCAAGCAAAAATGCTTATGCGAGTTAAGAAGATTCAAAAAGAGCTGCAAAAACAGGTAATTACCGTCGAACAGGGTGACGGGGCAGTAAAGGTTGAGATTACTGGCGAACAGAAAATCAAGAAAATCCATATTGATCCAGAGTCGGTAGACTTAAGTGACATCGCTCAGCTCGAGCGTTGGGTCGAAGATGCCGTCAAGGAAGCTATTCAGGAAAGCCAGAAGCTCGCGGCCGAGAAGATGCAGCCGTTCATGGGTGCGCTCGGCGATCTCGGACTATAAACGCCAATGAACCTGTTACCTCCGGCACTAGAAAAGCTGATTGAGGCGCTCGGCAATTTACCGGGTGTTGGGCCACGTACCGCCGAACGCTACGCCTACTATCTACTTAGACACGATCAAACTAAATCGGATCAGCTAGCTCACGCGCTGACCGATCTGCACGCCGGCATCAAATACTGTCCAAAGACCTTCGCTCTTATTGCGGCCGAGGCGGATGTATCGCCGCTCTACAGTGACCCGCGGCGCGATAAGAAAGTCATTGCCGTTGTGGCCGAGCCGCTCGACATAGTCAGCCTAGAGAAAACTAACGCCTTTCGCGGCACCTACCACGTACTTGGTGGCTTAGTTTCACCCATCGACGGCATCGGACCCGAACAACTGCACATCCGAGAGCTCTTGCAGCGCATCGACGACGATAAGGTTGAGGAAATCATCCTTGCTACCAACGCCAGTGTAGAAGGCGAGTCGACCGCGCTCTATATTCAAAAACAAGTTGGCGATCGAAAAGTAAAAATTACACGGCTAGCTCGTGGTCTGCCGATAGGTATAGACCTGGAATACGCCGACCAAATCACCCTCAGCCGAGCCCTGGAAGGCAGGCAAACGCTTTAACTTATCTGTTGAAAACGCTCTACATGGCGCCCGTCGTGCTCAACTATGCTTAGCCAATTGGCGAGTGGACGCGCGAATTCAACATTCGGTTCATGCAAAGCACTGTATCGAACCGCAACCTCGTCCGTAGCTTCTAGAATAGTGAAGCCAACTACCCTGTACAAATCCTCGGGGTGCTTATAATGAGCGTAATGCGCGCCAACCTCCACCTTTGTCGCCGCGTCAGCAAGATCTACCCGCAGCTCTTCGAATGGCAAATGCGTCATACCTACAGCCTAGCAGAAGCTATTCCAGAGTAAAACTGGTAAAATAGCTGTAAGATGCAAGATAAGATTAATGAGCTCGTTCAAAATGCTCAAAAAATTGTCGTTGTCCAAGCGGACAACCCCGATGCTGATTCACTCGGCAGTGCTTTGGCGCTCGAACACATTTTGGGTGACATGGGTAAAGACGTTTACATGTACTGCGGCGTCGATGTGCCGTCATACCTGCGTTATTTACCCGGCTGGGACCGTGTGCTCAATGAGTTCCCGAGCAATTTTGACCTGAGTATTATTGTCGATGCCGACACCTACACGCTGCTCGGGCAGCTTAACCAGGCCGGACAGCTCGGTTGGCTCAAAGCCAAGCCGTGCGTCGTCCTCGACCACCATCCCAGCACCGACAAGGCGTTTGATTTTACCACCACTAAGTTGTGCGACGACACCGTGTCGTCAACCGGTGAGCTTATCTACCAATTGAGCCAAACATTAAACTGGCCAATCAACGTCACCGCCGGCGGCTGCCTCATGACCGCCATCCTCGGCGATACTCAGGGCTTGGCAAATGACCTAACAAAACCCTCGACTTATCGGGCTATGGCTGAGCTAACTGAACTAGGCGTCAATCGACCACAGCTCGAAGAACAGCGCCGCGAGCTCAGCAAGATGCCCGCCGCGATCTACAAGTACAAGGGCACGCTCATAGCGCACACCGAATTTGCCGCCAACGGCACAATAGCCTACGTATTGGTGCCCCAGGCAGAAATCAACGAGTTTAGCCCCATGTACAACCCGGCAGCGGTCATCCAGTTTGATATGCTGCAAACGACTGGCGTGCAGTTAGCAATTGTCTTCAAAACGTATGACAGTGGGCGCATAACCGCCGCCCTTAAGGCCAATACCGGTTACGGCGTAGCTGGGGAAGTGGCCGAAAAGATGGGCGGCGGCGGCCACCCTTACGCCAGCGGCTTCAAAGTCGAAGATGGTAGGCCATTTAACAAAGTAAAATCAGAATGTATTGAGTTAGCCACGCAACTACTCAATAATCTTACGCAGGAATAATCAAATGAAGCTCTACAACACACTGACACGCCAAGTCGAAGAAATTAAGCCACTGAACCCACCGGAAGTCACCATTTACACCTGTGGACCGACCGTATATGATTATCCGCACGTCGGCAACTGGTTTACCTACATCCGCGAAGACATTCTTGTCCGTACACTTAAGGCCAGCGGTCTGACTCCCAAATGGGTAATGAACATTACTGATGTTGGCCACCTTACGAGCGATGCCGACGAAGGCGAAGATAAACTAGAAAAGGGCGCTAAGCGCGAGGGTAAAACCGCCTGGGATGTCGCCAAAAAGTACACCGAATATTTCGAGCACGGCATGCAGCGTCTGAACATGCTTAAGCCCGACTACTTGCCGAAAGCAACCGATCACATTCAGGAACAAATTGCCCTCATTAAAAGGCTTGAAGAAAAGGGCTTTACATACAAAACCAGTGACGGCGTGTACTACGACACCAGCAAATTCCCGCGTTACGCCGATTTTGCCCGCCTTGACCTCGACGAGCAGCAGGCCGGCGCCCGGGTAGAAGTAAACCCCGAAAAACGCAATTCTACCGATTTTGCGCTTTGGAAATTCAGCCCGGCCGATTACCAGCGCGACATGGAATGGGGCAGCCCCTGGGGCAAAGGTTTTCCGGGCTGGCACATTGAGTGTTCGGCAATGAGTATGGAATACCTCGGCGAGACGCTCGATATCCACGCCGGCGGCATCGACCACGTGCCGGTGCACCACACCAACGAAATCGCCCAAAGCGAAGCTGTGACCGGCAAACCATTTGCCAATGTCTGGCTGCACAGCAACCACATTACGGTTGAGGGAGAAAAGATCAGCAAAAGCCTGGGCAATGGCATTACGCTCGAAGATATCGAGGCCAAGGGCATCAGCCTGGAGGCCTTCCGTTTGCACGTACTCGAAAGCCACTACCGCAGCCAGAGTAAATTTAGCTGGGAAAGTTTGCAAGCCGCTCAAAACCGCCTAAAAAACTGGTGCGCCGTGGCGACCTTGCGCTGGCAAGCCATCGACGCAGAAATTGGTGATGACTATGATTCATACGCCGTCGTTTATAAAGACACCATTGATCCACTGTTTGACGATCTCAATACACCTCAAGCCCTCGCCAAAATCGACGCCCGCTTCAATGAGTTTTCTGCTCGTTTGATTTCCAAAGAAGGAAAGCGCGGATTTGAAACCTACCTGCAGTTCGTCGATGATTTACTAGGCTTAAAGCTCCTGGGTCAGCCAGATATTACTCGTGAACAAAAGCAGCTCATTGCTGAGCGAGAGAAAGCCCGCAAAACTGGGGATTGGACTGCAAGTGATAGTGTGCGTGACAAGCTGACCGAGCAGGGTATAGGCCTACGCGACACAGCTCATGGGGCTATTTGGTTTAGGCTGTAAGCGACTCTACTTGTTGGTAATTTCGGCGCGTTCGGCTTTGGTCAAAATTTCGCGGTTTTCTAGGTAATCAATTAGGGCAATTCGCATGCAACCCATCACCGGTATGGCCACAAGTCCACCGAGCAAACCACCAAAGTTTACGCCCAGTATAACGGCAATGAATACTAGCAAGGCTGACATGTTGGTAGCGTTGGCCTGAATACGCGGTTGCACCACGTAGTTTTCGATCTGTTGGTACAAAATGTAGTAAGCCAAGATAATGATAGCTGTCGGTATGGAATGAAACAGTGCAACAGTAGTAACGATGATCGCGCCGATGGTGTGACCAACCATTGGTATGAGGCCACATATGAACACCACAACCATCAGAGCTATGGGGTAGCTAATGTGCAAGATGAAGAGCATCGGCACAATAAGTAGCGCAGCGATCGCAGCCAGCAGTACTTGACCGTTCACAAAGCCCTTCACGACCTGGTACATGTCTCTGGCTAGCTTTTCGGCGTGATCATGCTGGTGATCTGGCAGTAGCGCCTTAAACATCTTAAGCCACTTGGGACCCTCTGTTAGCATCATAACCGTCAACACCAGCACGGTTAGCGTGGCAAACACGCTGCTGCCGATACGCGTAACTGTCGAAACAGCGGTATTACTGGCATTGTTGAGCCGGTTAGAGAGCTGCTTGGAAACCTTTTCTACTTGTCCCTCAAGCTTGTAACGACGTATGAACTTGCCAGCACTTGAATCTTGGCTACGCAAGTCGCTAATAAGTGTTGGTGCCGCCTTTATAAAACTATTGGTTTGGCGCACCACAGGTGGCACAATCGCTGTCAAAAAGCCGCCAAGCGCAATAATGACGATCAAAATAGATAACGCTGTGGCTAAGCTGCGGCTACCGCGTTTACGACCGGGTATGTGGCTAGCCAGCCAGTGAACCGGAGCATTTAGGGCTAGAGCCAAAAATAGAGCGACACCGATAAGTGTAAGTGTGTGGGCACTACGTTTGATGGCGGCCAGCAAGACGAAGGCCAGTATCACCATGACTACCACGCGGATCACCGTGCGATTTGTAACTGTAAATTCTACTTTTTCAGGTGCGTTACTGCGTCTAAAGTGAAACATAAGTTTAGTATCTCACGGATTAGCTCGTTTTTGCAAAGCTTCGTTGTAGACACGCTCAACAGTGGCGCCGACGACCGCTATGTCGAACCGCTTTACATATTCGTGCTGAGCTTGTGCTGCCGCTTGCCGAGCCTCCGGGTCATCGAGCCACTTGGCTAGTTGGCCAGCAAACGCCGGCATATCATTGGGGTCGATAATCTGGTCTTTGAGCTCGCCCATAACAGAGCTGTAGCCGGGGTTGTTGCCGGCTAACACAACACCACGGGCGGCGGCCATGCCTTCGAGCAGAACTATACCGAAACTTTCACCGCCGGTACTTGGGTAAACCGCCAAGTCGGCTTCGGCCAAGAACTGCGCCTTTTCGGCTTCACCAATAAAGCCCGCAAACCGAACAATATCATGCAGATTGTGTTTATCAGCAAACGACTGTAATTTGTCTAGTAATTCGCCCTTGCCACCTATAATGACTTTAAATTCCTGTGTGCTCAGCTGGTGCTCGCGCAAATAGGCAATTGCCCGCAAAAGCTGCAGTGAGCCTTTGCGTTGCACCAAGCGGCCCAAAAAAACGATGTTTGTCGTCGTGGTGACGCCACGCGCACCTGCAAATTGTGCAAGTTTTATAGGATTCGGCACCGTCCGGTCGCTTAGCCCATACACCTGCTTAGCAAATATGCGTGCCGGCTCAGAAGCTGCCATAACTACATCAAAACGCTTAGCAGAACGGGCATTCATAAGCGCCAACAAGCGGTTAGCAAAGCGTGCTACCGATGAATTTGGCAAGATGTGAAATGTACCAACAACCGCCGTCTCGCTCGGCGCAACTTGCAGTAAACGCCCGGCCATAAATGGGCTATACGGAAGTTGGACGTGCAGTACATCGAACTTGTGCTCGGCCAAAAAGGCTCGAAGTTTCGACTTTGACGTAGGCAAGGGCATCGACATACGATTGCCGTTAAAGCGAACCTTTATATTGCGGCTTAGGCTGTGAATATTATTTATATCTGTCCGGATAGTGTGGCCGACCAAATAGTGCACCTCGTGGCCGTTAGCGCTTAGCCAGTTTCCGACCCCGATTACGTACTGCTGAACGCCATCAGGCGTATCTAAGGTGTCATCCAGCACGAGACCGATCTTCACAGTTAGTGCCCATGGCGCGCCAGCGCCTTTTCGTAAATCGCTTCGTATTGGTCGACAACGACTTTGTAATCAAATTGCTGGCTGTATTCCTTGGCCCAAGTCTGCCAAGAAGCTCGAAGTTCATCGGTAAAGAGCATCATGTGTAAACGCCGAGCAAACTCGGCTGTGTCTTTGCAGTTTACCAGCGATAGGTTACCGACGCCCTGCATAACCGACGTATAGCCTGGGTTATCGCCGGCAACCGTCACCAGCCCCATGGCCATAGCTTCCAGTAGGACTATGCCGAAACTCTCGCCGTAAAGTGCGGGTGAGCAAAATAGGTCAGCCGTCCGAAGTAGTTCAAGCTTTTTCTGCTCATCGACAAACCCCAGGAACGTCACATTCTTGAGTTGTAGTTCTTTGGCGTATTCTTTGAGTTTTTGGCGATCAGGGCCATCGCCAGCAATCAACAATTTAACATCCGGCTCTTCCGTTTGCAGGGCATGTATGGCCTTCAACAGGTAGCGCACACCTTTTCGGCGTTCCAGTCTACCAATATATAAAATCGTCTTATCGACGGCTTTAGCCGAACGATTGGGCGCTTTGAAAGCTGACAAGTCTATGCCATTGGGGATGATATTGATCGGCGCATCCGTCAGACTACGCACATATTCTGCGGCAGCATCAGAAACGGCTGTAAATTCATGGATATATTTGAGCAGGGGTTTTGTATAGGGCGTAACGACTCGGGCGACCGTTCGGCTCATTAGGGTTTCGGGTAATTTAGCGTGGAATGTGGCAACATTGACCGCCTTGCTACGTGTCAGTATTTGTCGACTTAGCATTGGTACCCAGGGCTCGTGGAAGTTCAAGACGTCAAATTTTTCGTAATCAAGCAGGGCATCGATCTCGTCGGTAACGACACTGGCCGAAAACTGCGCGGTTGTGTTTAGGGGCGTCCGAAAGTCCGCTGCTGTCCCCAAAAAGGCTACCGCTCGGCCATCGTGCTCAAACGTTTCGCGTGGCTTTGGGGTTACTATGACTGTCTGATGGCCTCGTTTATCGAGTTCAACCTGCAAGGCTCGGACGACTTCCTGAACGCCACCGCCACGGGCAATATTATACGGGCAGACTAGTCCGATTTTCATATTGCCCTCAGTATACCATTTATTTGGCTTTGTCGGTTTTCGACAGCAAGCGTCGTAACTCTTTGGGAACCATAACAGCCGACGCTTTCTTGTCGGCCAATATGCTAGGCGCGTGAGTTTTTATGTCGATATTAGCACCTTGGAAATCGCCATAAACAACTCGCATATGTTGTTCGATTATACGGTTATTGAAGAAGTGATCTTTCTTGGTGTGTACATGCCAGACGGGAAGATTAATCTTCTTCTGGCAGTTATCGACAGATAGCATCTCGATAGTCGTCTTCATATAAGTACGGACATCATTTTGCTGCCAAAGCTGAATTTCCATATCCATTAGGCGCTCGGATAGTTCATCGTTCCGTGCGTATTCGGCAAATTTTTGCTTGGCATTGTGAGTGTGGCGGTAGGCCGTACGAAGTACGAGCGCGTTGAGGCCAACGTAGCGGAATAGGCCGGCGGTCACGGGAGTTAGGAAGAGCAGCGGTGTATACCTGTAAAAAAGATAACGTCGTCGAGTAAAGGTAAAATCGTCGTGATGCATAAAGCCTAGGGCACTTATCAGGAACTCTACCTTATCTGTTAGCTCCGGGTAGCGTTGCAGCATGCGAGTAACTATCAAAAAACCGAAAGAGATGCCAACAATAGTTACTTTGCGCCGCTTGTATCGCATCTTGATGAATGCCGCCATATAGTCCGCGTAATTGTCGAGCGTAGCTTTTTGCCCAATCTTATAAAAGCTGTCCATGCCGCCAAAACCAGGTATATCAGGCATAGTGACCGCGCCGTAGTCATTAAAATTCTGGACCAAACCCCACCAACGCTCAAGTAACGCATGGTGTCCGTAGATAACCAAGATTTCGCGGTTATGTTTTTTTGGGGCAGGCAAATATAACATGCGCCCACTCAGGCCATTCATGTTAAGCGGCTGAATAAAATCAGCAGGGTCGGGTGCTTTATTCATTTGTCAAACATTATGATTTATTACGAAATACTATACGGGATTCTTGGGTCTTGTTCAAGCACAATGTACATTTATACATCACTGTTATACTAGTGATATGCAACGATTTCTGCGACGCCGGAAATGGGTCATTATCATCTTGTCGCTGGCGTTACTCGTCCTAGCGCTCCTACTTATTCTACGCACACAGATTACTCTAGCGCCCGGCAACAACACGCTTCCTGGTGTCACCAACACACCGCCAGCTCATACATACGATAAAACTGCTCATTCGCTAGTCGATCCGACCAGTATATGGGTCATTGTTAATAAACAGCACCCGCTTACTATACTTGCTTACGCACCGAACGATTTGACGACAGTCGGCAACGGGCAGTATTTGCGCGCCGAAGCCGCTACCGAGCTTACACAGATGATTGCCGCTGCCAAAACGGACGGCTTTACACTCACTCCAGCCAGTGGTTACCGCTCATACGCCACGCAGGTAAACGTCTATGGCAACGAGGTTCGAGGCTTTGGCCAAGCTATTGCTGATAGTGAAAGCGCTAGGCCAGGTTATAGCGAGCACCAAACCGGCCTAGCTATGGACCTCGGCAGTGGCGGCTGTAATATCCAAGATTGTTTCGGCGACACGCCGGGTGGCAAATGGGCTATCGCTAACTCCTATAGATACGGTTTTATTTTGCGCTATCCTGCCAGCCTCAGCGATATTACCGGTTACCGAAACGAGACCTGGCATTTTCGCTACGTCGGCGCGTCACTAGCCGGTGAAATGCACAAGCAGAAAATTCAAACCTTAGAACAATTCTTCGATATCCCTGGCGGCACCACTTACAAGAGCTAGCCATATCAGAGAGAATCTAGTATAATTCCGTCCGAGTAATAGGGCGTGGCCAAGTGGTAAGGCACCAGGTTTTGGTCCTGGCATTCGGGGGTTCGAATCCCTCCGCCCTAGCCAAAGTAAAAGCATCGGCAGTATGTCGGTGCTTTTACTTTGTTTATCGTAGAGGATTCGAACGGGTAGTCCAGTGGACTACCCAGGCACTTTGTGAGATTTATCGAGCAAAGCGAATCCCTCCACCCTAGCCAAGATGAGTATATTAACCCTTACGCCATAGCAAACTAAATCATTGAGTCATCACGGCTTAATCTAAGTTATAAACTAATGCGCGCTACGGTGGGCGTGTCGATATGTGTAGTTAAAGCTCGAGCGAGCTTCTGGCGAGAAAGTTTCGCCTTGATGTCGCTGAAACTCATTGCGCATGCGTCGAATGTTGTGCCGCACGTGGCGCTTTGTAAAATATCGATTTGCTAAACTAATTGCATCTAGTTCGAGCGGTGAGAGACCGGAAATAGAATCATCCGGCTCAGAGCTGAACGGAAGATACTTTTGGTTTCGGTTTGTGTTGTGGCTTTTTTGTTTCTTACCGCTGTATTTGCTTAGCTTATACATGGCTACCACACTTTCTCCCCTCCGCAAGGGATACTAATTATGTACTAACGCACGATCATAAGATGTGATATCTAGCATACTATCGGTGTTAATTTGGTCACACGTATTTGACACGTCTGGCGACGACAAAAGCTATAGATCCAAATACCAGTGGCAGCCAATAAGTTATTAAGCGGTAGAGCAGCACGGCCGCCAACGCTGGTACGGGCCCGACATGATACGCCAAAAATGCGCCGTATAGACCAGCTTCAACCCCAACTAGACCACCTGGAGTCGGCGTTGCGGTTCCTAGCAGCACGCCACTCGAAAATACGATAAATATAGCTACTGCTGACAGCTCGACGCCCACAGCCCTAGCGCTTGTGTAGAGTATGGCGGTGTTTAAAATCGTAAGTAGCATTGAACCAAGAACCGCTAAGACCAATCTTCGTGGTCGGCGCGCATACGATCGAAAACTTGTGACTAGGTTCTTAACGAAACTACGTATTTTTTGGCGCAGACCGAAGAATTGCGATATTAGTAGAACCAGAGCAACGACCAAAATAATTAGTGCTAGAGTTTTTATCGAAAAATGATAACGAAACAGTACGACATCGTGTGGGGCGAACATTAATACGCCCAGTAGCATCACATTATGGCCGACTATGCCGATCATGTTGTTCGTACTGACGACTGCGGTTGCTTGAGCAACTGAGTGCTTGTTGTGAGTCAGATATAGACCGTGAACACCCAAGCCGCCAATACCAGCTGGCAGTAGTCGGTTCGCAAATGATGAAGCAATTTCAACCAAAAACGTACGCCAGTAGTGCAAAGGCTTTAGAGCTAACAAGCCATAGACCGCCGCCGCAATCAAAAACGCGCCTATATGCAGCAGAATCGCAGCCATCACGTCAGCAACATTCGCTCTAGACAGCACCTCGACACTAGCCCTAAATCGCCCTAGCTGCGGTATGAATAAATACAGAACCACACCGAGTATCAATGTGTATATATAAAATCGTACCGGGACATGCCAAGCGGCAGATTTTTGTTTAGGCATAAGCATATTGTAGATGTAGAGATGCCCGAAACAAAATCCGGATAAAGCGTTAAATGATATTTATCGATGTTTGACGGTTTGCAATGCAAGTTTCCGGTGAGCAGCAATCGTCGCTATACCAACAGCGCCAAGATACATGAGACCCGTCAGGCAAGCTTCGAGAATTTTAGCGTGAGTACTAACTACTAGATACGTACCGCTACTGACCGTGAGGGCCGTCAGACCATAAGAGGCCTGTAACTTCCGTTGCGATGGTCGAAAAAATAAATAAGTACTGAACAGAACACTGGTTAACGCGATGATGACGTGTGAAAGTATAAGCATTAATATAGTATACCGCATCTACGGTAATATTGGCCCAAAAGCCAGGGCCACGGACAATGCCAGCAGGACTATAAGAGAGAAATGGAACATTTGGCGCGCCCAGGCGTCACTATCACCTGAACGTAGCCCTTTTGCTCCTAGCCATATCCAATATGCTCCTAGTAGTGTCATAACGCCAAAATATATCCAGCCGGTGTAGCCCAGTGGCGTCAGAAGCAGCGCAGAAACTACAAACAGCACCGTATAGACAAATATCTGCACTGAAGTGCTATGCACACCCTTAATTACACTCATGACTGGTATGCGTGCAGCCTCGTACTCTTTACGACGATATATAGCAATGGAGTAAAACTCTGGGAATTGCCAGAAAAATAGCATCAGAAAAACTAGCAGGGCAGCCGTATCAAATTTACCCGCCACGGCCACATAACCAGCTAATATGGGCATGGCACCGGAAATACTGCCCACCAAAGTCCCATGAATCGATTTGCGCTTACTGAGCGCCCCGTACAACCAAACATATACCACAAAGCCAAGGGCGCCAACTGTCACCACAATCAGATTAGTCCAAGCTATCAGCACGGCAAAACCAAGGGCGCCCAACACGGTCGAGAGCAATGTGGCTTTGCGGCTCGAGATATCACCGTGGGCAACTGCCCGCATCTTGGTACGATCCATAATCCGGTCTATGTCTTGGTCGAGAACGTTATTGAGTACGCATGCCGCGGCGATGACCAACGTCATACCGCCGATGGTAGCCAAAAACAGCCAAACGTCGAAGTGCTTGAAATGACCAGCAGCCAACAAGAAACCGGCCACTCCAGTAATGACGTTGCCATACAAAACTCCAGGTTTCGTCATAGAATAATATTGTCTAATAACAGAGTTCATAAGTTTTATGCGTGATACTTTGGAAATTCCTAACCTATAAACCGCCGTCCGCCTGGTCATACATATACTGATTAATTTGCTTTGGCGTCATTCGGTAGTCCAAATTGCGCATAATCCACAGACTGCCAACAACCACGATCAACACCACTAACACCGCGAAAATCAACGTCATCTGTCTCCAGCGAGGTTTGTTTTCTGCGCCAAGATGCAGGAAAAACAGCAGCTGCACGACCATTTGCACTGGTGCGAACGCCAGAACTGACACGATAACCACGGCATGCGAAATAACTACGTGACCGGAGTGTACGTGCGCATACACTATGGCGTAAGCTCCGAGCGTCAGAGCAACGGAAAGCACAAAACCAGATACATAGGCCTTGAGCGTGTGCTTGCCAACGTCACTCGATCTATCCATGAGCCGCGCCATTTAGAGTACCCCCATAAGATATACGACTGTAAAGATAAATATCCAGATGATGTCCAGGAAGTGCCAGAACATGCTTAGCATGGTCAATCGCCTAATGGTGTGACCACTAAGCCCGCTTCTGTACACTTTGACGATCATCGCGGCTATCCAAGTCAGTCCAACGGTGATATGCAACCCATGTGTGCTAACCAATGTGAAGAATGCGCTCAGGAATCCACTACGACGCCAACTATTGCCCTCGTGCGCCAGATGCCTAAACTCGGAAACCTCCAAAACCAAGAAGGCAAGACCAAGCAGGAACGTGATGCCTAGCCAGTAAGCAACTTGGCGCTTGGCACGCCCTCGCGAGGCTAACATAGCCAGTCCCATCGTAAAACTACTCGTAAGCAAAATAAGCGTTTCGGTTAACACGAAGGGTAGGCTGAATAGCTCACCGCCGCCCGGACCACCGAACGTGTTGTTGCGCAGCACCGCGTAGGTGGCGAATAGGCTCGCGAATAGTACGCAATCAGTCATTATGTACAGCCAGAAACCGAATAATGTTTTATCGGCAGGGTTCTGCGTCTCGGCTGTGTGGGTCATTTCTGTGCTCATGCCGTAATCCTCCGTTTTGCATATTCGGCTTCGGTGGCTTTAACGTCTGCCGCAGAAATAATACGCTCGCCATCGTCATCACGCAGGGTATGCCTAAACGTAATAAACATTAGGCCTATAAACGCCACGGCCACCAGCCACCAAATGTGCCACACCAAGCCGAAGCCAGCCAAAAATACCCCACCAGCGATTAACACCGCGTCGGGTGTGTTTCTGGGCACACGAATGTCTTTGTAGACGGGCTTTTCCGCTGTTCCATCTGTCTGCTTGGCAACCCAAAACGCATCACGTTCGGTAACTACAGGCAAAACGGCGAAATTGTACTCCGGAGCGGGTGAAGGTGTAGACCATTCCAGCGTGCGACCATCCCATGGGTCACCGGTGAGGTCACGATTTTCGGCTCGTTTCCAGATGCTATAGACAAGCTGCAACAGCTGCAATCCAACGCCCAGAGCAATAATAAGCGCGCCCACACCGGCCACAATAAAGAGCGGCTGCCAACCCAAACTAGCATCATAGTGATCCAGGCGGCGTGTGGCGCCCATCAAACCCAAAATGTAGAGCGGCGCGAATGCCAGCACAAAGCCAACAATCCAGCACCAGGCCGCGTATTTGCCCAAACGCTCGTTTAGCTTGAACCCAAAAATCTTTGGGAACCAGTACGTCAGGCCGGCAAAGAATCCGAACACTACACCACTAATAATCATAGTGTGAAAATGCGCCACCAAAAACAGGCTATTGTGCACCTGGAAATCTATAGGTGGCACCGCCATCAGCACTCCGGCAACGCCGCCCATGGTGAAAAGGAATATGAATCCCATAAACCAGATCATCGGGCTCGTAAATCGGATCCGTCCTCGGTACATCGTAAATAGCCAGTTAAAAAGCTTAACGCCTGTAGGCACTCCTATGAGCATGGTCATAATTCCAAAGAATGCGTTCACATCCGCCCCGGCACCCATGGTGAAGAAATGGTGCAACCAGACCGTAAAGCTCAAGACCACGATTGCCCAAATGGCCCATACCATGCTGGTGTAGCCAAACAGCCGCTTTCGTGAGAAGGTCGGCACGATCTCGCTGAATACACCGAACGCCGGCAGCACTAAGATGTACACTTCAGGATGACCCCAGGCCCAAATCAGGTTTACATACATCATGGCATTGCCGCCGCCACTGGCCGTAAAAAAGTGCATGCCAAGAGTGCGATCAAGGAACAAAAGTGCCAGCGTTACGGTAAGGATAGGAAAGGCAAATACCACGAGCGTCATACTGCCAAGCACGCTCCAGGCGAACATTGGCATCTTCATTAGCGTCATGCCTTTGGTGCGCAGTTTCAGGATGGTCGTCATAAAGTTAATGCCACTGAGCAAGCTGCCGATGCCAGCAATCTGCAAACTCCATATCCAATAATCAATACCGACTCCGGGACTATAGCTGAGCTCCGAAAGTGGCGGGTAGGCCAGCCATCCAGCGGCCGAGAATTCGCCGAGCATGAGCGACATATTGACCAGCACCATACCGGCTACAAACAACCAAAAGCTAAGCGCGTTCAGAAACGGAAAGGCCACGTCGCGCGAACCGAGCATCTGTGGCAAAACCAGATTTATGATACCGAACATCAGACCCATAGCCACAAAGAAGATCATGATAGTGCCGTGTGCCGAAAAGACCTGCTGGAAATGGTTCGAATCCAAAAAACCGTGCGAACTGCCAACGGAAGTCGCTTGCTGGGCTCGCATCATCAGGGCGTCTGCAAAACCACGCAGTAACATCACTAGCGATACTACGATGTACATAATACCGATACGTTTATGGTTCGTTGTCGTCAGCCATTCACGCCACAGCCATTTCCACTTTTTGAAATACGTTATGGCGGCCAGCAACCCCAGGCCGATAACAACCATCGACACCGCACCCCCACGAGTTACGGTATCTTGGGGCAATGCCTGCCAATTTAATCTACCGAGCAAGTTCGCAAACATCATCACATCTCCATCCCGGACATCGGCATCATATACTTCATTACTACGTCATTATACAGACCAGTTTGTGGCGCTTTATAAACGGCACTGGGATTATTTTGACTCGGGCTAGAGAGCCGGCTGTATGTTTCCATATCCAGGACTGCCGGGGACTTCTGGGCGGTTAGTAGCCAACTCTGGAAATCACTATCTGAAGTGACTTTGGCTGTAAAATTCATGCCAGCAAAGCCCTTGCCGCTAATATTCGCCGATGAGCCCGGATAATTACCAACCCTATCCGACATTAGATGTAACTGCGTTGACATGCCCGGCATAGCGTAAATCTGGCTGCCTAAATTCGGTATCCAGAACGAATTCATAACCGTATCAGAGGTAATTTCAAAATTTACAGGCGTATTAATCGGCATTTCCAACAAGTTCACACTGGCTACGTGATAATCAGGATAAATAAACAGCCATTTCCAATCGAGCGCCACCACTTGCACATTTAGCGGCTTGGTGCCATTAGTGAGTGGCTTGAATGGATCAAGCGCGTGCGAGCTCTGCCAGGTAATAACTGACAATATCGTAATAATGACTAGGGGAACACCCCACCAGATGGTTTCGAACAACTTACTACGATCCCAGTCGGGGTTGTATTTTTTAGCCTTTTTATTACCTTCACGGTAGCGCAGGGCGATAAAAATCGCCAAGGCGAAGGTCGGCACAACGACGATAACCGATAGCAAAAGACCGATAATCATAAGATGCCGCTCTTTCTGCCCAACCTCGCCCCGCGGTGCAAGCACCGCCACATTGTGCCCATGCAAATACCATCCGGCCAACCCTACAACGATCAGCGCGAGGACTATAGGGATGATAATCTTGTATTTTTTCATGCTACAAACAAGTAGTTACCCAATTCATTTATGCTTAATTGTAGCATGCTGGTTTTTCTTCATCTCGCTACTGCTTGCATCTGGCATGAATTGGCGTTTAATAGATTGCAAACAAGGAGAACATATGACAGATCCGATAAGTGAACCGTTGCCAGATTTTGCCGTGATTGCCGGCGAGCTGCAGACCTTAACAACTGAGGAAGCGCTGGCAAAAAACGAGCTACAGGAGGCTTTTGTGACAACCGAAGCGTTATCTGCGGCAGCTCGTGAGCGTGCAGCTATACGCCGAGCTAAGACGACTGAGGCTCTCGAGCGCGTGCGAGCGCTGGCCGACACCGGTGAGTTGCATGGGGAAGAATTAGTTTCGACTGTTTCCCAATTAGTTGAGAGTGCTGGCGACAAAAACCTAATAGATCATTTCGAGGCAGACATGGCGTTTCGTCAACAACTTACGCCCGGTCAGCCCGTGTATTGCGTATATGATGCCGGAGAATCAGCTGTTTATATTGTTAGTGAAGACCAAGACCAGGCGAATCCCGTACCCGTTATCGACCAAGATCCTTATCGCGTCAGGCAGCATCCCCAATCCGTTACCCCATTGCCATTCGCATTCAAAGTACAGGTAAAAGAACCTGGCGGCCCTGACTCGCAAAATGCGCTTGGAACATTTTCGCTCAGCAATAGCACCGTTGGGGTGGAAGCTATCACGACCAAACTAGAAGAGAAATTCGAAAACGCACGGGACAAAGCGCTCTATCGCGACACACCGCATCATGTAACATTTCGAGATATGCGTGATCTGGCACGTAATTTTGCGTCTCTCGGCAAAGACAAAAAAGCGGCCGATTGCCGCGAGCGTGCCACCAAAAGCGCCGAATGCGCGCTAGAGGAATATCTCAAGCATAGCTCGAGCTCGAACAGCTACCTCGTAGAATCGTTGGCATATTTGGCCGAGCATGCACTGGAAAAATACGAACAGCTCTATGAGAACCAAGCGGAGGAAATTGCATCCAGCAACCTCACACGGGACTTAGACAAAAAGACGAACTTTGCACGGCTAGTCGTGGAAGCCCAAAACCCAGATTATAAATACCTTCGAACCTTCGAAAAGAATAAATTATTGCTGGAGATGGTCTCCGAGCTGAACAACCATGGGGCAGAGATTCTTACAGTTAAATGGGCTGAGCATGCAGCTCAGGAAGCATCTGCCGAGTCTTAGTGGTAGAACAAGCGGAGAAGCCTCGATATACTAGAAGTGGTCGCGGATGTGGCTGAATGAATAGTCCCATGTGGCGTCAGATTTTTTGTGCGGATTAAAGATGTTTGCGGGGTCAAAGATATGTTTTACCTCACGAAATAGGTCGACTATTGGCTTACCGAACTGCTGCTCCAGCCATGGGCCACGCACCAGACCATCGTTGTGTTCACCACTTAAACTACCCCGGTAGTGCAGCACTAGATTGTTGACTTCTTTCATGGCCGGCAAGAGTTTGGCACGCTCTTTGGGATCTTCTATTTTCATAAGCGGGATGATATGGAAGTTGCCATCGCCCATGTGCCCGGCGATAGTAGCGAACAGTTTGTATTTCTTGATGATTTTTTGGATCTTGGGCAAAAAATCGGTTAAATATTGTGGATTTACTACCAAGTCATCGATAAACGGCGCGGTGTGCTTATCCTTAATTTTGCTACGCAGTAACTGAAAACTTTGGCGCCGCATAATCCAGAATTTTTCGCTTTTACCCTCGGTAGCGTCTTCTTCGAAGCCGTTAATCTCGTAGCGAGCACGATGACGCTTCAGGTCTTGGTGTAATGCTTTGATTTTGGCGCGAACTTCTTCTTCGGTTCGACCATTAAACTCCACCATCAACACCAGTTTGGGTATGCCTCGCAGTAGCTGTAAACCATCTGGCAGCAAACTAAACAGCAGGTGTATGAACCGTTTCCAGCCAAGCATCTTCAAAAAACTCGGTAAAAAGCGAATGGAAAGCCAGAGCGTCTGATCGTCAAAACTTTCAAACGTCGCCGGTTTGTGTTCCAACACTTTTGGTATAACCTCGCCCAGATCATCTATATTATGCATAAACAAAACCAGTAGGCCGGAATGGGGCCGGGCAGGGACTAGCCTATATTTGATATCGGTCACCAGACCGAGCGTACCCTCGCTGCCAACGATTAATTTTGTCAGATCAAAAATGCCCGTTTCGCGGTTCCACACCTCCCATAGCGTGTAGCCCATAGAGTTTTTTGAAACCTGCGGCTTAGCTGCTTTGATTGCGTTGTAATGCTTTTCGCAGAGATTATAGACTTTCTTGTAGATGTTACCCTCAAAATCATTTTGGGCAATTTTGGCGTCAAGCTGCTTTTTGTTCAGCGGCTTTACGGTGTATTCGTTGCCATCAGCAAAGACCACGCGCAGTTCATTCACGAAATCTTTAACCTTGCCGTATTCCAGCGATTTTTCGCCACCGGCATTGTTTGCCACCATACCACCGACCGTACAGAGATCGCGGCTGGCAGGGTAGCTCGGCATTAGAGCGCCATGCTTGAGTGTTTCTTTCTCGAAATCACGATAGTAGACACCGGGTTGAGTTTGAGCCTCCGTAGCTGATACTTTTTCAACCTTGTCGAAATGTTTCGTAAAGTTGACGATTATCGAATCGTTTATGGCGCCGCCGGCCATATCGGTGCCTGCGCTGCGAGCCGTCACCGACAATTTTGGGTATTTTTTCTTATTATCGGCAACTAGTTTTACGAGCGTTCGAATGTCTTTACTGTTTTTGGGAGATACTACTAACTCCGGTCGAATTTCGAACATGCTGGCATCGTGGCTATAAAAATCTTTGGTGGTTGGCGCGTCATCAATTTCACCACCAAAGCCCAGCAACCCTAAATTCTTTTTGATTTCTTCCATTATGAACCTGTCTCGTACATGCCGTCTGTTAAGCGAAAGTCATTCTGGAGGATGGCATTTTTTTGATTTTGCGAGGAAGTGTAATGGACGTACTCTGACGAGTAAAATAAAGAAATGCGGCCTCCAGAGTAGCTTGAGGCTGGAGGGAATGTGCATGGCAGATTCATCCATTAAGCTTACCGTTTACGACCGGTGTTTTGCAAGCCGCTTATGATTTGTTAAACTGATAGCTAAATGAGCAAACCTCAAATATTGATCGTGGGCGGAGGTTTTGGTGGCGTCAAAGCCGCTCTAGAGCTGAGCAAAAATCCTGATTATTCCGTAGTCCTATTGAGTGATAAGCCGGATTTTTGGTACTTTCCGAGCTTGTACCATGTAGCCACCGGTACTACGAATAAGGTATCCGTCATCCCGCTCGCCAGAATATTCAAACACAAACCCGTAAAGGTAATTGTCGCAGCGGCAACCAAACTAGACCGCAAGGCCAAGACAATCATAACCGCCGACGGTCAAACACTTTCATACGACACCTTAGTGTTAGCACTCGGCGTGGTAACTAACTATTTCGGCATACCTGGACTTAAAGAGTTTTCGTTTGGCATCAAATCCATAGAAGACGTGGAAAAATTGAAAACGCATTTACACAGACAACTACTAGACGATAACAAGCCTGACCTAAACTACGTGATTGTTGGTGGTGGCGCAACTGGCATAGAACTAGCCGGACAATTACCGGGCTATTTGCGTGAGATTATGGCTCGACACGGGATATCGAGCCGAAAAGTTCACATTGACCTAGTAGAGGTATCGAAGCATTTACTGCCACGACTGCCACGAAAAGTTAGCCGAGCCGTCGAGAAACGACTTCGCCGCCTTGGTATCCGTTTATATTTGGGTAAATCCGTACAGGGCGAGACAGTGGATGAGTTGACTGTCGCCGGTAAGCCTATGCGCAGCCACACCGTTATTTGGACGGCCGGGCAGGCGATAAACCCTTTCTTCGCCAATAACGGGTTTGCGCTCGATGATCATCACAAAGTAGCTGTCAACGAATTTTTAGAGGCCGAACCAAGTATCTACGTTATCGGCGACGATGCGGATACGCCGTATAGTGGTATGGCACAAACCGCTATTTACGATGCCGAGTATCTAGCTCACAATCTGCGTTTCCAGATCGAAGGCCGCCCAAGAGTGAGCTACCGACCAAAGAAACCAATCTACGTCACGCCAGCGGGACCACACTGGGCATCGGTGGAATGGGGAAGAATACACATGTACGGTTGGCTAGGTTGGTTCCTGCGCGAAGCGGGCAATTTGGTAGGTTTCCACGAGATTGAGCCTATCGCTCAAGCGGGCGAACAATGGCTGAACGAATTCAAACGCGACGACAATTGCCCCATCTGCGGCGACGACCTGTAGCCGCCCGAAACAACAACCTGTTCAAGCACACGCAATCCTGAGATAATACAGCCAGATGGGAAATACATACTCGCAGCTAAATGCAGCCCAGAAACGAGCCGTCGATATAGTCGATGGGTCTGCGCTGGTTGTGGCTGGTGCCGGTACCGGCAAGACACGTGTTATTGTTGATCGCATTCTTAACCTCATCGAAAAAGGCATCCCAGCCGAGAGCATACTGGCACTAACGTTTACCGAAAAGGCTGCCGGCGAGATGCTCGACAGAGTTAGTGAAGCTCGTGGCAGCGTGGTACTCGATACCACCATCGCGACCTTTAATGGATTCGGGCACAGCATCTTAGAAAAATACGGTAACGAGTGGGGGTTGGGCGCGCTGCGCCTGCTTGGTGAAACTGGTCAGTTGGTTTTCCTGCGCGAGCACCTAGACGATTTTGAGCTCGATTATTTTGCGCCCGTATCAAACCCTGACGGCCAGATCAAGCTATTATCAGATTACGTTTCGCTTTTAAAACAGCAGGTTGTACTGCCGGAAGATTACAAAAAATACGCCGAGGGTTTGGCAGCTAATGCCGCCGACGAAAAGCTTGAGAAGCAAAAACATCTAGAAATTGCCCGATTTTTCGAAACATACCTGAACCTTTGCCGCAGTAAGGGCGTGGTCGATTACGATGACCAAATATACCTAACTATTGCGCTGCTAAAGGCTAGGCCAAACATATTGCACGAGCTACAGAAGCTCTACGCATATATTTTGGTCGACGAGTTTCAGGATACCAACCCCATGCAGTCGGCACTTATCGATATGCTGGCTGGGGCAAATAAAAACATCATGGTCGTAGGAGACGATGATCAGAGTATTTATGGTTGGCGCGGTGCTACGCTCGCCAACATACTTGATTTTAAAAAACGTTACCCGGCCGCTGCTGATGTGACACTTATCGAAAATTACCGCTCAACGCAACCCATTTTAGACGCCGCCTATCAACTAATTCAGGGCAATAACCCTGACCGCCTAGAAATAATGAACCAATTGGATAAGCGTTTGCGTGCTCAGCAAGACAAAGGACCTACACCGGTTGCCCGGCATTTTTCGACGCTTGACGCCGAGCTGGCGTGGGTAAGTAGCGACGTTGCCGAGCGGTTAAAAAACGGCCAAGACGCCGGCAGCATAGCTGTGCTGGCAAGGCGCAACCAGGGCGTTCAAAAAATGCATGAAACACTGGAACTTTACGACATACCGCATGCTGTAGCTGGCTTAAGCAACAATATCTACCAGGAACCGGCCGTCAGACAACTTATCGAAGCCCTAAAAACCGTTGGTGACCCATTAGATGATTTGGCGCTATACCACACACTGTCGGGCCCGATCTTTCGCGTAGATGCGAGCGCATTGGCTGAGCTAGCGGCGACCACCAAACGCGAACACGAAAAGCTGGCCGAGGTACTTAAAGCTTCAACGGATGAGACATTACAGTCGGCGCTAAGGACTCTTGGGTCTTGGCGCGCACACAGCCACGATCAGACCGTTGGCGCTCTGGCGTACCAGATGATTACCGATTCCGGCTGGAAACAACATCTGTACGAGCAGGCCGAGAACGACGCCGACACATATAGGCAGGTGCAGGCGCTGAGCAAGTATTTTAAAACCCTCAATGAATTTGAGAAGTTTTCAGGCGTGCCCAGTGTGCAAGCTTACTTGGTCAACTTAGAGACACTCAAAGCAGCCGGCAGCGGCTTTGAGGACGCGTCGCTCGACATTTCTGACACGATGGTAAATGTACTTAGTGTGCACCGCGCCAAAGGTTTGGAATGGGAGACCGTGTACATTATCGACTGCACCGAGGGTTCGTTCCCGATGCGCAACTACGGTAGCAGCCTGACACTGCCCGATGAGCTAAAAGCTAGCCAAACTACAGCCGATGCGCCGATGGCCGAAGAACGACGTTTGATGTATGTTGCAGCCACCAGAGCCCGCAGCGAGCTAATACTGACACACGCCGACCAGCATGGCAGTGGCGCTAAGCGCAAACCATCACGCTTTGTCATAGAGCTTTTGGGCGACGTTCAAAGCGTTACCCATGCCGAAGAGGCACAGACCGAGCTTGAGCTATTCGCCCCACAAACCACCGTCGAGGCAATTAAACTGCCGGCTGGCATGACACAGGACGGCAAAATAGTTCTGAGCGTCAGCCAAATAGCCTCCTGGCTGGAATGCCCCCAAGATTTCTATTACAAGTACGTGCTTGGCATGCCCGTACCTTCTGACCCGAGGCAACAGTATGGAACGGCCATTCACGCAGTCATACAAAGTATTCATGATGGTCGCAGGGAAGGCAAAGTGCCAAGTCTGGATGTTGTTCTGGAGCGCGTTCGAGCCGCTTTGCCGACAGCCGGCTATGCTACGGCGCGTTCTCGTGAACGGGCACACGCACAAGCTATTAAATCAGCTACAGCCATTTATGAACGCTTTCTAAATGATCCTTTGCCAATCGAGTCCGAGCAGGCATTCGCCGTAAACATTCCCGACCTGCCGCTAAAGATGAAAGGACGGATCGACGCCGTTTACCAACTAGAGGGTGGTGTCGAGATTCGTGATTTCAAAACGAGCACCAGCGTGACGACGCCAGAAAAAGCCAAGGCTCGGGCAACCAGCTCTACCCAGCTAACGCTGTACGCGCTGGCGTGGCAGCTCATGCATGACGAAATGCCGGCGCTTCTGACACTCGATTTTGTAGAAACCGAACGACTCGGCTCTGTCAAAAAACAACCGAAATCACTGGAGACGATAAGAGCTAAATTGCAAACTATGTTAGAAAATCTGCAAGCCGGCGTATACCCGGCTGGTAAAGATCACAATTATTGCAAACACCCCCACTAATCAACAGTGTTACACAATAAAACCGCCGGTAAAAACCGGCGGTTTTATTAATTTTAGAAAGTTGTTACTTTCGTTTTTTAGCAGGAGCCTTCTTTTTGGCAGCTGGCTTTGCCTTAACAGCTTTTGAAGCTGAAGCGCGAGCTACTTTGGCTTCGGCAAGCTCGGTCTCTACGAACAATAGGTTGTAGAGGTTGAAGCCTACGATGGCGCCAAGGACTGGACCAAGCACGTAAGTGCCCCATGCCCAGTTGCGAGCGGCCAGCGCAACGGCTGGGTTCAAGAAACCATTTGAGCCAAGTGATGCGATGATCACACCGGCGGTCAGTGAGCCACCGATTGCTGCGGCCTTAGCGTACAAGCTAAAGCGTTGGTAAACGGCTGCTGCCCAACCAAAGGCAAAGACAAACGCTCCAACCGATTCTGCGACCAGCACGTGGCTGTCGTAGTGGTGGTTGTTGGTCAAGTGCGCCTTGGTAAAGTACACGAACAACCAGTAGGCTGCGGCACCACCAAGCAGCTGAGCTGCCAGGTACATTAGCGCCTGCAAGGTTTTAAGCTTGCGAACAGTCCATAGGCCGATTGTCATAGCTGGGTTAAATATCGCCCCAGATATACCGGCAAGTGCCAGCGTCATAAGTAACACGACAAGGCCGGCTGCGAATGACACGAAGAATGGGTAACCAATGGATTTACTGACGCTTAAAACCGCAAGGGCCAACGCGCCAGTACCCAAAAATTCACCCACGAGCATCGCGAGCTTATTTTTATTGAACATATATGAGAACCTCCACTTAATGTTATGGTCTAAGCGTACCGCCTCAACAGGGATTTGTAAAGAGGTGGCCATGCATGTCACGCATAAGCACTTTTACAAGAGGTCAAATACATATTTTTAGTGCTTTTGGTGACGACGTTTCAGCCCGGCCACGTGCAAGCGAACGGCGTGACGATCTATAAGGGCTTGGGCATGCTCGAGGCTTACCTGGTCTTTGGCTTCGGTCTTCATCTTCTTGGCGCGCTCCATGGCGGCCTCGGCTTCGGCTTCGTTAATATCGTTAGCGTGGTCAGCTTCGTCCACCAGAACCCTCAAAGTGTTGCCACTGACTTCGATAACGCCGCCATTAGTAGCGAAATATTCGCGTTTGGCGTCGGAATCGCGTGGTTCGCGACGAACGGCAATCGCACCGGTCGTGGCCACGCTAACTAGCGGCATGTGGTCCTGCAATACACCAATTTCACCTTCTAATGTCGGCAAGATGACTTCGTATACGTCATCGTCGAACTTCGTGCCGCTTAACGCGACTAGCTGAAAACGAATCACCGCTAGTTGGTCCCCTTGACGTCTTTAATGCCGCCCTTCAGGTAGAAAGCGCTCTCTGGCTTGTCATCGTGCTTGCCCTCGAGTATCTCCTTGAAGCCCTGGATGGTATCAGTTAGTTTGACGTATTGACCAGGGTTGTTGGTGAACTGCTCAGCCACGAAGAACGGCTGGCTCAAGAAACGCTGGATACGACGAGCCCGGTCAACGGTCTTTTTATCCTCATCAGATAATTCTTCCATACCCAGAATGGCAATGATGTCTTGCAAATCTTTGTAGCGCTGGAGGACACGCTGTACTTCACGAGCCACATTGTAGTGCTCTTCGCCGACGATTTCTGGGTCAAGGATGGTCGAGCTGGAGTCGAGTGGATCGACAGCCGGGTAGATACCGATTTCGGTCAAGGCACGGCTCAGCACGATAGTTGAGTCGAGGTGGGCAAACGTCGTAGCTGGCGCTGGATCGGTCAAGTCATCGGCTGGCACATACACAGCCTGCACAGAGGTAATCGAGCCTTCTTTGGTCGAAGTAATGCGCTCTTGCAGCTGGCCCATTTCTTGAGCCAAGTTTGGTTGGTAGCCCACAGCGGAAGGCAAGCGGCCGAGCAAGGCCGACACTTCGGCGCCAGCCTGGGTGTAACGGAAAATGTTGTCGATGAACAACAGCACGTCGTTACCCTTATCACGAAAACCTTCGGAAATAGTCAGACCAGAAAGTGCCACTCGCAAACGTGCGCCAGGTGGCTCGTTCATCTGTCCAAAGACTAGTGAGGTGTTCTTGAGCACGCCGGACTCTTCCATTTCGTGGTACAAGTCGTTACCTTCGCGAGTACGCTCACCGACACCGGCAAACACCGAATAGCCAGAGTGAAATTTAGCGATGTTGTTAATCAGTTCCTGGATAAGCACGGTTTTGCCCACGCCAGCGCCACCGAACAATCCAGCCTTGCCACCCTTTGTCATTGGGCATATGAGGTCGATAACCTTGATGCCTGTTTCCAGGATCTCAATTGAGCCCGACTGATCAATCAGTGGCGGGGGAGTGCGGTGAATCGGCGCGGTTTCCTTGAAGCTTCCGCCTTTACCATCAATAGGCTGACCAGTAACATTAAACATGCGACCGAGTGTTTCTTTACCAATCGGCACACTAATGGCCGCGCCGGTATCGCGAACTTCTGTGCCACGTTCCAAGCCATCGGTCGAACCAAGCGACACGGCTCGCACGCTGGATTCACTAAGGTGCTGAGCAACCTCTAAAGTTAATTCTTTATCGTCCAGGGTGATTTTGAGCGCGTTATAAATAGCCGGGAGATTGCCCGTGGCAAACTCAATATCTACCACCACACCCACGATCTGGGTGACTTTGCCGTTTTTTGTCTGTTCTTTAGTTGCTGTTGCCATTATGCTTCTCCTCTTTCGTCTGTAGTTTCTGGTTTCCAATTCATTACATCCGCTTCTGGTCTTCCTAAATAATCAAATTCATCGGGTAAAACGTCTATTTCTTTGCCATCTGCATCGATCACTGGGAACCCGTCTTTGTCTTCGACGAATAGTTCGGGTATCATAGGTTGTTCCATACGATTCACTGAACCAACGTCCAATCGGGCAATTTCTTCCTCTGCCCAACCGTGCAGGGTACTCCTACCTTGATCACCCAGAGCTATACCACTAACGAATTGAGCCGCCCGTACCATTAGCGACGGATCCAGCCCTTGGCGTGCCCACTCCTTACCGCGCTGTTCAAATACCGCAAGGGCGCTTGAATAATCACTCTGCAGTTTGAAAACATTGCATTTAGTGGCCGAAAGAGTCGCCTCGCTAGCACTAATCCCAATGATTGGAGCAATGATATTAAAATCGCGAATACCTCGTTTCATCCGTTTAATACCTCGGCGCCACCGGCTATTTCGGCTAGTCCTTGGGTGATAGCTGCTTGTCGAGCCGCCGCCAGTTCGTCTTTTAGCAGTTCTACTTGCGCACTGAGCCCGGCAATTGTTAGGTTCGCTATTTCGACGCCTTCTCGAAAACCTTGCTTATGTGCGTCAATTAAATCGCTTGGGGCAATATATGTTAAATCACCGTTAGGTTTGCTGTAGTCAATACCTCGTTTACGAGGATTTTCTGTGTTGCTAGCCATTCAATGCCTCCGCTCCGCCGGTTATCTCGGCTAGTTCCTGAGTTATAGCAGCCTGACGGGCCGTGTTTAGTTCCAGCGTGTAATCATCTATCAGATCTTTGGCATTATCGGTGGCGTTCTTCATAGCCACCATGCGCATAGCGTGCTCGCTGGCTAGACCTTCTAATACGGCTTGCCAGATTTGTGCCTCAATTAAGCGTGTAGCGATTTCGTCAATCACCGTTTCAACGTCTGGCTCAAAGGTGCTAATAGCCGCCACCGGATCCGCTTCGCTAGTCGCAGCTGGCAGTAATTGCAGCTCTTTTACTTCTTGGATAACGGTTGATTTAGAAACGGTGTAGAGTATCCGGACCTCGTCGGTTTCCTCATTTTTATAGTTTTTAACGACGGTGTTTAGGATTGGCCGGACGTCGTTGGCAGTCGGCTGGTCGCCAAACGCCGGGTAGACCGCTAGCAGCTCAGCTTCGCTGATTCTCCGCACAAATTGTGCGCCCTTGTTACCTATAGCGATTACATGGCTCGTAACCTTGGTGTCTCTGTCGATTCTCAGATTTTTGGTCAACTGCTTCAATACATTGGCATTGTAGGCGCCCGCCTGACCGCTATTACTCGTAATAACTACATACAACCGGCGTTTAACGGCACGTTTGCGGAACAGCGGTTGACGATCCACCTCGTTCATATTGTTCAGTTTCTGCAATAGTTCGTAGGCCAGATCCTGGTAGGCACGGCTGCGCTGCGCGTAATCTTGGGCGCGACGAAGTTTGCTCGCCGATACCAACTCCAGTGCTTTGGTGATCTGGCGAGTGCCTTTGATGGACGAAATCCGGCGCTTTAGTACTATTGTGCTTGCCATATTATTTCGCTAAATTACTTAGCTTGCTCTTTCTTTTCAGTTGGGGTCTCGTAACTGGCGGCGACGGCCTTGGCGATCTTCAGAATTTCGTCGTTTTGGATGTCGGTTGGCTTGTCACCAGTATTTATGGATTCTATGAGTTTCGTATGCTTACTCTTCAACTCACGGAGCAGGGCTTCGCGGGCAGCTTCGATTTTTTCAAGTGGCACCACATCGAACGCGCCATGGTTGGCGGAATACAGCGTGGCATACATTTCCCAAATAGCGTACGGCGCAAATTGCAACTGTTTAAGCAGCTCTGTTAGGCGTTGGCCGCGCTCAATAGTGTGGCGCGTTTCGGCGTCGAGGTCAGTAGAAAACTGAGAGAATGCTGCCAGCTCGCGGAACTGAGCCAAGGCCAGCTTTAGGCCACCACCGGCTGCCTTAACAGCCTTGGTTTGGGCGTCGCCACCGACACGCGAAACCGAAAGACCAACCGAAATAGCCGGTCGGATACCTTGGTAAAACAGGCTGGTTTCTAGGAATATCTGGCCATCGGTAATGGAAATGACGTTAGTTGGGATATACGCCGCGATATCGCCGGCCTGCGTTTCGATGATCGGCAGGGCAGTTAGTGATCCAGCACCGAGTTTGTCAGATAGCTTAGCGGCGCGCTCCAGCAAACGTGAGTGCAAATAAAACACGTCGCCAGGGTAGGCTTCGCGACCTGGTGGGCGCCTGAGCAACAAAGACATCTGGCGATAAGCCGCAGCGTGCTTGGTGAGGTCGTCGTAGATGATCAAGGCGTGTTGCTTGTTGTCCCGGAAATATTCACCCATGGCGACACCAGCATACGGTGCCAAATAAAGCATGGCGGCTGGGTCGGCTGGGCTAGTGGCGACAATGATAGTCTGATCCATTACACCTTCGCGCTTCAATCTCTCCTGCAGAGCAGCGACCTTCGAAAGTTTCTGTCCAATCGCCACATAGACGTTGATGACGCCTGTCTTTTGGCGAGCCTGATTTACCATAGTATCCACCGCGATAGCCGTCTTGCCAGTCTGACGGTCGCCGATGATCAACTCACGCTGGCCACGACCGATAGGCACCATGGCGTCTATAGCCACCAGTCCGGTCATAAGCGGTTCACTGACGTGCTTGCGGTCCAGCACACCGGGTGCGGGGCGTTCAACACGGCTTTTTAGTTTTGCCTTGATGGGCTCGCCACCGTCAATCGGGTTACCAAGCGGGTCGACCACACGGCCTATAAGCTCAGGACCAACCGGCACTTCAAGTACCTGGCCAGAAAGCCGCACATTGGCGCCAGCCTTAACGTTAGTGTCGTCGCCAAGCAGCACGGCACCGATTTCGTCTTCAGCCAGGTTAAAGGCAAATGCAGTCACTTTTTGACCATCCACACCGTCGATCTCCAACATCTCGTTATAACCGGCTTTACTCAAGCCGTAAATCCAGGCGATACCATCGCCAACACGGGTGACCACGCCAACGCTTTCGATCTCGGGGCGCGTTTTCAGCTCGGCAATTGCCGCCCGAATGTCATTTGATAATTCTGTTATTGATACGTCAGCCACTAGTAATCCTTTCCGGCGGTCGTTAACTGTTTGAATTTATTCAATTTGGCCTCGATGCTCAGATCCAATTGTTGGTTTGCCAGGCTTAAGCGAACACTGCCGATGACTTTTGGATCATGGACCTCGGTTACGACAATCTTCTTGGCATCTGGATAGACACTTTTAATCTGTTGAATGATGTCCGCTTTGACGCCTGCAGACAGGGGAAACGCGCTATGGGCAAGCACCTCTACGTAACCAGCTTCAGCCCAATCGGCCTGAATGTCGCGCAGCAACGAATTGAGCTCGCTCAGACGTCGTTCCGACAATAAATAAGCCGCAATCTTCCCGGCGTACTCCTTTGAGCTACCGCTCTTGAGTGTTCGGTCGGCGATGCTACTGGCAATACGTGTACGTGATGTCTTCATTAGGCGACTCGTTGCTCCTTGAGCGCACGGTCTATAAGCGCCGCGTCTTTCTTGGCGTCAATTTTTTCGCCGATGATCACCTCTGTGGCATCCGATATTAAGCCAACCAGCTCTTTTTCGAGCTGCATGCGTGCCCGGGCCGTATCTTGAGCTATCCGGGCGTTGGCCTCGGCAAGCACGCCAGCAGTTTTGGCGCGAGCTTTGTCTTCAGCATCCCGAACAACCTGACGAGCGCTATCGTGCGCGCCAGCCAGAATGGCATCCGCTTGTTTTCGGGCACTATGCAATTCTTCGGCTATCTTGGCTTCTAAAGCCGCTTGGTCTTTCTTCATTTTCTCGCCAAGCTTCACTCCACCTTCGATAGTCTCGCGACGCTCATCGAGCACTCTCATGATCGGCTTAAAAGCAAACCGCTTTAGTACCAAAAACGCCAGCACGAAGGTCACCAGTTGGATTACCAAGGCCTTGCCATCGACGCCCAGCGCACCGATGCCAGTAGAGGAGCTCTCCCCAAATTGTGTAAACAATATACCCATTAGGGGTTCCTTACTTAACGATGAATGTTGATGCGAAGGCTAGCAGTCCGAACAACTCGACAATAGCCACAAAGACCAATGCCTGCCCGAAGAACTTAGCTGCTTCCGGGTTGCGACCGACTGATTTCAAGTAGCTGCCACCAATCAGGCCGATGCCAATTGATGGTCCAATAAAGCCCAGGCCAACCATCAAGCCCTTGCCAACAACCGTTAAGTTTACTGCGTCTGCAAAAATTGCCATCCTATTATTACTCCTTATTTATAACTTCTATTACGTTTTTACCCACGATGAGTCTAGCCACGGGCGCTCCCGGGCGCTAGGCCTATTGTTTCAGGTTGCTCATCTTCGGTCAAGTGGTCCTTTTCGCCATGCGCCGTATCATGATTGGCATGATTGACGGCGATAGCCAGATACATAACACCGAGGATAACGAAAATATATGACTGCAGCGCGCCCACACCAAGCTCGATGAGCGTAAAGGGCAGGGCTGTCAGTGGTGCCGCAAAGTGGCCTAGGTAGCTAAAGACGGCGATAACCATTTCGCCGATGGCCACGTTCAAAAAAAGTCGAAGGCTCAGAGACACAACGCGGGTCAGGTCAGTGAACATTTCAAGCAGGGCGATGATGAGATACAGCGGATTTTTGGGGCTGCCGACAAAGAAGTGCTTTATATATTTCTTGAGGCCGCCCGATTCGCGTATCGACGCCGTATACACCACCACCATAGTCACGATGGCCATAGCGAACGTACTGTTTAAGTCGCCAGTGAATGGCCGAAACAGCGGTGTATCACCCGAGTGAAAACCATCGCCAACTACCGGCAACAAACCGAACCAAGTATTGAACAAAATGAAGAAGAACAGGGTCACGAAGTAGGGCACGTATTTTCGGGCGATTCGCTTATCGTCAAAAGCATTTTCGACCAAATTCCGGATAAATTCGACGCCGGCCTCCACAAACTGTACAAAACCACCTCGCGGCTTCACGATAACGCGCCGAGCCGTCCAGACCAGCAGTATGGTCAATATGGCGCTAGCGACCCAGCCGTAGAGAATTGAGTTGGTAATAACCCAACTGCCTATATGGAAGACGCCACCTGGAGCTACATGGATGGCTGGACCACTGTCGGCGAATAGCGAAATCATTTGCGTGCTCCTTTGTCCGTGAGCACCGTTGGCGTGACTATTTGCAGTTGGCGCCACACAACCAATACCATACCGGCAATCGCCAGCACGGATCCAACGATAGTCCAGAGCGGTGAACTGTGTAGATGTTCATCTAGCTTAAAGCCGCCCACAAAAGGTATAAGCACCACGATGGCTAGCTGCCAGCTCATGTTAGTTACGGCTATTAAAAAGTTGCTTTGGGCTGCAGCCGATAAACGGGCGTCTTTTTCAGCCGTCGAACCACCCGCTTTAGAAGTCGGCGTAATTGGCGCTGGCTTGCTTGTTTTGTTCATTCATTTCGCAGTATAACATCTCTGTTGTTGTACTCGCAAGACCTATGCTATACTAAATATAGTAAAAGAAAGGGTTACTACATTTATGAATCAAGTTACCGTCTACAGTGCCAACTGGTGCGCCTTTTGCCACCTAGCCAAAGAGTATTTAGATAAACTTGGTGTTAAATACACCGATAAAGACGTCGAGCACGACATGGCATTCGCCAACGAAGCTATGACGAAATCTGGCCAAACCGGCATACCAGTTCTCGAGATTAACGGCACGATTATCGTCGGATTCGACCGCCCCAAAATCGACGAGGCTCTAAAGGCCGCCAAACTCGTTTAAAGCTGTGCGATAAATCATGTTTACAGCTAATCGACAGATTAGCTACACTATAGTTATGATAGGAGGCGAAGGATATGACTGTGGACCCAGAAGCGATCGGTCAAGCCGAGTTCAGCGAAGTCGAACAACTTGCGCCTTCGTTCGAATTTGACGAGGACGCTGATAGCGCGCTCATCAACCAACTACGAATAGACGTCAACTGGCTTATGAGCCGACCGGCCACTCGGCTGTTGGCATTACGACAATTTGCCGAAAATCCGGAATCAGCCGGTCAAGATTCACCATGGCGACGGCTTACTGATCGTCAGACAAGCAAGAATTACTGGTTTGACGCTACCACTATGCGAGCTTTGAAGCGCGATCCACGCCACGTCGACCTCACAGCACGTGGCGGACGTAGGAATATCAGTGAAGCTGAAGCCGAAGAAATCGGGTTTAAAAAACGTGTTCGGAGTTTGGAAGTATTCTTGGAGCGTGCCAAAGCTATCAAAGCTATCGGCAATATCTCGCTTGACGAAGCCGAATAGCTTACAATCTAGGCATGGCGTTCGATGATTTCGAGACCAAAGAATCGGTCGTGGTGGTGTATACCGGCGAAGGCAAGGGAAAGACCAGTGCTGGGCTAGGCCTGATGGCGCGCGCCCTCGGTAACCGCTGGAATGTCGCGTTCATCCAATTTATCAAATATTGGGGAGTTGGCGAGCACGTCTTCATACGCGATATCCTGCCAATTTATAAGGACCAGCTGCTGTTTTATAAGGGTGGTAAGGGGTTTTACGCGGCCGGCGAACTAAGCCATAAACAAGTAACACCAGCCCAGCACAAGCAAGCCGCGCTGGAAACGTATCAAACCTCCCTGGAATGTGCTACCAATGGCAAATACCAGCTAGTTATCTGTGACGAGATTAGTAATGCCGTTCACGACGGCCTGTTGACCGAGGCTCAGCTGAGAAATCTCATCGAAAAACGGGCGCCCGGTACCAACCTCTGTCTGACTGGCCGTAATTTCCCAAGTAGCCTTTTGGGTGAAGTGGACATTGCCACCAACATGACCAAAATCAAACATCATTTCGATGACAAGTTCCTAGCCAACAAAGGAATCGATTTCTGATGACTTTCACCGATCGTGAATTCAATGAACTATGCGGCATAGTAGTTGAGTCATGTGGCAGCAAAGACCCCATAGAATGGCAGGATTTGGAATCTTTTCTATGCGAACAAGCCTATGGTTCACCAGATCAAGACGACACTCTGGCAACGCATGCCTTGGCCTCTATTTGCCAAACCGATGCCTACAGAATCAGGCGCGGTATATCCGAGATTTGTGAATCAAATGCCGCGGCACGTGAACTTGGCGGTCCGCTGCTTCATGCCCTCGGGCTCAGAAGTTACCAAAAACATCGCAGCCAGAAAACTCGCTAACGATGTAATTTTGTAATTTTTCGTAAAAGTGTTGACGCATAGCGAAACCAGGCATATAACTAGGCTCAGGAACAAACCAAACGGAGACAAGGTATGGGCCAGCCAAGTCAACTTACTAATATGCCTCGCTTGTTGGGTGCTGATGTCAGTCCAGAATACCGTGCGGGTGCCCTCTATTTTATGGATGAATGCGTGCAAAAACCTGATCTAAGCGATGCCGCCTACGATCTACTGACCCACACTTTTAACTTTGGCGGCAAAGACTATGTCACCTCGCCGCTTGAACACTGTTCGGAAGAACAGATTCGCCGCATTGCAGGCTCTCTATTACACGATGAAAAAGATTGGCTCACCGCCACCGCTCAATCACTTTTGGACGCGGGACGCATACCAGAGATTATCCGCGATACTGTGGCTCGTGTTTTGTTGTCCGCCGCCTAACAACCAGCAGCTTTTCGTTCTATACTAAGAGAAATGCGTTATCGATTGCGACGTAAACATGGCGTAAGCTTGCTGGTCATATTGGCAGCTCTGTTTGTGGCGCTTGGCCAACAGTTTGGTTGGTTTGGAACGGTCAAGAAAGAGGTGGTCACCAGCCAACCAGGACTGTATAGTATCGCCCGTTTTGTAGACGGCGATACCATTTCCGTAAACATGAACGGCAAGGTCGAGACGATCCGTTTTATAGTGGTTGATACGCCCGAAACCCACAAGCCAAACACGCCAGTACAGTGCTACGGGCCAGCCGCTGCGGCCTATACCAAAAACACCATTGGTGACCAACGAGTGCGCCTGGCTTCTGACCCGGAAAGCACCAACCGCGACCGCTACAACCGCTTGCTCCGCTATGTCTATTTGCCAGACGGCCGATTGCTCGAGGCCGAGCTGCTCAAAAACGGCTATGCCTTCGCATACACTCAGTTTCCATTTACCAAATCGCAAGAATTTATAGCCGATCAAGCCGCCGCTAAAGAGGCAAATAAAGGCTTGTGGGGCAACTGCAAGCCGTTCCAGGAATCAAACGGTCGCTGGCAAACCGAAAACGCCAGCTAATCAAAATGTAATATATAATATGGCCTATGCTACAAGGTCTTCGTAAATTCGGCATTTTGGTCGCGAAAACATTTGTTGGAACCATATTTTGTGGCGGCGTTTTCCATCTCGTTTTAATCACAGCCAAAGCTATAACCTCTGGCCAATGGGGGTATGTAAACCCAATAGATTTCTTGGGGTTAGGCTACGCTTTTTCGTCTTTAATGAGAAGTACTACTGCCACTATTGTGGCTTGGGTGGTTCTTATCGCGCTCTACTTCGTAATCATGTATGTCATAGCACACTACAAGCGCTACATAGGCATTGTTCAACAAACCAACTCCTACCGTAAACTTACTAACCTCGGTAAGAAATCATCCACTACTCCTACCGCCGCACAAGTGGTCGATAGCGCCAAAAGCTCACGAGAATCACAAGATACCTAAGCATTTTCTTCGACCCGTTCACGGTGCCACGATAGGAAACGCCAACACGCAGTTCCGAACGGTAAGCTACCTTGCCAAGCGACGCCAGAGCCAGAGTTAGGTCCACATCTTCGTGGATGTTAGTAGTGTCTTTGGCATACTTCCACACATGCGGCAGGGCAGAAGCTCTAAACGCCATACTGCCGCCATAAAAAACCTGACGCCAATAAACTAGCGCTGCAACGCCGAAATAACTTATACGGTGTAGTGCGGTCCATAGGTTTCGAAAACCGCGATCGACAAAATACAAAGTACCCGTGATTCCTATATAGCTTTCATTCCGAGGATCGACAAAAAACCGACCCACATATTCCATCCAGTTTTTTGGCAAAATAGAATCACCATCAATACGCGCGATAATATCACCATGGGCCGCCGCAAAGCCCGCGTTGCGCGCAAAAATTATGCCTTGTTTTGATTCATGGATAAGCGTTACGAAGTCGTATGAAGATGCTATTTCGGTGGTGCTGTCGGTCGAATTATTGTTGACTACTATCACCTCGTAAGGCTTGACAGTCTGAGCTGCGACCGAATCTAAGCATGAGCGGATATGGCGCTCTTCGTTGTAAGCTGGTATAACTAAACTAATGCGTAAATCGTCCACTGACCCTAGTATGACACGCCAAACCAAAAAGTTCTTCCTAATAGCCGATAAAATTAAGCGCTTTCCCGTCGCCTACTGGCGTAAGAATTGGTGGCACAAAATCGTCACAATCTTCGCGGGTTTAACCGTATTAACACTTTTGGGTATGTACGGTATTGCTCGTTGGTACATCTGGAGTGAGCGCAATGTACCAATGACAATGGGCGTGACTTTCATTCCAAGCTATGCCAGCTACCTGGGCGTTGACCCACAGCAGACTTATGCCGCCATACTCGATGATTTGCAGGTTCGCCACATACGATTAACCAGTTACTGGGACGCTACAGAGCCAAAGCCTGGGCGCTACGACTTCCGCCAACTCGATTGGGAATTTCGCATGGCCGAACAACGTGGAGCCAAAATTAGCCTAGCCCTGGGCTTGCGACAGCCTCGTTGGCCCGAATGCCACATGCCATCTTGGGCTGCAAACGAACCGGTTGAAACCTGGCAGCCTCAGCTGGCTACGTTTATTGGCACGGTCGTTAACCGCTACAAAAACTCACCAAGTCTGGACAGCTATCAGCTCGAAAATGAATATTTTCTATCTGTCTTTGGCACTTGTACCAATTACAGTCGGCAACGGCTAATCGACGAGTTTAACCTGGTTAAACGTCTAGATCCTAATCACACCGTAATAATCGCTCGCAGCAACAACGCGCTTGGCACACCTCTAAACCAGCCCATTCCCGATGAATTCGGCGTTTCGGTTTATAAACGCGTCTGGGATGCTACCATAACGCACCGCTATATCGAATACCCATTCCCGGCTTGGTTCTACGCATTCTTAGCCGGTACCGAAAAAATAATTTGGGGTAAGGACACAGTTATACATGAGCTCCAGGCAGAGCCATGGGCACCAAAAGGTAAGGGTGTGCCGCAGACCAGCCTGGCAGAGCAAAACAAATCACTGGACGCGACGAGATTCAAGCACCGTATAGCCTACGGCAAGGGAACCGGCATGAAGACCATTGACCTCTGGGGCGCCGAATATTGGTACTACCGCAAGGTTATCTTGCACCAGCCGGATATCTGGAACATCGCCCGCCAGGAATTCACGGTCAACAAATAATGACCACGATTGTTCTAGCTTCGAACGATTTATTGGTTTATTGGCAATAATACGCGAGCCAAAGCGCCAGCGACACGTGACGGGTTGAACTGTTCGTCATCGTGGGTTGCGCCGCGACCACTGCGAATCGTGCCATCGGGCATCATATCTAGCGACACCGGAGACCAAGCGGCGCAGCCGGCATTCATTGCGTCTGCAATACCAGGCTCCAAGAAGGCATCGGGGTACATGGCATCTTCAGCGTAATTAACGATAGCGACCGAGCCTACCTTAGAGATAAGATAGGGAAAATCGAGCCGTTTTTTATACAAGTCGCGTGCCTCGCCAAGACTACGAGGTACGTTCGCGAGTAGAGTGAGTGCGCTAGCTTTGCCCGTAACACCATCCCGGTCAGGGAATTCCTGTGAGTCCGCATCCCGCTCAGAGGGTAAGAACGCGAGCCATCGCTTCACAAGACCCGGCAGCGACGCCTCTTGCTGTACGCCGCTCGAAGCGAGTAAAACAGCCCGTGAATCCTGGAAATAATCAGGAGTATGTTTAGCGACACGCCGCACCAGAGCTTCAAATACCAGTCCACCGTAACTGTGTGGAGTAAAGTCGACCGTCGTTCCGAGCAGATTCTCTGCACGCAAAACTGCTTCGACATTCCGAGCCTGAGCGCCAGTTGGTAGGCGTCCCTCTGCTTTGTCTTTCAACATGCCCTTACGGTTTTGACCAGGCAAAATGACATCGAAACCGCGCGTCGCGAGCTCGGCTGCAAACGAGGCTTTATTAACAATACTTTCACCAAAACCCGGCACAAACACAAGGGGCGTGCTCGCACCCTCGTTCAGGCGAGCGTATGGAATGCGTTCGCCGGGCTGCTCAGATAAGTCAGCAAACCGCACGTCACGGGTCAATTGATCAATCGTCTCATCGGGATATGACGCCCGCAGTTGCGCTTCGTACACCTCAGGAATAGGCCGATATTTCATGGTGTATCATTATAGCACATAAATTACATTTTGTCTATATAACCATATCCGGTACAATGTAGGCAGTATGGTAAAGAAGAAAGCAAACCAGCCGAAGGTTATTAGCAACCGGCGGGCGCGACACGATTACGCGCTCGGCGATTCTTTGCTGGTGGGTTTGGAGCTAACCGGGGCAGAGGTCAAAAGTTTGCGTATGGGTCACGGCCAGCTGCGCGGCGCCTATGTAACCATCAAAGATAATGAGCTATACCTCTTCAACGCCTCCGTTAATGGCACTAATTCCGCACCTCTAACCGAGCAGGAACAGACCCGCAACCGTAAACTCTTAGCCAAGCGCAAAGAAATCGACGCCTTGATTGCCGCCAAGCAGCAGGGAAACACCATCGTTCCAACCGAGCTATTGACCGGTGGCCGCTACATCAAATTACGGATTGCCGTCGGCAGGGGCAAGAAGCTGTATGACAAGCGTCGTGTTCTAAAAGAACGCGACGCGACGCGCGATATAAATCGCACGCTTAAGCCGCGCTAAGCATAAGCAAACATTTGCAAAACACCTTGAGAGAGCGGATAATAGAGAATACCAAATGAGGGTTGTATAAGAGACGTATGAAAATCGCTATGATGGTTCGCGGCTATTTGCCAGTGCCACGACCCGTAGACATGATTTACGCACCGATCGACTTAGCGGTAGCGCTAGCCGAAGGTCTAACCGCGCGTGGGCACCAGGTCGACTTTTTTGCACCCACTGGTTCAAAGCTCAAGACCCCGGTCAAATCACTCAATTTGCGACCTCTAGCGACAAACCAAGCAGAATTCCAGGAACTTCTCACGAAAAGCGAGGAATTTAACCACTACGTCCCGGCACTTTGGGACAACTTTTTGGCCCAGAACATGTTCGAGGGCGCTCGCCTGGGCGAGTATGACCTGCTGTACTTTCATCACCCGGAAATCGCTCTGCCGCTCGCCCAACAGTTCAAAAACATACCCGTCGTATATTCGCTAAACGACCCGGTGTTTCCATGGTACCGCGAGATATTCGAGTTATACGGCTCGCCGAACCAGCACTTTGTATCGATATCCAAGAACCAACGGCGCGATGCGCCCGACTTAAACTACGCGGCCACTATTTATAACGGGGTAGATACCGAATTGTTCCCGTTTTCTGCAGAGCACGAAGATTATCTGCTACTAGCCGGGCGAATCGTGCCCGAAAAAGGCGTTAAAGAGGCTGTGCAAATTGCCGAAGCAACCAATAGTCGTTTGCTCATCATCGGGCCAACATTTCCGAGCTCTCAAGGCTACTTCGATCAGTACATAAAACCGTATTTGAACGACAAAATCTTGTATCTGGGCTACATCGAGCACGAAAAAATCTGGCCATATTTTCAGAAAGCCAAGGCCTTGCTAATGCCTATCCAGTGGGAGGAGCCGTTTGGTTTGACCATGGTCGAAGCCATGGCTTGTGGGACACCGGTTATCGCATTGCGTCGCGGATCTATCCCAGAGGTAATTATAGATGGAAAAACCGGCTTTGTAGTTGATAGCGTAGGCGAGATGATCGACGCAGTACACAAGATAAACAAAATCGACCGAAGAACCTGCCGAGACCACGTCAAAGCCCACTTCTCCTTGCAAAAGATGACCGATGGCTACGAAACGGCCTTCGAGCAGATCTTGGCACACCACAAACTCGGCAAACTTGGCCGACGACTAACTGGCAAGGTATACAAAGCCGCCAAACCAGTAAAAACAGTTGGCAACCTTATCAAAGAGGCGACCAAGCAACCCAAAAAGCAGCCCCCTAAGAAACGCCAACCGACCCGCAAATAACATCTATCACCAGCGCTCCTTTTAACGCCGTTAAAACATATTAATACTGGCAAAATAGCTAATACAGCTGCGACCGCTCAGGGTGCAGAAAGTACAGATAGGCCTTTATAGCCCAAAGTTGCTTTATATTACCGCTCGGCTGAAGTGTGTTGGGGTCGATGCACTCTGGAAAGATACCCAGCTTTGGCACAAAGAAAGGTGTTACGCGCCGCGTCACATCAGCCGCTTCGAACAATCCGAACTTAAGGGCCGCGGCGTTCAGAAGCGCTTGCTGGTGTGGCCATACCTGCATGTGATACGGATCAACATCATCAGCTGCCGGGAGGTTACACTGATAGCCAGCAGGCGTTTCTAGCTGTTTCATATATGCCTGAATCTTGTCGGCATAACCCTGCGGTAATTGGCTGGGAGAAATATAAAGCAGCGCGTGTAGTGAATCGCTACTCGGGGCATCAATCGCACCATCGCCGTCCACGGCGCTTACGAAATGATCGCCGTTCCAGAGGTAGCGCAGACCAGCTTCGGTCATATAACGTGCGTAGCGAACCATCCGCTCATTGCCCGTATCTTTGCCGATACGTTCCAGCGCGTTGGCGTTTTGAAAATGAGCTACTGTGTAAACAATAGGGTAGTTGGGTTCACGCTTGTCCGGATCTGCCCGATTTAGCTCAGAGTCTGCCCAGTCAGTCTTTTTTAGTCCGAAATGTCGCTGACGACCATCAGGGTTGGTTGAGCCAGAAAACATTGGATCTTCTATGAAAAGACCCTGGGCGTTAACATGACGCATGATATAGCGCGTTGTCGCCGTGATATCTTCGGCGTACTTCTGAACCACTTCTTTGCCGCCCCTTTCTATAAGTGCCGCGGCGGTTTGCAGGTATAGGGCTGCCGTATCGCAGGCATTATAGGTGGTGAGGAGTCCGTGATTTTGTTCGATGCCTTCCCACTCGTGCGGGGGCTTATCCGGCTCTTCGCCGGTTAGTGGATCCTGAACCTTGCCTATGCGCGGCGAGGCATACTCTAGCTGTGCCTCGAGCATTTCTCTATCACCAGACATTAGACCCGATATAGCCGTGTCTCGCCCAAAATATTTCTTGTAACCGGGATCTGCTGCTTCGTAATACTTCTCGCCACCCACATAGACCGCCATGGATAATACTTGAGCATCGGCGGCCGCTTCGTCGGACGTATCAACGACAACCTCATGGTCTTGTGGCACGTCCAAATCTGGTACCAGGTGTAACTCTGGCGGGGAGACAGCCACAGGAGCAGGCTCTTCTGTGAAGTAGGGAGAAAAACTATCTGGGAATTCGTTTAGGTCTAATGCTTCAGACATGATGTTTATCTTAAATCTCTTACGCTTAGTAATATCACCACTTCTGACAAATTGCAATACTACACCTCACACGTAGCCATATGCAAACTATTTAATAAAATCGGCAGTACAGCAACCAGGCCGGCGACTATTTACACTTAGGCCATAAAACGGTAGAATGACATCTGTATTTCAGGATACATACAACCATATTCCGGGGTAGCTCAGCGGTAGAGCGAGGGACTGTTAATCCCCAGGTCGGAGGTTCGAACCCTCTCCCCGGAGCCAAGATTATAAACTACAGAAAGCCCGGAAAGCATTAACGCTACTGGGCTTTTTGATATAATTGAACCATCGCTAAGTAAACTTATGAGGGGGCTATATATGCAACAAAAGATAACACCGTGTCTATGGTTTAATGGCAACGCTAAAGAGGCCGTCGAATACTACGTATCGGTTTTTCCAGAAAGTAGAATAGTCTCCACTGAGTATTATCCTAAAAGTGCCGACGAAGGGCTTGCCGATTTTCAACTTGAGCTGGCCGGCAAACCCTTGGCTATCGATTTTGAGCTCAGCGGTCTACGGTTTACTGCCATTAATGCTGGACCTGAATTTAGGTTTAGCGAGGCTATTTCATTTGTAATTAGCTGCGCAGACCAGGCCGAGATAGATTATTACTGGGAGAAGCTCTCTAGCGTGCCGGAAGCTCAGCAGTGTGGATGGTGCAAGGATAAATATGGCCTAAGCTGGCAAGTAGTTCCTGAAAATATGGGAGAGCTTATGAAGAGGCCAAATGCTTATGCCAATATGATGCAAATGAAAAAGCTGATCATTGACGAGTTTTAGACGACAAATCGGCTCAAACCTTTGACTACAAACTAAAACATCCCGTCACCGTGACGGGATGTTTTAGTGCGACTGCAAGTTAGCTACTTGGAGGTGCTATCGAAGTTGAGAACTTTCCACTTACCATCTTCTTTTAGAAGATTAACGGTTACTTTGTAGGTTATACCGTCAGTGCCTTTGATCTCGTAGGTTACTTTAGATGTGGCTGAACTTCCAGTTTCGCCATTGACTTCTTTGCTAGTCATTTTCGTGTCAGATTTGAGCAGCGGGCCAACCCTATCAACCACGGCCGCAAATTGATCCTTAGGAGTTGCCTGGGCAGCTTCTTTCGAGAGCAGCGAATAAGCCGCGTCAGTTCGTTGGTTCTGGATATCCTTGATAAACTCGTTACTGACCTTAACAGCCCCACTGGCGGCTACATTTACAATAACCACCAAGGCTACAAAGAACAGAACAACAATCGTAACGATCTTTTGCCACAATGGTCGGCGACCCCACCAAGACTTCTTTAATTTTGTTTCGGCTTCTACTGGTACGCTATCTGTCGGTTCACTCATGGCATTAACTCCCTTATATGCTTCCACTATAGGCGCACGCTGGTTGCCAAACTGTGACACGCATCACACCCCATTAGCTGGGCCGGACAGTTATTTAGAATACGATAGTGGTGTTTGGCAGCTCGGCCTTGAGGCGGCTGATCTGAGCCGCGCTTAGCGGGTTTCCGGTCAGATTAAGTTGTTGTAGCTGTGTCAGTTTTGAGATCTCATTCGGTAGGGCTGTGATGTTGTTGTGACTGTAGTCCAATGTTCGTAAACTTGACAGTTGTCCAATCTCGGCAGGCACACCCGTCATGGGATTATAGCTAACGTCTAGGGTTTCCAGGGGCATTTTGCGTATTTCGGCAATCAGCGAACCCTGCAGTTGGTTGTGGTCGAGTTTTAGTACTTTCAAATGCGTCAGATTACCCATCTGTGAGGGCAGTGAAGTCAGGTTATTGTTAGACAATATAAGCTCGGTTGTGTCGGTCTGGTTATAGATATCGGGGCCAACCTTAGTCAGTCCGCGGCTATTGAAGTTAAGCGTGGTCGCACTTGGTTGTGACGCGACGGATCCCGGGCCAGTCGTATCTTTCGAAGTGGTTTTGTTGTGATCATAAATTACCCAGCTACCGAGGCCTACGACAGCTGCGGACAACAGAATTATAACGATTTTCTTCATAGGATATTCCTTCTTTCAAATTCATTATACCAAGTAAGTCCGTTCTTTCGGCTAGTTAGGGGCAGAAAACAGCCCGTTATAGGCTTTTCATTTTGGATATTTAGGTGTATAACGGCGGTAGTAGAAAATATAGCAACATGCGTACCCTTGGCGAAGAATACATATTTGTAGTCCGTGGCATCATAGCAAACAAAGCTGGAGAGCTTTTGTTGGCGCGCCGTTCGATTGAGAACTCCTACGACGTAGGCTTATGGGAGTTTCCGGGCGGAAAGACAAACGACAAACCTAAGTTATCTCCGATAGAGGTGTTAGAGGAAGAGATTCGTGAAGAGTCAGGGATTGAAGCTAGCGTGGGCCATACGGCTCTTTATTGTCACACCGATAGGTTCAAGGATAACGGATCCCGCAAGGGTCGGGTAACATCTTTTTCGGCTGGCATTGCCCTTAGTGGCTTGGCCGTACCAGATGGAAAAGAAGTTTCGGAAGTAGCCTGGCTACCACCTGAGCAAGTGGCTAACTTGGAACTGACGCCAGCCACTCGTGCCGCCCTTGAAATATACACTGCCGGTCGCTCGGAAATAGCCGCTTAGGTGAAACCTAGAAACAGAACGGACTGCTTAAGCCAGCTGTTGCTTAAATTTCTTCCAGCGCCGAGCCTGTAGCTTCTCGGCTTTCAGCCAAGTGCTGTCGTTATATTTGTCTAAATCAAGGCTTTTGAGTTCTTTCACCGATGTTGGTTTGTTAAGTATGTGTAGTCTTTTCATGTTGCTCCTCACTTACTTAGCATTTTTACGCACGCTTTATACGTGTTTATCTAGCCTAGCTGATTACGCTTAAGCTTGGCTGCGAAAATTCTCACTGAAGCAGCGTGCTAAACATCACAAGCCTATAGAGGTGCAAACTGCTTGTGGAACAGGAATATATGTGGTAAGATTTACGTTACTAGAATAAGCTGCTTAAGAGAGTCATTCGATAATCGGTTCTAGCAAATTAATAAGAAGTAAATCGGTTCATTAGAGGAGCAGCTAACTGGGTTGCCAGCTTACCTCGAGACCAAGAAAAGGAAAGCATTAATGGCAACTAAACTATTTGTCGGCTCATTGCCCTGGGCAATCGACGACCAAGGACTCGAAGAGATGTTCTCTGGATTTGGTACCGTGGCTAGCGCCAAGGTTATCATCGACCGCGAGAGCAACCGTTCAAAAGGCTTCGGCTTTGTTGAATTCGAGGACGACGCAGCCGCTCAAGCCGCTATCAAGCAGCTCAATGGTACTGACGTCCAAGGCCGCGCTATCGTTGTAAACGAAGCTCGCCCACAAGAAGACCGCCCACGCCGCGACTTTAACGGTCCGCGCAACGGTGGTGGCGACAATTTCCGCCGCGACCGCTACTAAAATAGCGCTCAAATCAAAAAAACCACTGGGTAACCGGTGGTTTTTTGATTGCCCGAAAGCTAATCTGCAGCCGATTTGCTATAATCAAACAGAGGAAAGAGACTTTTTAATGAAATTGATTGTACAGATTCCGTGCCTGAACGAAGCCGAGACATTGCCGCTCGTACTAGCCGATATTCCCAAAAAGATCGACGGTATCGATGAAATTGAAGTCTTGGTAATCGATGACGGTTCAAGCGACGAAACGATTGCCATAGCTAAAAAGCTCGGCGTAAAGCACTTTGTGCACCATGCTCGCACCCGCGGTCTGGCACAGTCATTTAGTGACGGGCTGCAAAAATGCTTAGAGCTCGGCGCCGACATCATCGTCAACACAGACGGTGATAATCAGTACCCTGGCAGCGCCATTTCTGAGCTAGTTCAGCCTATCTTAGAAAAACGAGCTGACATGGTAATTGGCGACCGACAGGTACACAAAATTGACCATTTTTCGCAAACTAAAAAACTGTTGCAGCGGCTCGGCACTAATATCCTAAACCTGGCAGCCGGCACCGATCTGCCCGACGCTCCCAGCGGCTTCCGCGCCTACAGCCAAGAAGCTGCCCTCAAGCTAAATGTTGTGACACGCTTTAGTTACGCCATGGAAACGCTCATACAGGCGGGCAACAAGCGCCTGTGCATCGTCAGCGTACCCATTACCATCAACGCCAAAACACGCGAATCGCGCCTGTTCAACTCCGATGCCGAGCATGTTATTAAATCGGGCGTTGCCATTTTACGCGCTTTTGTGATGTACCGCCCATACGCTTTGTTCATCAGCCTCGGTTGGATATTATTACTGGCTGGGTTGGTGCCGTTTGTCCGCTTCATGTACTTTGTAGCCCACCAGGGCGGGGCACACCATCTACAATCACTCATCTTTGGTACCGTGCTGCTGACGGCTGCCTTCGTGTCATTCACGCTCGGTGTTATCGCTGATCTTATACGTATCAATCGTATACTTATAGAAAACACTCTGGAGCTCACTAAGCGCCAAAAATTAGAGCGTTAATAGTGCGCTACGATAGTTCTAAAGACATCGCGAGCCGCATGGTTGGCGTCCAAAACCCAGGCATTTTGCCATAGCCAGGCATCTTGAGTGCGCAGCAGAAAGGGCAGGAAGCCGCCGCCCTGCAGCATAAGAATCAAGAGCAAACTGATAATAATCATGGATACCCGTGGTTTGAATCGCCCTAACATGCCGCGAGCACTCTCGGCTACCAGCACGAAGGCCAGCGGCAGTAGCGGCACCATATAGCGCCCTTGTATAGCAACCGATACTCCTAGTTTCAGAAAATCACGCAGGTTCTGCGCGAAAAGCGTCACGCTATAAACAACTATTATCAGTATGAATAGCTGGTAGGCATGATTAACCCGCCAGAGCCGTCTTGCGTGCCACACCAGCAACAGGCCACCACCAATTCCTACAACGTAACCCGCGGCGTATGCTAGCGGCAGAGGCAGCCCAACAGTGTAATTATTTTCTTTGTTACTGACCACGAAAAACGACGACCGCAGCATGCCCTGCAGCCAGTTGAGTGGATAATCGCCTTTATCTTTACGCGATACTAGGCTTTTCAAATTAGATTGCTTATAGCCATAGTTGCGCCCGTAAGGGTCATAAGCTTGGCAGGCTGACACGCTAAGCACTTTGTCGCACTGTGGTGACGGCGTGTGGTAGCGCCACATATTTAGACCATCCCGCTCCAAAAACAAACCAAAACTGAGCAAAAATAGCAACACTATGGCCAGCCCGCGCCAACTATATAGACCGTGGCTACCACGCTTCACGGACGTCCATAGATCAAGTCGACGCATGCCAATCTCTCGGACGATCGAAACAATTAAATATATCAGGAGACTGAGTAAGATAGGCAAGAATACATACTTAACTAGGCTAGCCAGCATGGCCACGCTACCTAGAAGTAGCATGTTGAGCACCGGCATGTGGTCGCGGTCGCGGATTTCATCTACCACCAATATAGCCAGCCAGACCGTTAGCCCAGTCAGCAGAAACAGCAGGTCATCGTAATTGATTTGAGCCGCCATAAAAGGAGCCACCGGCAATAGAGTCAAGAAAATGAGTGACAGGTTGCTAACGAGTGGGGAAACCTTGGCAAGCCGAAAAACTTTGCGAAACACCAGCAGGCCAGCAGCGAAGAAGCCTATGTCGAATAGTCTTAGAAAGATAATTTGCGCTGTCTGCCCATGCACAAAATGAGCAAATATGCGCAGCGGAAAACTCATAATGTAGTGCTGCAGATATGATGGGTCGCGTACTACGGCACCATACATGTCAGCACCAGCCGGTTGGTGCCCAAAGAAGGGCAGCCACTGATGACTGTACAGCTTGATGATACCGAAGTGAAAATACTCGTCGTAGGCCATCGAGTAGGCGCCCGAAAAGGCAATCCAGACAGCTTCGAATATAAAGATGCCGAAGAATATCCAGAATAATTTATTGGATCTAAGGGCTCTAAAAAACGCGCTAATCCAGTGACCGGTTGTACTCATATAATTATGTACTAGTATACACTGGCCAGCCGAAGCCCTGGTGGTGATTGGTGTTTCGGGCTGCTCTAAGCTACAATAACGGCAATGAAGCGAACAGCCCGCAATCTGTTAGGTCTGGGGATTTTGATACTAACCATCGTCCTATTCGTGCGGTTTTTCCAGGCTCACCCACAGTATTGGCAACAGCTTAGGCATGTCAGCCCGTGGACTGTCGTGTGGGTGCTACTCCTAAATTGCATGATGGTCGCGCTACTAGTGGCTATAACGAGAATTTCCGTACGTTTGTGCAGTCGACACATAGGTCTAAAGGAAAATTTTCTGCTCACATCATATTCGTCGATTGCCAATTTCTTTGGACCACTCCAGAGTGGCCCGGGCGTGCGAGCCGTCTACCTGAAGGCCAAACATCAGGTGCGACTCCGAGACTATACGCTGGTAAGCCTCATAGCACTCGGCTTGTTCGCATTCTATAGCGCGCTCTTTTTGCTTGTCGGCACTCGGCCATGGTGGCAGACTGCAGGGGCGCTAATTTTAGTGGCTGGGGCTAGCTGGTTGGTCATACGATTGTTTATGAAGCGTGATAAACAGCCGCGCCAATCGCAATTGAAACTGCGAGCTAATTTGCTGGCCGGCCTGATGATTTTAACCTTCTTGCAAGTAGTCGTTACTGTCGGCTGGTACTACGTCGAGCTAAAAGCCGTCAACCCACATATACACCTCAGCCAAGCTATGTCGTACGCCGGCGCTGCGAACTTTTCGCTCTTCGTGTCCATTACGCCAGACGCCATTGGTATTCGAGAGGCGTTTTTGGTATTTTCGCAGCACATCCACCACGTTTCTACCGCTAATATCGTTTCAGCGAACGTCATCGACCGCGGTGCTTACGTCATCTTTTTGTTGCTACTGTCTGGCTTTGTGCTGAGCGTTCACGCCAGCGATAAATTGGGACTCAAGAAATTACTTCGGAAAGACGCCGAAGTTTCTGCGCGATAGCGGCATTTGAAAAGCTCTTGTCGTATAGCTTTCGGCCGTTTCCACCAATTTGCTGCAGTTCTTTAGGATTTTTAGCGGCCCAGGTAATGGCTTTGGCCAGAGCAGGAGCATCGGCTTGTGGCACTACTAAGGCGTTTTGTTTGTTTACGAAAAACTCGTCGGTGGCATAGCTGGAACCAACTATAGTCGGCACACTACAGGCTAAAGACTGATAGGTTTTACCAGTTATAACACTGTTGGCCTGCGGGGTATCACCAAACGGGCCACCTAGACACACTCCTGAGGCAAGCATCGTAGCAGGCAACTTATCGAAGTCTATCCAAGATTCATAACGAATGTTGGCGCCTAGTTTGTTAGCTGCAGCCACGGCTGATTTCAAATGCCTTTTTCCGCCCGAAATCAAAAACTCGATATTTTCCTGGCCGTGTAACAACGTGGCCGCCTCGAGTACAGTGTCGAAGCCATGCAACGGCTGCATATCAGAGCTATAGTAGAACACCTGGAACTTGTCGCCGACAGATCTGGCGCCAGGCTTAAACAAAGTTTCATCGGCACCAACCGGTACTGGCAAATATTTGCGCATATTCATGCGGCTGCTGCGTGCCGACAACTCACCGTGGGCAAGGGTATCCGACAAAATTACGCGGCAACGTTTGAGCCAGCTGCGGTACATCGGTTCGCTCAGTCGTGCCAAAAAATACTTCAAACGAATGCCGAAGGATTTTTGGTGGTTTTCGCCAGTCGCATAGGAAATTGGCACGATAAACTCATCGAAAAAGACCGGCTTCTTGCCAGCCAATAATAGTATTAGTGGCAGTATTTCCTGACCTCGAAAAGTTAGCAAATAGGCATCGGGTTTGTCGTTTTTGCGAGCTTTCCACGTCTTCCAGATTACCTCTGGATAGCGCAGCAAACCTTTATGTTTGTTCTTGATAACGATGACGCGAACGCCCGGTACCAGCTTTAGCCCCGCCCGAAGCGTTCGAGCACGAATATAATCTGGGTCGTGATAACAGGTGATGACTGCAATTTTCATACTTTTATCCATAATATAGCACAACGCTTGGCAAAAAGTTTGGTACACTAGGAGGCGTGATTACGTATTTTCAGGCAATTATTCTTGGCCTCGTACAGGGTGTCACCGAACTATTTCCTATCTCGAGCCTTGGCCACTCCATCTTGATCGCAAATCTGTTTGGCTGGAACAACATAGTCAAACAAGAAACCGCCACCGAATCGGGTTTTTTGTCGTTCCTGGTTATGCTGCACATTGCTACTGCCGTAGCCCTTATAATCTTTTACCGTGAACAGTGGGTACGAATCGCTAAGGGATTTTTCCGCAGTCTTAAGACCAGGAAACTTGGCCATGATAGCGACGCTAAACTCGCTTGGCTTTTAATTGCCGCGACCATACCGGCTGGGCTTGTCGGGCTAATCTTTGAACACTCTCTGCGTACCCAGTTTGGTAAGCCATTTTTCGCAGTGATTTTCATTATGATCAACGGTTTTATCCTTATTAAGGGCGATAAAATCATTTCTAAGAGTCAGTTGGAGCGACCTCGTCAACCACACAAAGATGCCAGCGCCGCCGAGCTTGCGGTTAGCAAAACCAGTCGAATGGTCAGCGATCACTTGGGCTTCGGCCGAGCCATAATCGTCGGCGTAGCCCAGGTTGGCGCGTTATTTGCCGGTATATCACGCTCTGGTATAACCATGATCGCCGGCGTTCGAAGCGGCCTAGATCACGAAGATGCCGCACGCTTTTCATTCCTACTCGCCACGCCGATCATATTGGCAGCAGGGGTATATAAATTACCTGACTTTATAGGCTCTAACGGCAACGGTGTACGCGGGCAGGTGCTGGTCGGTGCGGCAGCAGCCGGTATCGCTGCCTACTTCTCAGTTCGATTCCTCGACAAGTATTTCCGTACTCGTAGCCTGCGACCATTCGGCCTGTACTGTGTAGGTTTTGGTGTGTTTATGCTGCTGGTAGGTATACTCCGCGGCCACTTTTAAACGCTCTTACCCGCACGAACTTGGTCGACCCGCTTATTGCGCTACTTGAAACATAAGCTTTTTGCTACAATGTTGGCAATACAACATCATGACACTACATAAAAAACCAAAACTTACGGCGGAGCAGCTCATTACAAAGGGAGTTGAGATGCCGGCAGAAATGCTCGATAAGAGCGTACAGGTGAGTAATCAGATTTTGCATGCCGTGCCAAACAACAAGGCTGTCAAGAAAACCGGAGATTACTGGCACATGCTTGGTCCGGGCCTGACGACCGGTGCTAGCGACGACGACCCATCGGGCATCGCGACCTACAGCCAGACTGGTGCACAGTTTGGTTTTGGTCTAATCTGGCTGAGCGCCTGGACGTTCCCACTCATGGCTGTGGTGCAGGAAATGTGCGCCCGTATCGGTTTAGTCACGGGCAGGGGACTGGCTGGCAACATACGTACTTATTACTCTAGACGAGTTCTGAAATTTGCAACGCTGCTGCTTTTTGCCGCCAATACATTCAACATTGGCGCCGATTTGGGCGCTATGGCCAAGGCCGTGCAGCTACTAAACCCGCAGTTGCGTTTTTGGTGGCTGGTAGTTGGCTTTGCAGTTACTAGCTTGCTGCTACAAATTTTTACCCCTTATGTGCGCTATGCCAAATATCTAAAATGGCTTGCTTTATTGCTACTTAGCTACGTGGCTTCGGCCATTTTGGCGCATCTCAATTGGGGTGGTATGCTCCATAACACACTTATTCCTCATATGGAGTTTAGTAAATCGTCGTTTTTGTTGATCACCGCTATTCTCGGAACTACTATTTCTCCATACTTATTTTTCTGGCAGACCAGTCAAGAGGTAGAAGAGCAGATTTTGCAGGGCAAAACGACAGTCAAAGAGCGCAGCAGTGCCACCAGCCAGGCCGACATTAAAAGCATGCGCATAGATATATGGAGCGGCATGTTCCTGAGCAACATCGTGATGTTCTTTATTATCGCTGCCTGTGGTGGCATATTATTCCCGCACGGCATTACAGAAATCACTAGCGCCTCCCAGGCAGCCGAAGCATTGCGACCCTTTGCCGGCAACGCCACCTACTTCCTTTTTGCTATCGGCATCATCGGCACCGGACTTTTGGCCATACCAGTTCTAGCGGGCTCCAGTAGCTATGCCATCGCCGAAAGTTTGGGCTGGAAAGAAGGCTTGTACCGCGGTCTGCACCAGGCCTACGCCTTTTACGGCATCATCATCATCTCGATGCTCGTCGGTCTAGGCATGAACTTTATTGGCCTCGACCCTATAAAAGCGCTTATTTATTCCGCCGTCGCTAACGGCATTGTGGCGCCATTCATCTTGTACTTCATCGTCAAACTTAGCAGCAGCAAACACGTTATGGGCCACTGGGCCAACCGCAAGCTAACAACCTTTGTCGGCTGGACCACCACTCTAGTTATGGCCGTAGCCGGTGTCGCCGCGATTTTCTCTTTGTTCTAAGTTACTGATTTCGCAGAGCTTCGATGGGGTCTTTACGGGCTGCTTTGAGAGCAGGGGCTGTGCCGAAGACGGCACCGGTGACCACAGCCAAACCCATAGCTAGCACAAATGCCTGCCAGACCACGACCGGGTGCAGGCCAGTAAACCAACGCAAGATTACAATGACCAATAACGACAATAGTCCGCCAATAATCGCGCCAGCAGTGCTCAAGACCAAGGCCTCGGTCATAAACTGACGTAAGATTTGCTGGTTAGTGGCTCCGATAGCCTTGCGCAGACCGATTTCGTGCATTCTCTCAGTCACCGACACCAACATGACATCCATAATCCCAACACCACCAACAACTAGGGCAATAGCCGCTACACCGACCGTTAGCAAGGTTAGTAGATGAACAATCTGATTGGAGGCGTCTAGGCTGCTGGACTGAGTTAGCACGCTGACATCATGTGAGTCACCCCGTTCGCGGTTGATGTTAGTCTGCATAGCCTTTGCTACGGCTTGGGCGTTACTGGGTTTATCTGGCTTGGCTAGAATCTGGTATATGCCTAGTGCGTTGGCATCAATGGCTTGGGCGGCCGCAAATGGGATAAACAGGGCATTGTTGAAATCAGCCGACAGCGAAAAGGGCGCTGCATCGAACGGGGCGAATATGCCACCAACCACAAAATTCTGTCCATGAAAATTGAGCGATCGTCCTAGTGGCACACGTTCGTCAAACAGTTGCTGAGCAAGGTTGGGACCGAGTACAACTATGTTGGGGTGGTTATCATCACCGAAAAAACCGCCAAAGGCTATCTTTTGATTGATCGCCTCCGGCAAGTCTTTGCCAGTAGCGATAACTAGGGGTGAATCCACGCGGTTATCGCCCTCTGCACTGCCAGGCAGCGTACTTAGCGGTACACTCAATCGAACGCCCGGCGTGTCTTGAACGGCTTTTAGATCGTTCGTAGTTAATAAGCTGGAAGTGGAAAGTGACAATCGACTGGCCAGCAGCACACCGTTTCCAAACGTTGAGTCATTGTTATTGCCGGGTCGAATGGTTATAAGGTCTTTTCCGAAGTGGTCAACTCTGTTGCCAATCTGTTGTTTGACGCCCTGACCGATACACACCACACAGATTACCGCCATCACCCCAATGACGATTCCAAGCATCGTCAAAAAGCTGCGGGCTTTGGCGTTTTTAAGGCTTTGGGTAGCCTGCAAGATGTTGCCGCGGCGCATGGTACTCATGATTTCTTCCTGACTGTCTTTCGGCTGTTAGTCTTTTTGTGGGTCGTTTTCTTGCGGGGCGTCTTGGGCTTGTGCTTGCCAGGCAAGGCCTTCATGAGAACCGACACACCCGCTAAGTCATCTTCTTCAGTGGTTTTAGGAATGGCGTACATCACTTGCCGCGCGTAGCGGCCAACTTCACCAAGTTTAGTATGCTCATCGTGGATAATGCCACCGTCGTGCATGTACACCACGCGAGTCGCATAGCGTGTCAGCTCCGGGTTGTGAGTCACAAAAATAACCGTGTTACCACTTTTGTGGATTTCACTAAGCAGCTCCATGACCAGCCGAGAGCTCGCACTATCAAGATTGCCAGTTGGTTCATCAGCGATAATAAGTTGCGGCTCGTTCACAAGCGCGCGGGCAATCGCCACGCACTGCATCTGACCACCAGAAAGCTGTCTAGGATAATAATAGCCACGATCCGATAAGCCGACACGCTCAAGCATTTCATAGGCCTTACGAGTTCTTCGCCCGATTGACTGACCCTTATAGAGCAGCGGTAGGGCTACATTTTCGAGAGCTGTCATACGGGTCAGTAGATTAAATGACTGAAAGATAAAACCGACTTTGTCGCGTCGAATTTTGGCACGTTGGTTTTGGTGCAAACGACTAACGTAATTGCCGCTCAAGCGGTACACGCCGTGGGTTGGATGATCCAATAGTCCTATTACATTCATGAGCGTTGATTTGCCGCAGCCGCTCGGACCCATCACGGCCACGCATTCTCCAGGCTCAATAGTTAAAGACACTTCGTCGAGAGCCACGTTAGTAGCGTCGCCGAAACCATAGAGTTTGCTGACTTCTTGGAGTTCTATGAGAGACATCGTTCATCTAGTGTAACCCTGTGAACACCTAAGCCGCAATGTTTTTCCTGCATCTTTTAAGATATAATCTCTACGTCAATACAAGTCACGTAAGGAGAGGTCGCATAGTGGCCTAGTGCGCCGCCTTGGAAAGGCGGTATACTCGCAAGGGTATCGAGGGTTCAAATCCCTCCCTCTCCGCCAAATTAAAGAACCCGCTTTTTGCGGGTTTTTAATTTGGCTCCGGGAGGGATTTGGGCGGGGTTTGCCAGTGGCAAACCCCGCCCCGAAGCCCGGCGACTTCGGAGCCGGGTTGTCATAGCCAGCGCATTTTGCGCTCGGCGACAAGGCAAATCCCTCCCTAGCCAATCTTGCAAATTTGAAGATAAGGTACATAATTTTGTCAAAGGAGTATTTATGGAAACCTACGACACAGGCCATCAAGATATTGCAGAAGCTCGACCCGCTTCGTTTCTTCCCGAAGGCAAAACGGTTGAAGAGATTGCCGCTGATGCACTCGTTATTTTTAAAGAGATGCAGGGGAGAACTTTGCCGTGGAACCTTGAAAGCACACCATCGTCCGTTTCACGTATGCCCCGGTATAGACCAAGAATAACAGGCAGGTAATAGCTAGCTAATTTTTGTGCCGACAGGTTTGCCACCGGCAGCTTGGGCGATATTATTTTCCTGCATAGCGTCAAAAATGACGATAGGCAAATCGTGCTCCATGGCCAGGCCGAGCGCGGCCTTATCCATGACTTTAATCGCATTGTCTTCAACCGCTTGTTGGAAACTCACATTTTCAACCTTTAGCGCGTCTGGGTTATGGGCTGGGTCAGCGGAGTACACGCCATCAACTTTGGTCGCTTTTAGTACCACTTCACAATCAAGTTCAAGAGCCAACGAAACGGCCGCTGTATCGGTCGTCAAATACGGCCGGCCGATGCCGCCCGCCACGATTACCACGCGGCCTTTATTTAGGTCGCTTACAGCTCGGCGATGCGTGAACTGATCGGCCACTTGGTCGGCCTTGATGTTTGTCAGCGCTCGAGCGGTTATGTCCACGTGGTTAAACACGTCAGCCAGTGCTATAGCGTTCATCATAGTAGCCAGCATACCGATATTATCGGCAGTTACTCGACCGATACCATGCCCAGCCAGTTGTGCGCCACGGGCATAATTGCCGCCACCGACCATAATCACTACTTGCGTACCAGCCGCGGTTACTTTGGCAACTTCGTTCGCCAACCAAGCACCGAGTTCCGCATCTATACCGCCGTCATACTTGCCGGCAAGTTGCTCACCTGAAAGTTTTAAAAGCACACGTTTGTAAGCCATTGTTTGCTAGTCTAGCAGAGCAGACGCGTAGACGCTATACTACTCTTATGAAGATTTATTCGTGGAACGTCAACGGCATCCGGGCGGTGCTGCGCAAAGACGCCCTGCAGCCGTTTTTAGACAAAGAGCAACCCGACATTTTGTGTTTGCAAGAAACCAAGGCCAAGCCGGAGCAATTCGAGCTACCACTCGATGGCTATGATGCCTTTTGGTACTCGGCCGACAAAGCCGGCTACAGTGGCACGGCGGTTTTAAGTAAGCCGAAACCTTTGCAGATCATCAACGGGTTTCCAAAACACATTGTTGAAAAGTTCAAAGTTACTGGTGACACCTACGGTAACCCTAACCTCGAGGGGCGGGTGATTGCCGCCGAGTACGACCAGTTTTGGGTCGTGACAGTTTATACGCCAAACGCCAAGGACGATTTAAGCCGTATTCCGTTACGACACAAACACTGGGATCCGGCCTTTCTGGCGTACTGCAAAGAACTCGAAAAAACCAAGCCGGTCGTTTTTTGTGGCGACCTAAACGTTGCCCACACAGAGCTCGATCTGGCCAACCCCAAACCAAATGTCGGCAAAAAAGGCTTTACTACCGAAGAGCGCGCCGGGTTCCAGGCATTTATCGATGCGGGGTTCGTTGACACACTGCGACTGTTTAAAGACGGCAATGGCTACTACACCTGGTGGAGCCATTTTGCCAACGCACGTGAACGCAACGTCGGCTGGCGCATAGATTATTTCCTGGTTTCAAGCAGCCTGAAAGATAAGGTCAAAGCCGCCGAAATCCACCCCGAATACACAGGTTCTGACCACTGTCCGGTAAGCATTGAGCTGGCTATATGAAAATATGCACGTTACTACTCCTGGTACAAGATGATGCGATTCTATTGGCTATGAAAAAACGAGGTTTTGGTGCCGGGCGATGGAACGGCGTAGGCGGCAAGTTGGATGCCGGCGAGACCATCGAGCAGGCAATGATACGCGAATGCCAAGAAGAGATTAGTGTCACTCCAACGTCTTACGAAAAAGTAGCTATTCATGATTTTGTCTTTCCTGATGGCGCTACCGATATGCAAGTCCACACTTTTGTCGGCAACGCATGGGAAGGTGATCCAGCCGAAACCGAAGAGATGGCTCCGCAGTGGTTCAAACTTTCTGATATCCCGTACGATGATATGTGGCAGGATGATCCACACTGGCTACCACAAGTACTAGCCGGACAAAAGCTCCACACCCGATTTACATTTGACGATCAAGACAACTTGCTCGACACAAAGATTCACGAAGCCGTAATTTTGGAATAAGTCGATGGGGCGCCGCCTGTAGCTTGAACGAAGTGTTAATGGTTCTGTAGCCACTTGTCCAGCTGTTGTTCCATTGATTGCATTTGATGCTGCAAGAAAAGGAAAGCAGCGCGGGCACCACGAGTCGTTTGTTCTCCAAGGTGGTGTAGCAACCCCTGACCAACGCCCATAACGACGGTTTTTGTTTCGGCAAGTTGCCGCTGCGACGCGGCGTCGGTCAACGTTTGCGGGGCACACAACTCCGCCTGTGGCACGTCGTAACTCAATACTTCTTCACTGGTAATCACCGCTGTCGGGTTGGCACGTGTGTTGTCGTAGGCGCGTTGCATCGCGTCGGCATAGCGCGGGTCTTCCTCCATGGCGTGGTACAGCTGTACAAATGATGATCCGTCGTTATCGATATCGACATTGCCCGTCGGCGAAAGCCCCAAACGAATCAGGCGCAATTGGTCATCTATGTGTGTACGATAACTGGGGTTAAAATAGGCGTTTGGTCGTACCGCCCGAATGCTCTCGCATGCTTCTGGCGAACTCGTCGCAACGGTGGGTGTCGGCTCGGGCAGGGTACTGGTCACAACCCCCGTCGTTACCTCCACCGTCGAATGCGGAGAACTGCTCACTTCCGGCGTCCGGCTCTCTGACTGACAGCCTGAGGCCACCACCACACAGGCCAAGGCCGCCAAAACTTTGGTGCGGTGCGCGTACGGCTGATCAATGATTTCCCGTTCCATGCCTTTATAATATGCTCATTGTCACCCTATGCGCTGTGATCCCTGTTACTATAGAACTATATGGATTACTGGTACAAACAGTCTGATGCACCGCTATTTCCGGAGTTGGAGTGGAGCCGGCCAGAAAACAAAGCCCACGCCGGCAAGCTACTAATTGTCGGTGGTAACGAACATGGCTTTTCCGCGCCCGCCGAAGCCTACGGCGAGAGCCTCAAGGCCGGCGCTGGTACTGTGCGTATAATTCTGCCCAGCAAGCTTCATAAAACAGTCGGTAAAATCTTTCCGGAGGCCGAATACGCGCCAAGCACGCCAAGTGGCAGTTTTGCGTCTCAAGCGTTGGGCGAACTACTTGATGCCGGTCTGTGGGCGGATGCGGTACTCTTTGCCGGCAACGTAGGGCACAATAGCGAAACGACCGTTCTGCTCGAAAGCTTTCTGCGAAAGTTTGGTGGTCAAGCGACTATCGCCGGCGATGCTATCGAAAATGTCATGCAATCCGTAAGAACTCGTCCGGACACATTGCTGGTGCTTGACTTTGCTCAACTACAGCACCTAGGTACCGCCCTCCACAGCACTCAAGCGGTAACCTCAAACATGGATTTGTTGCACCTTGTTGAGTGGCTACATACCATAACTACAGGGGTGACTTTTCACATCGTTACCGTGTTTAGTGAACACATAATTGTTGCAGCCGGTGGGCAAGTAAGCACTACAAAGGCAGCCTCCGGCCTGCCTAAATTGGCCGCTCAGTCCAGCGTTTGGTGGCTACAAAATCCAGCCAAGCCATTCGAAGCGCTGACAACCGCAGTGTACGAAGCCACTCATTCGTAGCCAGCGATACCGCTTATGGTGTATCTTGTAGATATGCCAAAAACATCTTATCGACCACGAGGCAAACGCAACACAAAGCTATTCGATACCTGGAGTCTAGTACACCTTGCGAGTGGGCTACTTACCGGTTGGCTGGTCGACCCTTTTATTGGCCTAATAATTTTGGTGCTCTACGAGCCATTCGAAAACTTTATACTGTCGCCAATTCTGTGGCGATTCAACATTTCGTACGGTTATGAATCTATCCAGAACTCACTTTCCGACATATTTTTCGATTGCATAGGTGTTGCCCTCGGCTACTACATTTTGCAAAGCCTAATAACTCCGCCATTCCGTCTATTCTGAATCTTTCACAAACCAAAAACCGACGCGAGGTCGGTTCTTGGTTTGGTGGGCGAGGAGGCAAAAGGCCAATGTCTTGGCCTTTTGTAGACGCGAGCGAAGCGTCGTTATTATATTCGTAAATGGTGGGCGAGGAGGGACTTAACCTTGCCTTACGGCAACCCGGCTCCCATGGTCGCCGGGCAAGGGCGGGGTTTGCCACCGGCAAACCCGTTCAAGCCCCAGCCTGGCCACAAACCAAAAACCGACGCGAGGTCGGTTCTTGGTTTGGTGGGCGAGGAGGGACTTGAACCCTCACGAGCTTACGCTCACAAGATTTTGAGTCTAGCGTGTATACCAATTTCACCACTCGCCCGATATTTCAATCAACAAACCACAAGCAATACGTCGTGGTTATCAGAGGTGTATTGTACTATACTGATAGCTGAAAAGCGAGATGCTTAGGACGTACCCATGACTAGCAACCCATTATTTCCAGATAACACAAGCGCAGCCGAGCCAAATAACGACGCGGCAGTTGAGCTTATCCGTGCAAAAGTTTCTAGAGCGTACGGGGAAGAGCCGAATACTGCCGTCGAATTACAAGAAGCCGCCCGCGCCCGCACGCCAAGCAAGCACCAAAAATATATGCGCGAACTAAGTGGCTCAGGTAAAAGCCTGGCAGAGATACAGACCGCTTGGCACCACTATTACACGACTTTGCCGGACAGCGAAAAGCACGAGGTGTGGCAGGAATTTTACGCCGCGAACCAGAACACTCCTTACCAAAAACTATTTCAAAAACAACAGCAAGCCACCAGCCGCCGGGCTATCGAAGCCACGCAACCAGTAATACCGTTGGATTTGGCAGCGGCACAAAATCAGGTGGTTGTTGCTAGTCACGAGTCTTACGCGAACAATTTCGAACCCGATCCCTACAGATCAGCCAAGCTGAAATCAAAAATCGTCAAACGTGTCAGTGCTAATGGAAAACTGCAAGCCAAACACCACTTTCAGTCAGTTATATTCGGTCTGGGCATGGGATTTTTGGTTATGGTCATCTTCTTGTTCAGTTTTTTTAACGAATACATAATCGCGCCGTTCATACAGCCCAGCCGAAATGTCAGCGCAACGCCAGTCATTGTCAGCAATACGGCCACCGACCTAACGGCCACACCAAAAGTTATTATCCCAAAGATTAATATTCAGATTCCGATTGACTTTACGTTAACCAGCAACGCCGAGACAGTCATCGAGAACTCGCTGAGCAACGGCACAGTCCATTATCCGAGCACCGTGTTACCGGGCCAGATTGGTAACGTCGCCATATTCGGTCACTCCAGCAGTAACATCTTTAACAGCGGCAAATACAAGTTTGCATTCGCCCTACTGCACAGACTAACGACGGGCGATGTCTTTTACATAACGTACGGCGGCAAAATATACGCCTACCAGGTGTTTGCCAGGGAAGTAGTACCGCCATCACAAGTCAGTGTACTGAGCGATACTAAGGGTCAGCCATCCACGGCGGTACTTATAACCTGTGATCCACCAGGCTTTAGCACTAATCGTTTGGTAGTGTGGGGGCAGCAGATTAGCCCCGACCCGACCACGAACACCACACGTCAGCCTGTCCAGAACGCCGCCGCACCAGCAGAAATTGCCGGCAACGGCCCGACACTCTGGAGCAAATTCGTTAACTGGGTAGAGTTCTGGAACTAACGCGCCGTATACCACATACGCATCTCACAAAAGGGCCACAAATAAACGGTAGTTCTGGCCAGGTAGAACATTGAAACCTTAGCCGACTGCAACCCCCTCGCTTACTTGACAACCGTCAGCGCCGTAGATGTAAGTTGCAGCGCATCTTTGCTAGTAACGTCTACTGGTGAAGCGAGAGAGTATACAAACTTATAATCCGGGGTAAAGAACGACTTGTACGCCGGGTTGGCTGCCTGAAGCACCTGCAGGTTTAGGCTGTCGTAATCAAACACTGCTATCTTGCCACCACTGACAAATGACAAGCGATGACCGTCCATCCAGGCAGCATGGGCTTGTGGCTGATCAAGCGGTAACCGGACTGTGTAGTTATAGCCCTTGATGGTTTCTGCGTCATAAACACCAAAGCCTTGACCATTCTCGGCCATCACAAAACGCCCGTTGCTAGAAAAACTAATATATGTTGGTTGGTTTACACGTAACAACCTCGTTACCTTGGGAAGTGAATTGGGAGAGGCATCGACTCGGCTCTGGGGGTTTTTATACAAATACGCCGCCTTGTCATTACTGGCCGCAACCACCACATACCAATCTCCACTATAAGTAGCTAAATCTAGCAAGTACTGTGGCGATGTGGCTGGCATGGTGCGCAGTATGTACACCTTCTGACCCTGGGCTAGAACAACACTTACTTCGCCTGGTAGCTGCTTACCGTTAGGTGACTGATCCGTAACGTATAGAACCGTATCGCCGCCGTATTGCTTATAGGTCAGGACATGCGTCAACTTCAATTTAGAACTTGGGTCTGAAAGCGTCACAGTACTAAGCGCGCCGGCAGCCTGATCAAATACGTAATATTGATCGAACTTCTTATTGAACAAACTGAGCGCAGCGGTAGCCGGAAGACCAGTCGCCTTAGTGACATTTACAGAGCTATCCGGCGTTTGTCGATCCAGCACTATATACTCATGCGCTGGTTGCGAAGCTTGCATAAAAGTGTGGAGCAACAAGACGTGTTTGTTATCACTAGACCATTCCTGTACAGCCCAACTTTGCGCACCGCTACCGGGCGTATAGTTGGCTACGGGAATGGTTACTGGTACGGCAGCGGTCTTGGGGTTTTGCAAATCATACTCATCAAACGTCGCTAAATCATCCGTCCTTTCGACTAGTAACCAGCGCCGATCGAGGCTCTGTGTAGCGATGGCCGGAACCGCCGCGAAGCTCGCGACAGGCTTTGTAACCAGTGTTTTAGGAAATAAGAAAGGGTAATCAAAGTGCTGCACATCGCCGCCATTAACTGATACTTCGCGCTGCCAATCACGGTAGCCGCTAGCCGCAATACGAACATTGTACGTGCCGGAAGGAACCAGCAAGCGCGAGTTAGTTTGGGCGCCGTTGAGCTTGCCATTTAGATATATTTGAGCGCCGCTCGGTTGTGATGAGAAAAACAGCAAGCCATTTTGAATAACATTGCCGTTTTTGTCTACGCCAAAACCATAGGCTTGATACAGCAGCACCAGGGTTCCTATACCGATAGCCAGCGCCATTAATATGTAACCGATGCTTAATATAAGTTTGCTTCGTCGCTGTTTTTTTGGGTCGAGAAAATCCATATTCCGAGTGTTTATTATATGCCGTTTGTCGCAAATTAACCACCAAAGGACGCACCGGTAATAAAACACTTGCGAAATAGCTCCCAAAAGAGCTAATATATTTGCAAAGTGCTTACGTAAACAACGAGGGATAAATCAAAAATTGTGAGCGGCAAAAATATCATAGAACTCAACGGCAAACGATACGACGCGCTCAGCGGTACACTGCTAGGTGTTTCTACGATTAGCCACAGCGTAACATCTCCGCGCGCCACAAAAAGCAAGACAGGACGTACGGTGGATGGTTTTTCCATATCTTCGTCGAATAGGCCATCGCTCACAAGCAAACTAGAACCTAAAAGATTAGTGGTTCAATCGGGTTTAACTACGCCCATTCGAGTTTCGAATGGTGTTCGCCGAAGCCCGGCCGCGCACGCCAAGGCACACAAACCTCAGGCTACGCATATTCTCATGCGACAATCCGTCAAGAAACCGAGTGCCGGCATCAAAAAGCAGATCAATGTCCAGTCCGAGCTGATGCACCAAGTACCAGCCGTTATCGCCACCAAAATGTCGGTTCATAGCATTAACCCCAGCCGTTTGGAGCGCGCCAAAAACGTAGCCAAGAGCCAACACATATACCACTACAGCCACCAAGCCGCACCAAAGGTGCGACCACTAGTTACATCACTGCAAGTCAAACAAGCTCCGCCACTAATTACTGAACATTCGGTGGTCAGCAAGCCGCTTGATTTGTTCGAAAACGCCCTGGCAAACGCTAGCAATTTTGTAGACACACAGTCATCTAAATTACATTTTAAGAAAAAGGCTCGTCGACACGTAGCCAGTATGTCTGCTGGTGTTCTGGCGCTGGTTATACTTGGTAGCTTTTTGGCTTATCAAAACGTGCCTGGCGTCCAGCTCAAAATCGCCTCTATCAGAGCCGGCGTTCAGACGGGCATGCCGAACTTCCAAGCTGCGGGTTTTGCATTCAACCACGTTATCAAGCATAAATCGAATCAACTGACTATTGGCTTTAGTGGCCATGGTGCGAACTACCAGCTTGTGCAGCAACCAACCAATTGGTCGAGTAACGAAATGATTCAAAACATTTCTAGCACTGACGCCAGCGGCACCCCCAACTACACGACCATTGATACCAAGGGACCGACGGTGTATCGCCTAGCCAATAATAGTGCCACCTGGGTATCAGACGGCAAATGGTACCAGGTCAACGGTACTGGCTCTCTGAGCGACTACCAGCTCAAAAATCTTGTTAGCAATATTTAGTATTTCACCTCTGTTTATGGCATACTACTTGTAATGAAACCTGTTCGGACTCGATTCGCACCGTCACCAACTGGCTATTTGCATGTTGGTGGCATTCGCACAGCGTTGTTTGCGTGGCTAGTGGCACGCCAAGCTGGCGGCGAATTTATTTTGCGTATCGAAGATACCGACCGGGCGAGGGAAGTCGAAGGCGCCGAAGCTCACATTATGAAGAGTTTGCGGGCGCTAGGGCTTGACTACGATGAAGGCCCGGATATTGGCGGCGACCTTGGGCCGTATCGCCAAACCGAGCGGCTGGAAACCTACAAAACCTGGGCGCAAACGCTTATTGACGCGGGCAGGGCCTACGCCGACCCGTATTCGTCCGAAGAAGTCCAAAAGTTCCGCGAGCAAGCCCAAGCAGAGAAAAAACCGTTCTTATATCGCAATCACCGCCCCGAAAATACGCCAAAATGGGATGGCACAACGCCGCTACGTTTCAAATCCGACCCGAAAGATTACATCTGGCACGACGCCGTCATGGGCGATATGCACGCCGGCGCAGAGGCTATCGACGATTTTATACTTATAAAAAGCGACGGTTTTCCAACCTATAATTTCGCGCACATCATCGACGATCACGAAATGCAGATCAGCCACGTCATCCGTGGGCAAGAGTTCATTGCTAGCGTGCCGAATTACTTAAACCTGTACGAAGCACTCGAATTTGAAAGGCCCGTACTAGCCACCATGCCACACATTTTAGGCCCAGACGGCAACAAGAAACTAAGCAAACGCGATGGCGCCAAAGACGTGCTCGATTATCTGCGCGACGGATTTTTGGTCGAAGCCATGATCAACTTCATCGCTAGCCTCGGCTGGAATGACGGCACCGAGCAAGAAATCTTTACCCGCGACGAGCTGATTGCAAAATTCAGCCTCGACCGCGTCCAGCGCAGCGGCGCCCGTTTCGACGAGCAACGCTTACTATGGCTCAACGGCCACTGGATCCGCTCGCTCAACATCGATGAATTATACGAACGTTCCAAAACCTTTTGGCCAGCCGAGGCAAAAGAGCATGACGACGACTTCAACAAGAAAGTCCTCAGGCTCATTCAGGAAAGATTGAAGTTCTTCGCCGAAATCCCCGAGCTAACCAGCTTTTTCTTCCGGGATTTACCGATCGACATGGAGCTAATCGACGGCAATAAGCAGCTCAAAAAGTTCACTCGTGTCGAGCTAAAGGCTATGCTTGAACAGGCCAAAACCAGCATTGAGCAGAGCGATTTCAGCGCCACGGATCTGACTGAGCGTCTCAACAAGCTCCTCGAAGCCACCGGCCAGAAGCCTGGGGTGCTATTCAGCCTGATTAGAATCGCTACCACTTGGGCACAATCTAGCCCAAGCCTAGCCGAGACAATGGCAGTCCTCGGCAAGGACGTTGTCCTAGCCCGTATCGAAAAAAGCCTGCAAGCGCTGTAATACGCTTACGCTTTTGGTACAATAGTCGATATGATTGATGACTTTGTGCCGCAGCGCAAAAAACCAAAAGTGATCGAGCCACTACCCAAAGAAGAGAAAACTCCTTTGCCGGTACTGAGTGACGACACTGAGCCGGTCGACACGCCGTTCAAAACACCGGAAGAACTTGCCACTAGCGAGCCAACCCCGGAAAAGACGACTGGCGCAACCGTGAGTGTCCACCAAAAATATCGCTGGCCGTTTAATCGTAAGCAAACTATCATTGGCGCAGCCATAGCCGTATTGATTATTGGTGGTGGCATAACTTCGTTCGCGCTGACGCGTCCAAACGTCAAGGGCGGCGTCTATCACAGCAAAAAGGGGGTCTACGTACCGCCCAAGCCGACTACCGTAGCCAGTGCGCTTACCGGTTTACAAGTTGATCCGAGCGTCAACCAGCGCCCGGTAACGGGTGTCATGATAGAAAACAGCTTTGATTCTCGGCCGCAGAGCGGTCTAGACCAAGCCGGGGTCGTTTTTGAAGCCATCGCCGAAGGCGGTATTACCCGCTTTTTGACACTTTTCCAAGATACACAGCCTGACTACCTCGGCCCGGTACGCAGTGTGAGGCCGTATTACGTGCAATGGTGTATGGGCTTTGACTGCTCAATTGCGCACGTCGGTGGCAGCCCAGAAGCGCTGCAAGACATTCGAAGTTGGGGAGTCAAAGATCTAGACCAGTTCGCTAATGGCGGTTCATACCTACGAATATCCAGCCGTTACGCACCGCATAACGTTTACACCAGCCTCACCCAGCTCAACCAGCTTGAGAGTAGCAAAGGTTTTGGCGCCAGTAGTTACACTGGCTTACTGCGCAAAGCCGACGAAGCTTATAAAGCACCACAGCCAACAACCAGTAAAACAACTGCCAAGACCAAGCCGGACACCCGCACCCCAGCCAATACCATAGACCTAGCCGTTTCTAGCGCTCTGTTTAATAGTCACTATGATTATGAAGCCGCCACGAACAGCTACAAACGCAGCGAGGGCGGAGCACCACACCTAGCACAGCACAAAGACGGTACCCAGGTACAAATCACACCAAAAGTCGTCATCGCCATGGTTATGCAGTACGGGCTAGAGGCCGATGACCATCACAGCCAGTACAATGTCATTGGTAGTGGCCAAGCATTTATATTCCAGGATGGCACCGTTACAGTCGGAACCTGGGCAAAAAGCGATGCCAAATCACAGATCACTTTCACGGACGCAAGCGGCCAAGCCATTAAACTCAACGCCGGACAAACATGGCTCACCGCCATGAGCGCTGCCAATCAAGTTACCTATAAATAAATGGACTACTTACAAAAATTTACCAGTCAGATTCGCAATCGTCTGTTTCTATTGCTGCTTATAAATAACGTACTAATAGTAGCCGACTGGTATGTAGTAGACAGGGTAGTGAAGCTAACCGGCTGGTGGTCGCTAATAGCACTACTGGCCGTCCCAGTATTAACTTTTAGTATTTTGCCATGGTTAAGCACCCGAGCGCTGGTGCAACCCACTAAACTCATATGGCAAGCGATCTTACATCTCGCGCCCGCCACTGCCAACAGCGTAGCCGCACCAAAGGCGGAGCAGACACATATCGGGCGTGAATTGGTCGCCAACTTAGTAAGTCAGCTCTACCAGCTTGCCAGCGTAGTTGACGAAGTTGAAAGAACCAGCCAAAAGAGTTCTCAAGATTTGCACACAAACTTCCTAGCTAGCGCGCTGCCGCTGCCATTTATAGTACTCGACAAGAATGAGTCAATCGTTTTCGTCAACGACTTGGCTTGCCATTATATAAAACGAGAGTCCAGCGATTTGATCGGCCAAAACATCTACACCATGCTGGACATGTCTTTTGCCAGCAATAAAACCTTTGAAAGCTGGTTGTCGGACGCAAAGCAAAACAGCGTTACGGCCGATCAAGCATGGGAGCGAGTGCGCCTTGGGTTGGCGGACGAACAAAACACCTTGCAATTTGACCTAGCCGCCCATTATAACAAAGGCAACACGCTAGGCTACGAAACCGTACTCGTACTATTCGATCACACTGAACAATACAGCCAAGATGACCAAGCGGTCAGTTTCGTGGCCTTGGCCGTACACGAGTTGCGTACACCGCTAACTCTGTTAAGGGGTTACATAGAGGTGTTCGATGAAGAGCTCGGCGACAAGCTGACACCCGAGCTAAAAGCGTTCATGGGCAAGATGAATGCCGCCGCCGAATCGCTGGCATCGTTCGTGGATAACATACTGAATGTCGCCAAGATCGAAGACAATCAACTAACCCTGCAGCTCCACGAAGAAGCTTGGCCAAGTATCGTCGATAATGTGGTACAGGATATGAGTTTGCGTGCCGGTGTTCGCGGCATCGCCCTAAAGACTGAAATCGCCAAAGACCTGCCACCGGTGGGCGTAGATCGCTACAGTATTTATGAGGTATTGGCGAATTTGATAGATAACGCCATAAAATACAGTCGTGACACTAAAGAAATATTCATTACGACCAAGTTAAATGACAATGGCTTGGTTGAAACGAGCGTCAAAGACTTTGGGCTTGGCATAGAAACTAGCATCTTGCCACATATCTTCGACAAGTTTTACCGCAATCATCGCAACCGATCACAGATAGGCGGTACCGGACTCGGGCTATACCTGAGCAAATCTATTATCGATGCCCACGGCGGACAAATCTGGGTCAACAGCAAGGTTGACGAGGGTAGTACGTTTACGTTTACTGTCCAGCCCTTCAGTAGCCTTGCGGCCGAGCAGAAAAACAGCGATAATGGAGACATCACACGCGGCGCGCACGGCTGGATAAAAAACCACTCATTGTACCGAGGATAATCTATGGAACCAATCAATAACACTCAGGGCACCGGCAAAAAAGTATTGTGTATCGAGGACGAGCACTTCATTAGCGAGCTGTACACGCGAGCGCTCACTAAAGCGGGTTACGCGGTCGATGTACAAATGGACGGCCAGCTTGGACTAGCTTCCGCCCAAAGCGACAAATACGATATCATTTTGCTCGATTTGATGATCCCGACCATTACGGGTATAGAGGTTTTACGCACACTGCGTGATACCGCTAAAACACCAAAGTTACACGCCAAAATCATCATCACCACCAACCTCGAACAGCGCGACGAAGTCAAAACCGATATCGAGAAACAGGCCGACGGCTACCTCGTTAAAGCCGAGATAACACCCCGTGAGCTAGTCGAGTTCTTGAGTCACCTCGAGGCGTAATCTAACCCCTAGAAACGTGGCACGGGACGGCTAATGTCTAAAGTCTGGGCATCAAAGCCAAAAGCTATATCTTGATACAACTCACGCTTATCTATATAGTACAACGTGACATAAGGGAGTATTTATTGTGCTGAATAATCTGGGTAAATTTATTACCAAAAACCGTTGGTGGGTGATTGCCGTATGGGTTGTCGTCGCTGTTGGTATAACTGCCTTTGCGCCGAAATTAAGTTCGGTTACCAGTACCGACCAGACCAGTTTTTTGCCAAGCAAATACGAGTCAGTCCAGGCACAGAAAGTCGGCGAAAAGGCTTTCCCTCAGTCGAAAGATGACACCGAAATCCTACTCGTCAAGCGCAAGGACGGCGCAAAACTGACAACCAACGACCAGCAAGCGGTTACGTCACTTGTAGCCAAGCTCAAGGACGCCAAACTGAAACGGGTCGAGGACGTACAAAGCTCCAACCAGGCGGTTTCCAAAGACGGCACCGCCCAAATGGTACAGATTGTCGTAAAAGGTCAGGCAACTGGCGGCAAAGATGATGTCGATTTCGTCAAATCCGTTCGCAGCAAGGTGAGTCAGCTAGTGGCAGGCACGGGCTTAAGCACCGGCCTGACCGGCAACATCGCCATGAACGCCGACAGCAATAGCCAATCTGATAAAGCACTCAAGATCGTCACCATGGCTACCTTCGCGCTTGTTATCATTTTGCCCGGCCTTATTTTCCGTAGCCCAGTCGCAGCTTTTGCTCCAGTACTGGCGGTAACTATGGTCTATACCTTGTCTCAGTCGCTTATCGCGCTGTCTGCCAAAGCTTTCGGATACAAGATAGACAACTCTCTGAGTATTCTCTACACGGTCGTGCTTTACGGTATTGGCACCGACTATATATTGTTCCTGCTGTTCCGTTACCGCGAACGGCTACGAGCAGGTAAACAAGGACGAGATGTCGTAGCGTTCGCCCTCAGTCGAGCCGGCGAGGCTATCCTCTCGGCCGCGCTGGTGGTAGCCGCCGCCTTTGCCGCACTCGGTTTTTCCGACTTCGGTATCTTTAAAAACCTCGCTCCAGGGCTCGTCATATGCGTACTGACCATGTTGGCTGCCGTGCTTACGCTCATTCCAGCGGTTGTGGCAGTTATCGGACCGAAGATCTTCTGGCCATCTAAAGGCTGGCAAAAACAACCTAAAGGCACCCGGACGAAGAAGATCGGCGGCTTTGTAAGCCGACATCCGGGCTGGGTAACGGGAATATCTTTGGTAGTTTTGGTGGCCCTAGCTACTGGCTATCCGCAGCTCAAGCAAAACTATGATTTCGTCAGCCAACAACCGCAGAGCACCGAATCGGCCAAAGCGTACAAAGATGTTTCCAAACTGTTCTCGGCCGGGGCGATTTCGCCGACTGAGGTCTTTGTGTCATCTAGTTCGACACTTACCCAAGCACAGCTAGACTCTGTTAAGGACTCTCTCGCCAAAGTTCCACGCGTCACCATTAGCGGCCCAGGTGAGCTTTCCAAAGATAGCAAAACCGGGCTCGTAACAGTACTGGTGTCTGGCAACCCGAACTCAAACGACACACTTAACTACGTCGAAAATACCCTGCGACCAGCTGCGCATAAGGACGCTCCCGCCGGTACGAAAATATACGTAACAGGCGAGAGCTCCGCCTTTGTCGATGTGCGCTCAGCCGTCAGTCGTGATCTATCGGTTATCTTGCCAGCAGCGGCCATAATCATCTTTGCCATTCTGGCCTTTCTGCTGCGCAGCGTCTTGGCACCGCTGTACTTATTGATTGCCGTGGCGCTTGGTTTTACCGCCACGCTCGGCGGCGCGACATATCTGTTTCAGACTATCCAGGGCAACCCCGGTTTGATCTTCTTCATTCCGATCATGGTCTATATTTTCGTGGTCGCGGTAGGCACCGACTATAACATCCTAACGATGACGCGTCTCCGCGAAGAGGTTCGCTCCGGGCTGGAACCGCGTGAAGCTTCCGATCTAACCATCGAGCACAGCAGCACTACCGTAGCTTCGGCCGGGCTAATCTTGGCCGGTACCTTTGGTTCACTGGCACTCGGCGGTATCAGCTTCATGGCACAAATGGGCTTCGCCATAGCGTTCGGCATCATTTTGTCGGCCTTCGTTATCGCACCGTTGCTTGTGCCATCCATCGCCGCACTGCTAGGCTACAAAGTCTGGTGGCCCGGCCACAAACCCGCCGACGACCCCAACCGACCATAGTTTTGTAAGCAAAATCACGTTGCGCTTACGGCTAGCTGCCGTATAATTAAACGTAGCCATGTGAGGACTGGCTGTTTTAAGCAGCGCTTTACTTCACAGACTTATATACAATTTGGCAATCATACCTCGGTCCCTGAGCGCCTCCTACAAATTAAGGTTTTTTAGACAAGTTACAAGTGGTGAGCGGCCAATTGCAGCTATAAAAACCTACCTTCATAACCGTTCCCGGTCTCAAAAACGAGCACACGGTCTCTTTTAATAATCTCAAAATGTAGGAGAACTCTTATGACACATGTTATTAACCGCGAGGTTGCCATCAACTCATTCTATTTTACCGGCGGTAAAGGCCTCAAAACATTTCCGCGCCAAATGGAGCTAGATGGCAGTTTTATTACGTTCGTCGAGAACGGCCTGCGCTATCTCGTCCAAAAGGGCGGGCAAGCCGTGCGCTTGTTCGACATGAGCAGCACTGACGGCACTACCTATCGATTGCGTCAGGAAGGCAACCAGTGGACGCTAGTGGGGACACTGTAATGAAAAAACAAATAAGCAAAGGAGACGAATTATGGACGATACGACAAATCTGGCCGAAGGCCAGGGTACTACAGTCGCTGTGCACGCCGGTTTTCCCAACCCCGCCGCCGAGCGTCAGGGCACACCGCTCAGCTTAGATCGATTACTTATCCAGCATCCAAGCAGCACCTATTTTTTCCGCATCCGTGGCCACCACTTTGCCGACTACGGCGTGTTTGATGGCGACATCGCTATCATTGACCGGGCTATAGACCCAATCGAAAAAGACCTGGTTGTGTGGTGGAATCTATCTGGCGAATTTTACCTAACTAGTTTCAAACGATCCGACCACCAAAACATCTGGGGCGTCGTCACCACCACCATCCACCCCTCCCGAAAGATCGAGCTGAAAGATGAAGCATTCTAGTTCTTTTGGGCAATGCCAAAAGAAGCTGGGTGGTTCTGTCCAGTCGGAACAAAGAAAGGTTTTATGAATAATATCTTAGCTCTCATCGACTGTAATAACTTCTTCGCATCTTGCGAAAAACTCTTCCGCGCCGACCTAGAGGGCAGACCAGTGGTCGTACTCAGCAGCAACGATGGCTGCGTAGTGGCTCGTAGCAACGAAGCCAAAGCCCTGGGCATTCCCATGGGTGCCCCCGCCTGGCAGTACCGTGATCTATTCAAATCTCAGGGCATCGTACAGTTTTCGGCAAATTTCGAGCTCTACGGCGATATATCCGAGCGAATAACCAATCTTCTGACTACCATAACCCCGCACATCGAGATCTATTCGGTCGATGAATCATTCCTGGATCTTAGCGAGTTAGATATTGAGGATTATAACGCGTGGGGCAGACAGGTGAGAGATCTGGTGCTACGTTATATTGGCGTACCCGTTTCGATTGGCATTGCTCCAAGTAAAACGCTCTGCAAGCTGGCTGCCGATCATCCCAAGAAGTTGCCAGGGCTAGCCGGAGCACTTTCGTTGCTGGATTCAGATGTCCGTAAAACATATCTTAAAAAGACGGAGATAAAAGATATCTGGGGCGTCGGCTGGAAGCTCCGACCACGACTTCAAGCCGAAGGAATTTATACCGCCTTAGACCTGGCACAGCTCAGCCCCAAACGAGCCCAGCAACTCATGGGCATTCACGGCAGACAAATGGTTGCCGAGCTGAATGGTCTGAATTGCCACGATTTGCAAAAAACGCACAAGCCCCAGGCGATGATCATGCGCGGCCGACAATTTGGCGAAGACACCAGTCAGCTACACGTGGTCGAAGCCGCTGTCGCCAGTTTGACGGCCAGTGCCGCCCACCACTTACGCCGTGAGCGCCAACTAGCTAGACAATCAGTAGTGCTACTCAGTACCAATCGTAATAAACCGGGTTACCGGAGAGTCACCGAAGCTATTAAGCTCATGACACCAACCGCTGATACCGGCACCATCTGCAGCCAGCTAGTCAAACGGTTACAGGCAACTTTTAATCGAAATCTTTCGTATCACAGGGCCGACGTGCTACTGTACGATTTTGTGCCCGAGACTTCTATGCAAACCGCCCTATTTGGCAACGTTAATCTGCTAGAAAGCGACAAAAGCCAGAGCCGCATGCAGACCATGGATGCCGTAAACATCCGCTTTGGTCGTAAGTCTTTGCATTTCGCCGCCGAAGGCCTCAGCGCGGCATGGCGACCCAAAAAACTTCTGCGCAGCCCGAGGTATACCTCAGCCTGGACGGAGCTACCAGAAGTAAAGACTGTATAATGCCTCTATGAATATTCAGCTCGTAACCGTTGGTAAGCCCAAACTGGCTTACGCCAAATCTGGCTGGGATGAATACTTGGCACGACTACAACGCCAACACACCATACGAGTCACGCAGCTGGCCGATAAGTTCGCCTATGATGCGCCCAAAATTCTGGAAGCCAGCAGCGGTACGTACCGCGTCGCACTCGTCATCGAAGGCCAACAGTTTTCGAGCCAAGGCTTGGCAGAGTTTTTGCAAAAACGTGAACTCGAAAGCAGGGAAGTCAGTTTCATAATCGGCGGGCCAGAAGGTTTACCAGCGGAAGTTATCGAAAAATCAGATTTTAAGTGGAGCCTCGGCAAGCTAACATTACCGCACGATCTAGCCATGGTCGTAGCGCTCGAGGCCCTGTACCGCGCCAGCACTATCAACGCCGGTCGACCATATCATAAGTAGACTGATTGACCCAGAGGGGAGTCGCCTTGTCGCCGAGCGCAAAATGCGCTGGCTATGACAACCCAGCTCTCATGGTCGCCGGGCAAGGGCCCGGGGTTTGCCACCGGCAAACCCGTTCGACTCCTGCGGGCAGTAAAGTAAAAAGCCCAGGCATTAGCCTGAGCTTTTTACTTGGTGACCCCGAGGGGAGTCGAACCCCTGATCTTCAGGATGAGAACCTGACGTCCTGGACCACTAGACGACGGGGCCATATCAAATTTAACCCCGCTATCTTACCACATCTGTTAGGGGTTGAACAGAGTTAAAGATTGCAAATTACCGCCGAACAACAGATAATAAACGTAAGCAAATTATGCAAAATCTGACGTATATTATTGGTGGGGTAGTAGCCGTTCTACTCATGGGCGCGGTTGTGTGGTGGCTAGCTATGCGCCGAGGTAAACGCAAAGCTGGCGCCAGCACCAACCAGCTAGCCAGCAGCCTAAAGGGCGAACGGCTCAAGTCGGATATTATTTTAAACGCCATAGATGACGGGGTAGTGTTGGTAGACAACCAACAAGTGATTCGTTTATTCAACCCAGCAGCAACCAATATAACTGGCTGGTCGAGAGAAGAAGCCGAAGGACTGGACTGGCGTTCGGTCTTTAAGTTTATAGATGAAAAGGGCGAGATCAAAAACGAAGAAGCTCCAATCGAAGAAGTCTTTAAACAAGGTAAAACCATCCGGCGCAACAATTCGCACCTTCTGACTAAATCAAGTAAAGACCTAACCGTTGCAGTCACGGTGTCACCACTCGTGACCGAATCAAAAGAAATTAGTGGTGCCGTCGGCGTATTTCGTGACATTAGCGAAGAAAAACAAGAAGAGGCTCAACGTGCCGAATTTATAAGCACTGCCAGCCACGAGATGCGAACGCCAGTGGCGGCTATCGAGGGCTACTTGAGCCTAGCGCTGAACGACAAGGTCGCCACCATCGACAGCCGCGCCCATGACTATCTCGAAAAGGCTCATTCCAGCACCCAACACCTTGGCCAGCTTTTCCAAGACTTACTCACCAGCGCAAAAGCCGAAGATGGCCGCCTAACCAATCACCCAAAAATCGTCGAAATGGGTGATTTTCTCGAACGGCTGACCGAAGACCTTCGCTTTACTGCCCAAAAAAAGAACCTATTCATGGAGTTTTTGATAGGCAACAACGAGATGATCGATGCCTCGACTCCCGACAAAATCGGTGGCAGCACCAAGGTAGTCCGACCATTATATTTTGTACAGGCTGACCCCGACCGTATCCGCGAAGTAATCACCAACTTGTTTGATAACGCCTGTAAATACACCGACCAGGGCAAGGTATCACTCGGCCTTACTGGCAACGGTGACGTCGTCCAGCTATACATTCGGGATACTGGCGCAGGCATACCAGTAGAGGATATACCACATCTGTTTCAGAAGTTTTACCGGGTCGATAATAGTGCCACCCGTACCATTGGTGGTACTGGCCTCGGCTTGTTTATTTCACGAAAGATCATCGAACTATATAAAGGCCGTATCTGGGTCGAGAGCACCGTCGGCAAGGGCAGTACGTTTTACATAAATCTTCCACGGATTGACACTGCCCGCGCTCAAGCCATGCAGGCCGCGGAAAGTACCGCCGCAGCCCAAACGGTTGGTGCGCTATCGCCAGACAATCCTAGCGTTCTGCCGCTTACGACCATCATGCCAACCACTCCCGATCAAACTACATCGACAACTGTTGTTTCATGATATACTAATCTGTAAAGGTAAACATAAGCAAAAACTATGGCCAAAATTTTACTCGTCGAAGATGACAACAACCTAAGAGAGATTTACGAAGCCCGCCTGGCCGCCGAAGGATACGATATTGCAGCCGCACAGGACGGCGAAGAAGCTCTGGTACTTGCCAAGAAAGAGCACCCTGATCTGATTATTTCAGATGTTATGATGCCTCGGATTAGTGGTTTTGAGATGCTTGATATCTTGCGTAACACTGACGAGCTCAAACACACAAAGATTATTATGCTGACCGCATTGGGGCAGGCCGAAGATCAAACCCGAGCCGACAACCTAGGTGCCGACCGATATCTGGTGAAATCCCAGGTCACGCTTGAAGATATAGTTAAATCCGCCCAGGAGCTGCTTAGTACAGTCGACGCATCGACCAGCCCAGCTGTAGCCCCGACTACGTCAGAGCCAACGACAGCACTAGCTACACCGGTAACACCAGCCGAACCCGACGTCACACCAAGTCCTGCCAGCGCAGTAATTAGTGAGCCCGCTACGCCGAGCGAACCAGCCCTGGCGCCAGCCACAGACAACACATCCGTGGCTCCATCAGCAGAGCCACCCTTGGATATCGTCACGCCCTCCGGTGCAGAACCAGTAGATACCACACCTATAGATGTGACTACGACCGCACCAACCGGCCCACAAGAGGCTGAAACTCCAACCATCGTTTCACCTGTCACGGAAGACGCGCTACCGACAGCGTCTACGCCCGAACCTGTCATAGCAGAGCCAGCTCCCGTCGTTGAAGCACCAGCACCAGAACCACCAACAGAAACACCAGTCGTGGAGCCTACTATGCCAGATGTGATCTCTGCACAGGCCGTTGCAGGCGAGACAGTTGTCGAAGCTCCAGTTGTCGAAGCCGATCAGGCTGAATCATCGGTTACCAATTCTGAGCCCCAATCGCTGGAGGCCGAAGAAGCGGCCATTCAGGCGCAAATTGCCAGTTTTGAAAACGCCGCACCGGTGTCAAGCCCAGTAATAACTCCGACCGTTGGATCAACCAACCCTGAACCCGTTACCGACGATGCTATGCAACCCGTAACTACTCCAGAGCTCGAAACAGCCGATGACAAAGCGGCTGCAGAAACCGAGGCTGCCGACGATACTGTCATGGCGAACGCTGTGGATCAACTCGTATCCAGTGTTAGTAGTCCCGTTGTAGATACCCAGAAAACACCGGTCATGCCCGTAGAACCAGCCACGGCGCCAACCACAGAAACAGTTTCGACAACTCCTACTAACGACCAAGTGCCCATAGCTCATAAAAAGATTATTCAACCTATCGGCACCACGGATGCACGGCCGTCACTCGATGAACTTCTCGCCAAAGAAGATGCCAAAATATCTGACGAGCAACCAGTTATACCCGTCGTGGATGGCACTGCGGTCAGCCCATCTTCTGTTTCTCCGAGCCCGAGCGTAGCACCAACTACTCCTAGCTCGTTCGATCCGAACAGTATCTCCCTGTAACCAGCTAGCTAAAAGTCAGAAAGACGAAAGTATAAAGTCTTTCTTGGTTGCTTTATGAACTTTATGAACTTTCTACTCTATACTTAATCACATGCGCATCAATAAATTCGTAGCTTTAGCCAGTGATCTTTCGCGCCGTAAGGCCGACGAAGCACTATCTGCCGGCCGCATAAAAGTTAATGATAAGCCGGCAGAGCAGGGGCAGGATGTCTCTGAGCACGACGTTGTGAGGCTCGACGGTCAGACACTTACATTACCAACTACAAAAACTACTATTATGCTGAATAAGCCAGCCAGTTATGTAGTTAGCCGCGACGGGCAGGGCAGCCAGACCATCTATGATCTACTACCTGCTGAATATCAACAACTAAACCCCGTTGGTAGGCTTGATAAATACTCCAGCGGTTTATTGCTACTTACTAACGATGGCCAGTTAGCCCACGAGCTTACTCATCCTAGTCGGCAAAAGACCAAGCTCTATGAGATATTGCTCGATAAACCATTGCAACCCTTGCACCAACAGATGATTAGCGATCACGGCCTACAGCTTGAGGACGGCCTAAGCAAACTGCAGCTAGAACGCCAAAAGGAAGGCGACGATATTGCCTGGACTGTCACTATGCACGAAGGACGCAACCGACAAATCCGCCGCACCTTCGAAGCCCTCGGCTACAGAGTAACCCATCTACACCGCACCCAATTCGGCGACTATCAGCTCCATAATCTAAAGCCTGGAAAGCTAATCAAACTTTAATCACCATTTAATCCTTCTGTCAATGCTTCTTATCTGTTATAATGTATCTAAATGAACAAGAAGTTACAGCGAGTTACTCACTTGAGTGCAGTACAAGGCGCGGGCGAGAAGCACCCGGAGCCGTACAGATGGTACGGTGAGGATGCATCACAGCCCGGCAACGCCGTAATGCACCAAGAACACTTCCGAAGTGGCCGGCTCTGCCGGACAGCACGGGGGTGTGGTGAGTAAGTCGTTGCCGATTGTGGCTATTGTTGGGCGTGCAAACGTTGGCAAGTCCAGCTTGTTCAATGCAATTTTGGAACGACGCGAAGCCATCGTAGCCAAAGAGGCTGGCACCACTCGTGATAGCATTACCGCCAAAGCCACCTGGAACGGTCAGGACTTTTGGCTGGTCGACACCGCCGGCATGAAGGATGCCGAAGACGAGTTTGAGTTTACCATCCAGGAGCAGATTTTGCAGGCCGCTGACAGCGCCGATGTTATCTGGGTTGTAGTTGAGGCTAATGTGGCTATCACCGAAGAGGATCGCCGCGTTGCCAGACTGGCTCTAAAAAGCCGTAAGCCCGTCTTCTTAGTGTTAAACAAAATTGACAAAGCTCGTGGCGAATTGCCACTGTTTGAACGCCTTGGTATAAAGCCGATCATCCGGACGTCTACAACCCAGCATCGAGGTATCAGCGATTTACTTGATACTCTCGTAGAACAGATACCGAAGGCTACTCTCAAAGAGGACGACGACCGTATTCGTGTCGCTATATTGGGCCGACCGAATGTTGGCAAAAGCGCGCTATTTAACAGCCTGGCCAAAAAGCAACAAGCCATAGTGGCCGACCGGGCAGGCACTACTAGGGACATCAACCGAACGACTATAAAGTACCAGGGTCAAGATATAGAGCTAATGGACACCGCCGGTATTCGACGCAGCGGCAAAATCGGTGTCGGTATTGAGCATTTTAGCGTCATTCGTACACTCAGCGCCATCGAACAAGCCGATGTCTGTATGCTTCTAATGGACACTAATGAATTAAACGTCGGCCTCGACCAAAAGATTGCCGGCATGATCAAGGAATCAGGCAAAGGACTCATATTAGTCGTTACCAAATGGGACGACAATACGATAACGCCCACCCAGGCCAGACTAGCAAAAACCGAGAAAAAGCTTGCTGCTAAGGTTCAAGATATAGAATCCCAGCAATTATCAAAATCAGAGAAAATTCGGCGCAGCCGAGCCATTAACTACACGGAGGACGGCCAGCTAGACAAAGACGCTTTCACACGTGACACATTAGCGTCACGGATTGCTGCAACTTACGATTTTGTGCCGTGGGCGCCCTTAATTTTCACCAGCAGCATGACCGGCCAGAATGTCACAAAATTGTTTGATCTGGTGCTCGAAATCGTCAAAGCCCGCCATACACGCATTTCGACGCGTGAGCTCAATCAGTGGCTGGGACAAACTGTTGTCAAGCATCCACCAGCCGGTCTAAAAAACCGCGCGCCTAAACTAAACTACATGGTTCAAGAGGATGACAACCCTACGCCAGCTTTCAAAATCTTTGGAGCTCACACCAAGTTCATACACTGGAGCTATCGCCGCTTTATGGAGCGTGAGCTGAGGGCTAAATATGGTTTTGAGGGTACAGCACTGCAACTGTGGTTTATCGAAAAACACGAAACCCACAAACATGGTGTTAGCCCCACCAAGGCCGATAGATCGACCGTGCAACGCGAAATCGCCGACAAGAAATCTCCGCGAAGGGATGTGTACTAGATGGCCTTATTCGTTCGACGCGACGACGCTAGCAAACCCATAACTTTCACTACGTTTGGCCTAAACAAAACCGTGCTGTTTGTGGGCCTCGGCAACCCAGGAAACGAATACGACGGCACCCGCCACAACATCGGATTCGCATGTCTAGACAACTTCGCGGCCAAAAATAGCTTTGACCCATGGATCAACAAAAAAGATCTGGAATGCCTATTAACCAGCCAGCAGATGAACGACACGCGGGTCATACTTATAAAGCCTACGACTTTCATGAACTTAAGTGGTCAAGCAGTGCAAGCAGTAGTTCATTTCTATAAGATAGCGCCAGAACATATTGTCGTATTGCACGATGAACTCGACATTGACTTCGGTCAGATACGTAGCCGTTTCGGCGGCAGCAGTGCGGGGCATAACGGCGTCAAATCGGTCACGAAGCACATCGGTGAGGACTACGGCCGCGTGCGTATCGGTATCGGCCCTAAAACACCCGAGCAAATTGATAGCGCCGACTTTGTGCTCCAGAAATTTAACCAAAAAGAGCAGGCTAATCTACCTGCCTTACTGCAAGAAACTAACGCTCTGCTCAGCGAATACGCCTACGGATCTGCAGTAGCTGCCGAAACCCGTAGCTTTTTATAGTCTCTACGATTTTCCGGGGTGCTTTTTCAGATATTCTTCGCACTCGTGCTCCAGAATTCGTTCAGCCATAGCACCAATGAGTTGCAGCCGTCGTAGCTGCCATATCATTTCCGGACCGATAGAAGCGCGTTGGCAATGAGTCAATTCGTCATCGTCAGCCGCCTTCATGTGTTCCAAAGAGCTTATCCGCGAATAAACATCGTCTAATAAGTCTGGAACATCTATCTGGGTCAGGAGTATCGATTCAGGATAGCCGGTAGCACGCTGTTCGTCCGGGTCCAAAAGCCCATTGTTTCCTTCTATGTCCATAATTGTATTTATACACCAAATTCTCTAAAAATCAATTGGACCTTCAGGTTTAGATAACTTCCGGATAATTACGATTAAGATCGCTAGCAATGGCCTGGAGAATACCCATCACATGCAAGCTGACTGGTTTACCTTCGTGACGCTGGAGTACGATCTCCCTTAAACCCGGAAGTACCAGCGACGCTAGATTGGTAACCTTTATACTCGAGGGCGCGTCTTCAGGCAGACCAAGTGCTAATCGCTCCTGGATACCGATATCTCCGTCTTCAAATTCGGCCTGTCCATTCTGCTCAAATTTCATAGTTTTTTACTCTACTCCTACCCGTGCGGCAATTCTGTGAAAAACAGCACGTAATTGCGAAGCCACTGGGGGTGGTTGCGTGGCCGCCAAGGGCGGCTGGGCAGCGCTTTCTCCGGCAAAAACATAAATAGGCTCGTGAGAGGGGGTGGGCACCGCTCACGAGCCTATTTATGGAGACAATCCGAAGATTATCTCCGTCCACCCTTCAACCCACCCGAGCGAAACATCAGCATCAAAACTCCTTAAGATGTGTGTCGGCCGCGAGGGCCACCATTTAGGCTCACTGTAACCGGGAAATCCAGCTCCAAGGAGCTTTCTTTTCTAGTTAAAGGGGTTAGTCTGTTTTAGAGCGTTTCACAGATGAGACAAACCAACGGTTTTTCTCATCGCGCGGGACGTCGGAATAAATCCGCCGTTCCGGCTGCTCTTTTCCCTAAAGGGGAGCATGGAGTGCGCAAGATAAGTGGAGGGTAACAACTAGGCCTGGCACGCTCTAAAACAATCTAACGATTACCTCTGGCAATTTGCCAGAGATGTTAGAATGGGGGATATAAGGTGCATAAAACGTCTATTGACGTCTACGGATTGCTATTTTAGCAAATAAGTGTCGTGGTGTCAATACATTAAAAGGATTTTGTATGAAGGTCAAAAAGCTGTTTATTGCTTCTACTGGTTATCCGACGGTGTTGCAGGACATATCCGGTCCCCCAAAACAGCTATTTGTACTCGGTGGGGACTTTGATGATTTGCTGACCCGGCCCCGCGTCGCAGTCGTCGGTAGCCGGAGCGTAACACCTTACGGCAAATCCGTAACTATGCAACTGGCTGGTGAGCTAGCCGCCAAAGGCATAGTGATTGTTAGTGGACTGGCTTTGGGCGTAGACGCTATCGCGCACCGAGCTGCGCTCGAAGCAGGTGGGCTCACGATAGCGGTCTTGCCTAGCGGGCTTAACCATATCTATCCAGCAACGAACCGCAACCTAGCAAAGCAAATCCTGGAACAGGGTGGGGCATTGGTCACCGAATACGAAACCGATGGCACGATGTCATTCAAAGCCAATTTCATCGCCCGTAACCGGATCGTGTCCGGGCTATCGGACGCCGTGCTCATAACCGAAGCCGCCGAAAAAAGCGGCAGCCTGCACACCGCCCGGTTCGCCCTCGAGCAGGGACGTGACGTCTTGGCCGTACCAGGTAATATCACCAGCCCGACTTCTGTCGGCACCAATAACCTGATAAAATCGGGCGCTACCCCAGTTACATCTGTAAATGACGTTCTGTACGCGCTTGGGATAGATCCAAGCAAGCCGCAACAAGTTAAACTCATTGGCGCGACCCCTGATGAACAAATGCTATTAGATTTACTGAGCCGGGGCATCAGCGATGGGCATGAGCTACTTATAAAGAGCAGCATAGCTATCCCTGTCTTTAACCAGACACTGACTATGCTTGAAATCACCGGCAAAGTCCGCTCTCTTGGCAACAATCATTGGTCACTCAAATAGTGTTAGACTAAAACCATGAAACTGCTTATATATATTGGCCTGACTGTCGGCACGTTCTTGGGTAGCTGGTTGGGCGCCATTCCAGACCACGGCAACTGGCTCGGTGGATGGAGTATACTCGGCAGCCTCATCGGCGGCATAGCCGGCATATGGGTCGGTTACAAAATCTCCAAAAACTATCTATAAATAATCTTAGTGTGCTATCTTGAACTGATGTAATTGCGGGTATCTGCTTGCAATCTCTAGGCAATCACGGTAAGCTTACGCTTTGTTACGTAACCACGTATACTTATACAGCACGCATGCATAAAAATTTAGTTATCGTTGAGTCGCCAGCCAAAGCCAAAACTATCGAGAAGTACCTCGGTAGTGGTTTTGTCGTCAAAAGCAGCATGGGACACGTGCGCGGTCTGCCAAGCAAAAACGGTAGCGTCGATGTTCAGCACAATTTTGCGCCGACATACGAGGTGGATTCCGACAAGAAAAAAACCATTGCCGAACTAAAACGAGAAGCCAAAGCTGCCGACACCATCTGGCTAGCAAGCGATGAGGACCGCGAAGGTGAGGCCATTGCATGGCATCTGGCCGAAGTTCTCAAATTAGACCCAAAGACCACCAAACGGATCGTCTTTCACGAAATTACCAAAACAGCTCTGGATGAAGCGATCAAGAACCCCCGTGTCATAGATATGCCCCTGGTGGAGGCTCAACAAGCCCGCCAATCGCTAGACTACCTCGTTGGTTTTGAGCTTAGTCCGGTCCTGTGGCGCAAAGTCCGCCCCAAGCTGAGTGCTGGGCGCGTACAGAGCGTCGCCGTACGTTTGATTGTCGAGCGCGAGCGCGAGTTGGAAGCATTTGCTGCCGAGTCATCATTTAAGTTAGTAGCTACTTTCAAACTCCAAGATGGCACCGATCTAATCGCTGAGGCGCCCATTAAATATCAAGACAGCTCGGCTGTACGTAAAATTCTGGAAGATTTTGCTAAAAGTAACTTTTCCATAGCTGACATCGCCAAAAAACCAGGCACCCGCAATCCGTCGGCACCATTTACGACCAGCACCTTACAGCAAGAGGCCAGCAACAAATTAGGTTATAGCCCACGCCAGACAATGCAGCTCGCTCAACGACTATATGAAGCGGGTCACATAACCTACATGCGTACCGATTCGCTCAATTTATCAAACCAGGCACTTGGCGCCATGACTGATTACATCAAACAGACTTACGGCGACAAATATCATCAATTCCGCACATATAAATCAAAGTCAGCCGGTGCTCAGGAAGCTCACGAGGCCATTCGCCCAACCGATGTTCGTAAAACTAGCGCTGGTGCTGACGGCCAACAGGAGAAACTCTACAATCTCATCTGGCGACGTACCATCGCCTCGCAGATGTCTCCCGCGACGCTCGAAAAAACGACTATTTCGATCAAGGCATCGGGCAGCCCAGAGAAACTCGAAGCCAAAGGTGAAGTCGTCGTATTTGATGGCTTTCTAAAGGCTTACGGGCGCTCTGGCGATGACACGCTTTTGCCAGCCGTCCAGAGTGACGACACGCTAAAACTACTGTCCGCCGAGGCTCTCGAAGCACTCAGCCGTGGCCCGGCACGCTACACTGAAGCCTCTTTGGTGCGCAAACTCGAAGAAATGGGCATTGGTCGACCAAGCACATATGCCAGTACCATTAGCACCGTTCAGACTCGAGGTTATGTTGAGCGTGGCGACATCTTGGGCGATGAACGATCCGTTCAAAAACTAGTACTTACAGATGGCGTGGTAAATCAAGTGACCGAGACCGTCCAGTACGGCAAAGACACCAACAAGCTATTTCCCACCGATACCGGCAAGGTTGTAACAGACTTTTTGGTTAAGCATTTTGCAGATGTTATGGACTATGACTTTACTAAAAGCATCGAGCAGGAATTAGACGACATAGCCGAAGGCCACAAAGACCGCGTCAGCGTACTACACGACTTTTACGACCCGTTTCATAAGCTTATTGAGGCCAGTGCCGACATTTCGCGCGCTGAAGCCACCCAAACCCGCCACATAGGTGATGATCCCAAGTCAGGACTGCCGATTTTTGCTCGTTTTGGTCGTTATGGACCGATGCTGCAGCGCGGCGAACAAAGTGACGATCCAAAACCCGATTTTGCGCCGTTACCCAGCGGCACAACCATAGAATCCGTCAATCTAGAACAGGCGCTGGAAATGTTCAAATTACCCCGTGAGGTAGGCAAGACCGAGAGCGGCGACATAATCAAGGCTAACATCGGCCGCTTCGGTCCTTATATCCTTATAAATAAAACTTTCGTAAGCATCAAGCCGCTCGATCCTCACACCATTACCGTGTCCGAAGCGCGTGAATTATATGCCGAAAAGCTCAAAAAAGACGCCGAGCGTTTCATAGCCGACCTGGGTGAGGGAATTCAAGTCCTGAACGGCCGTTTCGGCCCATATATAACCGACGGCAAAAAGAACGCCAAGATAGCCAAAGGTGACGACCCCAAGAAAATAACCCTAAAAGCTGCCAAAACCGCCCTAGCTGCTGCTCCCGTAAAAAAACGTGGTAGCTTCCGTCGTAAACGAAAAACCTAAAACGATATCTTTTCCACAATTTGGACTGATTCAAACTTGTTTTATAAAGGTATTTTTACAACACAAACTACGCGTTAACGTCTATTTCGTGCTACAATAGGTGTAGTAAACAATACGTTTGACTTAGTTCAACAAAAATTTTATAATAGAGGCTACAATGACTGATCAACACCCCTCAGTATTAAACCTAGAACAGATCGTACAAGACGTACTATCGAGCATTGAGCGTGAGCGCGAACGCGAAATTATCGCTCGACGTTTTGGCTTATTTGACCGCAAAGAGACCCTGGAACAGATCGGCGAGCTTTTGGGCATCACACGTGAGCGTGTTCGCCAACTCGAAAAATCAGTCATGATTCGCTTGCGCAGCGGAGCAGAGCAGCTACCACATGTTACAGATGTCCAGGCTACGATTATCGAAACATTAAAGCGGGAAGGCGAGACTGCCCGCATTACTACGCTTAGTGGCATCCTAACGGCCGAAAACAGCCGTACCGACCAATCACGATTGGCCTTTATGACTGAGATTTGCCCTGGGCTGAGCACTATTTCCGAAGATGACTCATTCTACCAAGCCGTCGGGGTAGGGCAGACGCACGACGAAGCCGCTATTCGTAAAGAAGTAGGCAAACTAATTCAAGCCGTTACCGAAGCTGGTAAGCCAGTCGAAACAGCTCAACTGACCAAGTTATCCGGCTTATCCAACGATGCCTACACCCAAGCACTTGCTAGCATCAGTAAGCAGCTTGCTACGCTTAATGGCCGCTGGGGACTTGTAAAGTGGCCGACGGTGAACCCACGGAATATTCGTGACAAAATCTTCGTTATTTTGAGCGAGAATGGCAAACACATGCACTTCAACGAGATTTCCGAAGCCATTAAAGACAGCGACTTTAAGCGCAAAGACGTCACCACGCAAGCTATTCACAACGAACTTATTAAAGATAAGCGTTTCGTGCTTATCGGCCGCGGTATTTACGCCCTCAAAGATTGGGGCTACAAAAAGGGAACTGTCGCCGACATTATCAGCGAAGTCCTACGAGAAGCCAAAGAGCCGCTTCACCGTGACGAAATCGTCAAGCGAGTGCTAAAGAGCCGCTTCGTCAAAGAAACAACCATTTTATTGAATCTACAAAGCAAACCGCAGTTTAAGCGCGTCGCCAAAGCCACCTACCAACTCGCCGACTAAAAACCATTATTTAGATTGTCTAGATAATATAAACATTTTGCGAACATCGTATAGACGTTTTATTTTAGAACGGGCTACAAAGACTCATGGCAAATTGCACACCATGCGGGTGAGCAGGGAAAATAAAAACAAATTCTAAAAATGCAGGTAACATAATAATTTCATAGAGCGACTGGGTGGAAAGGTGCACGTACTTGGGCTGTACACAATACGTCGCACAATGTATATTTTGCGACTTGAATATAGTTATCTAAGTTGATAACTCATACCTCCCCGAGCGGGGGAGTTTTGGATGTTTAGTAGCAATGGCCGCCATTTACTACACTGCAACGTTTAACCACTATACTTTACGTATCACGGGTCCACCATGCACTGTAGAACGTGCTAAAACCCCATTGTGTCATTTATAACATTCCGAACGCTATTTGACTTTTCCACAGTACCGCTGTGAAATAATTTGCTTTTCGCTCGTTTCATATATTTATATAGTTTTCTCCCCTAGCCTCTACTTTTTCATAAAATTTGACATACGTGTGTTAATGTAGTTATTATATGTTTTTCCCGCTCACCACCTAAATACTGAATACGAACAATTTACGAACTATGGGGAAGAGTGGGGTTATGGGCTTACTTGTAGTATGCCCGACCCGGTACTCGCACATCGATGTACGAATTAGGATTGTTGGCGCCGAGTGATCCTATAGTTGCAAGCAGTGTACCCGCCTGCCCTCTGGCGTCTTGTTGAAGATTAAATCGAGCGATATAGGGCTTGCCGCTAATAGCGACGTCAATTTCGTACGGGCTATCCTTGGGAAGTGTCATACCAGCAACAATCAACTTAGCTGCACGCAGTTGGTAGGACACGGTTTCGATAAACATGACTGTACTTCCCGGCAGCGCCTGACGGCCCGGACGCAGAATCACGCCCGACTCATCATGTACCAGAGGAACACCGCTCGTAACAGCGGTAGTGACCTGAGCCAATGCGAAGCCGTTATGACTAATCGCCAGGACGTTACCTGTCGAACTCGCCAGGAACAGGCTTGGTTGGGCTGGCGATATATACACTACCGGACGATTACCGATTAGCGGCAGTGTCACCGAGACATCTGCTAGTTCTGGGAACTGTCGTTTGAGCTTATTAGCAATCCCGCCCGTATCCGCGGTAAGTTTCAACCGGTTTGTTACACTGGAGTTCAGCGCTACCTGTGCAGCCTTTATATAGACGCTACTCGGGTGAGTGTAGGAACCCGATATCGACGTCTGACCTAGCATAATCACCTGTGGGTTGGTATTGAGGCTTAGAACTTTTACTAGGCAGACCAGCACAACAACCACAAGCAACCAAAACGATAATTGAGACATGAGGGATGCTCGCTGCGGTCTCTTGGTGGGCTTATCACCTTGACGACGCACTTGGGTAACGGTCTCATCCGGAGCTCGTTTAGCATAATACGAAAATGTCGGATTACGCTTCGGCACAGCTTCGCCACGCTGACGACGCGCCCGTTCAGGCTCACGCTTTTTTGGGCGATTGAGACGCATTGGTTGAATCCTTTTTTGTGTTCAACAATAACTCGGCAAGCTTTTCAGCGGCGTTTGCTCTGGAAAATGTAGCAATATTTTTGGACAATGCCGCGCGCTGCGCTTGATCCTTAAGTAATTCGCCTATTTTGGCTCCTAAAATTTGTGGTGTTTTTTGCAACGACTCCTCTGTTACAACCACAATTGCCTGCTTTTCGGCATAGGCCAACGCGTTCTTTAGTTGATGACCCCCCGTTAGTAGTGGGTTAGGGACGACAATCACGGCGGCACCCTGCCCTGCAAGCTCAGCCAAATTCGTGGCGCCGCCGCGCGCGACTACCAGATCTGCCGCGCCACTATAACGATACAGGTCATTTATATAGTCGCGCACGATTACCCGCCTTCGATCGTCCGGTGCCAATAACCGGGTGTAGGCGGCACTGACCGCTTTTTCGTGTTTATGCCCAACTGTATGCACGATGCAAAGTGTTGGATCGGCCACCAAAAGATCGCTAGCGACGCTCAAAAGCGCCTTATTCACCCGCTCCGCCCCAAGCCCACCACCAGTAACCAGTAGAATGTGCTTGTATTGACTAATGCCGGCCTCGTGGCGGTAATTAGCTCTTTTTAAATCATCAACCGGTACATAATTGTGTGATACCGGGACACCGACATCTACGGTTTTAGCGGGAGGATAAGGGTATAGTTCTATCGGCAGCGCAACGGCATGCGTGTGAGCCCATCTAGCTATAATCCTGTTTGCTAAGCCGGGAATCGCATCTGAGTCGTGCGTCACATAAGGTATGCGCCTTAGCGCTGCCGCCAAACCCACTGGAACGCCTACGAAACCACCCTTTACAAAAATAACATCTGGCTTTACCTTGCCGAGCAGCCAGAAGCTCTGCCAGAAACCAATGATTACGAATAAGACATCTCGAATGTTCAACCACAGCGTATGGATATCTAGCAGCTGGCGCCAGCCTTCACCGTGGTAACGCCTAAATTTACCCGCTCGTACGCTATATACGGCATCAATAACATCGTGGTGTTCCTCGACAATATCAGCAAAATTATCGCCACGCTGGCCAATATAAACAACCTCGGCACTCGAATCGTGTCGTTTTAATTCATGTGCGACGGCTAGGATCGGGGTGATATGCCCGCCCGACCCGCCGCCTGTCATTGCTATCTTCATATTGATTCCTTTGGCTAACTCGAACAACATTCCGTGAATTAAAGCTGGTATAGCGTGAAATCTGGAATACTAAGCCCAGTGCCGCCCCTACAAATAATACACTAGTACCGCCGTAGCTGATAAGTGGCAGAGTAATACCTTTTAGTGGCAACAGACCCAACATCGCCCCGATATTTATAAGTGTTTGGGTGCTTAACCAGGCCAAGACACCGGCAACTACCAGGCGGCTGAAATTGTTGGGTGCCCTTTCCAGGATAAGCCTGAGGCGCGCAAACAACATCACGAAGAGCGTTAAGAGTAACGAGACCCCAATAAAGCCGAATTTCTCGGCAAATATGGCAAAGATTGAGTCATTTTGAGCCTCTGGCAAGTAGCCATAGGCCTGCACGCTTCTACCAAGCCCCAAACCAATCACTCCCCCGGAACCAACCGCAATCAACGCCTGACATGCCTGATAGCCAGTGGTCAAACAGTTATTGGCTGGATGTATATACGTCAGTAAACGATCGCGCCGATAGGCTGTGGTAGATACAGCCAAAATAGTGCCAATTACTACCACTAGGCCAATCATGAGCACTCGTCGCATCGGCATGCCGGCTATGAATGCCATCGCCGCCATCATGGCCACAATTACGCCCGTAGAGCCCAGATCACTCTGAACGCCCGCCACAACTAGGCCAATAACCCCCAGAGCGATCAATAGCGGCTGCAATGTAAGCTTAGTGTTGCCTATAGTCCCGTTTTTCATGCGCTGGGCCAACATGCCACCCAACCAAATAATAAGTGCGAACTTGAGCGCCTCAACTGATTGTAACGATAATCCACCGGCGCGTATCCATCGATGCGCTGGATACTGGGGATTAACTGGGGTTATAAGCGCCACTAACGTCCCAAAAAGTGCGATTATAAGCAGCGGTTTTTGCCAACGTCGCCACTGGCTGAGAGGCACATTGGCCGTTATTAGAAATGCCACGATACTCAGTCCAATTGCCAGAACCTGCCGCGATATATAGTGACTGCCCGTGCCGCCGCTGGTAGCCCCAAGTGCCGGGCTAATGGCATAGACTACGATCAACCCGACGGCTAGCAACAGAGCCACGATTACCAATAACCAATAATCCGGCCTATGGCGCCGGATCTGATTTTGAACTTCCCCGTATTGAGCTCGTCTTCCTCGCCCGGCGGTTAATACGTTCACATATATCTCCCGACCAAAAATAGTATAAGCCCGGCGAACGCCGACAATTGGCCAACTATCCAAAATCGCATGGTCACCTTAGTTTCGGGCCAACCTATAGCTTCGAAGTGATGATGAACCGGTGCCACTCGAAAAATCTTCTTACCATGGCGGAGTCGTTTTGAGGCAACTTGCAGGACAACCGAACCGGCTTCAGCCACGAATACTAGGCCGATTACTGGCAAAAGAAGCACTGTGTCAGTCAACATCGCCACCACCCCTAGAGCAGTCCCAAGCGCAAATGAGCCAATATCGCCCATAAAGAAGCGCGCCGGGAAAACATTGAACCACGTATAGCTCAAAAGCGTCCCCACAAGTGTAAAGCAAAAACCAGCCACCCCGTAACGGTGCTCGATTAAGGCAATTATGGCATACGCCAGGAATGCCGTAGCGGTTAACCCACCGGCCAAACCATCCAGCCCATCACTTATATTCACGGCGTTGGCCGTTGCCACAACCACAATGACAAATAGCGGGATAATCAACCATCCTATGTGCCACTGACCACTCAACATTGGAATGTGTATGCTGCCAACATTTAGCTTAAAGTAAAAGAACCAACCGCCCAGCAAAGCTACTAGCGTAATTAACGTCAACTTCACTTTCGATGGTAAACCCGCGATGCCAGTACCATCGCTATGGATATTGATGATGTCGTCGATAAGACCAACTAGTGCTGCCCCAGCCAGTGCGGCAACCGGCAACCAAGTCTCTGGCCGGCTCAGATTGAAAACTATGGTGATAATGCCGGTTGCCACGATAAAAATCATACCGGCCATAGTTGGTATGTGCCGTTTGTGTTTTTCGGCATGCAAGCTGCTAAAAACAGTTGCCGCTTCACCGGTTACGGCAGTTGTGCGTGGACGCTTCCACCATTGACCCCTGTAAGCTAACGTAGTGTATAGCGGCGTTAGTGCCATTGCTAGCAAAAATCCACCGACACCCAGTAACAAGATTCTGAAAAGTGAGTGGCTACTAAGTGCGATTGTAAGAGCATGCATGTTTATTTTTTTCCGTCCATATAAGTATACTCTAGTGGCTCTTTGGCGTCACGCCGAAATCATTAATTAACATGTGCGCTAAATCGGCAAAAATTGGCTGGGCAGCCTGTGCTCCCGCAAACCCATAACTAATGTGCGGCTGCATGTTGTACACGGCTATGGCGTACTGAGGCGTATCACCACCCACAAAGCCAATGTACGTGGCGTTAAAGTCCGTAGTCGAGTAACCACCACCAGGCAAAGCCAACTGAGCCGAACCCGTTTTGCCACCAACTTTATAATTAGATCCAAAGTTAAGGTAGCTGAAACCCTCGGCGATGTGTTCTTGATTAACCCGTTCTAGCAGCGCAACTATGTCACTACTAACCTTACCCGATACCACATTATCCTTGACGACTTTGGGTTGCGTGGGCGTAACTTTGCCGTCGGCTGAAGTTACGCTTTCAACCAAATATGGCCGATAGTACGTGCCGCCGTTCAGAACGCTAGAAAAAGCAGCATCCATCTGTAGAGCCGTAGCGGTCATTGCCTGCCCAAACGACATGTTGGCATAGGTAAGGTTGATAGCTGAACCCGTATCCTTCGGCCCATGTATTGTGCCGGCGGACTCGTAGCCTTGCTCTATACCCGTCGGCTGACCCAACTGAAAATGATTCACGAAATAATCATGCAAAGTTTCGCGAGCTTTTTGGTTTATTTGACCACCGCCCAGTTGCATCAATATCCAGGTAGCACCGGTGTTAAGCGACAGGTTTAAGGTACTTTCAACGGTCTGCTGTCCGGTACTGTGGTCTTCCGCAACATCAGATATTGTTGCCCCGTCGATTTGCCACTTTCCAGGATCATAAAACGAAGATCCGGCATTAATCGCGCCCGTATTTAGTCCAGTCGCAGTAGTTAGAACCTTCATGATCGAGCCCGTCTCTATGGCCTGCGTAACAACGTCGTTTTGGAAAAGACCAGGATCCTCTACCTTCTGATAGCTAGCCGGATCAAACGTTGGGTAATTCGCCATCGCCTTCACAGCACCCGTATGTACATCCATTATCACAGCGCTCACATCTTTTGATTTATTTTTTTCCTGAGCCGTCTTCAAAATATTTTCCAGTTGAGCTTGCATACCAAGATCGATTGTCAGGGTTAGATTATCGCCTGGTTTGGGGGGCGTGCTGATATTATCGGTACTGGCAGCCAGAGGTATGCCATGCACGTCAGTTACGGCTTTAAGCTGCCCATCTTTACCTTTTAATCTGCTATTTAAAGCCTGCTCAAGACCGTACACTCCCGCCCCATCATCGCTAACAAAACCTAGTAACTGTGATGCCAATGATCCCTGTGGATAGGTGCGATAATCTTGCTCCTGCGTACCAATGCCGGGTAGTTTATAGCTCAATATTTTTTGGCTTTGCTCGGCAGATATTCGCTTGGCTAGTATCACGTACCGCGTGTGAGTTGCACTTATTTTTTTGTTCAAGCTAGCGGCATCGCCACCGATGACACCAGCTACTTTATAGGCAGCCTCGCTGGTATTTTTGACAAGCGTCGGATCGGCGTAGAGAGTATACAATTTTTGATTCAGCACGAGCGGAACAAGCGCGCTACCCTCATGGGCAGTAATCGTTCCACGGGGCGCAGTAATTGCGTATTCTCTCAACTGGTCACTAAGTGCGGCCTTTTTATAATAATCGTAACGAATAACTTGTAGGTAGAAGGCACGAATCGTAAATATAGCGAAGATAACAACCAATAGACCAAACCACGTCCGTGCCCGCTGGATGACACTAACCACAGGTGCTGTATCAGGAGTTTGCTGCATCTCGACCCATTATACCGTACGAGATGTTTAGTGGACGCTGCCGCTTGGCGCAATTGGCGCCAAAGCCTGAGCAACCTGACTTGATTGAACACGATTTAGTGATTGTAGGCGTGCCGATGCAACCTCTAGGTCATCATGCTGAGACTTCAGTTTCGACTGCTGTGTTTGGAGCCCATTAATCTGATAGCCGTAGGCGTTTGTTTTTGTCACCTGCGTCAGATACAGTAGGCCAAGCAAACAAGCCAACACAATCAAGACGATAGTGTTACTAACGGGACCGAGCTTGCGATCCTGTGGCCGAAAACTAACCGAATTTTGACCTCGTCGGTTGACCATTTGCTGGCGACCGAGAGCGAGTGTACTTGAGTATGTCATGCTTTGTTCTTTTTGTTTTTATGTTTTTGAGGGATCTAGGGTTGGGGAGTGCTTTTTAGGGCACTCCCTGCACCGCTTTCTTACAAGCTACACGACTTTGACGTGTACTTTGTAAGCGCGGGAGCTACTTTTGACGCGAATTGGCATCTGTTAGTTCCCTTTCTATTTTTATTTTTACTGCGGCACGCAGTTTGGCACTGCGGGCTCGTGGATTAAAAACTAATTCTTGTGGGTCGGCTACTACCGGACGTTTGGTAAGGATTTTCAGTCGTGCATCGTAGGTATTCCCACCGACTTCTGAAAATGCCTGTTTGACGATTCGATCTTCCAAGCTGTGAAAGCTTATGACCGCTATTCTACCCCCGGGTGCGAGCAGCTCAAACCAGATTGGTAAACTGTCCCGAACGAGGCTGAGCTCGTCATTAACTGCTATTCGCAGCGCTTGGAATGTTTGCGTGGCTGGATGGGTTTTGCCCCTTCTAGGTATAACCGACGTAATGATTTCAGCGAGCTGCTTAGTGGTTTTAACTGGTCGCAAACGAACAATCACTTGGGCAATCCGCCCAGCTTTAGGTTCTTCACCGTATGTCCGTATCAGATCGCGAAGATCATCCTCGGCATAGGTGTTTACTATGTCAGACGCGTTCAAACTTTGGCGCTGATCCATTCGCATGTCCAGCGGCCCTTCAAGTGAAATCGCAAAACCACGACTCGCAATGTCAATGTGCGGAGACGATATGCCCAAATCAGCCAAAATAAGATCAAACTGCTTCCCGGCCGCCAGAAGCTCCTGGCTTGCACTCAAGAAGTCCTGATGTACAATAGTCGCACTTTTAAACTGTTGTTGCAGTACGTCTACCGCGTTTTGATCGCGATCGACAAGCACTGCCCCATCCGGTTTTTTGGTGCGCTGCAGCACTGCCCCAGCGTGTCCACCATACCCGGCCGTCAGATCGAGATAAGTCTCGCCCTGTTTTGGATCCAGATATCGCAGCACTTGCTCGAGAAGTACCGGCACATGATTATTTTGGCTTTTAAGGTTCATCGCCTGCTTTTATTTTTGTTTTGGTGTTTGTTTTACCTCTTAGCCGAAGCTTTGAGCTCGAAATCACCTAATCAGCAGTCAACTTTTTGTTTTTTGGTTGTTTTTGTTTTTGTGGTGACGACTACGTTGTATGTGTAGAACAATGTTGTTAAACGAGATTTAAAAAATCTTTGTAAGTTCTAGCTGCGTGGTCGTCAAGTTTGAGAGACTTATGTGTGAGGTGGAGTTTTGGGAGGTGTTTTTAAGAAATGTGCAAGGGTTTTTAGAGTGGTGCCCTATCATGGTCCACTTGTTGACTGCCGATTAGCTAACCTCGAGTGTTGATTGGTTTACTAATCTTTGATTGTCAATGAACTGCGACGACGAATCCGTACTCTAGGATTCGACTGCCATAATTCGCCAATACCGACCAACCCCGACGGCGGCAATTTCACGGTCGATTCCCGCGTAGTCCAGCAAGTGCTGTTCCAGCGTGATTCGCCCCTGTTTACCATCGGGCGCTTGCTCTATCTTGCCCATCCGAAATTGGACGTTCAAATCAGCAATACGCTCGTCAAGGATATCGCCCTCTAGGCGCGGTTCAACCAAGTTTTCCCAGACATCCTTTGGGTAAAGGTGTAGGTACTTGCCGAACCCACGGGTTATGACTGCTCCAGATGCGAACTTGTCTCGAAGCTCGGGCGGTATGGTTAAACGCCTTTTGTCGTCGAGTTTTCTCTGGAAGTAGTCCACCTGTGTCATATAGTTGGTTTAAGTTACTAGTGGATTTTTGTTTTTGATTGGTGCAGGTAGTCTGTTTTGGATTACCTACGATTACCCACTGCCATGAGTGTACTACCCACCATCACCCACTACAAGTAGTTTTATATAGAAAAACCGATGTTTTTAGCACCACTTATCCACAGTTTTTGCAAAAATATGATCTAAACACAATATGTGGTGCCTACCGGCATATAACACGCACTAGGACTATTAGATAAAAATACTACTTGCCTGCCACCGGAGTATGGCGACTGGCGACTAAAATGACTGGCAAGTGGATGTTTTCGGCATCACGCAGATAAAGCGAATTCAACAGATTGGCCTGCGCGGTTGTTTGATTTAGAAAACGCAGCATGTCAGAACTCGACTTGGTGGCCGTGATAAGTAAGGCCGCAATGGCCACGAACATGCTTCCGTGCCAGTGAATTGGATGGATCTGACGATGTAAGTTTTTAGTTTTTGTTTTCATAGACGTACTATGCGATAATAGCAAAACTTAAGCGTTTTGTCAATATTTGTGTTGTAGCTTGTTTTTAAACACGCAATGAATTGTGTCGGAGACGACTCGCCTGCCCGGTCATTTAGGCAGCTGCTTGGTGTGTGGCTATCAGCTCGAGTAGCTCGGAGCCATAGACATCGAACTTTTTCGGCCCGAAACCCTTTGCGCCAAGTAACGCCTGTGGTGTGGCTGGCGGCCGGGCGGCCAATGATTCAAGTACGCTGTTATGAGCAATGATATAGGCCGGCACACCGTCTGCTTGAGCCCGTCCGAAACGCCATTTTTTGAGCTTTTCAAGCAACGCTTCGTCCATAACAGTTTCTGCCCCGGTATCGGGCTGCTCATCATAATCTTCAGTGTTTTCTTCTAATAATTTTGATGATTGGCGCAATAATTCATCAAACTCGTATATCTGGGGGTGCATGGCTAGCGCCATTCGGTTGATACCACTCAGATACACGCCGTCTAGCGAACGCACGCGGCTAAGTGCCACATACCCCATGCCAGGGGTAAATGCCCGCGCCAAATCAATTTCGGCGGCATCCAGGCTCATCCCCTGGCTCTTGTGAATAGTGATAGCCCACGCCAGCCTGAGTGGTAGCTGAGCGACTTCGGCACGTTTCCGACCGTCTTCTTCGAGCATCCAACTGTGACGCTCCACTTTGATTTCTCGGCCATTTGTCAGCTCTACCAGAGGCAGACTGTCAACAAAATCGACCACCCTGCCCCGGCTACCGTTTACGAAGCCGGCTCCAAAATCGTTAGCCACGAACATAACCTCAGCGCCAATCCTTAGTTCGAGCTCTGCGGGCGCCAGCACACTCTTGGTTAGCTGCTCGACTTTGGCTGCCGCACCCGACGTTAGCATAGTGAACGTTTTGGCCTCGGATTCTATGGCGGCTAGATGTTTCTGGTTAATGGTTTCGACGTCCACGTTGTGCGAGTAAAGCCTAGTTACGGTCACGTCGGCCGCTGGTTTTTGATTTAGACGCTCTTGCAAGCTAACTTCGTGGAGCTCGTTTACATCTCCACGCCTCATTGCATCAAGCAATCCTAGCAACGCGTCGCCCTGCTGACGATGTTGTTCGCTCAAATAACAAATCTTTGGGTTTAATTCTGCCCAAGCAGCCGATGTATGCGCAAAATCTACGAGTTCTCCACCCCTGTTAATGGGCGGTAACTGAAACAAGTCACCGACTAATATGACCTGCAGACCACCGAACGGCGCGGAATTCTTGCGCAGCAATTTACACACCATATTAACCATGTCGAGACGCTTACCATGCAGCATAGATATCTCATCTATCACTAGTATGTCGGCCGCGTTATAGCGTTTGATAAGCCTGTTGTTTTGCTTGAGGTGGTCGAGATCGTACTCGCTCAAAGCATCTTTGATCCCAAGCCCCGACCACGAATGAATGGTTGTACCGCCGATATGTGTCGCGGCTATGCCGGTACTGGCCGTGACAGCCACATTTTTGCCGGCTCGCGTAGCGGTACGCACAAATTGGTTGAGCACGTACGTTTTACCAGCGCCCGGCGCGCCCGTCAAAAAAACGGAGCCACCATCCAGCATAACCCTCAGCGCTTGCAACTGTCTCATAGGCTTATGATTATAACAGATTAGTTGTTTGGCTTTTGGCGGCGCTTGTGGTCACGATACGCTAGAGTATTGCGGTAATTGTCGAGGTTTACGACATACTGCTCGTAACGGCTGTACAAGCGCGAGTAGTGGCTACTGGGCGTCAGCAGGTGCAATAAGCGTCCTTTGCCTTCCAAATACTCCACAAGGCTGTAAAAATCGCCGTCACCCGAAACTATGATGGCTTTTTTGTAATTCGGCATCTCTTTCATGGCCCACAGCACCAGGTCGGCATCGATATTGCCCTTTACGGGCTTTTTTTCTTCTTCGGGCACGTCTTCTTCGAGCCGGGGTTTGCTAACATCAAACGTCGGCTTGAGCACCACCATATAGCCGGCATCGTGCATTTGGTCGTACAGAGCTTCGTTTTCTGGGATATAGCCAATGAACATATAGGCCTTGGTTACGCCATATTCTTCTTCCAGAAAGGTGCGCAGACGCGCCCAATTCATCTTCCAACCGAACTTTTGGGTGCCTATATTTAGGTTTTGGCTGTCGATAAACGCGTAGACAGACGGCTGCTGGTTCTGCGGCTGCTGTTGTTTCATATCCTTATGATAGCATTTGTTGGTTGTTTTATTTCTAGTAGTCATCGGATCCCTACATTTAGTGGCCGCTACGCGGGCTTGACACCATTTTGCTTATGTCATACCATAGAATTTGTGTGTTTTTTCCTGTGAGATGGAGACATACAATACTTACCTCGGTTATCCATATTGAACCGAATCGAAAACGAATCAAACAATTATTAATTTAAGAGGGTAACCTACGGGGTATGTAGGGAGGATTTAAGTATGCGTACGACCGCAATTACTGCGGCCTTACTTAGTGGTGGTCTATTTTTTGCCACCGCTGGCCCGACAGCGAATTTATCGTTGTCTAACAAGCAAAATATTAACGATGTGAAGACCAGTCACGTCCAGATCGGCTACATAGCCGACAAAAAGCCGGTAGAGACAGAGGCGCAAGCGGCACCTGTGCCCGCGCCCGCACCTGCTCCGGCGGCAGTCATTATCACCGTGCAAACGGGCGATAATCTGACTAAGCTGGCGGAAGCTAACAACACGACCGCTCTACGGCTTTTTTACGCCAATGCGGGTGTCCAGAACCCGGATCTGATTTACGCTGGTCAGCAGCTACGTGTTCCAACTAGCGATGAGCAGCTGGCACCACGTGCACTTCCAATACCGGCACCAGCTCCGGCGCCAATTGCGTCAGCAACCGTGGCTCCAACTACAAGAGCATACCGCGCTGTGTCTCCACGTCCAGTAACGCCTGCTCCCACCGCTGTTTTAGCTTCGGCTGATACCAGCGTATGGGACCGTATTGCCGCCTGTGAATCGGGTGGTAACTGGGCTATTAACACTGGTAACGGTTACTACGGCGGCTTACAGTTTACGCTCAGCAGCTGGCGAGCAGTCGGCGGTACGGGCTACCCAAACCAGGCTAGCAAGGCCGAACAGATTGCCCGCGCCCAAATGCTTCAAGCCCGCCAGGGCTGGAACGCCTGGCCCGTTTGTAGCCACCGTGCTGGCATGTAAAACAGTTTAGGGCTTTCTCACTAAACAATCCCGCGGATCTATCATGGATCCGCGGGACATTTATGTGCAGATGCTTACGGCTATTTACTAAACTGTTAAGCCTTCTTGCCTTCGCAGCGCCTTGAGCGTATCGAGCCCACAGCTAAGCTTTTTAGCTAGTGGGGCCGTGAGTGGTATGGCTCTCCAAAACGGCGCGACCTCTTCTGCTGGCTTGCCGTGTGCCATATCCTCTAGGGCAACCTCGGCGATAATGCGCAAAAACAATCCTGTAGTAATCGGACAAGTCACTTCTACGTGGTGTTTTGCGGCCAACCGTCTGCGCAGTTCCGATGCCGTAGTTTCAGTGCCCTTTGGTAGAGTTCTTAGCTCGGCTTCTATCTCGGCTGGAGTTGATACAAGCACCTCCTCACCCGTATGCACATCGGCAAAATCAAAGTTTGCAAGCCGGACTTCAGGTTGTGTTTTTGTCTTATATTTATCCCGCCAACTCTTGCACATAAAAACTCCTTATCAAACCATCTTATGCTTACGATCACTGTGTCGCTGTGATTGCAATCACACAAAACTCACGACCGAGCACAAACTATTCCTATAGACCACTTCGTGCTCTGCGTGCTTGTTCCTCTCTATCTAGCTCCTCTTTTTGTTCGTCATATGAAGGACCGCCTAGGAACTCCGTTATCTGCGCACCAACTTCCCAGCAACTATCAGTGACTGGGTGCTTTCCCATAAATTTCAGATATTCAGCCTGGTGAATGGCATTATCCAATACTTCTTGTAAATGACTCTTTTCAGATTCTGATCGCACAAGTTCCCCCCTCAAATCCGCAATCACCATTTCAGCTTCTGCAAGTCTATATTCTAAGTCCGTTACCTCGTCATACTCTGCTTTTTGCCAACTTAGCTGTTCGGACATGATTGGTTTCCTTGCTCGGTGCTTTACCTTAAGTTAGTAGCCTACTCTTCTATACACCTCGTTGCAGTGACACGTATCACAGTATTATTATGCCTATTCAATACGGATTGTTTTGTGGCGCGACGTATGGCCACGCACTATTTCTATGTGTGATTTTGCCACGCCAAAATGCGTAGCCAATAACTCTACAACTGAGTCATTTGCCTTGCCGTCCGCTGCCCGAGCACTAACGTAGACTACCAGCTCACCGTCACTGCCCTGCTCCACGAGCGGACCTTTTTTGCTCCCCGGTTTTACATGAACAGTAATCATTATTTTAGATGTTGTTTGCGGGCTTCGTTGGCCCAATAGTCGGCCAGTTCGTTACCTTCGTGACCGTTGTGTCCACGCACCCAAACAAGTTTGGCTTGCGATTTGCGGTACAGCGGGCAAACTTCTTGCACGATGTCGAGATTCTTTATGCCGCCCTTTTTATGCCAACCATTGGCTTCCCACGCCAGCGACCATTTGGTAATCACGTTTATCCAAAATTCGCTGTCGGTCCAGATCTCGCACGGTGCGCCGTCAGCATGCCTGAGTGCTGCGATGATAGCGAAGCCTTCCATGCGGATGTTAGTCGTCTCTGCCCCACTGGGCTCACTACCCAAAACTGCCGGCTTGCCATCAAGTATTACCGCAAACCCGCCCGGCCCCGGGTTCGGGCTAGCGCTGCCATCGGTATGATAAATATTCATCGTGTTTTTGTTTCTCCCTTATACACTAATCATACACTAACGATGCATTTGCGTAGCATAAGTATTTATGTTAAAATGTTGTGAAATTTAGGAGATAGAAGATGGCTAACTTTCCAGACTCGTTTACCGAGAATCCTACCTATATTCACCCTACCAACGTACGCCCAAGTGATGCAGAACCGTTTGCACAGCTAGAAAGGCGCGGTTTCGTAGTGGTTGCTGGTTTGCGAGAAAGTGATGTTGCCGACCTGTCTGCAATTGCTGGCCAAGAGGGCGTGCGAGAGTACTGCCCAAACGACATCGCCAAGCGCTGGACCGATATACCAACTACCGAGAAGCAACTAGCCAAAGATGGTGGGCGTGGCGTATTTCGATTGGAGTCGCTAGAAACACACGAAACCGCAGCCTTTGGCTGGACTGGTAAATCCAGCGAGGATGAGCGTGCATTATTGCCTATGTGTGAAAACACGTTTGCACTGCGTATAAACGAAACGTACCGCGGCCAACGGCTCGGACGTCCATTTTCTCGCGCCATCGTTGCTGGTTCTGTCGCTTTGTTCAAAGCAAAGAAAATCGGCTTGGAAACATGGGGCTCAAACACCCCTGCGGTGCGTTCTTATCTAGGTGCTGGAGCGCTGCTCGTTACTACACAGTACGACCGACGACTGACCCGCGTGCCAGAATTACAGGACGCTGACGGCAAAGTACGTGATGTACGCCTGTACATGCAATATCCTCAGTCAATGTAAAAAGCCAAATTTTATAGAAATAAAAATACCGGAGATCAACCGGTATCTTTACTTCCCCTTGCAAGAAGAATTTTTGTAGAGAATGCTTCTACGGCCCTTTCCTCAATTGTTTATCGGAATGTGCCCGAAGCGTGGTGTAAGTGTTTCTTTTGGAGAAGAATAACTTACCTTTGCACCCTACCAAACCATAAGCACTTTTGTCAATGATATGGTAAATTATGGCTTCATGTAGCGTTTTTTGTATTCCGCGATGGTGATGTACGATTTGGTGTCTTCAACTCGGTCGACAAAAAGTATGCCATTTAGGTGGTCGGTTTCGTGCTGTAGCACATGAGCTACGATGCCCTCGAAGTCTTTTTCGTGGGGTTTAGCATGCTCATCCAGCCAACGCAGACGCACTTTTTTGTAACGCGGCACGAGGGCATACGGAAAGTTCTTCGTGTCACCAAAACTGACGCAGCCTTCCCACATATCCTCTTTATCACCATACGTTTTGATTATTTCAGGATTAATAACCGTCATATTGAGCACTGGCAAATTTGGTCGCGTCGGCGTCGGCTTGATGCCAATGGCCGTAATGGCCACGCTCTGCCCCACTTGTGTCGCCGCCAGCCCCACGCCGTACTTTTTGTTTTCGAGCGTATAGTGCATATTCGCGATCAGTGTCTGGATCTTGTCAGACAATATTTCTTCCGTGCTCAACCGCCGCGTTTTCTCACGCAAAACCGGATTCCCAAACTGTGTCCGCCTAAGTATTTTCATGCATTTAGTCTAGCACTGTTATACGTTTTCGATGACCTCGGGGAGCTCAAGGCATGGGTTTTCACCATCAACAGCCCCAGACATGTGGCCGGCAGCGTGTTTTGCTACTACTTTTACGCCCAGCTCGTCCTTTAGCCGCTCACCGTATTGTGCAGAAACATACGGGTCGTCGTCTGACTGGATCGCTACAAAGCCATCGACAACCTTTGGCTTGATTTTGGCAAAGTCTAGACGTGTTTCAAAGAAGTTTTCGAGCTCTTTAAAGCCCAGCTGATCTGTAAAACCAGCAACCAATATAGCTTTGCGAATCTTTTGGGCATCTGGCAAAGACTCGAGGTAACGCATAATCGTAACGCAGCCGAGGCTATGGCCAATTAACAGAAGTTCTTCGTCTGGAGAACCAATAACATCCTGTAAATACAGCAGCCACTCCACAAGCTTCGGCTCGTCAGTATTTGGCATATTCGGCACATTCACTTCATAACCAAGCTTTTCAAGCTCGGCCTTAGCCCACGGGTACCACGCGTACTCCGCATTTCCACCCCAACAATGAACAATTACAGCCCGTTTCATAATTCAATCATAGCAGATGATTGAATTATGCGCGGCTGAGAAGGGCGATGAGGTTAATGACTTTAGAGCGTTCTTGTTTGGTGGTGTCGCGGTTGCGGACGGTTACGGTATCTTTGGTGTCGCCCTCTAAGGTTTCGAAGTCTACGGTTACACAGTACGGCACGCCGATTTCATCCATTTTGCGGTAGTTTTTACCGATGTTACCGCTGTCGATCCATAGCACGGCTCCTAATTCTTTTTTGAGGCTCGTGTAAATATCGCGCGCTTTGGCGACAAGTTCTGGATTGTTCTTTGCCAGTGGGCAGACGGCAATCTTAATCGGTGCCAGATCGTACGGCAATTTCAGCACTGTGCGATCATTTTCTTTATCTTCCCAGTAGGCGCTGGTTAGCACAGCCATAACAGCTCGCTCTACACCAATGGTTGGCTCAATTACGTGCGGCACAAACGCTGCACTACCATCTTTTGGACGGTACTCCATGCTTTTGCCACTTACGCGCTCGATGTTTTTTAGGTCAAAGTTAGTGCGATATGCCAGGCCCGCCAGCTCTTCTTTACCGATTGGGTAATCGAACTCAAAGTCTACCGTACGCATGCTGTAGTGGGCACGATCTTCTGGGGGAACCTCAAGCTCATGAATGCTTTCTTTGGGCAGTCCAAGCGCCTCAAAGTATTTGTGCCACTGCTCTTTCCAGTGCTCAAAGCTTTCTTTCCATGTATCTTCGTGTATGAAATACTCGATTTCCATCTGCTCGAACTCGCGGCTGCGGAACACGAAGTCGCGCGGGCTAATCTCGTTCCGAAACGCTTTGCCCTGCTGGGCAATACCAAACGGCACGTCTGGGTAAAACGTGTCAACGACGTTGCGGAAGTTGGTAAAAATCCCCTGCGCCGTTTCCGGCCGCAAGTAGCTCGTAGCTGCTTCCTGCTCCTTAGAATACTGTTCAATTACATGAAAACGTTCCCATATTTGTTTGGTTGGGATTTCTTCTCCATTTTCCAATGTTACTTTTCCGTCCTTTATTTCGATTCCGTCAATAATCTCTTTAAGATCAAGCTTGTTGGTTGGTCCAACCTTAGTCTCGAACATCATATTGAACTGGCGAGGTTCACCAAAGGTGTTTTCTTTGCCGCAAGTTGGGCACTTGCTGGTGTCGATTTTGTCGGCGCGGAATCGATTGTGACAGTTACTGCATTCTACGAGTGGGTCGGTGAACGTATCTACGTGGCCGCTGGCTTGCCAAACTTTTTGATTCATGAGTATCGCCGCATCGACACCTAGCATGTCGTCGCGGTCATCTACAAACATCTTCCACCACAGGTTCATAATGTTTTTCTTGAGGCTCAAACCAAGCGGACCGTAATCCCACGTACCACTCAGACCGCCGTATACATCGGAGCCAGGAAAAATAAACCCACGGCGTTTGGCCAAGGAAACAATATCTTCTAGTTTTACATCGCTCATAGTTACTCTGGATTATATCGTAACAGCGCTGTTACGCCTAGGCTTCCGGACTTGATTCTGGCAAATGCCATTCTTCTGCCTCGAGTGGCAAATCAGCGAGCAGCTCTCGTAGTGTGAGCTCGGCTGCTGTTAAACCTTCAGTAACGACTTCCGTATATGCATCGCCTGGAGTCTTGGGATTCATATGCGTAGTCTTCCCTTTGGAAGAAGTCAAAAACATCGCCAGGCCAGATTCCTGCGCATGACGCTCAATCCATGTTGCGGCATGACTACCACGCGGTACGCCGATGGCACTGCCGTCAGGGAATACAATGCCGGCAGACCGGGGCATAAACTGGGCTGGCTTATCCGAAACGACTAGCCTGCCACCCTTGCCGTCGATACGCGTAAACGGTTGGTAGACGGCTGCTCTAGTGTCTTTTTTGTCCTTTTCTTCTGTAGCTTCTGCTATACGCCTTTTGATTTTGTGATTTTTATTGACGTTATGCGCGATAGCAGCCGTGACGGCAGCGGCGCCCAGCAAACCAGCACCCACAATCGCATCTTTGCGGCCAAATTTGTGTTCTTCAACACGCTTCAATACTCTCGGGATTCGCTGTTTTAGCATAGCCGCCCAGCGTGCATCAAGTTCATCCCTGCTCGGTCTTCGCCATTTTTCTGTCATATTTTCTCCTAGTGCTAGTGAATATACTGCTGTTGCATGAGCAATACAAGCTGCCGAATGGCCGCTACTCTGGCAGCACTGCCCGAAACCTTGGCCAGAACATGCGGCTGATTGCCGCTAAGCAGCAGCCGCAAAAATTTGATATCGTCAGCACCGAAGTGACCCTCTGGCTGTGGGGTAAATGCAAAATCTTCAAAACTAAATTCGTACGTCTGCTTTGGATCGAGCTTTTGGCCGCCAGTGCTGGTTTGCAAATTTGGAGTATGGCCACTGAGCCTAAGCAACTGAGCAGCAAACCAAACACGCACCAGATCTATATCGATCTTTGGCTCGTCAAGCGCCGTAAAAGCTTGCTCTAACAGATGAAAATATTCAGCCTCCGGCTCTTCCTCGGTTGTTTTATTTAGCTGTTTTATTAGATCGTAGCCGAGCATGGTACGATCCAAATCGTTAATGATATGCCCGTAATGTTTGAGCAAACGCGTGCTTATGAGCGTGCCTATTTCGCCCCTGCCCTGGATGTAGGTAATCTGACTAACACTGAACAGCTCGATTCCACCTGCCATCTTAGATTTGAGCCTTTTTACACCCTTAGCTAGAACCGTCAACTTGCCTAAATCTGGCGTTAGCAGCGTAATTATCCGGTCGGCCTCACCGTAATCTGTCCGGGACAGGATGATGCCCGTGGTAACTCTTTGATTCATAACGCTTTGATGGGTACGAGTTTTTGGACAGCCTGAATAAGTTTGGCAAGTGATGTCGTGGGCTTGTACAGATAGTCGTTGACTCCAAGCTCCTGCGTGAGCAAGGGTGTACGCACAAACTCTGTAGGTGGCACAAAGCTATGAACTAGTACGGGTATGGTTAGCCACTCTTGATACGACCGGAATTCGTACAAAAATTCCACGCCGTTGTGACCTTTTAGCTGTAATTCCACGATTACCAAGTCTGGTTGTTGCTCATCCGCCAGTTGAATAGCGTGCTGAGCGTTCATTGTCGCAGCTACCGTATGGCCCGCTCCTACCAAAGAACGAACATATATATTACTCAGTATTTTGTCCGGCTCAATCAGTAAAACATGCATCTTGGTCACACCAACTGCAATTGTTGACTTGGAACTAGCGTAGCTGCGAGACCCGTCAATTTATGATACCTGGCCACATGCAAACGGGCAGATAAAGTTTGTAGTAACGAGTCGGCTACAAAAACTCCTGCCGCTGGGCTAGCTGCGAGTTGCTGCAATGGCTGGCGTGCCCGTCCGTGCAATTGGTGTGCCCGCCGAAGGCTATCGGCACCAAAATCGGGCATGGAACTATACAATCCAGCAACTATACCGTAGCGAGTGCGATAGGCGGCTAATCGTACTACCGAGCGCTTCTCGACCGCCGTGCTGGCTTCGACAAATACGTACCCGAGGCTGGTTAACGCGGACTGCAATACCGCTCGATCCCCCATAATAGGCAGCAAATGCGCGCTAGCATCTAGCTCAAGCTCGACATTATACTGTTTTGCAAACTGGCTAAGCTCTTGAGCGGTATCGTATAACAGAGACGAAACTGTCATAGGAACAAGTTCTGGCTGATCAAGGTTGCCATGCAAGCGCAGGCTAAGCGCGTAGCTTTCTACGAGTCCTAGAGCAGCAGCAGCGGTAGCCCGCACTGTCTGCCAGTTGGCCGACGAAGGTTCTAGTTTTGACTGTTCAGCAAGATGGGCGATTTGCACAAAGGGCACTTTTAGCTGCTCTGCCACTGTCAAAAGCAGCCGCTCCTGATCATTCAAAGTGTGCTGAAACTGCTGCACTATACTGCTACCCTCTTCACTATTACTAAGGTGTAGTATAACACCCGAGGGTAGCTATGGACTACAAAAAGGTTTACGGCGAGAAACTAATATTCGCCAAAATAATATTGTTGAAGTCAGAGGTAAACTGGCTAGACTCAACCCAAATCTTCAGGGTTTTGTCGCGAAGTGGTAAAACTACCATGCTGCCCTGGGTTGTTGGGGAAATCTGGCCATCGACACGCGAACCAACAATATTCGCAACTTTGGCTAGCTTATAAGGAGTAACGGCAACTTTCTTGGTCGTCAACAGGCTGTTGTATTGGCTAAGCACTGAGCTGTACGACTGCTGTACGACTTGTAAGCGTAGTGCGAAGGCAGCAGTACGATCATTGACGCTTGGAACTACATCGGGATGAAAATATCCGTTCAGCGGCGTACTGCTACTAGTAGTGTCTACGTAAGCACTCCACGTTTTTGGGTACACCACGTTAACGCTGCCATAGGCTGCCGGCCCAACGTACGTTTTGAGCGGGTTTTTGGCGGCTTCGGCGAAGTTTTTGGCATCTACGGCTTGTACCTGCAACTTTGCCGTATCGACGGCTGCAGCTACCTTTTTATCAGAATTATTTTTAAAATCTTGGCGGCTACCATATGACCATATACCGAAACTCAGAGCGCCAATAAACAGCAGCCCTAGCAAGATGAGTGGAATAAGTAAGATATTTATCCCGCCGCGTTGATCTTTATCCATTAGCATTATGGTAGCTCAAGTACACCGACGAACGCAAGAGTGTCTACTCGTACAGATACAAAAACAGGCCATTTTTTTGGGCGACTGGCTTCTTGCCTGGGATTTGGAACGCGAAACTCACTAGTTTTGCCGGTTTTATTTGCTCCATGCGCCTGTCTAGTCGCGGCATGAATTTATCGAGCAAAAACACAAACACGCCGTCGTTTCTTGGCCATGGCGTGCGCCAAAAATTGCCCCAGATTATCCTCACCTGCCTTCGGTAGCGCCGGGTACGCAACCAGGAAACTATGACAAGAATTGGGTTAAGCTCTACGCCAACGACACATAAACCGGCCTTGGCGGCCACGATCAGTACCTTGCCATCACCTGAACCCAGCTCGAGCAATGTTTGGCCAGGTTTGAGCTCAAGCAGCTCTAGCGCGTCGGTTATTTGCTTAGAAAGCGTGGGTACGTACGGTGCGCCGAACAGCAACACCCCGCCAAAGGCAGCTGCGATTAGTAGCGCTACTACGAGCACCCAGGCCATGGTTATACTGACTTGGTGTTAAGCTTTTTGACTACGTTTTCAGCGTGCTCCAAGTAATCTTCGAGTTCGGCGATCAGTTTGAGCCCTGCTTCGTAATAAGTCGCGGCTTCGTCGACTTGGATATCTGGACTTTGCAGTTTAGCAAGCAATTCGTCGAGCTCTGCCGATTTGGCTCGAAAATCAAATTCATCTGTTTTCTTGGTCATAACTTCCCCTTTTTGACTCTATTTGCCGTTGCTTCAATCGTACCATCGCGTAGCGAAATCTGTAAGTTTTGACCAACGGACACTTGATTGACGCGCTTTACGAGCTCCCCGCCCGCGGTTCGCACGAGTGCATAGCCTCGCCGCAAAGCCAGTTCGGGATCGTATGCCCCAACTAACCGGCGTTTGGCGAGTAACGCCTGGCGCGTACCGTCAAGTACACGCTCAACTCGATCAAAAAGTTGTTGCCTGGCGGCCTCGACAATTGAGCGTTGGTTGGCCACTGATTGCGACATGTGCCGCGCCATTGCCCGGCGCTGCTCGTCCAATGCTTTAAGCACATACGTGCGGTCAGGCAGTAGCAACTCGGCAGCATTACTCGGTGTACTTGCCTGTTTGTCGGCCGCAAGTTCGGCTAGGCTGAGGTCAATTTCATGGCCAATTGCCACGAGTGTTGGTACCCGGCTGGCAGCCACCGCACGTACCACTGTCTCGGTACTGAATGCCTGTAAATCATCGACGCTTCCACCTCCGCGGGTAATAACGATGACGTCTGGTAACTCCGGCAAAGCGTTAAGTTGCGCGATCGCGGCCGCAATTTGCCCCGATGCCTCATCGCCCTGCACTGCCACATTTGCGTGAATTATTTCCAGTCCGCGCCAGCGAGCGCCAGCAATTTTTATAAAATCGGCATACGCCGCCGAGCCAGCTGCCGTTACTAAACCTACTTTGGAAGGCGGGTACGGCAGCACCCGTTTGCGAGCTTCATCGAACAGCCCTTCCGCGGCAAGCTTTACCCTCAGCAAGTCGGATGCTCGCTTTATTGAGCCCTCGCCAACAGGCACGATTGACTGCACATTGACGCTAAAGTTGTATTGCGGATGCAACCGCGGCGTACCGCTTACCCGTACCACGAGACCGTCTTCTAAAGGCCCTGGCAATTGGTACACTGTGGCAAAACACGATACCCGAGCAAACTCGTCTTTCAGATCAAAATACACCCACCGGTTTTTACTTACTCGCAAGTTTGCGATTTCGCCCTCAATGGCAACAAACGGATAGGCCGCCTCTAGCGTTTGGTTCAAATAGGCGACAAAGTCGCTGACACCGAATACGAGTTCAGTGCCCATGCTACTTGCCCTCTGACTGAATCGGTTCTTTCGTGCCGTGCAAGGTCCGGTGATAGAAGTAATAGCCCGGCGGGAGCTGCACTAGCGTATTTACAACGCGGTACATAACGGTCACCGGCAGGCTTAGCCGAGCCGGCACCCCAGCGGCCACGAGCACCGTTGTCATAATCGCCTCGTAGACACCAATCCCACCAGGCAGTACCGAAACCAGCCCAGCAAAGTTTGCCACCGCATAGGCCAATATAATAGCGCCGACATTCACGAACTGCCCAAAAGCGATATAGACGATATAAACCGCGGCAACTTCCCAGACGTTCGCCATCAGCGCCCAGACAAACGGCATCTTGAGTGCTCGCCAGTTGTTTTGAACCATCTGATAATTATCGTGCAGGTCTTCAAACAACGTTCGTACACGGGCAGTGTTGATTGTTTCTGGATAATTTGGCCGCACCACGTGGATAATCCTGTTCAGCTGCCTCGTAACATACGTGAAGAAGCCAGCTATACGCCGCTTGCTACCGATAATGAAAGCCGAGCCAGCAGTAATAACCAGGATGAGCGTGGTTAACGATGCGGCAACTAAAATAGTCAGATTGTTTGCGTGCCCGCCGATTGCCAAGAACAGCAACCCCAGCACCAATACGATTTCGAATGACAAGATGAGCAACACGAGTTTTAGCAGTTGTACGACCGTAGCTTTGGCGGTTGTTATCTCGGAGTTGCGCATACGCACCCCGAAGTACGATATGCCGGTCACGCCACCACTTGGAAAGACGTGATTAATAAAGTTCAGCTCGAGCGATGTTTCAAACAGGCCACGGTACGGCAATTTGTTACCCACAATCTGAAACAAACTACGGTACAAACGCGCTTGGGAATCGTAGTTCAATATCTCGATCGGGATGATCAGCAGCAGCGCCCAGGCGTTTATGTGCGCAAAATTATGGAACGTTTGGCTTAACTGATGACGAATGGCATATACCAAAACTAGCAGAGCCACTATGGTCGCTAAGTTAAGGATGAGCTTCCAGCGTCTGTGTAAAAAAGAATTATCAGCCATATTTGCTGTATTATACCTGAAGAACTATGTCTGATGTTACCCCCATTAAATCAATTTGTATACTCGGGCGCCAACCTTCACTGGGTTTGGCCGAGTTAGAAAGTCTGTACGGCTCCTCCGCCGTTAGCCTTGTAAGTCCTCACGCTGCCGGCCTGACACTCGGCAGCGCAGATGTTGATTTCAGGCGCTTAGGCGGTAGTACTAGGCTCTGTACGGTTCTGGCCGAACTACCAAGTACAGACTGGAAAAAGGTGGAATTATATCTGATAAATAACGTCTCCTCACATATACAGCATGTGCCTGACGGCAAATTGAAGTTAGGTCTGAGCGCTGTGGGTATAGCCGTGAGCCCTGGCAAGCTAATAGCTTCTGGGTTAACACTCAAAAAAGTTCTGCGCAAAAGTGGTCGTTCGGTACGGCTGGTGCCAAACCAGACGACTGAGCTTTCGACAGCCCAAGTGCTGCACAATAACCTTACCGAAAACCTAGGCTGCGAATTTGTAGCCATCGCTACAGATCGTGGGACTACCCTGCTGGCTCAAACTGTCTCTGTTCAGGACATTAACAGTTACACCGTACGTGATCGTGGCCGACCAAAGCGCGACGCCCGCGTCGGCATGTTGCCACCCAAACTGGCGCAGATAATCATTAATCTGGCCGTCGGAAATACGAATCCTCTTTATGGCGCTGTCGTCCTGGACCCATTCTGCGGCACAGGTGTTATCCTGCAAGAGTCGATGCTAATGGACTTTACCACCTACGGAACTGATCTTGAGCAACGTATGATTGACTACAGCAAAGCTAATCAGAAATGGCTACACCAGCTTCCACAAGAGCAGCTTCCACCACATGGCATGGATAACTATTACCGGGTAGAGGTTGGTGATGCCACGAGCCACATTTGGCAGCTGACGGGTCGTCTAGACTTTGTGGCAACCGAAACATACCTTGGCCGACCCTTCACCACGCAGCCAAGTGGCGAAATTTTGGCACGAACCGTCAGCGAATGCAGCCTAATCATTAAAAAGTTCCTCAAAAACATCCACGGCCAATTGCCGCCCGGCACCCGCCTTTGCGTGGCAGTGCCAGCATGGCAAACCCGTCCAGGCATATTTAAGCACCTGCCCGTTGTTGACTCTCTCGAGGAGATGGGCTATAATCGAGTGAGTTTTGAGCACGTTTTGGACGAACAACTCCTCTACTACCGAGAAGATCAGATCGTCGCCCGCGAGTTATTAGTACTAACAAGGAAGTAATTTAGATGTCACACGTTAAAGCAGGTGGAACAGCAAAAAATGTCCACGATTCTCCAGGCCAGCGCCTAGGTGTTAAGTTGTTTGGTGGCCAAAAAGTCAGCGTCGGCCAGGTTATTGTTCGCCAAGTTGGCATGAACAAGCGCGCCGGCAAGGGCACGTTTCTTAGCCGCAACTTCACTATTCATGCAGCCAAAGACGGCATCGTTAAGATGCAAAGTCGCAAGGTTCGTACCTTCAGCGGTCGTTCAGTTGCCCGCACCGAAGTCACCGTCGAATAAAATAGCCCCTTAAAAACAAAAACACTCGCCTTCTGGACGAGTGTTTTTTGTTTTAATTATGCTTATTTGTTTTGCGTACCTCGAACGACGTGAATTTTTGCCCGGCGGTTCAGGCTCTCGTCCTGTACCGTAAGATGCTTGACGGCCGGCTCCTCAAATACTGGATCCTGCGCTTATGCCCCTAGCGCAATATGTGCAGCCATACGGTGCTGGCCAGTGACCGTCTCACCCTTGGCATTGTGCTCGATATAATCAATACTACTCACTGCATCCCTGTTAAAAGTGCCGTCTAACATAGCTAGGCAAAGTACTGCCGCATATTCTCGACTCGACATGGTACGAACAGGATAGCCGCCCTTATCTGGTGACTTGCCACGATTACTAACGATTCGCTCCGGCATTACATCTGGATCACGCGCCAGAATATTAATCTTGTTAAGATAGTGCTTTCCAATCTCGAGTCGAAAACCAGTGTCCGTACGTATTGCGTCGACAACCTTATAAGGGTCGCTGATGTCAATTTTGCCCGCCTGAGCCTTTATAAGCTCACGTAGACGCACATCGTGACGAGCAGCTTGCAGCAGCACGTTCTTAGCTTCGTCCCTGGTTTCTTTTGTTGGCTGCCACTCGGTAAGCTTATTGCCAAATCTATCGCGCTCTGACCGATGTCCTGCGACTGCTTTTTCATAAACTTCGTCATCGGCGAACAAATGGTCGTAGTTATGCTCTTCTGGTTGTATGTCGGCGTCCAAAAGATATTCATGTGGTGCGAAGACTTTTCTGAGATATGTTTCGTACTCGGATTCCTCTTCGTGTTTTGATGATGGGCTTGGTTCCTCTATGCCCGCAGCCTTCACAACAACTTCTCCACTAACGTGAGCCACTTGCTGTTCTGGGCTAAATGATAATGTTTCCGGGTCCAGGCGGTGGTTTTGACGATTCATTGGTGCATCGCCCGGAAACTCTGGGTCTTCCGGAGAATTAACACCAGCATACAAGGCATTTACTTCCAGCGACAAACCGTGTTTGCTACGACGATAAAATGTGGAATCAGACCACTCAAAGTTTTCTACAGGTGTTTTGGGGAATTCTTCTGGCATTTTTATCTTAGATTAACTTCTATACGTTAGCATAAGCTTTATAAAAAGTCAATTAGATTACAAACTAGAAAAAGCTTCCGCAAGAAGCTCTCTGTGCTTGAATATGCGACTAGATACCGAGGTGGTATTTGATGCGATCGATGACGTCGGTGATAACGACTTGGGATTTGACCAGATAATCATCAACGCCAAGCCCTTGGGCACGCTGTTTGTCGCTGTCCTGGCTTAGAGCAGTGAGCATAATAATCTTTAGGTTGGCTGTCTCAGGGGTGTTACGCAATATATCAAGTACATCAAACCCACTCACCTTTGGCATCATTACGTCTAATAAAACTAGGTCGGGCTTGTGGTCACGAGCCGCAGCCAAAGCATCTTCACCATTTGCAACACGCCTTATGTCGAAGCCTTCGGCCTCCAGACGTGTCAAATATACGCTTGCTAGGGCATCGTCATCTTCGACTAATAAAATTTTCTTTTTTTGATCGCCAGTCGGCGCGGTGTGTTCATCCATACTGCTTAAGCTACGCTATTCGGCGGAATTTTGCAACAGACTGGCTATAAATCCACGGAACATTGGGTGGGCGGCATTTGGTCGCGATTTGAACTCTGGGTGGTATTGGCTAGCCAACAAGAATGGATGGTTGATGCCTTCAATTACTTCTACGAGGCCGTTGTCTGGATTGATGCCCGACGCCCGGATGCCCCAGCTCTCATACAAGCCAACATATTTGCTGTTAGCCTCGTAGCGGTGACGATGTCGCTCCAAAATATCCTGCTCACCATAGAGTTTGGCCGCCAGACTTTTTTTGGCAAAATGGCAGGCGTAGTTCCCTAAGCGCATGGTACCACCAGTGTTTTCTTTGCCCTCCTGGCCTTCCATAGTGGCGATAACCGGGTATTTAGTCTTCGGATCAACCTCTGTTGTGTTGGCACCGACAAGACCAGCGTTGCGGGCTGCCGCGATGATCATCATTTGCAAACCATAGCACAAACCAAGATAAGGCTTTTTGTGGGTTAGAGAATACTGTGCGGCCCTAATCTTACCCTCAACGCCACGGCTACCGAAGCCTCCGGGGACTACCAGACCTTGAACTCCCTCGAGCAAAGAAGCTACCTCGGCGTCACTGGTATTCTCAAGCTTTTCGGCATCTATCCATTTGATATCCACACTAACGCCGTTGGCCCAAGCACCAGATCGGAGCGCTTCAAACACCGACATATAGGTATCGGTGTTATCTAGATATTTCGCGACCACACCCACACGAACCACTTTAGACTGCTCGACAGTCGCCCTTTTGACTACTTCACGCCACTCTTTTAGATGTGGCTTCGTGACTTTTAGACCCAAACGCTTACAGATTACGTCTGCTACGCCAGTATCCTCTAGTGTGAGGGGTACCTCATAAATTGTTGCCGCGTTTGGTAACAAAGCTATGGCCTCTTCATCAACACCACAGAATAGGCTAAGTTTGCGTTTGACCGACCCGGTGGCCGGCTGTTCGCTTCGTGCGACCAGAATATCTGGCAAGATACCCAAACCTCGCAAATCGCGAACCGAATTCTGAGCTGGCTTGGTTTTGATTTCTTGACTTGTGCCCAAGAATGGCAAATACACAACGTGCACAAATAGGCAGTTTTCGCGCCCAACCACTAGGCTCAACTCACGAATCGCTTCAATAAATGCCAGGCTTTCGTAGTCTCCAACCGTTCCACCGATTTCTACTATATGAACATCATAACCCTTACCGGCACTTTGAATATGCTCCTGCATGGCTCGTGTGACGTGCGGAATTATTTGCAGTGTCTGGCCGCTATATTGACCGTTGCGCTCACTAGCTATGACTTCGTTAAGCACGCGCCCGCTCATTAGGCTGCTTTCCTGGGTAAGTTCTTGATCCAAAAAGCGTTCGTAATGGCCCAGATCAAGATCGGTCTCCGCGCCATCTTTGGTCACGAAGCACTCGCCGTGCTCTCGGGGGTTCAATGTGCCAGCATCGACGTTCAGATATGGATCACATTTCTGAATATTTACTTTGAGGCCGCGGGCCTTTAAAAGATTTCCGATTGAGGCGGCGGTGATACCCTTGCCTAAACCGGAAAGCACACCACCTGTAACAAACACGAATTTGGTTTGCTTTGAAACCACCAACTTACACCTCTTTTATTCACCTAGATTCTACCTTTATTGTACCGAAAGCGCAATCCTATTTCTGGAGTAAATACTGGATAGCGGCTTCTTTTTGTGGATCTTGGTTATTTTTGTAATTATCTTCTGTCAGTTTAATGACCTTGTCGGGCGTGATGCCTTTCTTATTGATGCTTTGGCCATTTGGGCGGTACCAACTAGCGACCGTCACCTTGAGCTCACTGCCGTCAGCAAACGGTATAACTTGCTGTACGACGCCTTTGCCAAACGACTTTTCTCCGAATATTGTAGCCGCCCCGTTGTCGGCAAGCGCCGCAGCGGTAATCTCGGCCGCGCTTGCTGACCCGGCATTTACTAGCACTACTGTTGGTAGGCCCTGAAGTGGATTATTCCCGGAGGCATTGAAGCTATCCACTACTGTTGAGCCACGTTTTTCTTGCATAATTAATTTGTTCATCGGCAACCATAGGCTTGATATATTTACAGCCGAGGTAACTTCTCCCCCAGGGTTATCCCGGAGATCTAAAATTACCTTCTTAACGCCCGCCTGCTGGAACTTTGATACTCCTTGTTGCACCAATCCAAAAGTATCATCGCTGAATTGGCTGACTTGCAAATAACCTATATTGCCAGTTAATATTTGCGAGGTGGCGGTTGGAACTTTTATGTCATCCCGGGTGATAGATATATCGATTTGTTGACTGTTATTTCTGAGTATACCCAAGACTACCTTGGTTCCCTTGGGACCTCTGATCTTACTAATTGCCGTGTTAACCGTCATCCCGTTTGCGGACTGACCGTTTATGGTCAAGATGATGTCTTGAGGCCGAAGGCCGGCCGCAGCTGCGGGTGAACCATCCAGAGGCGCTAAAACTATAACATTACCTTTCGAATCTTGCTCAAGTTGGGCGCCAACACCTGTAAAGGAGACCCCTTGTAGCTCATTGTTGAAATCTTTGGCCTCTTTGGCCGTGAAGAATTCGGTATATGGATCGCTGGTAGCCGTCGCCAAACCGTGCTTCAGACCATCTAGTATCTGTGCTTCAGTCAGTTTGCCATCATAATTTTGGCGTAGGGTATCGTAAACTGTGTTCACACTCGAGTAGTTGAGTTTAGATGGTAACCCCGTCTGAACGTTCCGGAAGGAGCTCAACCTAAGTTGGCCGTTGCCCACTAACAGGCCGAGGCCAAACACAGCAGCCACAGCCACAACTACTAGGCTGTAGTCACGGAATTTCTTAGTTTTGAGCACACGCATATAACGCCACATATAAGCACTAGTATAACGGAGTGGTGGCTTGAACCAAAGTAAAACTCAAGGGTTGTTTTACATCAAACGGAGGTTTCGTTACAATGCGTAAGATATATGGCAGAAACAATAACAGTCTCGGCGTGCTCAGCAGATGAATACGAAGCTGCTCTTGATCAGCTTAAGCCATCGCTAAAAGAGCCGATCCCATTTCTGCAGGCACCATTTTACGGCCAGTGGCAGCAGGCCTCCGGCAAAACCGTTATTTATTACGTCATTAAAAAGGATGCGGTCCTGGGCTGCGGTATAGCAGTTCAATATGCCCTTCCGGCTGGAGGAACTAATTTTCTCTATTGCCCGTACGGACCCTTGCTAGCGGAGGCCTCTAAAGACATTTACGCCGCGCTCTGGGCGTTCTTCCAGCCTTTGAGTGCCGAGTCAAAAAACATATTTGTGCGCCTCGACAATGCCGCGCTTGGTAACCTAACGGGGGTCAACCGCGCCTCAAATGCTTTATCAGCAACATCCAGTTTGCAACCACGAACAGAGTGGGTATTAGATATTACACCCAGCTCGGATCTATTGATTGCAGATTTTCACAAAATGGCACGCTATCATGTGCGTCTGGCCGAACGAAATAAAGCGCGAGTGGTGATTGAATCGCCATCCGAGCAACAGGTTGATAAATTTTACACGCTGTTAGAAACCACTTCAGAGCGTAATGACTTCGGTATCATGGACAAAAGTTACTACGAGGCAGTTTTCGCGGCACTAGATGCCCAGACAGCCTTCGTAGCCTTGTGCTATGTTGGTGACAAGTTAGCGGCAGCAGCCTTGTTTGTTATCTACGATAACCAGGCACACTATGTTTTTGCAGCTTCTTCAAACGAGTTTCGCAAGCTTGCTCCCTCTTATTTCTTGCAGTGGAAAGCAATCCTAGAGGCTCAGAAGCGCGGCTGCACACTCTATAACTTCGGTGGCATCGAGGATAACGTCAAGAAATTACATTTGGCGGGCGTAGAGAAATTCAAAAAGCGCTTCGGTGGTTATGCTGTTACGCACCCCAACCCTGTTGATTTAGTATACCGACCATTGAACTACCAACTATTTCGTCTCTACAAAACACTGCGTTACCACTCAAAATAGTATGTGTGTAATGCGACATTGGTAGTAGAATTGCACTACTAATGAAAGCGTAAGAACTGAATACCGGGGCTACTTAGGTACAGATCCATGGTGTTGTATTTACCGGGATACCAATTGTATTGGCTAACATGTACTGTTCCATCACCGTTCACATAGTCAACCATGGCAACATGCCCGAGTGGTGCGATTGGTATGTATACGACGTCACCAGGCTGCGGTAGACTGACCAACGTGGCCGCACCGACACTTGTCGTAAATGGCACCCAGTTGTACGCATTGCCACCGCCAGCGGGAAATGCCGGGATGTAGTTACTCTGGTTAGCAAGCGAACTAAGCACATAGTGTACACATTCGCGCGCGTAACCGAATCCCCACGGATCAGACACGGGTTGGTCTAAGTATGATGTCCAGCAGTAACGATAACCACCACCACAATTCTGTGGCGCCGTCATATTTTTGTACTGAACAGGGCTACCGACTGCGCTTCGCCCGTTTGAGCCGGTTAAACGCGTGTAGGCTGCTCTCTGCTGAGCTTCAAGACTGGTTATTCTGGCATTATTGGCACTTAGTTGCGCGTTATATGCGGCTTGCTGGTCTTGGTTAAGCGCCAGTAGGTTCGCTTGCTGAGCCCTGGCATTACCCAGTTGGCTCTGCTGATTATTAAGATCTTTCAAGAGGATATCGACTTTAACCTTTTGCTCTTGCAACTGTTTTTGCAATGCGGCAATTCTTTTAAGAGTGTCCTGTAATTTATTTTGGACGCTCGTGCGGTATTCTTGCTTGTCCACAAAGTCACTTAAATTTTTGCTGGTAGCTAGCATTTCAAGTGTACTGGGAGTCCCATCTACATACATGGACTTAACATCAGTCGCCAAAATCGCTCGTTGCTTGTCGATTTCGTTCTGAGCGTCAGTGATTTGCTGCTGCAAGCTAGCTTGCTGAGCAAGATTAGAATCAATACCCGCTTGTAGTATGTCAATCTGCGACTGTAATTTACTTATGGCATCCTGATAATTGTTTGCTTGTGCGACCAAGCCATTCACGACACCTTGCGTAGAGGCATTTTGCTGCCTGAGGGCATTGATTTGTGTGTCGTACTGGTCGGCTAGCACTACGCTACGTAGGCCAGGTAGCACCGACCCAGCAACAAGAAGCATCCCAGAAACGATAAAGACACCGATGTTAAATCGATAAAATAAGTTAACGTTATTCTTTTTCTGTTTCATGGTTTTTATTTTTAGCTTTAGCACTTTGAGTGTAGCATATCGTGACAAGGCGGTCTAGTCCCCTCCCTTCGGCTATAGCAGCCGAAAGATTAGCACCGACTGGCGTCGGATAATTTATAGATTTTTTACTTCTTGGGCGTTTTGAATTTGAGATACCGCCTGGTAGCAATAACGGACGATGCGGCACCTATAAGTATACCAAGCGTAAGCTGCATGGCCAAAAGAATCCAGTAGTGCTTTTCGAAGTATGTCTGTGAATAGCTGATGTCGAGTAGTCCGAGACTACTTGCCTGCAATGATGACGATGCGGTAACAAACAGCGCGTTAGCAATCAAAATTGAAGCTACTGCTGACAGCACTCCGTAGATAACAGTTTCTACCACGAAAGGTCCGCGGATATACCAAGTTGTGGCTCCAAGTAAGCGCATTATAGTTAGCTCGTCGCGGCGGTTAAATATGGCCATCTGGATAGTGTTAAAGATGATTAGTACTGATATAAGGGCGAATACAAGCACCGCGACGACGCCAGCTTCGCGAAGTATATTAGTCGCGTGAGTAATTTTATCGATTGCTGCCTTGCGGTCGCCCGAATATGACGGCTGATCAGATTGCAGAGATTGTATTTTCGGCTGTTGTAAGAATGTTTTTAGATCGTTTATTTTATTCAGGTCTCTGGGTTTGACTCGAATCGTCGCTGGCAATGGGTTATCGGTCTCATTTATCGCCTGCAGCAGTTGAGTATTCCCGGCGTTTTGCTGTTTGTACTTTTCAAGAGCCTGCGTTTTGCTCAGATAGACTAAAGACTGGGTGTTCGGCAGGGCTTTTATCTCTTTTATAAGATTGTTGGTCTGGTTGGAATCGACAGTATCTTTTAGGTAGATCGAAACATCAATCTTGCTAGTGATCTGGTAGACCGTGTTATTGAACGTGGCGTTGGTAATAATTGAGAACAAGATGATGGTGAGCGTAACAACCATGATGGCCATAGCGGCGATAGCTAGCCAGGCATTGCGAACAAAATTCACCATGCCGGTGCGAACAACACGACCAAATGTTATAAATTTACGCTTCATGATTGTGGCTACTATACCCTGAGTTCGCGTGGTCGCTGGCGATCTTGCCGTTCTTTATGGTTACTACACGACGTTTTAATTTATTTACGATCTCTTGGTTGTGTGTTGTCAGTAGCACGGTCGTGCCGTAGCGATTTATCTTTTCTAACACCTTTATGACGTCCCAAGCATGCTTTGGGTCTAGGTTGCCAGTCGGCTCGTCGGCAATCAATATCTTGGGCTGGCGCACGATGGCACGGGCTATGGCAACGCGTTGACGTTCGCCACCAGACAGCTCCATAGGCATATTCTTTTCCTTCCCCTTAAGGTTCACGATATCGAGCACGCGCGGCACGGTATGGTTGATCTCTTTGGTCGATACACCGACGATTTCGAGCGCGAAAGCCACGTTTTCAAACACCGTACGGTTGGGTAACAGCTTGAAATCCTGGAAGACAACGCCTATTTTACGACGCAGAAGCGGGATATCACGGTCGTGCAGTTTGTCGTAATCAATCCCACCGACGATAATCTTGCCGCTAGTTGGTCGTTCCTCGCGCGTGAGGAGTCTAAGCAAGGTGGTTTTACCGGCACCACTCTGACCTACCACTATAACGAACTCCTTAGGCTCGACATGAAGCGTAATCCGCTCTAAAGCCGAACCCAAATTCTTATTGTAGGTTTTCGTTACCCGATCCAACAAAATCATTAGCTTTATTATACCAATAAACGCCCACGCGGGCTACTTCTTGGTTTGTGAGCATGATACGTATAGTTCGTAAAACTTAGTAAGATAGGGGGTGGCTAAGAGTAGCGTCCGCTACAGGCCGGCGCACAAGGACTAATTCACCCGGACCGCAGGCACCAGGCCAACCTTGCTCAGACTCAATCGTTGCGCCGATCAGTAGCTGTGATAAAGAATGAAAAGCTGTGGTTTCGGCGGCAATTGCCTCTATGCCTTTGATATGTATATCATCGCTACTACGTGCCCGATATTGTACATCTGTCGTTGTCCGACAATATGAAACATCCATCACTGTACCGCTGTTGGCTACTGTAAGCTGGTGCGCAACATCGCTAGTACCTTCTCGTGTTGTCTCGATTATGACAAACCCATCTAGGAAACTAACAGTTTTGGTACGATGACGATCAAATCGTGGTCGCTGCAAATGCTCGATATCGAAAGATGACAGTTTTTCTGTAATTTGTGGGCATGTCTCGGTACTAAATACATCTACCAGAGATCGTAAAGACAGTTCGGCCTCCAGAATGTCTTCACGCGTTCGCTCGCGCGCACGTTCGGCCGCAATGGTGCGCTCACGCGCTTGCACAACTGCCATGTGTTGGCCTCTCCGGTGTAATCTCATGCTGCAGTAGTTATACGCTTACATTAACCACAATGAAAGAGCGAATTATGTTACCAATAATCAACTTAAGGATTAATCACCCATCTGGGACTCGAGATATGCAGCTATTAGGTCATCTAAATTGCCGTCGAGGACGGCGTCGGGGTCGGTGGTTTCGTAGCGGGTACGAAGATCTTTAACCTGCTTGTAGGGGTGCAGCACATAGCTGCGGATCTGGTTGCCCCAACTGGCCTGCTCGTTCGGGCCCTTGAGCTCGCTAACAGCGGCGGCATGTTGCTCAATCTGTAATTGGGCGAGTTTGGAGCGCAAGATGGTCATGGCTGTTTCTTTGTTTTGCAGCTGGCTGCGTTCGTTTTGAATAGCTACCACGATGTTAGTCGGCAAGTGCGTGATACGCACGGCTGAATCGGTCGTATTCACACTCTGGCCACCATGGCCACCGCTGCGGTAAACATCAATTTTCAAATCTTTGTCATCTATTTCAACATCGTCTGGTTTGTCGATTTTGGGCATTACTTCTACTTTCGCAAAGCTGGTTTGGCGTAGATTATCACTATTAAACGGGCTCAAGCGTACCAGGCGATGTACGCCGTGCTCTCCCTTTAGTTTGCCATAAGCAAACGAACCAGTTATTTCTAAGGTCACACTCTTTAGGCCAGCTTCTTCGCCAGCCGATTCGTCCACCGTGATTACATCCCAGCCGGACTTTTCGGCGTAACGTACGTACATCCGTAGTAGCATCCCCGCCCAGTCCTGGGCGTCGGTTCCGCCGGCACCAGCATGGATACTCAAAATAGTCCCGTAATCATCATATGGACCGCTAAATTTCAGCTCGTCCTTTAATTCGTCAAACGTGTCCTGTGCCCGATGAAGTTGCTTCTCCAGATCAGCCCGTACACTTTCATCGTTGAGGGCTGCCAATTCTAAAATCTCAACTGTCGTTCGTTTCAATGACCGCCATGGTTCAAGCCGCTTCTCTAGTTGTGATTGTTCACGCATGATAGCTTGCGCCTGTTCGGCATCTTGCCAGAGTGTTGGGTCTGAAGCCTGGCCATCCAGCTCTGTTTTACGCGCCTCGAGACCGGCAAAATCGATGCGCTCCAGCGCGTCTTTTAGAGCCTCGCTAAGCCGCGCCGTTTGTTCAATAATCTCTGGCAATGTCATGCTAACTCGCAATCTGCCACAGCTCACCGAGCTGTTTGCTAAGCTCCGTCGCTACCGCACTGTCAACCTTACCGTAGACACCAAGACCACCAACACCGTCAGCGAACATTGCTCTGGTAATATCTACGATTGACTGTTTCGTGACAGCCTTGATGCGCTCCGGAATCTTGTAATAATCATCTATATATTCGTCAAAGAAATAACGCCCGGTATAACCATTCGCAGTGCCAGCAACCGTTTGGGCGCTGCGCTGGAAGCGACCAAGAGAATATGCCTGGGCGGCGGTTATATCCACCTCGGCCAGTTCACCGCGAAAAACATTGCCGAGCTGCTCTGTCACAATTTCGAACAGCGCCGCGGCATTTTTTGGTGACACTTGTGATCCAAACCACCAGTTACTGCTAAGTTTGATCTGTTGATATCCCGAATTCATGCCGTACACTAGACCGCGTTCGCGGGCGGTGCCGAGAATCTTAGAATAAAGCGTCTCCGTCAAGATAGTGTTAACGAGCCCGAGGGCATCGACTTCCGATTCGTGCATACGACGATTCATGAATGTGTCGATGTAGAAATACATGGTATCGACGGTGCTATTCGGCAGACAAACCGGTTTGCGTAGCGGCTTGACGATTTCCTCTGGCATAGCAAACCGTTCACCGCTAGGCAGGGCTATATCTTCGAGCATCTGTATCATGGTGAGGCGGCGCTTGCCGATATCTCCAGCAATTACGAAACGTAAATTATCGGTGGTGTGCGTATGGCGATAGTGCTCACGAACGTCATCAAGCGTCACATTCTTCATAAGCTCTAGGCGTTGTTTATCACCCTCGGCCACCAACCCGTAAGCCTTACGTGTGCTTGCGCCGAGTTGTCGAAAATGATTGTTAGCTCGGGCTGCAAGTTCTTCCTGGACATTACCAAATTCGGCATCAAACTCTTCCTGCAAAAACAGCGGCTTGGTGATCGACAGAATCAATAGTTTCAAGATACGCTCCCACTCAAAGTCAGCGCACTCGGCCTCGTATATGATGTCATAAACGTCGGTCGAAGCGTTACTGTAAGCACCATTTTTCTCTACTTCCGCCTGAAAATCACGTGCTCTCGGGAACTCGTCGTTAGCACCGAGCAGCACGTGCTCCATCAGATGTGGCGTCTCCCATTTATCCTGATCAACCAGGTACTCGCCTGCCCGGAAATTGATATAAATATCCATAACCGTAGCGTCTGGTACGTGCACCAGTAGCCCACGGGCTCCGTTCTTTAATTTGATCTCTTCGACACTGTGCTTCACTGCTATAGCCTACTTGCGTTTCCGGGCTTTGGCTTTACGTTGTCGTTCAGCTTTGTGCGTCTTTTTGCGCTTCTGAGTGGCCTTTTTGGCCTCCTGATTCTTGTTTGCAGCCGCAAAGTCAGCCGCCTCAAACTCATCATCGCCGTTTGTAATTTGGCCGGCATTACTTATTGAGCCGCGGGCGGCACGAGTTAGCTCGGTTTCTATTGGTTGGTTGAGCTGGCTTTCTGGAACCGGCTCAGCGTAGAACAACGCTCGAACCACTTCATGTCTGAGCAAGTGCTGCATTTCTTCGAAAATGAGCTGACCACGACGACGATATTCGACTAGCGGATCACGCTGGCCAACACTCATCCAGTGGATACCTTCACGCAGGTGATCCATGTTCTCTAGGTGTTGCATCCAGAGGTTGTCGAGCACCTGCAAATATATATCACGCTCGACTTTGCGCATGATTTCCGTCGTAAAGACTGTTTCGCGAGCTTTATAGAGCTCCTTTGCCTCGGTCAATAAGACCGGTGTTACCTTGTCGACTTCTGCCGCGAACAAACGATCGAGCGCCGCATCGTCGAGTGGCAAAAGCTCTCGAACTATGGGCTCAAACTGGTCGGTTGACTTCTCTGGCAGTTCAGAAAGCATCGTGACTTCTTCTTCGATATAGGCCTTGATACGTTTGCTAATGTCATCAGCCCGCAAGATTTCCTTGCGCATCGAGTAAGTTGCTTTACGATGCCGGTTCATAACGTCATCGTACTGAACGACTTGTTTGCGCTGGTCGAAGTGGAAACCTTCGACCTTCTTCTGCGCACCTTCCAGACTCTTTGAAATCAGGCGGTTTTCAATTGGTGTTTCGTCATCAACATTCAAACGATCCATAATTCCGGCAATCCGATCACCACCGAATATTCTCATCAAGTCATCTTCGGTACTTACGTAGAATTGGGTAATACCTGGGTCGCCCTGACGACCGGTACGGCCACGCAGCTGGTTGTCGATTCGTCTGGATTCATGACGCTCAGATCCGAGCACGAACAGGCCGCCGAGATCTTTTACACCTTCACCGAGTACGATATCCGTACCACGACCAGCGATGTTGGTCGCCAATGTAACAGCACCTTTTTTGCCCGCTTCGGCCACAATTTTAGCTTCACGTTCGTTGTTCTTGGCATTTAACACCTGGTGAGGTACACCGGCTTTGGTCAACATATTGCTGAGGACTTCGTTCTTTTCGATAGAAACCGTACCTATAAGCACCGGCTGGCCCTTTTGGTTGAGCAGTTTTATTTCATTAACAATGGCCTTGAATTTACCCATTTCACTTCGGTAGATACGGTCTGGACGGTCTTCGCGCACCAATTTGCGGTTGGCTGGGATCTCAACCACGTCCAATTTATAAATCTGATGGAATTCTTCACTCTCCGTCAGAGCCGTACCGGTCATACCGGCCAGTTTGTCGTACAGACGGAAGTAGTTCTGGAACGAAATGGTCGCCAGCGTCATAGATTCTTGCTGGACTTCCACACCCTCTTTGGCCTCGATAGCCTGGTGCAGACCCTCGTTGTAGCGTCGACCAGCCAACAAACGGCCTGTAAATTCATCGACAATTACTATCTCGCCATCTTTTGTGACCACATAGTCTTTGTCGCGCTTGAAGAGTGTCTGAGCTCGTAGTGACTGTTCCAGGTGATAGATGGTTCGGATGTTTTCGCTGGCGTATAGGTTTTCGACACCGAGGAGCTTTTGGATTTTCTCGACTCCGGCGTCCGTCAAAATTACCGTTTTTCGCTTTTCATCGACTTCGTAGTGCTCTGGCTTGAGCTGCCGAACCGTCTTGGCGAATTGGGCGTAGGCATTGCCCGGCGTAACACTTGGAGCCGAGATGATAAGCGGCGTCCGCGCTTCATCGATCAAAATGGAGTCAACTTCGTCAACGATTACGTAGTTCAGATCACGCTGGCGCAACTGTTCGGTCTCGCGAACCATGTTGTCACGCAGATAATCAAAACCGAATTCGTTGTTGGTACCGTAAGTAATGTCGGCATTGTAGGCGTCTTGACGGCTGCAGGGTCGGAGGTGTCGAAAACGTTCGTCCTCGTGTTCTTCATTGACGAATTTGGGGTCATAGATATATGAATGCTCGGCCAGAATAACAGCGGTGGAAAGCCCCAGAAAATGATAGACCTGCGCCATCCAACCAGCATCGCGCTGTGCTAGATAATCGTTAACCGTAACTACGTGTGCACCCTTGCCGGTTAAGGCATTTAGATAAACTGGCGCCGTGGCGACTAATGTTTTACCCTCACCAGTTTTCATTTCGGCTACGTTGCCTTCGTGCAATACCATACCGCCGATCAGCTGCACATCGAAGTGACGCATTTTTAGCACACGGGTAGCGGACTCACGTACCAACGCGAAAGCGTCGGGCAAGATGCCATCGAGCGATTCTTTGTTGAGCCGTTTGCGCAGATGTTCCGTTTGCTCACGGAGCTGCTTATCGGTCATCTTTTCATATTTGGTGGCTAAATCGTTTATAGCCCGGACGCGCTTACGTAACCGCTTGATGGTTTTAGCTTGCGGATCACCCAATAACTTCTTAAACACACTATTCATCTGCCGTCACTCCTGATTTGCTGACAATTTACTGCGGAAGCTATTTCAGAATCTCCTTTGAAGTCGAGAGCCGGATTTGAGGTAAAAATTGTTGATTTCTGCGACAAAACGTACCGGTAGTACATTGCGAAGCAGAAATCGGCAAGTTTTCCTAAAGGCCGGTTCGTAGACAAAGGTAGATTTTGAAATAGCTTCCACAATATTGTACCCTGTTTTTGCAGACTGTGCGAACGTTTTCAGTCAATATAAAGCGCAGTAACTATTCCTGTGTTTGGCGACTACGCCTATCGAATAAACGACGGTACAAACGTGGCGTGCCATGTTCGTCCTTGTACTTCTGTAACTGATGACGAGCTTTCGCGCTAGCTACATCGATTGCAGCGTACAAATGCTGGGTTGTTTCTTTGCAGTTCAGAATCTCGTGCGGCAAATGAAGCGTTATCTCGCAGCAGAACTTGTTCTTGTCTTTTGATGGTACACGCTTCAGGATAACTTCGGCGTGAGCGCTTTCCCGGGCGCGCTTAGGGACGTACTTTTCTAGTCCGCCGATTTTTTTGTTGGCGTATTTTTCTAAGTCACCGTCTAAGTTGATGTGAACGCCTTCGATTGTTAATTTGAGCATTTTTGTCCTCCTGCACTATTTATTATAGGCCTACTCGGGTAGGCTTTGACTAGTAAAATCTTCACAAATCTAAATTGTTGCCTGCCCGCCCATAAACGGTCTCAGCACTTCAGGCACCATGACATTTCCTTCGGCTGTCTGGAAATTCTCAATAATAGCGATCGGCGTGCGACTTAAAGCGAAAGCCGTAGCGTCATTGGTATGAACCAGCTCTGTCTTGCCGTCCATACGCCTTACGCGAGTTTTAAGGCGCCTCGCCTGGTAGTCAGTCATGTAGTCGGCGGTGTGCGTTTCGCGGTATTTGGCTTGCGCCGGCAACCACGCCTCTATGTCTACACCACGCGCATTTGGCTTGCCAATGTCAGCCGTACACTTAGTAAGTACGTGATATGGTATATCGAGTAGTTGCATCAATTTTTCTTGAATCGCTACCAGCATCAAGTGCTCTTGCAATCCGTTTTCAGCCAGAGTAAGTGATTCCATCTCGAGCTTGTCGAATTGGTGCATGCGGAACATGCCTTCCATATCTTTGCCGTAGGTGCCAGCTTCGCGGCGAAAACTTGTAGCATAGCCGACGTAGCGAATCGGTAAATCGGCTTCGGCAAAAACTTCGTCGGCGTGCATACTGCCCAATACATGTTCAGCACTACCTTGCAGCCACAAATCATCGTCACCTTCAATCTTGTAGCGATCGTCTCGCGGCTCAAGCCGGTCCATCGCGTCGTACATACTTTCGCGGAGCATGAGAGGTGGCAACACCGGCACGAACGGCTTGTTGCTCGTCTGTAAGCCATTTTCGCGAATAACTTCGTCTAAGAAATTTTGGTCAGTGAGTTTACTAATAACGAATTGAATAATGGCAAACTGCAGACGAACTAAATCGCCCTTGAGATAAGCGAAGCGTGATCCTGTTACTTTGGCGGCTCGCTCTTTGTCCATCCAGCCCTTGGCTTCGGCGATTTGGGCATGGTTTTTAGGCTCAAAATCGAATTTGGTCGGCTCGCCGACGGTTTTGCTAACGACATTCTCGTCTTCGGAGGCACCAACCGGCACATCGCCCAGGGGCATATTTGGCACTGTTTTCATGAGCACGCCGTACTTCTCTTCGATAATTTTTAATTCGGCCTCACGCTGAGATAGCTCTTCTTTGAGATCTCGGCTTGCCGCCAGTTGTTCATCGTTTGGTTTTTGGCCTTTTAATCCAGCCGACTGGGTATTGCGACGAGCACGCAATTCTTCTATCTGAGTCAGTCGTGTGCGTCGTTCCGCATCGAGCTCCAGCAATGCCCCAATGTTAACGTCGTAGCCTTTTTGTTTTGACTTCTCTTGGACAAGCTCCGAATTGTCTCGGATAAACTGTATATCTAGCATATCGGTATTATAGCCTACCCTTTCTTTGATTTAACAGCTTTGGCTTGGACGTGCTTGAGCGTCAGTTCGGTGCGGGCTTTAGCGTAGGTGCAAAATTCACAGGCACCGCCCATCGCCGCCGTGCCGACTTCGGGCATGTCACCTTCCATGCATTTCTTCATATTTAGAAGTGTTGGCCCGACCCAAGCATCGCTACCAGTGTATGGAATTAGCTTGGTTTTGAACTCTAAACGATCTCCAAAACCGTCGACATCAATCCGGGCATTGGTGTATACAAAATAGCCCGTATCACTGACGACAAAGCCGTTTTGACGCAGTAGCCATTGATAAACCTCCAGCTGCCTCTTATAGCTGATCTGCCATTCGCTGTCGATGTCGACTTCTTTGTTTTTACTGGTGGCTTTGTAATCTACCACGATCAGCTCGCCAGCATCATTCACCCACACGTCGTCGATAGCGCCAAAGACGTGCAGATTTGTCGGCTCGTGCAGCGCCACCACTCCCGTAAAATTGTGGCGCCAGGTGTCTAGATTTTCGTGGCTATATGGTACGGCTTTGATTTGGTTGTCGAGCATAATCGGGTGCGGCGTACCAGCCAGACGATGTTTGTCGAACTCTTTTTTGAAAAGCTCATCGATGGCTTTGTTTATGTTAAACGGTGGACTGTTCGGACGAGTAATCTTCAGCCGCGTGTCGAGCCAAAAACAACGCGGACACTGCGTAAAAAGCTCAATTTTTGAGCGTGAGACTTTAAACGGTGTCGTTTGGCCAGGCTTGTACGGCGCTGACCGTTCCCTCCAGTAATTTGCCATTGCCTCTATTGTATCAGGCTTTGCGACTCAAAACCGCAAGCGTTTCAATGTGGGGAGTACGGGGGAAGAAATTATAAACCTCAAAAAAGTCTATGGAATATGCGTCTTGGAGCAAGGCCAGGTCGCGGGCCTGCGTGGCGGGGTTACAGCTGAGATAAATGATTTGTGGCGGCAATGTTTCAAGAACTTTATCGACGACTTTGGCATGCAAACCAGCCCGTGGCGGATCAAAAATAATCGGCCGATCGGCCACAATGTAGTCTAGCGTTTTTTCGGTCGAAGCCTCTACCACCTCTGTTTTTAGGCTGCTTCCTTCGGCGTTTTCGCGCGCCATAGCTGCCGTGGCTGGATCGAGCTCTACCAGCTCAACACGCTCTTTGGCCACACTAAGGCCTATGCTGCCAACACCGGCATACATATCGACGGGGTCACCTTGGCAGTGCTCTTTTATACGCTCTAACGCTTTTTCGAATACTGGCAAATTGACCTGAAAAAACGAGTCGACATCATAGTGAAATGACTTGCCGAGCAGTTCGTCATCCAGTCCACAATCGCCAAGCTCGTACAATAGTTTTGTCGGTACTGAGGCTGGGCTTTTTGGGTTGGAATGGTACACGCGCAGGCCTTTTAACTCCTTGGGCAGCTCGAGTTTGGTGAATTTTTCGAGCTTCGTAAATAGCGCCCCAACTGCTTCGCCTCGTTGACTACATCGAACAATTATTGTCTTCAAGTCACCGGCACGCGTTTGCAGTTTGCTCAGCTGCGCGCATACTGCGTTCGCTGCGACATCTACGGCGAGCAGAGCCAGTTTGCTCCCTGCTACGATTTGTTTACCATGACTGCCGCGCACGTGAAGCGCTAGATGCAGACCGTCGTCATCGCCCCAGAACGAGTATTCCATTTTGTTCCTGTAATGGAAAACTTCGGGCGAGGCCGACTTTCCTGTGACCGTGGTAAGATCAGATTTTGAGATATCGATGTGAGCCTGTTGAAATATTTCAGATACAATTTCTGATTTATATTTGTTTTCGGCCTCAAAGGTCATCATCTGCCATGGGCTGGTTGCTAGGTAATTTTCTTCGAGTGGTGCAACGCGCTCCGGCGAGGCTTGAATAACTTCTTCGGCAATAGCTTCTGCGTAACTACGCTTCTTTTTAATCATCCGCGCTTGGACAATCTCGCCTGGCAAAGCATTCCAAACGAATACCTTACGGCCATCGGCTAGTTCACCCAGACCCTGGCCACCGTGAACTAACTTACTAATTTTAACTTCTTCCATTCGCTAAACTATGGCCTTCACTATTTCGATAGGCGTGTTAAAAATACGCTCTGGATCCTTGGCCACCAGCGCCTTACTGGTGTTGTATCCCCACGTCACCGCTCCCGAATGCAGGCCTACGGTCTTTGCCGCCAAGACATCACGCGTTTCATCGCCTATATACCAGGTTCTACCGGCTACGATCCGCTCCCGCTTGACCAATTTGGCAAGTTTTGGCGCCTTTCCGAGAAGACCCGCCCCACCGTAAATGCCTAGAAAGTACCTGTCTAGTCCGTGCCACTGCAGATATTTGCGCACGTTTTGTTCACTATTAGAGCTGAGGATGTAGAGCTTTATCGAGTTCGCATCTAGCTTTTTAATAGCATCTTCCATGCCGGGATGTATTTTGATACTCCGTAAGTGGGAGCGCATCATACGACGCCCTCGAAAGAGCAACCATGGAATTTTCCACTTGGGAATCTTTAGATTGTTCGCCAACTCTGGCAATGACAGATTACGAAAAGCTTCTATTTGTTTTGGCGAAAATCGTCGAGGATGCTTGGATATATCCTCAAACACTTTAATGACTGCCGGTAGACTGTCCACGATTGTTCCATCGAAGTCGAGTATAACCACCGGATTTTCATTTCGCCCCTGTTTACTCATGCCCAAACTATAGCATGTTAGCGCTTATTATGCAGGTGTTATCCTAGGGATTCGTAAGATATGTGTCACTCCTAGTATTTGGTCAAAATAATACTGTGACACCCGGCCGCAAAAATCGCTTGTTGCATACTATTCGTCGTCGACAGTTACATCGCGCCAGAAGGCTATGTAGTCACTGAAATCTTTCTTAACGGTCTCGATGGCTGACGGCTTTGGCTCTGGGTAGCTCCAGGCATTGTCCTTGCTCCAGTTGTCGCCCTCACCGACGTCAAAATACTGGCATTCGCCCTTCCATGGGCAAGTATATGGCGTGGGGCTTTTACGTAAGAAATCTTGGTTGACGCTGTCGGGCGGAAAATACCAGTTTCCTTCGATATATATCAGATCTTCTTTAGGCGCTTCGGCTATAACCTGGTTATTCCATGTAACTTTCATGCTCATTATTATAAACCATAAGCATGTTAAACCAACCGGTTTCTGCAGATCATCAGCAAAAATGTGCTTGATAATTTTACAACGTCAAGCTACGCTAATGCTATACGTAACAATTGAGGGAGAACACGGATATGGCTAGTACAAATAAGCTCGAATCAAAACTGGACGAGGTGTTTGCAAAAGCACCCAAAATACCAGAAGGTGGTAAAAAATGGTTTGTTGAGTATCTTCCATGGCTAAGCCTTATCGGCGGCGTCTTTACGCTATGGTCGGCTTACGCTCTTTGGCACTGGGCACACGCTGTTAGCGGCCTAGTAAACTTTGCCAACCAGCTTTGTACGGCTTACGGCGGTGGCACATGTGGCTCCGTATCACGCTTTTCATTCTGGGTTTGGGCAAGCATCGTGGTATTGGCTGTAGAAGGTGTCCTGTACCTCTTAGCCTTCCCTGGCCTAAAAGCCCGCAAGAAGGCCGGCTGGAACTACCTATACTACGGCGCGTTAGTAAATGTCGCCTACGCGGTTGTCAGTATCTTTACCGATAACAATGGATTTGGCCACTTTATTGGTGCGGCAATCGGTTCAGCAATCGGCTTCTGGTTGTTATTCCAGATCCGTAGCGCTTACACAAAATAAATAGCTTCAACCACCAAAACTACCGGCTTTTAGCCGGTAGTTTTATTTTGAAGTCAACTGTTGACGACCCTGCTTCAGTAGCTTTGCTAACCAGATCAATTCGTCATATAGTTTCTGCAAACTCTTTTCGTAACGCTCTGTGAACTCTGGTTTAATCTGCCCATTGTCATCAAAGACATTTTGTACAAACGGAAAATACACATCCCAGCTAAGCACAATCAAACCCGTCTCGCGGATTGCTGGCACCAAGGCTTCGACAGCCCGCGTACCACCCCAATTACCATTGCTAGCACCCGCTAGGGCAACCGGCTTGTGATTGTAAAGCTGCAGTTCACTGTCGAGCATACGTTTTAGACTGCCCGGAAAACTATGGTTATATTCGGGAGTGACGATGAAAAACGCGTCAGCCTTGCCAACTATCTCGGTGTAACGTGGGTCTTTGCCCTCAGGATCATTGCCATCACCAGGAAAATTAAAGTCCTTGGGATCAACAAATATAATTTCGACGTCAGGTTGTTTGCGTCCAAAGTCAGCTACGTAGCGCGCTGCCTTGATTGATTCACGCTGAACGCGTGTCGTCCCGGCAAGTACTGCAATTGTTAGTTTATCGTCCATGTCGTGCCCCCTATTGTTCTAATTTGCTAATTTTATCGTGGTCAAGCCCGTAGTAGTGGGCTATCTCGTGCCATAAAGTATGCCGGATGTTTTCTTTGAGTGAAACCACATCGTGACTCGCCCAGAGCAACGGTTGCTTAAATAACGTGATCTTATCTGGGTAGAGTCTGGTCGTCCCCTGTCGAAATGGCAATGGAACACCTTCATACAGACCATAGAGTGACTGATCGTGGCGTAGCTTGAGCCGCTCACGTTGCTCAGGAGTTGGTTCCTCTTCGTACAAGATAGCCACATTCTCTAGCCGCTTGGTGTGCTCTTCGGGTAACGTGGCAAACGCTTCGTTGATTAGCTTTTGAAATTCATCATCGGACAGTTCCATCCGTCAAGCCTTCAATCGTAAACGCTCGACCAACCAATCACGAGGCAAGATGCTCAGGAACCAACCGGCTCGTGGTCCAGAGGCTTTGCCAATAGTAAGTTTGTAGAGTGCTTGGAACATTTCCTTTGGTTCCATACCAACCTGGTCTTTGCACTCGTAGATGGCATCGTGAAACCATGCGCCATCAGCGTCGGCTGGTGCTTGACCGATCTTTTCGCCAAGTATACCGAACAGATTCTTTTCTTGTTCATTGAATTTGCCAGCATCAACTGTGTCACTCAAAGCAAACTTTACATCGTCAGGCGCGCGACGATTGAGCCATTCATCGATAAATTTAAGTTCTGCACGAATAATATCAGCGTCTTCTTTAACTACCTCGGCATACTCAGTACGACCAATCACCTCCAGCGTGTGATCCGGGTCTTTCAGGGCTGCCTGATAACTCGCCACGAGGTGTGAGAACGGTACGCGACTGACGGTTTTATGATCGAGCCCACGCGTACAAATATAAAGCAGTTGCTGTTCAGCCTCCGTCTTGTCGGTTTTAGCCACCATGGCAGCAAATTCATCCATCAGCTGTACAACGCCATTAACCGGGTCAAAATACAGCCGCTTACTTGGGTTTGGACGCAGCACAAAGAAACGAATAACTTCGGCTGGCATTATGTGCGAGCTCTCGACAGCGTCAAGTCCCGTCCCTTTACTGGCGCTCATCTTCTTGGTATCGCCAGCCATATTGATAAAGTCATACGGCACGGGCATAGGTGGTTCAGCCTCGTAAACGTCTTTCATTATTTGGACACCAGTGTCATACGAGCCACCCGCACTGGCATGATCGCGGCCAAACGGTTCTACACGTACACCAAGCAGCCACCAACGGCCTGGCCAATCAAGCCTCCAGTCTAACTTCACCTCACCTTTATCGTATTTAACTGTTTGCTTGTTGCCGTCTACATCTTCGTAATCAACCGTTTTGGCCGACGCATCTATACCTAAGAATTTGCGATTCTTTAGGCGTCCCTGCTCCATAACCTGAATCGGTGTCCACTCTTCTGGCAGTTGACGTCCCGATATTGTCTCTAGCGCGGTTCGAATCTGCGGTACGCGTTCTAGGCATCGCTCAATAGCAGGCACAAAGAACCCGCTTCGGTATTTTTCGTGAGAACGTATAAATTCAACTTCTATACCCAGGGTATCGCAGCTATCTATCATCCCTTGCATAAAATAATCGCCATATGAGTCTGCGCGGCCGTCGGGCGAAGGTACATCACACAGAGGCAATCCTAAATATTGCTCAAAGTCGGCCGGCACATTCACGGGTATCTTGCGAAGCCCGTCTAGGTCATCCGAGAAATATATATGCCTAGCCTCCCGACCGCGACGTCGCAATTCCAGCATGATTGCGTCACAAGTAATAACCTCTCGCAAATGGCCCAGGTGGTACGTACCGCTTGGTGAGCCACCGGACTCAATCAAAATCTCGCCATCGGGATGGCGAGCTATTAGCTCATCGACAATGTTATTAAGCCACTGCATAGTCAGCCCTATTGTACCGAAGTAGTGCTAATCTTGCCAGGCTTCGTTTAAGCGATAGCCGTAATTTTGTAGGTTTGGGTTTCAGCCGGAGTGACGATTTCTACTGCTTCACCAAGCTTCTTACCAAGCAATGCCCGGCCAATTGGCGATTCATCTGATATTTTGCCATTTAAGGGGTCAGCTTCAACCGTACCAACCACTTGGAATTGCTTCGTGGCACCGTTTTTGAGCGTGACATGCGAGCCAAGTACAACCTTGCTATCTCCTCGTGGCGCCTTGATGATTTCGACGTTCTGCAAAATATACTCAAGCTCACTAACACGTGCTTCGTTCTTTTCTTGATTCTGCCGCGCTGATTGATATTCAGCGTTTTCAGCCAAATCCCCAAATTCACGCGCCGTCTTAATATTATCTGCTAGTTCCGCGCGCAGCGATACAAGCTGATCAAGTTCTGTCTTGAGCTCGTTTACACCGCCTTGTGTCAGATGAAATTGCTTTTTCATGTTCGGTACTCCTTTTCGGTAAAATCTAGGTTTTTTGACGCCCTAATTGTTAGTCGGACAGCTAGTATAGCACTTAATCAGCTGTCCGGGTCAATTGTTTTATCAGACTTTCTTCGTCTAACAGCTTGCTCTCTGTTTCGGTACGCTTTTTGCATTCAAATTTATTTGCAGCTACCGTCTTTTCGCTTACTACAACGCGGTACGGGATACCCATAAGGTCGGCGTCGACGAATTTCTCGCCCGGCCGCACATCGCGGTCGTCATACAGTACGGCTACGCCCGCCTTGGTAAGCTCGTCGTAGAGGGCATCAGCCTGCGCCACCACAGTACCCTCGACACCGAGTCGGGCAATGTACACCCGCGCCGGCGCCACGTTTTCGGGCCAGACCAAACCCTTATCATCAGAGAAATGTTCAGCCAACACACCCACCAAACGACTGATACCTATCCCATAGCAGCCCATGATAATCGATTGCTGTTGGCCCTGTTCATCGGTGTAGTACACCTCCAATCCGTCGGTATATTTGGTTTCAAGTGGAAAGATATTGCCCACTTCAACGCCTTTCTTCTCCTTCAAATCCTCTTTTTTGAGGCCGAGTTTGGCCAGGTTCTCGTCCGTGTAGATCTCTTTGTTGATGGCCAGTTTTTTGGCTTCATCAACGTAAATCGTGTCTTCGCCGATATCGCTCAATGTCTGATACTCATCGCTGAAACGCTCGGTAAAGTAACCGCCGTCGGCCGCAGTCCGATACGTCGTGGCGCCGATGCCGAGCCGATCGTACACCTTCACGTACGCGGCAGCGACCTTTTCGTATAACTCGTCGTGTTCTTTTTGAGTTCGGGCGAAGCTGTACATGTCTTTCATCACAAATTCTCGGCCACGAAGCAGCCCGCTCTTCGCCCTAAGCTCATTGCGGAATTTACTCTGGATCTGGTACACCAACACCGGATAATCTTTGTACGAACTTATGTAGTCTTTCAGCGCGTCGACGATAGGTTCTTCGTGCGTCAGACCCAAACCAAGCTCAGTGCCGCTCTTCAATGCCGTCTTGAACCAGTTATCGACAACCTTGTCGTCCCAACGGTTGGTCTTCTCGAAAAGCTCGCGTGGTTGCAGCGCGGTCATCATCACCTCTTGCCCACCGATGGCGTTCATCTCTTCGCGCACGATTTGCTTGATGTTTTCGAGCACGCGCAGACCAAGCGGCAAGTAGGCATAGACGCCCGCCATTTCTTTGTGCACAAAGCCCGCCTGAATGAGCAGCTGGGCATTTTTGGCCGTCTCGTCAGCAGGCACCGTTTTACTGGTCTTGGTAATCAACTCCGTCAGTTTCATTGCACTCAATTGTACCTTATCTTACGTGTAGGAGAAATAGACTTACGAATGCAATGCCATTTTTAAGGGCGTGCACACCTATTCCAGCCCACAGGCCACCCGTTTTGTCGCGCAAATAACAGAGTACCAGCGAGAGCGTGAAGGTATCTACGGCAGCCACCCAAAGCAAAGGTTTACCATTACCGAATTGCAGATGAGCGCTCGCAAAAAGCAAACTAGTGATTATGGCCGCCCATATGACAGGAAGTTTATTTTTGAGCCCGCTGTACAGAAAACCACGAAATACCGTTTCTTCTACCAGTGGTGGCAAAACCACCAAACTCACGAACGTCGCCACCAGCTCGATACCACCCACCGTGTTACTAAATCCAAGGTCTTGGTGTTGATTTATATTCAACCTTGGAATGAGGTGGGCCAGTACAGTCAGTAGCCCAGCATACAACACAAAATATACCCCGAATCCGACCAGCGCATAGGCGACGTCTTTTAGCTTTAGACCCCGCCAGCCAATTGCTCGCAGCGAGCTCTTTCGGTAACGTAAAAAGATAAAGATACCGCCGAACGTCAAAGCCTCGGCGAACAGAACATACCAGAACTGAGCGAAAGTCGAGCTGGACAGCCATGACTCAATATGGGCACTCGACCAACCCCTGGTGTAAGGATAAATAGCCACTATAAAGCTCGCCAGAACTTGAGCGGCCAAAAATATCGCCACGGCGTAAATCACCCCAAGCCATGGACCCCATGTAATCCTGGTCGATGCTTCAGGTGGCTTAGAAGAATCGTCTAACATCGACAATCGTGATCGCAATAATTAATGATATGAGAACCAGGAATCCAACGCCGTAAATCGCCTCTTCCATTTTCTGTGATATCTGTCTACGAAGCACTCGCGACAATAGCAAGATGAATAACCGACCACCATCAAGTGCCGGAATGGGCAGAACGTTCATGATCGCCAGAGTGAGCGATATGATGGCGATAATCATCAACATAAACTGATACCCCAGTAGACTGCCATCTTTTAGTATTACGAATATGCCGACTGGACCGGAGACTTGGCTGCTCGCCGTCGTCTGGGCATTTTCGCGGGCTGTATGATTGCCGGTGAATGTTCCCGCGATAATACCCCCCAGGCCAGCTAACGCGTGCCCAAGGCCTTGAAACGTCAATCCCGTCAACTGAGCACTCAGACCTACGGCAACCACTGGTGCTGACCAAGTAGAACGCTGTATAGAATATTCCGTCGGCTCAACACCCATATAACCTTTGGGGTTATCAGTTTTCTGGCTAGCCTGTACAACCTTAGCAGTTCGAAGTGTCACCGTCACGATATGCTGTTTACCATTTCGTATGTACTTAAGCTGTGCCGGTTTGCCGGCGAATTGCCTGGTAATGCCTGGTAACTGGTCGGCACTTTTTACTACCGTTCCCTTGGTACCTGGTGCCCCAACAGAGATGATCTTATCTCGCGCTAACAGACCCGCCTTTGCGGCTGGTGAGTCTGGCTCGATGTAGCCAATTAGGACATCGTTTTTAACAATTTTGGTATCGTTCTTGACCGCAAACTGGTTGTTGATGAGCTTGGGCATACCGACCCAGCCAAGAATGGTAAATAACACTAGCGCCGCCAGCAAATTCATGCCCACGCCTGCCAGCATGATTTTTACCTTCGTTTTGGTCGTGGCCGCACCAAAGCTACCCTTTTCTTTGTCGGCATCGTGTTCGCCCTTGAGCTTTACGAAGCCCCCCAGCGGCAACAAGTTGATCGTAAAATCATAGCCGCCTTTCATGCGTTTTTTCCAAAGCCGCGGTGGGAAGAATAGTCCAAACTCTTCTACTTCTACACCGTTGCGACGAGCAACTATAAAGTGCCCAAATTCGTGCACCACCACCAAACCGATGAATAAAATAAGACCGATTACAAGCAAGACCACCCCCATTATTTACCAAACCTCCTTGAGCGATTGGCATAAACTTCAAGCATTTCGTCTAGTTCGGCAACCGAAAAATCAGGCCACTTGGTTGGTGTGAACATCAGCTCGCTGTAGGCTGCCTCCCAAAGCATGAAATTGCTTAACCGCTGTTCACCTGAAGTTCGAATAATAAGATCTAGTGGTGGCACCCCATTGGCATGCAGCTGTGCCGATATACGCTCGGCGGTCAGTTCGGAAGGATCCGTACCTTCTATAACAAGCTGTTTCATAGCTTCGACTATCTCCTGTTGGCCGCCATAATCCAAGCAGAACAGTAACGTGCCACGTGTATTATCTTTGGTTTCATCCTCGGCCTGGTGGATAGCCCGAACCAGTGCCTTGCCGATGCGTAACTTATTACCCAGCACGTGCACTCGTACACCATGACGCTTCAAATTTCCCAGCTCATGCTTAAAAATCCACAAGAACAGCTTCATGAGTTGTTTCACTTCGTCGGCCGACCGACTCCAGTTCTCGGTCGAAAAAGCGTACACCGAAACACACTCCACACCTCTGTCAAGCGCCGCATCAAGGATAGTCTCCATGTTGCGATAACCTGCCTTGTGACCCTCGTATATCGACAAATCATGCTCCCGCGCCCAACGACGATTGCCATCGAGTATAATCCCCAAGTGCCGCGGTACGGCAGGTACGTTTGATTTACCCATTTATGATTCTATTGTAACAAACCGACCAGCTAGACGGTCATTATTTCTTGTTCTTTAGTCTTGGCGGCCACTTCTATGTGATCACGCGTCTCGTTCATGGCGTCATCGACCTGTTTTTCAAGTCGTTTGGCATCGTCTTCGCCTACTGTCTTATCCTTTTTAGCCCGGTCAACAACATCCAACGCATCACGACGAATATTACGCAAGCCGATCATCGCCTCTTCTTGCTTTGCGCCTAACTGTTTGACAATCTCGCGGCGGCGTTCTTCGTTCAGAGCTGGAATCGGCACCCTCACCACACGACCATCGTCACTGGGGTTTAGTCCAAGTGACGGATTGTCGCGAATCGCACTAGCAATCGCCTGGATGTTATTTGGATCGAAGGGCGATATTTGCAGTAATTGCCCCTCGGGAGCAGTTATAGTCGCCGCTTGATTTAACGGCATCTGGGTACCATAGGCCTCTACCATTACTCCGTCTAGCATGCTGGGGTGTGCCCGACCGGTCCGTAGCTTCTTTAATTCATCATGAAAATGCTCTAAAGCACTAGCAAATTTACGCTTAGTATCCTCAACAACTTGGTTTGGGTTCATCAAAACTCCTTTATTCAGTTCTCATTATACAAAAAACAGGCCGACATACTACGGGGCTGACCTGTTCCGTAATTTCCTACACCGCGCCGAAGATACTCAGGCGAGCTAATTCCTCCATAACACGATCGACTCTTTCTGGATCGAGGCGCCCAGTTTCCACGACTATAATTTCTTCAGGTGTTTCGAGACGCCCCACTGCCTGCTTCGTCAATGGGTTAGGCGAGAAATCAGCCAAGGCCAACAGCTCTACCGTGTCAAGTGTTCGAATATGGTGAGTCATCCTACTGTCCTTTTTTATTTTAGCGTTATTACTATCTTTATATTATATCGCGCTATGCAAGTACTTTGCGTCATCAAACAAAAAGAGCCGGTCGAACCGGCTCTTTTACTAAGGACACCTCTTAGGCTATTTCGCCGAGAGCTAGGCGGGCGAAGCGACGCACCACGATATTTTCGCCTAAACGAGCGTTGTGGTCTTTTACGTAATCGCCGACGGTCTGGTCGGGGTTCTTTACAAATGGCTGGTCAAGTAAGCAGCGCTCAGCAAAATACTTCTTGATCTGGCCTTCGACAATCTTTTCGACCATATCGGCTGGCTTGCCTTCGCCTAGTGCTTTTTCTTTGAATTCAGCAGCTACACGCTCGCGGTCTTCTACCGGCACTTCATCGATGCTAACGTACTGCGGAGCCGAAGCGGCAACATGCATAGCCACGTCTTTTACTAGGTTGGTAAAGATCTCGTTGCGTGCCACAAAGTCAGTCTCGCAGTTAATCTCAACCAACACGCCTATACGATTATCGTGGTTATAGGTGCCTATCACGCCGGCACGCGCCTCGCGTTCGCCACGCTTTTCAGCCTTGGTCAGACCCTTTTTGCGCATTTCAGTCAGCGCTTTATCGAAATCGCCATTTGATTCATCTAGAGCTTTTTTGGCATCGGTCATACCAACGCCGGTTAGCTCACGCAAACGCTTAATGTCTTCGATGCTTGCCATTTACTTGGCCTCCTTGTCGGCTTCCACTTTCTTGGTTTTGGCTTTGCCCTGTTCGACGGCACTCCTAAAGTAATCAGCCAATAGCTGAATGGTCTTGATAGCGTCATCGTTGCAAGGAATTGGGTAGTCGGCTTCTGCTGGGTTGGCATTCGTGTCGATGAGCGCCACGATCGGTAAACCTAATTTACGTGCTTCACGTACTGCGTTTACGTCTTCGAGTACGTCAAAAATTACAACCGCGCCAGGCTTAGCATTCAGCTCTTTGATGCCGCCGTAGATGCGGTTCATTTCATCGATTTCCTCTTGGAAACGCTGGACTTCGAGCTTGTTATATTTGTTGGCTAGCTCACCGGAAGCCATCTTGTTTTCCAGATCAACCAAGTGCTTGATACGGCCATTGATGGTATTCCAGTTGGTCAGCATGCCGCCGAGCCAACGCTCCGTTACAAACGGCTGTTTGGTGTCTTCGGCTAGTTTCTTGACGATATCTTGCGCTTGGCGCTTGGTGCCGACAAACAAAATCTGCTTGTCTTTACTGGCCACTTCTTGCAAGAAATTCAGTGCCTCTTCCAGCTTTTCAACCGTTTTTGTCAGGTCGATTATATGGCTACCGCCACGTTTGCTGTGGATGTATTGCGCCATTTTTGGGTGCCAACGCTCGGTCTTGTGACCGAAATGCGCCCCCGCTTCTAATAGTTGTTTGATGTCGACTTCTGTCGCCATAGTTTATGATCCTTTCTTCTTCGACTGGGTTACCCGAACGTCCCTACACGGAAACGCTTAGGAGGATATTTTCCCAACCTGCTTCATTAATTGACCTGCCCATTCTAACAGATGCACGGCGCTTATACAAGCTCGTCGGCATGCGCGATTGCCACTCCGCCAACCATACAGATGAGCTGCATCTCGTTACTATATAGATTGTGTCCGTACACTTCGAACTGAGGCTTGTCAGGCCTATGGTAGTCCCCGTCCGTATCGACCGTACTACTACCGCCCGCTAGCGCAATAATCTGTACCCCATCTTCACGCTCAACCACCGCGCCCACCGTTTCTCGCAAAAAATTGGAGTATCCCTGCCGACCTGGTTCGACATCACGAAAATAACGCAAGTCTGTAGCAACACCGATCATAGCGGTAGTAGCCAGTCGAGAAAGCGTTCCACCCTCTATATCTGGCCAGGCAATTGTCATGTCTAGGCCATATCGCTCGCCTTTATTGATAGGCAAACTGCCAACATCAATGTCGATTGCCGGGTCTCTTTCATCCCTGTCAGTCCACGCGCTGAGCTTCTCGATAAACGAAACAACTTGCCTGAGGGCATTATATTTATATTCGGGAGCCAACCTCCCGATACGCCGGTTTAGTACGGTGGCCTGTAATCCACCTTCAGTTCCTTGCTCAAAAATTAGTGGCGAATGTGCCCGTGCTCGTTGTGACTTTGGCAGCTTGAAAGCCGCCCCACCTGCATCCATCCTCTCTAGCACGACCGTCGGTATATTGACGCTCAGCATCGATCTAGGGTTACCACTCAAGCCAAATCTGATGGTATCTTTCATAAGTTGGTGTCTATTCTGCCGACGTAGCTGAGGTTTTGCAAGCAATAGTAGTTTCGGAGGGTTGACCAATGGCTAACAGATGTGTATAATCCAGCTCTGATTATGAAGAAAGAACTACATCCAAAGAATTATCGTGAGGTTGTCTTCCAAGACCTCAATAACGGCACGACCTACCTGACCCGTTCGACTGTTGCTACCGAAGAAACTATCAAGCTTGATGGCGCCGAGTATCCACTCGTCAAAGTACACATTTCTAGCAGTTCACACCCCTTCTTTACTGGGGAAGAGCGCGTGCTCGACATAGAAGGCCGCGTTGATAAGTTTAAGGCTCGCGCCGCTGCCGGTCAGGCCGCCAAAGAAAAGCGCACCGCCGCAGCCAAAAAAGTTGCCGCCCGCAAGGCCGCCAAAGTCGAAAAAGCCGACATCGAAAAAGCCGCCAAGTAGCTACGTCACCTATTTAACCGTTCGAATTACTATTAGTTCGAGTGGTTTTTCGTATACACTGAAGCCTAAGAGAAACTACCATGGACAAAAAAGAAGCGAATTTACGACAGGAACTACAAGCTCTTGCGACCAAACTCCAAGACCCGTCTATTTTTAGTGACAAAAATTATCCTAAACTTGCCCGTCGCCAAAAGCAGCTAGAAGACATCTTGAGTCTGTTTGATGAGCGCGCCAAACTTCTAAAGAATAAAAAAGATGCGGAAGATCTCCAGGATAGCAGCGACTCCGAGTTACAGGCGATGGCCGCCACCGAACTTGATGAAACCGCAGCAAAACTGCAAACCAACGAAGAGCGCCTAAACGAAGCTTTGACCCCTAAAGATCCCAACGACGAGCGTGATGCTATCGTCGAAATCCGCGCTGCTGCCGGCGGCGACGAAGCTAGTTTATTCGCGGCCGATTTGTACCGTATGTACACCCGGTGGTGCGAGCGCCACAATTACAAAGTCGAACTGATATCCGAAAGCCCAAGCGAGGTCGGTGGTTTCAAAGAGATTATCTTCGCTATTCGCGGCGATGACATATATAAGCAGCTGAAATTCGAGGCTGGCGTACACCGAGTGCAGCGCGTACCCTCTACTGAAAGCCAAGGCCGTATCCACACCAGCACCATCACCGTCTCCGTATTGCCTGAAGCCGAAGAAACAGATATAGAAATCAGTCCGAGCGATCTACGTATAGATGTTTTTCGTAGTGGTGGCCACGGTGGCCAGAGCGTCAATACCACCGATTCGGCTGTACGTATCACTCACATTCCTAGTGGCTTAGTTGTTGCTAATCAAGACGAAAAATCCCAAATCAAAAACAAAGCCAAAGCCATGAGCGTACTACGCTCTCGCTTGCTTGCTATAAAGATAGAGGAAGAGCAAAAACAACTCAGCGAAACTCGCAAGTCACTCATCGGTTCTGGTGATCGCTCCGAAAAAATCCGTACCTACAACTTCCCGCAAGATCGCATCACTGATCACCGCATTGGCTACAGTCGCAGCAATATACCCGGTGCCCTAAACGGCGAAATCGATGACCTCGTCGAACAGCTTCAAACATATGAACGCCAACTCATCTCAAACGTGCAATAAGTGGCTTAAAGCTGCTCAGCAAAAACTCGCCGCGGCAAACATAGCTACCGCACGGCTCGATGCGTTAGTGCTTCTAGAAGACGAGACCGGTAAAGATCGTTCGTGGCTTTTGGCGCATCCAGAATACGAACTACCGACTAGCGTGATTAATGCATTGAATAATAAAGTTGCTCAACGTGTCTTACATACGCCGCTGGCTTACATCAGAGGCAAAACCGAGTTTTACGGCCGCGAGTTTTTAGTTAGCCCGGCCGTTTTAGAGCCCCGACCCGAATCCGAAACTATGATTGATTTACTACTGCATTTGCCTGCCGTTAAAGCCAAAAATGTACACATCGCAGACGTCGGGACAGGCAGTGGTGCGCTAGGTATTACGACAAAACTGGAGCTTCCAAATGCCACTGTTGACCTGCTAGAAATAGACATGGCGGCCATGGAGATGGCCAAAAAGAACGTTGTTAATCACGCAATAACCGTAAACGTTATCGAGAGCAATCTACTGGCATCATCACCTAAGAGCTATGACATTTTGCTCTGTAACCTGCCCTATGTACCAGATGATTTTCAGATAAACACTGCAGCAATGAGTGAACCACGCATCGCTATCTTTGGTGGACCCGATGGGCTCGAAATTTATAGACAGCTTTTTGTGCAAATAGTCGATTTACAGAAAAAACCGTTGTTTGTTTTAAGCGAAGCATTACCGCCTCAGCATGAGGCACTTGCCGGAATTGCAAAATCTGCTGGCTACAAGCTACAAAAAACTGATGACTTTATCCAGGTTTTTGAGCGTCTCTAGTTTGTAGGCGCAGCGCCCAATGTAACACTGATATTAAGGGTTTTACCTGCACGAATAACTGTCAGATTAATTGTGTCGCCAACTTTGTGCTTATCGAGCACTGAAGTCAGACTCGTGGCTTGATCAATTGTCGTACCGTCTACTTTAGCTATGATGTCGCCAGCTTTGACTCCAGCCTTCTCGGCCGGACCACCACTGAGCACACTTTTTTGATTGATTTCACTGGGCTTCGGTATATAGGCACCACGGTCTATGCTAAGTGCATATTGTTGAGCCACATCACTAGTTAATGGCACATATATAACACCTAAGTACGGGCGCTGTAACTTGCCTGTTTGCTTAACACTATCGATGAGTCCTGCTACATCGTTAATAGGTATAGCAAAACCGATGCTCTGAGAGCCACTGGCAATGGCCGTATTAATACCTATGACTTGTCCTTCAAGATTTACGAGTGGTCCGCCAGAATTACCTTCGTTTATGGCCGCATCGGTTTGGAATAAATCGTCCAGATTTTCGCTGTTGGTTCCCGAGCTATTACTAGCCTGAAGACTACGGCCATAGCCAGAGATTATCCCTGCGGTGACGGTGTTCTGAAACTGGCCAAGCGCATTGCCAATAGCGACGACTGGGTCGCCAACGGCCACTTTACTCGAATCCCCTATACTGGCGGGAACAAGTTTTTTACCCTTTGTGTCTTGGATCTTCAAAAACGCCACATCAAGGCTATCGCTGTTACCGGTTCGACCTACAACTCGCACATCGTCGTACTGCGTGCCATCTGCAAGCGTTACGCTCACGCTAGTTGTGCCGCTAGGCACTACGTGCCGGTTCGTAACAATTAAACCATCGGGTGTCAGAATAATACCCGTACCCGCACTCTTTTCGGAACCACCACCCCCAAATAACCCAAAGCCTCCAGTGGCCGTCTGGCTAGTAACGTTAACCGAAACCACACTCTGCCCAACGTTTTTGGCGATGCTACTCACAATTCTGCCTTCGTTGCTCAGTACTACCTTTTGCGTCTGAACTGTTGCTCTTTGATATTCATGACTAGCCGAACCGAGCCAGCCGCCAAAGAACCCCAAAGCTAGAGTAACGATTAGGAATAGTACTGCCGTAAGTGGCTTCGCACGCCGATGTTCACTTGTCCGAGCTAGTGGTTCAACTACGGGTACAGCATCAGTTGCTGCGGACGTAGTTGTTTCTTTTCCCTTTTCATCCTTTGCGACACTCGTATTACCATCATCTACCATAAACCACCCCTATATTTTTAGCCCTTTATAATTTTGTCGCCCCAGTCAGAGAACGTCAATACCACCAGCACGACGATGACCATAATAAATATAAACTGCCGTTGAATATTAACTGTTAGACGATCGAAGTGATCAAGGTAATACAAAGCACCCAAACCAAATCCGAGAGAGATTAGTAATAACGCTGGCTGGGCGACAATTCCGTAGAATAATAGCCAATGTCCAAGCACCCAGGTAAGCGCCGCCCCAAAATATCCCCAAACGAAAGCGAGTAATCTGGAGTATGGTTCTTCGAAGCTATCGAAGAAGTGGTGTGCCGCGAAAAAGCAGAGAGCACCCGTAATCAAAACTAGTCCTGCCAGTGGGCCATGGTCCCAAGCTAAGAACAGAGCTAGCAAACCAGCAACAAACCCTATCAGAGCCTGAACCGATATCATGAGAACGCTTGTTTTTGGCTTGATAAATATTAGCCAGCCAGCCCAAAGAAGAGCCCAGACAATCTGTAATAATTCACTACCTGTGGCTACTGTGAACGCCAATGCTGACAGTCCTATTGTTACATCTATGGCGTTAGCCCTAACATTGGCCAGCCAAAAACGAGGCCGTACAGCAAACATGCGCCACTTGCTCAGTAAAATGACACTTAGCGCCAATTGTATAAAATCAATTCTAACCAACAAAAAGACCAGTAATGGCAAAGATACATTGTAACCAAAGTGAACGATTTGCGAGAAACCGCGGCTGGGCTTGAATTTAGTTATTAGAGACTTCATCCTGGCCTTGTATTATAACAAACTTCGCACTGTCTGGCTGTACGGCAATACCGCTTGGCAACTTCGTGACCGCCTTGGTGTGGTATCGTTCTTCAAGATAGCGCTTTGAGTACGGGTTTTTACCCTGGCTCAGATCAACGACAGATGTATTCTGACTACTAAACGCGTGTTCGGTAGTAATCACGTTTGTCACATTATAACCGTATAGCTTCAGATCGGCAGCGACAGCTTGAGTTGTGGACGGCGTAGCTGATCCGTTCACGACGGTAATCGCTGCATTTTCTTTTAGAATATAGCCATCTTTGAGCTGGCTGCGGACATATTTCTGGATTTCTACGTAATTATTAAAGCCACTTCGGGGACGGACAACCGATATATTGCCGATATGGTCAGTCGTCACAAAGTTGTTGGGCGGATCAGCCAGGCCGATGGACTTAATGTCTCCATTGTCGATCTGCTTCATTATCGTATAGAGCCGTTGGGCACCTTTAGTGCTCAGATCTGAATAAAGGTTGTTGCCGAAAGCATTGAGTAGGCTATCTATTTTGGCTGGGTTACTCAGAGTCCCGGCGCTCAGTACTTTATCTTTTAGTGCTAAAAGTATTTGTCGCTGTCGCTCGGTTCGCGCAAAGTCAGAGCTCGTTTCGCGGGAGCGAGCATATAAAAGAGCCTCTTTGCCGTCCATATCCTGCAAACCTGCAGCTGCCAATACTGGGTTGTTGTGGTTCTCCCAGGCCATGGTTGGATCATATAATTGGCTTTTAACATCGACGGGTACACCACCTACAGTATCGATTGCTTGCCGAAATGCCTGAAAATCAACCAGCATATGATAGTTTATGTTTATACCGAGGATTTGCTTAATCAGCGCATCGTCAGCAGCAAAACCAGCGCGCAGAGCCTTTTCATTACTATTTGAAGCGTCTAGTTTACCTATATAACTGTATTTTGCGCTCTCGTAGGCGGCATTGATCTTTTGATAGTTGCCGAAGAAGTTGGTTGGCATCTTTACCCACAGATCCCGAGGTATACTAAGCAGCGCCGCCGTGTGATTAACCGGATCAACGCTTAGGACGAGCATGGTATCTGTCAAATCGGGACCGTCGTGCCCAGCACCACCAATACCAAGCAACAATATATTCACCCGGCCATCTCCTTCGCCATTCAATAAATCAGGATTAACGTGGTCGCTAGCCAAGGCAGCTACAGTTGTGCTGCCCCGAAACACCCTGTGCACACTACTGTACCCTCTCCAGGACAGGAAACCACCGGTTGCCAGGAATGCCACTATCAGGACACTGGCGAAACGCAGCGTCCAGGTGCGAACAATGTGACGTCGCTTGACTGGCCGCAGCGGACGACGGGGCTCGATATACTTTGGATAGGCGCGATTAGGTATGTTTTGGTTTAGTAAGCTCGGTAGTTTTCTGTGTGTTGATGGACTAGTTGGCAATGCGGGTTGCTGGCTATGGGTAGCTGAACTACCACGCCTCGGCACAACAAACCCATCGACTGATCGAGAACGCAGTGAGCGGCCATTTTTTAACGGTTTGTATCTTGAACTATCCATAAGCTACTCCGTACCAGTATACCGTCTCGCCAACTACCAGTAAACTAGCCAAAATTTATTAGTCCCAGCGTTACAAATCGTATATAGTTATCATGATGAATGACGAAAACGCACCGCTAGCGACACCGCCTGCCACCAATCCAACCGAACCATCACCTCTTATGACAAATCAGACACCCGCCACAACACCAGAGGTAAACACGACCAAACAACGCGTAAAAAGCTTCTTGGCAACCTTAGCGATCCTACTAATCGCGCCGTTAATTGCCGTATTGCTCACCGTCTACGTGTTTCAGTCGTATCAGGTTGACGGCGCCAGTATGCAAACAACCCTATCCAACAACGATCGTCTGATAGTTTGGAAGTTACCCCGTACATGGGCTCGTGTCACCGGCCATGGCTACGTTCCCAAGCGCGGCGACGTTATTATATTTAACGAAACTGGGCTAACAAACCTGGGTCAAAATACTGACTCGAAACAACTAATAAAGCGTGTCATAGGCCTGCCGGGTGATCGTATTGTTATCAAAGATGGCACAATAACTATTTACAATAGCGCCAACCCGACTGGCTTTGCACCCGATGTGTCTCTACCTTACGGTGAAGGTGGCCGACACATCCCTACAACATCAGGCAATGTAGACCTCTTGCTCGGCAAGGATCAGGTATACGTTTGCGGTGACAATCGGGGTAATTCATTAGATTCACGAGTATTTGGACCGATAAATACTGAACAGATCGTCGGCAAGCTTGTCGTACGTGTTCTGCCTCTGTCTGAAGCCAAACGCTTCTAGCCAATTTTCTGAATAATTGCGTCTAGCTCTTCGTCTGTCTTGAACGTAATCTCGAGCCGACCGCCATGCGCCATGCGTTTGACATGCACGGCGGTTCCTAAGCGTTTGCCAAGGGCTTTAGTTGCTGGCGTTTCGGTTTTAACGCGCTCTTTAACTTCTTTAGAATCGTGCACTCCCTGTTTGTGGCTCGTCACGTAGCGTTCGGTTTGGCGTACCGTCCACTGATGCCGGATGATTAGCTGCAGGAGTTCTGCCTGCTTATCTGGCATATCCTTAAGCGCCAATATTTGGCGAGCATGTCCATCGCTGATCTTGCCAGCCTCAAGGGCCTTTCTAGCGCTATCGGGTAACTGCAATAAACGAACAATATTGATAACCGTCGGGGTGGCCTTGCCTAGACGTTTACCTATTTGGTTGTAAGTCATACTGAACTGCTGATGCAGGCGTTCGATTGAAACGGCTTGCTCGAGCGAGGATAAATCAACACGTTGAACGTTTTCTATTAGCGCCAACTCTAGGCGCTCTAGTTCTTTACTAGTTCTAACAATAACTGGGACTGTCTTCAGTCCAGCCTTTTGGGCGGCTCGCCAACGTCGTTCACCAGCGATAATGTAATATTTCTCGCCGTTAGGGCTGGCTACAAGCGGCTGGATTATCCCGTGCTCCACTATAGATTGCGCCAATTCAGCCAATGCCCCGTCATCGAAAATAGTACGCGGCTGATCCGGGTTTGGCTCTAGCAGTTCAACAGCAATTTTTTGCACACGCTCACCGGCATCAACCAAGATACTAGTATCGAACCCCTGCGGTATAAGCGAGTCAAATCCCTTACCAAGGCCCCTGTTGTTATTCATATTTTTCTCCTGCATACGACTCGTAGGCTACGTAAGCAGATGGACTGCAAGGCGCTGTGGAAGCCACGGAGTGAGCCGTATTTGCATATGGTGAACGAGTAGTTTGTACGGCAACACCGCAGGGCGCTGCCAGAATCAGCGAAGCGGCCGGCTTTGCCGGACGGTCTGTTGATTCGCTACGTAGTCTATAGACTGACACGTTTTACTACCTCCTCGGCTAAATGTTTATACGCCCTGGCACCTCGCGACCATTTATCGTGTTCGAAAATGGTCTTACCAAAACTTGGCGCTTCAGCTAATCGCACATTACGTGGAATGACTGTTTTAAACACCTTCTCACCAAAGTGTTGCTGTACTTCATTGTACACCTGTTCGGCCAGCACCGTCCGCTTGTTAAACATAGTGAGTACGACGCCAAGGATTTCAAGGTGCGGATTTAGATGTTGTCGCACTAGTTGGATCGTGTTGAGTAGCTGACCCAGCCCCTCAAGCGCGAAATACTCCGATTGCACCGGTATAAGAACTTTATTGGCCGCTACCAACGCATTTATAGTCAACAGGCCCAGCGCAGGTGGGCAATCTATGATCACAACGTCGACTCGAACTTGTTGTAACAACTTTGCCAGCCGACTTTCACGCTCCGGAACATTTACCAAATCTATCTCAGCACCGGCTAGATTGGCATTAGATGGCAAAACAAACAAATTCTTAACATTGCACGGCAAGACAATCTTATCCAAGCCAGTGCTGCCAATCAATACGTCGTACAATGTTGCCGGTAGTTGAGCCTTATCAATTCCGAGACTACTCGTAGCATTGCCTTGTGGATCCAGATCCACAAGCAACACTTTGCGTTTAGTCGTAGCTAGCTGAGCAGCCAGATTAACGGCGGTCGTAGTCTTACCCACCCCACCCTTCTGGTTTGTCACCGCAATTATTTCCGCCACGTCTATGTTTTCCCTCGCTTTACCTTAAGCGTACCAGAATAAGCCCACCCCGTAAATACTCCTGATAGCTAGCTTTATACTGCTAGTTATATAAAGCTACTATGGGCCGCAAGTGTCTAGGGGCGACAGGATGCCAGTTTGCAGCGTCTGACCAGCCCGTAATCGAATATTCGGCTGTGGGTGCGTCGGGTAATACAACACCGTAAAGTCAGTGACATTTGCATTTGTGCCGTTCGTATCTGGGAACGAGCCTCCTGTACCACCACCGAGCGAATCATCAAGCGTAATAGATATAAGGACATATCGAGTGTTTTGAGTATTACCGTAACATCCGCCGCCGCCGCCGATAGTATTTGCCAGATTAGACGAACCAAACACACCGCTTGATCCGGCCGTTTTATAATATATCGAGCCGCCGACACCAAGTGGAACACCATTATAGGTGATACTCGTCACATTTTGTTGGCTTCCTAGGTCTATGAGCTTCGAATAATGACCTACCCTCGTTATGCTGTTGAGTGGAACATACTGGGTCGCGGTTATATAGCCTCCACTCGTGGCACCACCGAGTGCATATAGAAACCCGTCGTAGACTAACGATCCTGGATACATTCGCGCCGATGTTAAAACAGTAGTAGGAGTCCACGTACCAATTGCTCCATTACTGTTAATGGGGGCATATTGGACGTCGTTCAGATATGTGCCGTTGTAGCCACCATCTATATACATAAAGCCATTATAAACAGAGGTTGAAGAGTACGCGCGGGTAGCCGGCATGTTTGTCGTAGCTACCCAAGTTCCGACCGTTCCATTACTGTTAATGGGGGCATATTGGACGTCTTTGTAATAAGACACATTGTCGTAACCACCCATCATATACAGATACCCATTGAAAGCAACTGTAGTAAGAGCGTAGCGGGCAGTGGTAAAACTAGTTGTGGTGGCCCAGCTACCGATACTACCATCACCATTAATCTTGGCGTATTGGACGTCGTTATTACTAACACCAGTGGCGCCTCCGACTACATATATGTAACCGTTATAGGTTGTAGACCCCAGGTAGAAACGCCCACCGCCAGCAAAAGTGGTTGCGTTTGTAACCCAGGTACCAAGTGTGCCTGCTGTAGCTCCACAGCCACCATATCCGCTGTTGTTACCTGTACAGATGAGAGCATATTGAACGGTGTTATAGGCGCTTGCCCCATCATACCCACCCACCTCATACATATAGCCGTTATATGCGAACGCAGCAAAGGCATACCGAGCCGCGGGAAGACTGGTCGTGGAAGCCCAAGTGCCGATACTTCCACCGCCGTTAATCGGGGCATACTGAATATCGCTTAATGGGGCACCGTTGTATCCAGCAATGACATATATGAAATTATTGTAAGCGACTGTTGCGTGAAATGCCCGAGCAGTTGTAAAGGGAGTAATCATAGATGTCCAGCCGACACCTACATTACCAGGACCGCCATTGTTTACCTGGGCATATTGAACGTCGTTAGCGTAGCTAGCGGTTCGGCCACCCGTTACGTATATATTGCTATTGTAGGCAGCTACACCGAAGCCCCACCGGGCTGATGACAGTGTCGAAACCGCACTGGTTGCCCATGTACCGACTGAGCCATTGGTATTAATGGGCGCAAATTGGGTGTCATTATATAGCGTCGCATTGGTTCGACCACCTGTTATGTACATATAACCGTTTACAATGACCATGCCGAGGTTACTGCGAGCAGTCGTGAAGGCCGTGGTAGATGTAAATGCGCCGCTTAGGTCTCCCGCCGTACCGATCGACGCATAAGCCACAGTCGCTACAGTCGTCGTACAAGTGGTTGGGGCAACCGTACACCCCCCAGCTACATATAACACCCCGCCATTTACGGCAGCCCCGAACATTGCTTGGGCAGCTGGTAGTGTCTGAGCTGATGTAGTCCATGCGCCACTTATGGCTCCCGACGCACCGATAGCATGGTACTGAACATCGTTTTGGAAGGCAGCAGTGTTCACACCGCCTAACGAGTATAAATAGCCATTGTAGGCAACTACAGAGTGGCCAAAACGAGCAGAGCTGATTGATGTTTGAGCCGTCCAGGTACCTATAGTACCGTTAGAATTGATTGGTGCCGAGTAGACATCGGCGAGCTCATTAGTAACAGTCGTACAGGTTCCACCGCCGTAGTTCACTATGCACCCACCAACAATAAACATATAACCCTCATAAGCGGCCGCCCCGAAGAATGTCCTAGCCGACGGCAATGCGGTCATCCCCGTTGTCGTAAACGCTCCTATACTACCGTCGGCGTTGATAGCCGCGCCGTAGATGGTGGTTACGGGCGCACCCGCGTTGTCGCCACCCATGACATATAAGAAACCATTGTATGCGATTGTCTGATGCCCACGAACAGCCGTCGTAAACGTATTTGCGCTGGTTGTATAAACGCTCGCTGTGCCAGCCTGATCAACCTTGGCGTACTGGGTATCCGACGCAACAGTGGTGCTTGTTAATGAGCCACCGACTTCATACAAGTAGCCATTATATGTGGCCATACCAAACTGTGCCCGACCGGCGGTGAATGGGCTTGTAGTGTACACAGTACCTACCGATCCACTAGCGTAAATAGGAGCGTAAGATACTGTAGCTAGGTACCCTTGCCCACCCGCTACATATAGGTATCCATTGGCGGCTACTATGCCCGCACTACTGGTGGCACTAGATCCAAAAACAGAGAAAGTTGGCCCCCCGCTGACCCATCCACTGATACTGCCGTTGCTAGCTATGGTGCCGATTTGTAGCGTGGTAGTCGCCGTGCAGCCACTGGGAAGGGTAAGCTTATTCCCTAGGTCGCACGATAAACCAACGTAGACATACCCATTACTAACCGCCACAACAGTGCTGCCTGCCGTTGGCATGCTTGTTGTTGTAGACCAGCTACCGAGATCCCCGTTACCGTAAATTGGGGCATAAAGCACATCGCTTAGGAACGCACTTGTGCCAACGTTTAGACCACCGAAGGCATACATATAGCCATTGTAGGCAACGGCCGAAAACACTCCGCGCTGGGCAACGCTATCGACCGTGCCAAAGTTAGTACTTGTCGTTGATGCCGTCCAGGTGCCAACACTGCCCGCTGTACTACTACAACCCCCGATACCAGAATTTGAACCTGTGCAAATTAACGCATATTGGATACTAGATGTGCCGTTACCGCCCTGGGTCATGCCGGCAATAACGTACAGATAGCCGTTATACACCGCACTACCGAAGTGAGACAGTGCAGTGGTGCCAACCAACGTAGAACCAACTGTCCACGCACCGACTGTACCGGTTGAGCTATTGAGGGCGGCATAAGAGACGGTGTTAATTGAGTTAGTATTGTTGTTGTAGTTGCCGCCAATTGAATACAGGAAGCCGTTGTAGGCCAAGGTAGCGTTGCCACGGGCACCACCGGAGCCATTGTAGCCACTAGCTCCCGTTTGCACTGAGCACCAAGTGGCCGCCACCGCACAAGAAGTATCTGCAGCAATGGTATTAACCACGCCGCCCTTGAGGCCAACTCGATTGATCTGGCCGGCGGTCGAAAAGTCGATGTTATCTTCGTTATTACCCGCCGTCTGAAAGTCGGCCGTGCTGGTTATTACTACACTTGGGTCGATAGTAAATGGGGCTGTCAGATTAGATAGGCCAGTAGCAATAACAGAAAGCCGGTTGCCATTTAGCTCAAACCTAGCCGAAGCACCGGCAATCGAGTTACCATCAGCTACTTTTATAACTGGCGCTGGCAATCCAAACACCAAGTGTGATTTGGCGCCATTCTCACGCGCTTTCTCTATGGCCGCTTGGTCTTTCGAAGATCCGAAAGATATATCTCCAAACAATGCTGGATCGGCTGAATAGATGCCGATGTTGCCGCCACTATTTGGTATTACTCTGGCCTCGAGCGTTGTTGGCAGCTCAAGCTTGTAGGCGAAGCTCATAGTATTGCTTGCCGTTTTGGTTACAATTATATCTTCTTTGAGACCGTTATTTTTCAACGTATAGACAGCTTGTGCGCCGTTGATCGGGAATACCACATGACCCTGCTGCATCTTGCCGTTCATGCCGTCAAATTCCGGCACTAGACTAAAGCCAAGCTGCGTATTGATATCGTGGTAGGTTACACCTTTTTTGATGTCTTGGGGCACGTCAAGTGCATACAGGCTATCGCTTTTTTTGCTTCCCCCGCCCACTTGGTTTTTCAGTGCCGCTACGGGATCGTACGTTTTAACGGCGTCTTTGTTGAACTGGTAGGTCTGGCTCTTGGGATCGTATTGCAGCTTGCCTAGTAGCGCCTCATCGGTCTGCCCTGTTAGTTTGATAGTATCTGCCGAAAGCTTGTACTGGCTACTTTGGAATATCTCCGTCAATACCGGTATAGCGATACTGACGAATATTAGCGCGGCGGCGACCAGGTTGGTGGCGCGCCAAAGCCAACCATAGCGCTGATCTTGCACGCGCCACCACAACACCACACGCCTAGCTCGTACCCGCGCTGCGCGTTGCAATCTTTTTAACCTTATATATATATTACTGCCCATCCCGTTAGAAACTACTCTTATAGTTTAGCGTTATATTACCGATGCGTACATCGCCGCTAGCAGGGCTGGTCATTCGGACACGTAGAGTCATATAGCCACCCGCAGTATAGCTTCCAGCAATAGTACAGCCCCCACCACTGGCCGTCCAGGTAGTGGTAGACCCGGGTGTCACGCTCACGTAGTTACAGTTAGTTTCGACGGTTCCCGCTGTGTTGCGAGCCTCTAGGTTTATGAGCCCGTTGGTAGTATTAGACGTGTAGGTACTGATAGCTATGGGTGTCGAGCTGGCCCATGCCGAGAAATCGCTTGGAATTGGCACCTGTACAACCACATCGTAACACTGGTTAGTGCCTGCTGCAGTCGTCCACTTGTAATAGCTCTGAGTGGTGTTGCCAAATCCGGTTATGCCTGTCTGGAATCCACTTGTCATTGTTCCACTGTTACTTGTCGAACAGTTGGTTGCCCCGGCGGTGTCACCGGCAGAATCAAGCACAGCGCCGGCATATTCTGGAGTCAAGACAATGCTCTTGGAGTGTTGAGCGGTACCAGCCAGAATTGGTTCGAAGGTACCGGCCGTTAGGGTTAGTGTATTGCCGCCGTTGCCAAAGGTTACAGTGGAAGTACTTGTATCTACGACCATGAGTGCCGTCCCGGCTGCATTCTGAATCTGGAAGGCCGTGGTAGAATTGGCGCTGTTCTTGCTCAGTACCGCTCCAGTGGCGCCGACCGAGAAGACCTTGTTGGTTGATCCTGTGTCTATTGAAACCTGGAAAATATCCGCTGTCTGGCTAGTTGTGCCTGAAACACGCAGCGCCGTTGCGCCAGCCTGAGACGTTATGACCTGCAAGGCTGCGGTGTTAAAGAAGCTGTTTCCACCCTGGATGATTGTACGGTTTATTGGCTCTGAATATGAGATGGCTGTTGATCCATTAGCATTCATTACTTGCAACAAGTTAGCTGCTGAGAGACCCCCGTCTCCGCTACCCTGTAGAAGCAATCCAGTTTGGCCGAACTTTTGATCGATTTCAAGCGCGCCATGTGGTGATGTAGTACCTATGCCTAGGTTAGTGACGCTCGATCCATTACCGCCAATGCTTATACGATTATCGTTGTAAGATCCGGCGTATGCCAGGCCACCATACTGTATGCCATCGACGTCAACGTTATCGATATAAAATGTACGACTGGTAGCATCGGTCTGTTTAACGAACAGGTAGGCACCGGCGTTAACAGTAGCTGGCGTAGTGAAGTTCATGTAGTAATGCTTCCATGAGCCGCTTGCTACCGATTGGGCGCTAGTAACATACGTAGCTTCGGTCGTGCCATCGCTTGAATAACCAAAGGCCATGGTCGAAAATGCCGAGGAGCCGTAGGCGTTAAATGAAATCTGGTAGAACGTGTTTGCCGCGAGAACTAGCGGATATTTAACCCCGTCGTTAGCCGTTGCGGTTGTTGTCACTAGCATCGAGGCTGTGCCAGAGTAGTGTTGGGTTGTCGATCTACCCAATGTCGCGCCGGCCTTGGCCGCCCAGGTAGCCGTACCGGCCGACTCAAAGCTCGGATTAGTGATTAGGTTTGCAGAATCTGCCGTTGTATCAATGGTAAGTACCTGGCTGGAAACCGCATCTTGTATTTGGAATAGGGTGGATGAGCCACCCTTAACTGTAACCGAATTGGCGGATGTATCTGCATTTAGCAATGGAGTGCCGACAGCGTTTTGCACACTAAACGCCGTTGTACTAGTATTTTGCACATATGCGTTACCGGTGTTAGTTACTTGAAAACCGATGTGATGGATACGATATGCACTCGCGTTAGCCTCTGTAACAGCCGTGCTTAGTGTTAGTGCTGTAGCACTCGAAACGGTGGCAATGGTACTTGATTGACCGTCGGCCCAGATCATTTGCTCGCCTATCATCGTGGAAGCAAATGCCGTACCAATACCGGTGACGCTTGTGCTCGAAACACCACCCGTACCAGCAGTACCAGCAGTGGTATCGAGAGGGCTAACCCCAAATAGGTTAGTGCTGACTGGCTTAGTTGCACCAATCACGACGCTGGTTGCCGTATCTACGCTGCCCAGCACGATTGTGTTGCTAGCTTGGACTTGGGTGCCGGCACCTATGACAGTAGCATTCTGGAGGTTATTACTACTACAGAATATGAAGGATGTGTCGCACCAGCCAGCGTTATTGCCAATACCGGTGTTATTGGAGCCCGTAGTGTTAAAGTAGAGCGCCTGATTACCGACGGCAGTATTGCTACTACCGGTTGTGTTGTCCCGGAGTGCCGTGCTACCAATACCAGTGTTATTGGAGCCCGTATTAGTAACGAGAGCTGAGCCACCAACGGCCGTGTTGGCTCCGCCGGTTACGTTCAGCTGGAGAGCAGAGTCGCCGAATGCCGTGTTGCCAGTACCACTCGTATTGCTATTAAGAGCGAGGTTACCTATGCCGTTGTTTTGGCTACCGCTATTAACGGCACCCGCGCTGTTACCGGCGAAGAAATTAGAACCTATCGCATTGATTCGCGCTATTTCCGTGCCAGTCGAGGTCTGCAGCATAATGAGAGGATTAGCAGCCGTTTGGCTAGCATTTGCCTTCACAATAAGCTGGGTCTGGTTGGCTGCGCCAGTGATTACGGCCTGGCCGGCCTGCAACTGAGTACCGATAATACCAGTACCCGAGATGTTGAAGTGGCCGGTTTGGGCTGTGCCGGGGGTGGATCCCTGAAGGTTTACGTAACCTGTGCCGCCGGTCGAAGGTGCAAAGTTACAGCTTGTACTGCCCTGGATACATAATGTACCGTTTTCATCTGGCAAGCTGATGGTTTTGGACGCCGTAGTTGGGGTTGTGGCATTCAGCGTAGTGCTCAAGCTATTGACCGAGTTAAAGAATGCTATTTTGCCCGTAGCGTTTAGGGATGAGCCAATTTGAAAAGTCTTATTGAGGGTATCAAAGTCAAAGATTTGTTGACCAATACTGTTTTGGATTTGAAGAGCCGTGGTGGAGTTGCTCTTGAGCGTCGAAGAGGAAGTAGATGTGTCTATGTTAAGGATACTAGTTCCCACGGCATTCTGCACACTAAACGCCGTTGTACTAGTATTTTGGGCGTAAACATCACCCGTGTTGGTCACCTGTAGGCCTATATGATGAGTGCGGAAATTGCTAGATGCTTCCGTTATAGTAGTACTCGAGCCTGTGACAACCGTGCTACTAGTGAACGCGGTGATGGTTTCGGTACTACCGTCGGCCCAAATAAGCTCCTCTCCGACATTACTGGCACTGAAGATAGCAGCACTGGCAGTTATAGTACCGGAACCGCTCGTCTGACTAGCGGTTACAGTTGTGCTATTAAGGTCAACAGGTGATACTCCAAAGATATTCGTGCCGACGGGTACCGTGGCGCCTACTACCACCTGAGTTGAGTTGTCCACGCTGCCTAGGACGATGGTATTACTCTTCTGAACCTGGGTGTAGGCACCAATGGCAGTCGCATTCTGGAGTGTACCGAGCGTGGTGAACGTACCATTTAGATCAAAACTACCTGCCCAATATCCGACAGCGGTGTTTCCGCTACCAGTCGTGACGCTCTGCAATGCTCTACCCCCGAGAGCTGTATTGTTGGAGCCAGTGCTGTTCACATTCAAACCGGCATCACCAAGCGCAACGTTATACGTACCTATAGTGTTATTCTGAAGTGCTCCAGTACCAACAGCGACGTTACGAGAACCCGCTGAGTTATTAACAAGGGTGCTGGCACCGGTCGCAACGTTATTTATACCAGATGTGTTACTGGACAATGACGAACCCCCAACGGCCGTGTTGTTGACGCCGATAGTGTTACTGTTGAGGGCATTCGCACCGATAGCCGTATTACTCGTGCCTACAGTATTACTACTCAGGGCGTTGGCTCCGGTAGCGGTGTTGTTGGATCCCGTGGTATTACTTTGCAAAGCGCCGCTTCCGACAGCGGTAAGCAAGCTACCCGTGCTATTTGCTTGTCCCGCGTTCAGACCAATAAACGAATTGGTTACGCTACTTGGCGCACGAATCTCTAGTGCCACTGTGTTGGAACTATTATTAATCTGAATCAATGGCAATGCTGGGGTAACTATCTTGAACGATATAGCAGTGATCGTCCCTGTAGATGCACTATTACTAATCGTAAATGTGGGGTTTGCAGTAGTGGTTGCAGTTATGAGATCCGTCATACCGGCAACGTTACCTACCGTTCGCGAACCCGCTCCACCACCAATACCAGGCGTAATTTGATCTGTAGCACCCATACCTAACACTGTAAAGACCACTTGGTATGTGGTGCCTATGGTTACACCACCGGCAATCGAACACGTCAGTGCTGCAACCGAACCGGCAGTGTGCGCATACGGGCCGGATCCGGTGCCAGACCAGTTAGTGCCAGTACAGTTGCCCGAGAGCAATTCGGCGCCTACCGTAGCAACATCACCTGTGCTCGCGCCACGAAATGCCACTTTTGTGTTCAGGGTGTCGGCGGTTAACAGCGCTACACCGCCAGTATTCTGAACCTGGAAGGCTGCCGCCGAACTGGTTAGCGCTTTCACTATCGTGCTAGCAGCTGAATTGTTCGTTTGTAGAAGTATGTTACCGGTACCGCCCTGTATTGTCGTTGCGCTCGTGCCCACAGTGCTACCGATGTTTATCGTGCTTGTCGAGCCTGCCGTAGCATTGTTCCCGATATTTATAGTTTGGGTTACCGTACCGGTGGTGTTTCCAATCTGTATTGTGTTGGCCAGACCGTTGTTGCCAATGCTTATACCGCCGCTGCCCGCATTTATGCCGACTGAGGTGGTGCCGGTGTTATTACCGATCACCAATGCCTGTGCCACTGCGTTATTGCCGACTCCCAATACACCACCACCTTGCGTTTGAATCTGCAGACCACCTGTGCCCGCCTGCAGTAAGAGCGACGAGGTTGTGTTTGTCGAGCCTATGGTAACCGCATTGACGGCAGCGGTAGTACTGATGTTTGTCGTTGTACTGTTTAGGTTTGTTGTTCCAGCATTAATAGCTAGCGTGTTTGATGCGCGGCCAATCGATATATTACCCACACCTATGGTGGTGCCTATTAGTGTGCTGCCGGCCGTATTCAGAGTGATAGCGCCGGTCATGGTAGTGTTGCCAATAGCTATATTTCCCAGGCCCGCCACAATTGAAACACCAAACGAACCTGTCTGGTTGCCAATATTGACGCTCGTCGCTGTCGTTGCGCCAAGGCTAAGCGCACCGGCCGAGGCCGTATCTAGACTAGCCGCTTGAAACGCTCCTGCAATGCCCGTGCCTGAGATGTTGAAGTGGCCCGTCTGGGCCGTGCCAGGGGTAGCACCCTGTAGCTGGACGTAGCCCGTTCCACCTGTAGCCGGAGCGTAACCAGTACAAACACTTCCGGTCGAACAGAGCGTACCGTTTTCGGCTGGCAAGCTTAATGTGAAGTTGCTAGCACCAGGAGTGTTGGTGTTAAGTGTTACGCTACCCGAGCCCAGACCACTGTAGAAAAGAATCACGCCACCGCTTGAACTGGCAGTACCGAGCGTTAGAGCATTCCCAGAAGTAAAGATACCCCTTGTCCCCTGCAATGCTCCAGCAAAGGTGCCGCCACCGGTTGTGTTGTTGGCAGAGACGCTGCCACTGGCAACGCCGTTATTGTCGGTGTAGGTTAAGGTATTGCCAGCTACGGTGGAAAGTAAGCCCTGAGTGGCGCCGCCAGCGGTACGGTAGACCCGGTACTGGTAGGCACCACCTACTGGTGTCCAGGTAATGGTGTTGTTGGGAGTAGCAGCACCATTGGCGATGGTGGTACCCGTAGATGGGAGTGTTTCGCCTGTACCATCTAGGGCACTGACCTTGTAAGTGTAGGAAACGGCACCGGTGACATTGGGGGTAACAGTGGGGGCGCCTGGAGTTGACAGTTGGATACTGGCGGTACCGCCCTGGATCGTTAGTGTAGAGCTGGCACTGGCGGCACCGACGGTGAAACCGCCACCCTGGCTGATATTGACTAGATTACCGGAACCGTCGGCCTGGTTAGCAAAGATTGTGCCGGTACCGGTATTAAAGATGTTTGCTGGATTGGCTGCGGTTCCTGAGAAGTTGTTGTTTGCAATATAGGTGTTGACCGTTGTGCCACCATTAACCGTGATTGCGCTACAAGTGGTGGTACAGCTGGTGTCGGTGATGTCGTTCCCGACGATCATGTTGGAGTTTGCACCACTGAGGTAAACGCCGCCATTGGTAGTCGCACCGCCACTATCGTGTATTTTGTTGCCGGTAACGTTGTTATTGTTAGACGTGCTGAAGATGTAAACACCTGCGGTGACGTTACCCTGAACCATATTGTTTGCGATCGTGTTATAGTTGGACCCGCTGACAAGAACACCGATAGTATCGCTATTAATTGTGTTGCCAGTTACGGCATTACCGTTAGCAGAAGCATTAAGAACAACGCCTGCGGTACCGTTACCCTGAACCTCGTTACCTGTTATAGTGTTGCCGGTTGAAGCGTTGATGTATATGCCATAGGACGGATTGCCTTGTACGGTGTTGCCAGTTAGTGTATTGCCGTTAGATGATGCCCATATTAAGATGCCGTAGGAGCTATTGCCTTGTACGACATTATCAGTAAGTAGATTGTTTGTGGATGCACCATCAAGCACAATACCACCTGAGACGGTGCCTAGAACAGTGTTATTCGTGATGGTTCCGTTTAGTGCGCTAAACAGATAGACACCGTAGCCAAGCATGTTTCTAACAGTAACACCAGCAACCCTACCCCCATCTCTTGCTGTTGCGCCGCTGCCACTACCTATTCCATTAAAGTAAACGGCCTCCATCACCCCGGCCGTCTGATTCGCTTTATTCCCATCTATCAGCAAATCACGGATGACCACATGAGTACCAGTAGTAGTATCCGTGTTGGTGATCATGGCGTAAGTACCATTCTGAGCATTGGGCACAGTCAATATGGTGGCGGCTCCAGCGCCAGCTAGTATTGTGTTATTGGGAACTGATATAGCAGCACCTAAAGTGTATGTACCTTCGGTTAGGTATACGGTGCCACCGGCAGCCGGGAGAGCTGTCAGAGCACTGTTAATCGTGGTCTGGTCTCCCGTACCGGTGGCAACGTAGTCAGCGGCATCTTTCTCGGCTTGGCTACTGTTGCTCGCGGCAACTATCTTGGTGGCCGAGCGTGGTGCACTAACCCATTTGGTACCGTTGTATTGGATAAGCTGGTTGGTGGTAGTGTCGAAGTAGAGCATGCCAGTGGTTGGGGATGCTGGGCGTGTGCCGGTGATTCCGCCAGTAATAGTGATACTTTTACCGGCAGCAAGTGTAGTGTTTTGACTGATTGAAATCGCAGTCGTGTTGGCATTGCCGCCTATGGTGAGTGTACCGGCTGAAGCAGTATCCAGCGAAGCCGCCTGCAGTGCACCAGCGATACCTGTGCCCGAGATGTTAAAGTGCCCGGTTTGAGCTGTGCCTGGGGTGGAGCCTTGGAGCTTTATGTATCCGTCACTTCCTACTGGTGCGGTTAGCACATTGTATGTTCCCGCTGCTCCCTGATCTTGAATCTGAAAGATCTGATTGCCAACAGTTGGTTGTACTAGATTGAGCGTACTCGTGAATCCACTTGTGGCATTGAACTGAGCCAGTTGTCCGGCGCGAAAGGCGTATGGTACGGCGGTCAGTTTGAGCCTTGGCGACATTTCTGCATCAGTCGGAGTACAAGCAGCAAAAGCACAAGAGGCCGTACCGCGCACAGTCATGCCTATCCAGAGGTCTTGGTTCCAGTTTATGGTGCTGGGGAAAGCAGTTATAGAACCCAGGTTAGCCGTCAGATAACCGTTTACGACATGTACTCCCTGTGAAGCACTGTTTAGATAATCCTCAGTCCAGAGACTAGTTCCCGCGCTGCTGACGCTGTATAGATTGAACTCCACATTGTAATTACCGTCACCCGTTATGGCTCCAGCCCCTGTCATTAGCCTAGCCTGGAAATTGATTGTCGATGTCGTGGCAGCTGTCGCTGGACTGACTACGTGGGTATTCAGCCCAATCCAAGAAACAACACCTACCACCAAGAGAAGCACAGGCATCAGTCTGTGCACAAACAGTACTCGTTTTATAGGTGTTTGTTTAAACATTTTGTTTGAGTTTTGGTTTCTATTTTCGGCTGTTGCCTAAAAACCTGAACTCTATTATCGTCTCTGTTACCACTCTTTACAAGTCTTAGTGAGCAATAAATTAGTACAGCTGGGAATGTTAGAAATTTCAGCAATAATTCTAGTTTTTTGTTGTAGTAATTACTCCTATTCATTTTTAACTCTTACGCTTATCTATAATCTGCATAAAATTTGTTTTTATCCACTCGTGTATGCTTGGTATTTTTGACTACAATTAAAATAGCCTGCGGATGTTATCCACAGGCTATTTTATATATTTTTTAGATTTACTGGATTTTGTCGATCTTGAGGATGGTCTGGAGCTGGCGGTGACCGTGCACTTTGTGCACGCGCTTCTTAGCTTTATAACGGATAGCCGTTACCTTGTCCGCTTTTGCCTCATTGTCAACTACAGAAGCCTTAACTGCCACGCCAGTAACACTCGGGGTGCCCACTGTTATCTTTTCGCCATCAATAACTAGCAAAGGCTCAAAGCTTATCGTTTCACCAGCGTCTTTCAGACGCTCTACAGATAGTGTTTCGCCTTCGGTTACTACGTATTGTTTGCCACCGGTTTGGATTACAGCTTTTTTCATAACATTCTCTTGTTGTTGGATTACTAGAATTTAGATACCAATAGATGATATCAGATATTTCCGCCCCTGTAAAGTGTTAGCCCGCAGATTTTGAAATACCGATGTGCAACTCTTTACCCTCGATTTCCACGTTGGCCTCATATGCAGCAGACGTATTCTTTTTCTCTAGTTTTAGGGCAAGTGTTTCGTGAGTAAGCGTTTCGGCATGCTCATCTATGGCCTTTCGCAATTCGCCATCTTCGGTGGTTAAAACAAGAATTATACGGTTATCTACTTCCAGTCCAGCCTGTTTACGGATGCTTTGAACATTACGAACCACCTCACGCATAAGGCCTTCGCGCTTTAGGGTTGGTGTTACATTGGTATCAACGCTAACCTGTTTACCCCATTTTACTTCTTTAACGTTCAATTCTTCGGCTATCACATCTTTGTAGCTATCTGGTAGCTCCGGCACGGTCGCGCTAGCCAGTGGTTGGCGCACCTTAACTTTAGCCTCAGCGCGTTGCGCTAGACCAACGGTGATAGACTCACGGGCCTTAGTCATTTCATCCAGCAATGTAGCGTTCACCCCTCCCGCCTTGGGCCAGTCACTCAGATGCACCGATGTCGGCAGATCTGTTCCAACTACTAGCTTTCGCCATATGTGGTCGGTTAAGAACGGCGCGAACGGCGCCATTAACTGACAAAGACGAAGCAAGGTGTAATGCAAAGTCTCATAAGCCTGTTGCTTATCGGCATCATCCTCACTTTTCCAGAAACGACGGCGCGAACGGCGCACAAACCAGTTAGAAACATCATCTAGCAGCTCGGCGAGCGGCCTAGTGGCCTTATCTAGCCGATATTCATCCATAGCCTTGGTAACCTCGTTAATGGCTTCGTTCAGACGCGAAAGCATCCATTGATCGAGCACATTATCGCTTTTAGGCTCAATGCCGGGCGATGACGGCTTCCAGCTATCGACGTCCGCATACAGTTTATAAAAACTGTAGACATTGTTGAATGTCATAAAGACCTTTCGTTGTACATCGCGTAAAAAGTCGACCGAAAAACGCACGTCTTCACCGTTAACTATAGGGCTGCTGGCCATAAAGAATCGCAGTGTATCGACACCAAATTGGTCAAAAACTTCGTCCATCGGCGCATAGTTTTTTTTGCGCTTAGAAAGTTTCTCGCCGTCGGCCGCAACCACCCAACCGCTACAGACAACATTCTGAAAGGCTGGCTTATCAAATAGAGCCGTACTAAGCACATGTAAGGTATAAAACCAGCCCCGCGTTTGGTCAATAGCCTCGGCTATAAAATCTGCCGGAAACCGTCCTTCCCATTGCTCTTTGTCCTCAAATGGGTAGTGATCTTGAGCATAGGGCATCGAACCGCTTTCGAACCAGCAGTCAAAGACTTCCGGAATACGTTTGGCTATTTTACCGCTATCTGTTTTTATCTCGATATCATCTATGTATGGCCGATGTAAGTCCTTCACCTTGGCCGGGTTTATGGCGCGTTCTTTAAGCTCCTTGACGCTACCAATCACTACGACTTCCCCATCATCCGTTATCCACACTGGCAACGGCGCTCCCCAAAAACGGTTTCGGCTTATTGCCCAGTCTCGGGCATTCTCCAGCCACTTACCAAAGCGTCCGTCACGTATGTGTCCAGGTGTCCAGTTTATCTGCCAGTTGTTCGCCACCAGGCCATCTTTCAGATCGGTCACCTTAACTAGCCATGAATCAGTCGCGTAGTACAGCAAGGGCGTATCACAGCGCCAACAGAACGGATAGGTGTGCGTAAACGTTTCGACTGCATACACGGCGTCCTGTTCAGCCAAATAAGCAATTATATGTTCGTCGGCCTTCTTGAAGAACTTGCCGGAAAATTGCTCCGGGAGCCCCAGGTCGGCTCTAACCATGCCGTTTTCGTCCACTGTTATAAGCACCGGTATTCCTTGTTGTTTTCCTAACAACAAGTCGTCCTCGCCGAAGGCTGGGGCTACATGCAAGACCCCCGAACCATCCTCAATACTTACAAATTCAGCGCCCCAGACTCTGTATAGGTTTGCTCTGTTTTCGTAATCATCTAGATTATTCAATGCGAACAATGGTTCGTACGTCTTGCCTATCAGTTCCTCACCTGTTAACTCTTTTACTATATGATACGTTTCGACATTCAGAGCCTCCAGCCTGTCACGCGCCACTACAAGCGTTTCTGACTTGCCATCGTCGTCGACAACCTCTACGTAGACGTATTGGGCGTCGGGCTTCACCGCTATCGCGGCATTGCCCGGCAAGCTCCATGGCGTAGTTGTCCAGCCCAACAAATAAGCATCCTCGTCTGTTAATTTAAACTTCACGTATAGACTCGGGTCTGGCACGTTATCCTGGTAACCCTGGTTAAGCTCAAAGTTCGACAGAGGCGTAGCGCAGCGCGGGCAGTACGGTGAACTTCTAAAGTCTTTATAGATCAATCCCTTGTCAAAAATGGTTTTAAACACCCACCAAACGCTTTCTATGTAGCTTTCGTCGAGAGTGGCGTAGGTTTTGCCGTAGTCGGCCCAGCGGCCTACTCGTTTGAACATCTTCTCCCAAACGTCTTTGTATTTGAAGACTGATTCGCGGCATTCGGCATTAAATTTATCGATGCCGTAAGCAACTATGTCGCGCTTACCACGAAAACCGTGTTCTTTTTCGATAGCATACTCCACTGGCAAACCGTGGGTGTCCCAACCGACGCGACGCGGTACATAGTAGCCCTGCATCGTCTTATATCTGGTTACTGAATCTTTGATGGTTGTTTGCACCAAGTGACCGTAGTGCGGTACGCCATTTGCGAAAGGCGGCCCGTCATAAAAACTGAACGTCTTGCCGTCCTTGCGGTTTTCTAAACTGTTTTCAAATGTTTTTTCCCGCTCCCATGTATCAAGCAACTGCTCTTCTATTTCTGCCAGAAAGTGTTTTTTGGGGTCTGCCACGTTAGCTATCTCCTTAAAATAAAAAATCCCTCTTGTCTGTCAGAACCCTTCATCCAAGGGCGGTACCATCTGACTTCCAAAAGAGACTTATTGCTCTGCTGGCGCTTACTTAATGGCTATTACGGGCTCCCCGTCGGGTTCTACTTATCCTGAAGTGAATGATCATCCCAGGATGTTCTTCCCAATGCTCGTGGCTGATGACCACTAAAAACGCATGTAAGACTTACTTTAACTCCTTCAAAAGCGTTTTGCAAGCTAATACGAGAACGTATAGGAAGCAATTTCGTTCATCAGTGGCAGCTGTGTGCCTTCCCAACTTTTCATAATCGATCCGTCATCAGCTACAACCAAAAATGAGGGATACATCATGACGTCGTACAGGCTAGCCATAGCTACACCGTCGCGACTGTCTACATCCATTATGTCTAACTGACTGGGGTTAACGTTGTGAACACGCTGCAAGTCGTGAATAAATTCCTCCACTAACCTCGCGTGTTCCGAATTTGGTCGGTAAAACACTATCAGTTTCATTACCTCCAGCATACCATAGCAAGCGATAAAAATAGATCGCCCATCAGATTGGGCGATCTATTCTATCTGGAGCTAATACCCTAGCTACAGCCCGTGGTAGAACCGCAGGAGCTACATACGTAACAGCTACCTGAGCGCTGAGTCTGATTTCCGCAGTTGTAACAGAGGGGTGCTGACGGATCTAGCACGCCTGATTTCTTCTCTGCAACTGGTGCAACCGGAACTTGAACGGCTGCCACCGAAGATGACTGTTGGACTTCGGCTGGAACCTCTGTCACACTCGACTCTTCGACTAGTAGGCTTGTTTGCGCTTCCGGCATATCATCTATCGATGCCAGACCGAGCTCTAGGCGATCGTCGAAGCTCAGGTAATCAAGAGCTAAACGCCTGATTATGTAGTCCGTCACCGATGATGCGGTGCGGATCTCCGGGTCATCCGTGATGCCGAATGGCGCAAAACTAGTGCCACGAAGCGTCTTTACATAACTCTTTAGCGGCACGCCATACTGCAGACCATGGCTAACGCTGATCGCGAACGAGTCCATCAGACCAGCCAAGGTCGAGCCTTGCTTTGAGACCGTGATGAACAATTCACCTGGGGTGCCATCATCATATTCACCAATGGTAAAGAAGCCTTCCAGATCAGCCACTATAAAACGATAGGTGCGACTGTCTCGTTTGCGTGGCAACTTGCGTCGCACTGCACCTTTTACGACAATCCTGTCGTTGTTCGAGGCCTCAACATTGGCAGTTACCGCCTCTGCTACGGGCGTTTCCTTATTGTCATTATCTTTTTTGGCCATCGAAAGCGGTTGACCAACTTTACAATTGTCACGGTAAATAGCCACTGCCTTGAGGCCCATCTTCCACGAGTCGAGGTGAATCTGCTCGATATCCTCAACCGTGGCCGCTTCTGGCATGTTCACAGTTTTACTGATCGCACCAGACAAAAACGGCTGAACGGCGGCCATCATTTTGACGTGACCGAGGTAGTGTATGGAGTTGTCACCCATCGAGCAAGCAAATACCGGTTCATGTTCCTTCTTGAGGTGCGGGGCACCTAGAATGGTTTTCTCCGTATCAATGTAAGCCACGATGTCGCTCACTTGTTGCTTGTCGTAACCTAGTGCTTTTAAAGCACGAGGCACTGTTTGATTAACGATGCTCATGGTGCCGCCACCGACCAATTTCTTTACCTTCACTAGTCCAAGATCGGGTTCAATACCGGTTGTGTCACAGTCCATCATCAGGCCGATAGTGCCGGTCGGAGCAAGTACGCTAGCCTGAGAATTACGCACGCCGTACAGCTCGCCAAGCTCCACTGCTTCGTCCCAAGCGGTTGTTGCCGCGTTCAGTAGATCTTCTGCAACCATACCAGCGTCAATCTTAGAGATTTCCTCGCGGTGCATACGAAGTACCTTCAACATGCCATCGCGATCTTTATGAAAACCGGCAAATGGGCCAACTTTTCGGGCTATTTTTGCGCTCGTAGCGTACGCTTGACCAGTTAGCAACGCCGTTATAGCGGCAGCTTGGGCTCGACCTTCGTCAGAGTCATACGGCAAGCCCTGAGCCATCAGCAACGCACCAAGATTGGCATAGCCAATACCGAGCTCGCGATAAGCCTTGGCGTTCTTGGTAATACGCTCAGTTGGATACTCACTGTAACCAACCAAAATCTCCTGAGCCGTAAAAATCAGCTCGATCGTATGTCTGAACGATTCTATATCAAACGAGAAATCGTCATTCAGGTATTTTAAGAGGTTAAGGCTAGCTAGGTTACAAGCAGAATTATCGAGGTGCATGTATTCGGAGCATGGATTTGATCCGTTTATGCGACCAGCGTTAGGTGTCGTGTGCCACTTATTGATGGTTGTATCGAATTGCATGCCGGGATCGGCGCACTCCCAGGCCGCTTCGGCAAATTGCCGGTACAATTCACGAGCCTTGACGGTTTTCATCGTTTTACCGGTCGTTACTGCTTTGAGATCCCAGTCGGTATCATCTACTACGGCCTGCATGAACTCGTCAGTTACCCGCACCGATATGTTGGCATTCTGGTACTGCACACTAAAGGCATCCTTACCGTCCATGCTCATATCAAACCCGGCGTCCTGTAGGACTCGAGCTTTGCGTTCTTCGATAGCCTTGCTCCAAATGAACTCTTCGACGTCAGGATGATCTACATCCAAGATAACCATTTTAGCCGCTCGGCGAGTCTTGCCACCACTTTTGATAGCTCCAGCGGAAGCATCGGCACCGCGCATAAAGCTCAACGGTCCAGAGGCGGTACCCGCACTTTTTCCGAGTGGCTCAACAGAGGAACGAATCGAGCTGATGTTGATGCCCGAGCCAGAACCGCCTTTAAAAATCATGCCTTCTTCGACATACCAGTTCAAGATCGCTGGCATAGTATCTTCAATGCCCAGGATGAAACAGGCGCTAGCTTGTTGAGATCGCTCAGGCGCACCGATGTTAAACCAAACTGGTGAGTTGAATGAGGCTCTCTGAGTTGCTAACACATATTTTAGCTCCTCTCGGAACGTCTCGGCCTCTGTAGAGGTTTCGAAATAGCCCTCCTGTAAGCCCTGCCGCGTCACCGTATCTACTACACGATCGACCAGATGTCGCAAAGAACTTTCGCGCTCTGGCGTACCCGGAGTACCACTGAAGTACTTCTGAGCCACGATATTGATGGCATTTAGCGACCAACCTTCCGGAAAATCCACGCCCTTTTGTTCGAATACCGGCTTATTAGAGAACGGGTTAAGAATGATAGAGTCACGCTTCACCCATTTAAGCTGGTCATACCCCTTTGATTTTGGCTGAGTAAACAGCCGCCTCACTCCAAGACTTGTTGTCTGTCCCATAGTACCCTCACTTTTTTTGGACACCTGCTATTTTTGTGCCCAGTTTGTTAATAGATTTTATATTTGTTTAGAGTTTTGTCAAAGCCACCTTCCCTGAGACTTCGACACGCTCTCCTGGAATTTCGTATACACGAGAGTCCGGGAGAGCGCACCGAATGGCGTGCGCTCTAACTACCCTATATTTTTGCGTTGTTTAATGTGCGAAAGTTCTTTCTCAAACCCTGCGATATCCTTGAAGCGCCTGTACACGCTAGCAAACCGGACGTAAGCAACTTCGTTCAGTTGAGCGAGCCCCTCCATTACCATCTCTCCGATCTTACCAGTGGATACCTCTGGATCAGCACAAGCGTATAGCTGCTGTTCGATACCAATTACTAGCTGTTCAAGCTGCACACTACTAACCGGTGTTTTCTCGCAGGCTCTGTAGAGCCCACCCAGCAGTTTTTGCCTATTAAACAGCTCCCGGGTTCCATCGTTCTTGATTACGACCAGCTGGGGGCGTTCGATTCGCTCGTAGGTAGTGAAACGATATCCACAGTGCAAACACGCTCGACGTCTTCGGACTGCTTGGCCCTCGGTAACGTCACGCGATTCGATAACCTTTGTGTCATCTGACTGACATTGGCTACACTTCATATTGCACACCTCCTTTGTTCAATTTAATGTACGGCTGAATGCAATATATTTACTACATATAGCGTTTGATAAACACAGCTTAGCTCTATGTATAGCGTTTTTGCAACTATTTTGTGCTGTATTATTTATTACAAAGAAAGCCAGTTACTACTGTTCGTCTTTAGGTTCTTCAGGTTGTTCTTTGTGACGCTTTGTTAGTCGGCGCAAGAACGAAGGACGTTCTAACTCGTCTTCTTCGGCGTTCGAGATAAAGGGTTGGTGCTCATCCTCATGGTTTTCGTCGTGGGCATCTTTGGACTCGTCGTCATGGATTGACCAGATACTCGGCATAGGCTCATCGTCAGTAAAATTAGAGGCAGCTACAGTGCTGTCATGTAGGCTCATATCTATATCGCCCATATCTTGCTCACTGCCCTGAACGGCGACAGGTTCTTTGGCGCTCTTCGTAGAGTCATCGCTTAAAACTGCTTGGCGACCCGCAAAGTAGGAAGCATCGAATCCAGTAGCTACGACCGTGATGATGACCTCTCCATCAAGTTCAGGGTTAATCGTAGCACCGAATATAATATTCGCATCTGGATCAGCGGCCGTAGTAATCGCCTCGGCGGCCGCATTGATTTCATGCATAGAAAGATCTTGGCCACCAATGACGTTGAATAGAATACCTCGTGCTCCGTCAATGGACACTTCAAGTAACGGCGAATCAATAGCCTGTTGAGCGGCCTGTACAGCCCGGTTCTCGCCACTTGCTCGTCCGATACCCATAAGTGCAGAACCAGCATGGCTCATGACAGTCTTAACATCGGCAAAATCGAGGTTTATGAGACCATGAACGGTAATAAGATCTGAAATACCTTGTACGCCCTGGCGTAGAACGTCGTCGGCTACCTTAAAAGCTTCAACGAGCGGCGTTTGACGATCAATAGTCTGAAGTAGTCGATCGTTCGGAATAATAATAAGTGTGTCGACTGCACCCCGTAACTTCTCTATAGCCACATCGGCGTTACGGCGCCGTTTCTCACCCTCGAATGCAAATGGTTTTGTTGCAAATCCGACAACGAGTATTTCCAAATCCTTGGCGATATTAGCTACGACATGGCCAGCGCCACTTCCAGTACCACCACCTGCACCGATGGTAATGAATACCATGTCGGCACCTTCGATAGCTTTTTGAATTTCAGGACGAGATTCTTCGGCAGCACGTTCACCGACAGCAGGATCGGCACCCGCTCCGAGGCCTCGGGTCGTATCTTTTCCAATATGTATCTTGGTTTGTGCTTTTGAATTATGTAAAGCCTGTGCATCGGTGTTAACCGCGACAAATTCAACACCCTCAACACCAGCTTCAACCATGCGGTTTATGGCTGCTCCACCCGCTCCACCAACACCTACGACTTTAATTCGAGCAAACGTTTCGATAGCTGGGTCTACAACTTGTGGCATACATATTCCTCAAACTTAGCTTATAACTACGTGCAGTATACCGCACGTACCACTAAGAGTTCAATCAATTTATGCAGCGAGCTTGTCTCATAAATGTGTCGAGTAGTTTGTGTGTACGAAACGCTGGTTATTTGCCGCGCTTGAATTTGGAGAACATTTGGCTGAGTACATTTAGATTACCAAGTATAAGATGGTGATCGGCTTGATCGTTCATAAGTGGACTAAGCAATGCGTCAAGTAGCATCAGACCTGATGCAGTGCTGAACGCCGGGTCGTCCACCGTATCAACAAGGCCAGCTAGGTTTCGGATCTTGCCGATACGAGCCGCGAGTTGCAGCTTCTCTCTGGCAAACTCGGCCAATCCCGGAAGCGCAGCGACGCCGCCGACAATAACAACGCCGCCAGGTAATTTACGCGAACGCCGGATACGGTGTAACTCTTTATCTACGTAGTCCAGTAGCTCATCCACGCGCGCCTCGACAATCATATTAACCTCAGCACTACTAAACTGATGCGCTACTTCATTTACTGTAAGTTTAACCGTGCTGTCTTTGGTTTCGTGTAAACTAGCGTGTTTTATCTTTACTATTTCAGCGACATCCAAGTCTGTTCTTAGGCCAATAGCAAGATCGTTAGTGATATGTGAGCCGCCAATAGGAATAACGGCTACGTGTTGCACCTCGCCGTCTTCGATAACGACGAGATTAGTCGTGCCGGCTCCTATATCTATTAGAACCGTGCCGGCCTCTTTTTGCTTCCGATCTAGTACTGCCTCGACCGCCGCCAGCCCAGAAACTGTGTGGTGCGTCGGTCTGACTTGAGCTTTCTCAAGCGCTATATCCAGGTTGCGAACATTTGGCGAGGCTGCGGTTACAATATGGCAATCTACCTCTAGGCGAACGCCTCGCATGCCGACGGGATCCTTTATATTATCCTGGCCATCTAAGCGATAATTCTTTGCAAATACTTGTAGAATTTCGCGGTTAGGCGGTAATTGGACTATGGTTGCCGCTTCTTCAACGCGTTCTCTATCTTCAATCGTAATTTCGCGGTTAGGTGAGCTAATCGCAATAACACCCTTGGAGTTAATGCCAAGCACATGGGCACCATTAACATTTACCGTGGCCCGCTCAATACGCACCCCGGAAAGCCGTTCGGCTTCGGTTATAGCCTGGACAACTGCCTCTGCGACCTCTTCAACGTGCATAACCACGCCTTTACGCATGCCAAGATTTGGCGCACTTCCGTGGCCAATGACTGAGATCGTACCTGGATCATGTACGTCGCGCGTACCGATTACGCAGCGAACCCTAAACGTACCAATATCAAGGCCGACATAATGTGTTGCGGCAGGATCACGCATGCAGGCAGTATAGCGCTTATTCTTGGTCTAGGGCAAGTTCAGGCCGTGGTCGTTAGTATTTCTGCGCCGTCAGCCGTGATAAGAATCGTGTGTTCAAAATGAGCCGCCATCGAGCCATCGGCAGTTAATATAGTCCAGCCGTCTTGCGCCATCAACACTTCGTGTGTGCCAAGTGTGGCCATCGGCTCGATTGCGATTGTCATGCCAGCCTGTAGTTGCGTACCAGTGCCCTTCTTGCCGTAATTTGGAACATTTGGTTCCTCGTGTAATTGATGACCTACACCGTGCCCCACGAGATCCCGCACTATACCGTATTTATGGGCATCGAGTACGGCCTGAACGGCCGCGCCAATATCACCGGTTCGTACACCATCGTGAACGGCTACAATACCCGCCTTAAGCGATTCCTCCGTAGCGAAAACTAGCTGCTGGTACTGCGGGTTCTTTGACCGTCCGGCAATTGTACTTATCGCACCGTCAGTAATCATATCCTTGTAGATAACGCCAAAATCCATACTCACGATATCGCCTTCCTGAATAATCCGATTGGCGCGCGGGATGCCATGAACCACTTCATCATTTACGGACACGCATAGCACATCTGGAAAACCCTGGTAACCCAGAAACGCTGGCTTGCCACCAAGCGACCGTAGCTCGTTAGCGGCAAGGTCAGCCAGGTGTTTGGTGGACATACCCGGCTCAAGCTGGACACGCAACTTCTCAAGGACAGTAGCCAACATGCGACCACTCTCGCGCATGGCAGCAATTTCTGCTGGAGTTTTCACTTCTGTCATCATCTCTACGACTCGCGTAAAACGCGCATTATATCTCCATGAACAACTTCGCGAGCCTGGTCGGCGTTAATCGAATAAACTGCCACGCCGGCCTTCTCGAAGTGCTCCAATATAGGTAGCGTCATCTCCTTATACTCCCGGAAACGCTCAGAAATCGCTTCGTCAGTGTCATCTTGACGTCCGCGTTTTGCTAGACGGTCTCGGACAACCGATTCATCAGCTTGCAAATGGATGATCGCCGTTAGAGGGAAACGAGCACGCTTAGTCTGTTCCAGCAGCCAATCGGCCTGTTTAATGGTGCGCGGGAAACCATCAATTACAAACTCTTGCCGGGTGTCTATTAGGTTGAACACCGTGTCTACCACCTTAATGACTTCGTCATCGCTGAGCAACTTTCCACTCAACATTTCGTGGCGACGCTGTCCGGTAATAAGAACTCGCAGCACCTCGCCAGTTGAGACCCACGCATAACCATGATCATCCGCCAGCATACGACCCTGCATGCTTTTCCCTGAACCGGCAACACCCATTAGTACAATCATGCGCTCAATCTCTCCTTAACTAGCCTTGCGATAAGTGCGCCATCTGCAGTAGCTCCTGCTTTTGCCTTAACGGCTCCTATAACTTTTCCCATGTCCTGTAGCCCGGCGGGTTGTAGCGCTTTGATGGAATCCGCAATAAGCGCCTGAAGTTCGTCTTCGGATAACTGTTTGGGTAGATAGGCCTCAATCATGGCCTTTTCTTGGATTTCTTTGTCAGCTCGCGCCTGGTCACCACCCTGAACGTATAAGTCAGCGCTCTCCTGTCGTTTCTTAGCCTCTTTGGCGAAGATCTGCAGTATCGCTTCATCGGTTAGACCCTCTTCGCGCTTGCCTTCGGCCACTTCGGCATACAAGATAACACTCTTAAGACCTCTTAGTACGCTGACTCTCAGGGAATCACCAGCTAACAATGCGGCTTTCAAGTCGTCATTTAGTTTTTGCAATATCATTGCGGCTTATCGCTGGCCGAGCTTAATCTTCTTGAGCTTGATGGCTTTCCGCTGGGTGCGGATAATAGCCTTCTTGCGACGGTCGCGCTTGCTCAGTGGCTTCTCAAAGAACTGGCCTTGTTTGACGATATTTACAATACCAGCCTGCTGTACGCGGCGGTTAAATCGACGAACCAAGTTCTCGGTTGATTCTTTGCTATCTTTGCGGGTAACTTCTATCATTTCGTGGTTGATTATATCTTAACAGATGAATAATGGCAAGCTTAGGCTGCGTGTTTTTTCTGTGTTGTGCGCTGTGATTTCAACACTATGCTCTGGAGCTCTTTGAAAATCACAAATTGCTTGTTGGTATGGTAGATCTTGGTGTTGCCCTGCTTCTCCGAGAGTAAGAACCCTGCTTTTTCGAGACGCTTGAGTTCTCGCTGGATGTTTCCGGCATCTTCTTTGATCAACTTAGCAAGTCCCCGGACATGTGTTCTGAAGTCGGGGTACTTAGCATAGATAACTATTATCTTGCGTCGAACTCGTGAGGTAATAAAAACATCCAACATAAGCATTTATTGTTATTCAAACAACGTGATACCTAGTATAGCGGCTCAATTATGCAAATTCAACCCCGCTTTGTAGCATTTTTGGTTAACAAACACTTATACTTAGGATATGCACTACTATGAGGTACTAGTGGGGGATATGCAGTATCACGGCCACGATGCCTTAACTTACAGCGCCGCCGCCGAAGTCTCACTTAGATCAATTGTTGTTGTCGGTCTTCGGGCACGACAGGTGGTTGGGGTTGTTGTAAAAGAAGTATCTAAACCGAGCTTCGCTGTTAAACCGCTTACCAGAAAACTAGCAGAATCCGCACCACTGCCTGCCCAAACGCTAGAATTGTTGCTATGGCTGAAGGGCTATTACCCTGCACCCTTAGGAGCTATCGTGCGACAATTTTTACCTGGAAATGTCGTCAAACCAAAGCAAGTTGTGAGCAACTCGTCGGCCACCAACAACTCCAATACTATGTTGCCGCCTCTTACCAGTGAGCAAAAAACCACACTTGATGGTATCTCTAATAGTGGTCTGCATATACTTCACGGGGCAACTGGTACTGGCAAAACACGCATCTATATAGAGCTTGCTAAACGTAGTTTGCAGGACGGTAAATCATCAATCATCCTGACGCCAGAAATTGGCCTAACGGCGCAGCTCGTGGCAAGTTTTGAATCCGAGTTCACCGGTAAAACAATCGTCTTTCATTCACAGCTAACGAGCGCGGCTAGACGAGATCTATGGTTCCATATCCTGAATGCACGGCAGCCCATAATTGTCATAGGCCCCCGTTCGGCACTGTTTACCCCAGTCCAGAACATCGGCCTAATAGTGGTAGATGAGGCCCACGAAGCTGCATACAAAAACGAATCAGCTCCGCACTATGCAACATCGCGTGTGGCAGCCAAGCTTGCCGCACTTCACGATGCCCCAGTAATAATCGGTTCCGCGACTCCTTCGGTCGATGACTACTACGTAGCCTCCAAAAAGAATCGACCGATTCTTGCTATGACCACACCAGCCACCGACCTAGCCGAGACACACGTCGATACACAGATTGTCGATCTAAAAGACCACTCCTTGTTTACCGCCAGCCCTGTATTAAGCCGCCCATTGATCCAGGCGATAACAACAGCCCTGGACAATAAAGAGCAGTCTTTGCTGTTCTTAAATCGTCGAGGTACGGCCAAAATTGTGTTGTGCAATGATTGTGGCTGGCAGGTACATTGCCCACGATGCGACTTACCACTTACCTACCATGGCGATGAACATCAAATGCGCTGTCACGTCTGTGGTTATCATGCGGTCTTTCCGAACACCTGTCCCGTTTGCGACAGCAGCGATTTGCTACTGAAAAGCGTCGGTACTAAGGCTGTCGTATCTGAAGTACAGAGACTTTTTCCATCGGCTCGCTTACAACGATTCGACAGCGATACATCAGGCACCGAACGGCTTGAACAAAATATGAGCACACTTAAAAGTGGTGCGGTCGACATTCTTATAGGGACTCAAACGATAGCCAAGGGTCTAGATTTACCAAAATTAGCCGTAGTTGGCATCATAAATGCCGATACCAGCTTGTACATACCCGACTACACGGCTGCCGAACATACCTATCAACTCCTAAGCCAGGTTCTTGGTCGGGTTGGTCGTGGGCATCGCAAAGGTTACGCTGTTATACAAACGTATACACCCGGCAGCGAGGCTCTGGGGTTAGCAGTTAAGGGTGACTGGAAAAGTTTCTACGAGAATGAGCTTGTTGAGCGAGAAAGGTATAACTTTCCACCATTTTGCTATCTTCTAAAACTTGCCTGCCTCAGAGCATCGAATAGTAGCGCCGAACAGGCTAGCTCGAAGCTTGCCGCGGGGCTTACCAAAGCTTTCCCACGAGCCACCATAGACGGCCCCACGCCGGCCTTCCACTCAAAATTAGACGGCAAGTATCGCTGGCAGCTAATCGTCAAATCAAAGCAGCGCTCTGATTTGATTAGTATTATAGGTAGCCTGCCATCTGGCTGGAGCTACGATATAGACCCGATTAACCTTTTGTAATTGGTTGGCCTACCCGCTATACTTTCGCTTATGGACAGTTCCGAACTTATTACTCTTCCGAACCCACACCTTAGATCCAGTTCTAAAAAGATTGGGTATATCGATGACTCGCTAGCTGAATTGGTCGAGAAAATGCAAACCGTTACAATCGACTGGGAAAACAGCCGCGAGCACGAAGTCGGTGTGGCGCTGGCAGCTATACAGATCGACGTAGCCAAGCGAGTGGTCATCATCCGAAACGATTTCGACAACAAACTGGATACGACCTTCCGAGTTTTTATAAACCCGGTGGTAACTAAGTACGAGGGTGAGATAGTTGAAGACTACGAAGGGTGTCTTAGTGTTAAAGACATTTACGGAAAAGTTCCTCGCCATAGCAAAGTGCGCATCAAGGCTACAGATATGAACGGCAAAGAGGTGCGGCTGACTGCCGAAGGCTTCTTGGCGCGGGTTTTTCAACACGAGATTGACCATACGAACGGCATCGTTTTCATCGACCACATAAAGGACGATGAGGATGCTTTCTATAAGCTCGAGGAGAGCGGAAATTTACAACAGTTAGACTATGACAAAGACATCCGCAACAGTAGTATTCTTTGGTAATGAGCGACTGGCAACTGGGGTCTCTACAAATACTCCGGTTTTAAAGGCTCTAATCGATAATGGCTACAAGGTTGGAGCGATTATCGCCAACTATGACAAAGGCAGTTCGCGCAACGTACGAGACCTAGAGGTCGCTAGCGTTGCCAAACAGCACGATATACCGCTGTTGCTCCCCAACAAGCTAGAGGACATCAAGACGCAGCTACAGGACATCGGAGCGACTGTGGGCGTATTGGTCGCTTATGGGAAGATGGTTCCGCAATCAATCATAGATATATTCCCGCACGGAATTATAAACCTTCATCCGTCCCTCCTGCCTCTACACCGTGGGCCCACACCACTAGAAAGCGTTATTCTGGGTGGCAGCAGCAAGACGGGCGTATCGCTTATGCAGTTGGCCAAGGCAATGGATGCTGGATCAATTTATGCCCAGTCCGAACTAGAACTAACTGGCACCGAAACTAAGCAGGCTCTCGCGGATATTCTATTAGACATTGGGACGGCTATGATTATCGATTTAATGCCGGGTATCCTCTCGGGTAGCGTCGTATCGGCTCCGCAAGATGAGACGGCAGCCTCCTATGATTCACTCATAAAAAAAGAGGATGGTACCCTGGACTGGAGCAAACCAGCCGAACAACTAGAACGCGAAATTCGAGCCTATGCAGAGTGGCCTAAGAGCCGTTTGGCACTGCCTGGCAAAGAAGTGGTGGTCACAAAAGCTCACGTTGCGTCAGGGAATGGTCCAGTAGGTACGATTTGGAGAGATGGAAAATCATTCGGCATTTACACAGCACAAAATATCTTAGTAATCGACAGGCTCAAACCCGCCGGTAAGCAAGATATGTCCGCCGAGGCCTTTTTGGCCGGCTACCAACTAGGCTAGATATTACTGTTTTGATGTAGCTACGATTTGGGGCGCCATCTGTTTGATCTCGCCCTTCAAGAGCTCGAACACGTCATTGACGACTTGTTTGTAGTTAGGTAGGTTAGTTTCGAGCCAGTGGAGTGCCTGAGCCTGATTCTCTTCACCACCCTGATCTATAAACTGTTCGAACTCCTGTAGCTGCTGGTCGGTCATCTGATTGGCTAGCTGTGTGCCAACTCGGAGTTCAAGCGTCTCATAAATGTGCTGCAGCATGCCCTTCTTCTGGTCTTCAGGCAATTCGCCAAGACCAAGTTCTTCTAGAAGGTTGTTATCGAGTTTTAGCATATGATTCCCATTGTAGCAGACCTGTCGCCTTGCCTACAGACTACGTGCCTGAGTTTGGCGAGTGAACACTTCTATGTGATCTCCGATTTGCAGTTCGATACGCGAGGTTGTGCCTAGGCTTATGCCGCACATCTCACCGGCCACAATCTCTTTGGCATCATTTGGACCACGCTTCAGACCAGTTATAGAGACTTCGCCCAGTTGCTCTTTCTTGCGTGTTACCCTGGCCAGAGCCGGCACCGTTAGCTTACCGTCCAACACCTCACCGCCACAGATTATATCCGTTTTGGTAGTCTTAAATACGCCTTTAACTTCTAGTGTTCCGAGGGTTTTCTCAATAACTTCAGGTGCTAATAATTTGCCCAGTTCAGTCTTAACATCATCAATTAACTCATATATGACGTTATAGAGCCGAATCGATACGTTGTCACGGCTAGCTAATCGCTTAATGTTATTGGCCACTGATATATTGAATCCATAGATAATCGCTCCAGACGTGTGCGCCATGTGTATGTCATTTTCGTTGATCACACCAGCGCCGGAACCAACTATTCGCACTGCAACTTCGTCGGTTTCGACTGTTTTTAGGCTATCCGCCACCGAGGCTAATGAGCCCTGCACATCAGCCTTGATAATAATCGGTAGCTCTTGTAGCTGATCGCTTCGACTAATGATGCGTAGCAACTCGCTACTACTCATGTCGGTGTGTTGTGCCGAACCATGACGTTGATTTGCAACGATCTCAGCACCCGATCGAGCAACTTTCTCGTTTGCAACCACCTCAAATGGGTCACCAAATTCTGGTAACACCTTGAAGCCAGTAATAACAACAGGGGTAGATGGTCCAGCTAGCTTAATGGGTTTGCCGTCGGTCGACTCAAGATTACGCACTTTAGCGTAGGTGGCGCCGGTTAACACAAAATCACCGACTCTTAGCGTGCCTTCATCAACTAATGCATGTGCGATTGGGCCGCGTCCATGCTCGACGTGAGCTTCGATGATCAGTCCCCGTGCCGGTATAGTAGCATCAGCCTGCAGCTGTTCGACATCGCTAACAAGTAGGATCATATCGAGCAGTTCTGGGATGCCTTGCTGGGTTTTTGCGGAAACCGGCAGAGCCACAATATCGCCGCCCCACTCTTCAATAAGCAGTTCTTGTTCGGCTAACTGTTGCTTGACCCGATTTGGATCAGCACCTTCTTTGTCAATCTTGTTGATCGCGACGATGATCTTGACACCGGCTTTGCGCGCAAAACGAATCGCCTCAATAGTTTGTGGCTTTACGCCATCATCGGCCGCCACCACTATGATGACAATATCGGTCAGGTGAGCTCCGTGCTCACGAATGGCTGCAAAAGCCTCATGGCCTGGAGTATCAAGTAGCGTAATTAGCCGTTTGTCGTGTGTTATTTGGTAAGCGGAGATGTGTTGGGTGATGCCTCCGGCTTCGCCCTTAGCTACACTGGCGCCTCGAATAGCATCGAGCAAACTAGTCTTGCCATGATCGACGTGACCCATTACTGCCACCACCGGTGGACGATCCGTCAGGTGTTCGGTGCTCGATTTTTGCCGCTTCATGGGCACGACAGCTTCTTCTGGCTTTCGCTCGAGCTGAATATCAAGGCCAAGCTCATCAACGATGATCTGGGCGGTATCAAAATCAAGTCGCTCATTTATGGTGGCTAATATGCCGTTCTTCATGAGCTCGCCTATAAGACGCGAGACGGGTAGTTTTAGCTCTTCGGCCAGAGTGCCGACAGTAATGCTGTCTTCGATTTGGATGGTTGTCGCCATGTCTGCACTCCTTTCTTGTCCCTGAGGACGAATTAACCGAATCTACATACTACTTGGTGTTTTTTAGGCTTAACGAAATTTTGCGAGCTTCGGTGTCAATATCGAGCACCTTGAACTGTTTCTTTTCGTTGAGTTGGAAGATCTTCTCAGGATCGACGTTATCGTCGTCACCCATTTCAGACACGTGAACCAACGCTTCGACGCTAGAGCTAAGTTGTACGAAGGCGCCAAACGGCGTAATACGGGTAATCTTACCTTCTACGACATCGCCCTTTTTGAAAGCTTTAACTTCTTTGAGCCATGGGTCTTCGCTCATTTGCTTCAAGCTCAAAGACAGGCGGTCTTTGTCTATAGCTATGATCTTGGCCTTGACCGTTTCGCCCACCTTGACGTAGTCACGGGGGTTCTCAACACGTTCCCAGGAAATCTCCGAGATGTGGATCAGGCCTTCGATGCCATCGACATTCACGAATGCCCCGAAGTCAATTACACCGGTTACGATGCCTTCTACTTCGTCACCTACCTTTAGTTCGGCAAATCGGGCTTGCATGTCGTCTTTAACAGCTTCCTTTTCAGAGAAAATAAGCTTGTTATCTTTGCGACTGACATCCAGGATACGTACGCGAATAGTTTGGTTGGTAAGCGCGTGGAGCTTTTGTAGGATTTCGTCCTTATCGGCACCAGAAACGCGAGGATAATGACCAGCTGCCAGTTGTGATACCGGCAAGAAGCCACGAATACCTTCGAGCTCGACCAGTAATCCACCACGGTTAGCATCATACGGTATAACGTCTACTATTTCGCCCGCCTCAAAGACGCGCTGCAATTCGTCCCAACCCCTGTCTTTAACGGCTCGGCGCATGCTTAGTAGTGCGTAGCCCTCATCGAGCTCAGGATCAATCACACTGATGGTGATTGTTTGACCCTCTTCTAGCGTTTGGCCATGACCGACCTCTCGGCGCATTACAACACCGACGCCCTTAGGACCTAAATCGATCCATATTTGATGTTTGCGAACGGAGCTAACTACTCCTTCGACTACGTCACCAGTCTCTAGCTGTTTGACGTCACTCTGAGCCAGAAGCTCATCCATTGTTACTGTACTGTTTTTTGGCATTTTCTTACGATGCCTCCTTCGAAATGTATTTCTAGCCGACTGCAAGTTACCGAAGCGATTGCTTCAGATAGCGTTGAGTCCACAAGATTGGTTTCATTATACCTGTTTTTTACTCTTGGGTCAAAGTACCGCCACCCTAGAAAGCTATGCTACACTGGAAACATGTATTTAGGGGTCGATATAGGAGGCACAAAAACCCTCGTCGCCGTTTTGAGCGATGATGGAATTATATGTGAGCAACAAAAGTTCGCCACCCCTAAAACGTACACTGAATTTATCAATGAGCTTGGCAAGGTCATCCAGACATTCGAGGCCAAGGACTTTCGTGCGGCTGGTGTGGCCATACCGGGTAGGGTTGATCGAGTGCACGGTATCGGCAGACGGTTCGGAAATCTGAGCTGGAAGGACGTGCCCATCCAGCACGATGTTGAGCGCGTAGCCCACTGCCCCGTCATCATCGAAAATGACGCCAATCTTGCTGGTTTATCAGAGGCTATGCTACTCAAACGCTCTCACCAGAAAGTGTTATACATAACTGTCAGCACGGGTATCGGTACGGGTTTTATCGTCAATCAAAAGATTGATCCTAGCCTAGCCGACAGCGAAGGTGGAAATCTAATGCTTCAGCGCGGCGACAAGCTCGTAAAGTGGGAAAGCTTTGCATCAGGAAAAGCAATTGCCGCCCGCTACGGCAAACAGGCATCCGAAATATCTGACCAGAAAACTTGGCAAGCTATAGCCAGGGATTTAGCTATCGGCATCATAGATTTGCTGGCGATTACTCAGCCAGACGTTGTGGTAATTGGCGGTGGAGTTGGACATTATTTAGATCGTTTCGATAAATACCTGGTCGAAGAGCTCCAGAACCTAACTAACCCAATGCTGCCAATCCCTCCCGTACAAGAAGCCCAGCGACCCGACGAAGCCGTTATTTATGGCTGCTATGATGTAGTAAAGGCAACGTATGGACGACATACTCACTAAAATTCAAGCCGACCACCCACAGCTTTCGTTTGCCGAAGGTTCACATTTCTCTTGGCACGCCCACAGGAACCATGTGTCATATAAAGCCAGTAAGAATGGGGATCATAAAGGCACTTGGGCGCTATTACATGAAGTTGGCCATGCCTTGCTGGCTCATGCCGAATACACAAACGATGTACAACTACTACAGATGGAAGTCGTAGCTTGGGAAAAGGCCACCGAACTGGCAAAGAGCTATGGGCTAGAGATAGACGAAGATTACATGCAGGACTGCTTAGACACCTACCGTGACTGGTTGCATCTGCGCAGCACTTGCCCTACCTGTCATAGCCGCTCTGCTCAAGAAACACCTTCCACCTACCGCTGTTTTAACTGCCAGACAACCTGGAAAGTCACCCGTTCCCGTCTCTGCCGCCCCTACCGCCTCCAGGAAGTCTGACAAAACAAAAACCACCGGGGTTAACCGGTGGTTTTTGCCACACATAAATCTCTCAGATTTAAGCAGTTTTCTTGGTGCGGCGAGAAATACGACCGCCGATTGCGCCGTATACACGAGCGCGTTCGCGACCTTCGTCACCTGCAGCAAAGCCACCAGTAGTGCCTTTTTTGCCACCAGCAGCACCGATTTTTGCGTAAAAATCAGCACCGTACTTCTTCTTGTTGGTTGCGGCGGCAGCCATGCCACCAGCTTTAGTTCCAGCCATGTTATTGACCTCCCTTAAGTGTAATAAACTCCTCGGTAGAATATAAAAAGAGTCCTCCGTTACCGGAAAACCCTCATATATTCTTTCGAATACGCTTATGATATCATGTTAAAGCGCTCATGTCAATACAAAACTCAAGCTTTTTGTAATTTCCGATTTTTTGGTATGTCTCTTATACGAACAGCGAAAACTACTAAACCAGATTATCCTTCTAGCGCTGGTGGCGTATAAAACCTCTCTGAAACCATAACTCCATCTATACAACATAAAAGAAGCCCTTTCGGGCTTCTTGATTATTTCTGTATTAATTAGTGAATATAGGGTGTTATCTTGTCGCGTACTACTTCATCTGGGTCAACTTTAGGAAGTTGAGCCTGTTCAGCAATTGGTACGTGCCCGATTGCCCGGTACTGCTCAAGAGTGATTGTCTCCTTGGGTAGACGACTAGGATCTACATCGAGCGTGTTCGGTACCGTGTTGTGTTCTAATTTATCTTCCATAACCACACTTTAGCATAGAGTTTAATATTTGTCAATTATTCTTGTGTTTAGGAAGGCTTGGCAGTATTTAACTTTCCTCAGAGTGAGAATGCCAAATTTACAAAAAAGCTTCCATTACTGGAGGCCTTCTTGACTTTTACAGTCTTCGAAACGACGTTTCGAAAAACCTTGCAACTGCACAAGGTTTACTTTTGTTAGAAAGTAGGTGGAAAAGAGAAGAGCCATCCTATTCGGATGGCTCTTCTATAATACGGCACCGTGCTATTTTCCCAGGGGTGAACCCCAAGTATTGTAACCGCTGAGAGGCTTAACTGCTGTGTTCGGTATGGGAACAGGTGTTTCCCTCTCGCTATGGGCACCGAAGTGGCAAGACCAAACAATTGGTCGAGCCTATCGGTGTCCATTCGGGCACGTATTTTTTGAGATATTAAAGCTAAAACAAACGTTGATGTTATAAAACACCAATAACTAGTCAATGCACTCCTCAGACCCGTTCACCAACATAGGCAAACGAATCTGAGAACGTAAAAAGTCGATGGGACTATTAGTACGCTTCGGCTACATACGTTACCGCACTTCTACCTTGCGCCTATCAAACTGATCGTCTTTCAGTGTCCTCATAGGGAAATCTAATCTTGAGACTAGTTTCGCGCTTAATATGCTTTCAGCGCTTATCTATTCCGCACGATAGCTACCCAACAATGCCTTTGGTAAGACAATTGGTACACCAGCGGTGCGTTCAACCCGGTCCTCTCGTACTAGGGTCAAACTCTCTCAAATTTCCTGACGTCCACAGCGGATATAAACCGAACTGTCTCACGACGTTCTGAACCCAGCTCACGTACCTCTTTAACCGGCGAACAGCCGGACCCTTGGGACCTGCTCCAGCCCCAGGATGAGATGAGCCGACATCGAGGTGCCAAACAGCGCCGTCTATGTGAACTATTGGGCGCTATAAGCCTGTTATCCCCGGGGTAACTTTTATCCGAAAGCGCTGCCGATACCACACTCATGTAACAAATGTTACGGACAGCGGAAAACTTACTCCTACTTTCGTACCTGCTCGGCTTGTAGGCCTCACAGTCAAGCTAGCTTATGCGTATACACTATCGATTCGATTTCCATCCGAACCTAGCTAACCTTTGAACGCCTCCGATACTCTTTAGGAGGCAACCGCCCCAGTTAAACTACCCACCAGACACGGTCCCCGACCCTGAATATAACAACGATCCATCCTGTATAACGTCGCTTGCGACTCGTTTACGGGGATCATTGTCATATTGAGGGCCAGGTAAGAACAAGATCGTAACAAGGGTGGTATTTCACATTTCGGCTCCACCTTGGCTAGCGCCAAAGCTTCAAAGCCTCCCACCTATTCTACACATGTTACGACCCGGTCCAATGTCAAGCTGTAGTAAAGCTCCACGGGGTCTTTTCGTCCTGCTGCGGACAGACGGCATCTTTACCGTCAATGCACTTTCACCGAGCTCTTCGTTGAGACAGTACCCATATCATTACTCCATTCGTGCGGGTCAGAACTTACCTGACAAGGAATTTCGCTACCTTAGGACGGTTATAGTTACCGCCGCCGTTCACTGGGGCTTCAGTTCGCACCGTAAAGCACTCCCCTTAACCTTCCAGCACTGGGCAGGAGTCAGCCCGTATACATCCACTTTCGTGTTAGCACAGACCTATGTTTTTGGTAAACAGTTGCATGGGTTCCTTAGCTGCGGCCCCCTCACTCTATCAACCACGATAGATGAGTTAATTGGGGTCAGCTTTCTTTCTGATATGTCTCAAAAATTACTCGTTTATACAGACCGATGTAAGAAGTTAAAAACTTACACCTGCTCCTGTTGTTTTCAAAAAGAAAACTGACAATTCTCATCTCTGCTTAACAGAGTGAGGGGGCAGACCTTATCCCGAAGTTACGGTCGCTAATTTGCCGAGTTCCTTAACGAAGAATCACTCGTACACCTTGGTCTACTCGACCTGAGCACCTGTGTCGGTTTGCGGTACGGGTGGCGTGAAACACGCGTTAGATTGCTTTTCTAGTCAGCACTGTTACCGGAATTCAGCCAAAAGGCTGTTTCATTCGCTCGCATTTCTCAAGCTTAGACGGATATAACCATGAATCCGCTCCGACTAATATGCCGCGCACATCTAACAATTTCACACCAGTACGGGAATATTAACCCGTTGTCCATCGCCTACGCTACGCGCCTCGGCTTAGGACCGACTAACCCTGGGACGATTATCGTGGCCCAGGAAACCTTGCTCTTTCGGTGGGCAGGATTCTCACCTGCCTTATGGTTACTCATTCCAACATTCTCACTTGATAACGCTCCACCGAACCTCGCGATTCGACTTCAACGCAGATATCAACGCTCCTCTACCACGCCACATAAATGTGACATTCATATCTTCGGTAATACGCTTAGCCCCGTTACATTTTCCGCGCAGGGTCTCTTGACTAGTGAGCTGTTACGCACTCTTTAAATGAATGGCTGCTTCTAAGCCAACATCCTAGTTGTTTAAGAAACCCCACCTCGTTTCCCACTTAGCGTATATTTAGGGACCTTAGATGATGATCTGGGCTGTTTCCCTTTCGAGCGACGAGCTTAGCCCCGCCGTTCTGACTGCAACGATTCCACAGATAGTATTCGTAGTTTGTCAAGGGTAGGTAATCTTGCGACCCCTAGTCCGAAACAGAGCTCTACCCCTATCTGCTACCACGTCACGCTAGCCCTAAAGCTATTTCGAGGAGAACCAGCTATCTCCAGGTTCGATTGGCATTTCACCGCTAACCACAGGTCATCCGGGCGTGTTGCAACTCGCTACGGTTCGGTCCTCCACGTCGTTTTACCGACGCTTCAACCTGCCCATGGTTAGGTCACCTGGTTTCGGGTCTATTCATTAGCACTGTTTTGCCCTATTCAGACTTGCTTTCGCTGTGCCTCCGTCAAATGACTTAAGCTTGCGCTAATGAATAACTCGTTGGATCGTTCTACAAAAAGCACGCCGTCACCCGACAAGCGGGCTCCGACTCCTTGTACGCGCACAATTTCAGGTTCTATTTCACTCCCCTTCCGGGGTTCTTTTAACCTTTCCCTCACGGTACTTGTTCTCTATCGATCGTAAGATATATTTAGCCTTGGAGGGTGGGCCCCCCAGATTCAATCAGGGTTACACGTGTCCCGATCTACTCGACAAACGAACCTTTTCAGAAGACACCGAAGTGTTCTCTGAAAAGGTTCTTTGCAAATATAAGGTTTGCGATACTTGGCGTACCAGGCTATCACTGTCTATGGCGCAGCTTTCCAACTGCTTCTGCTCGCCTCGCAAATTTCTTACCTTATGCAGGTTGGTGATAGCACCTGCTTCCAAAACGGAAATCTGGATAAATCCAGGGTTCCGTCTTGGTTGTTTGCAATGTCACAACCCCTTTAACACATTCGTCTATCAACTTATCCGTCAAAGCACAGGATTCGGTGTATTACTGTGCCAGAAGTTTCGCTTCCTCCTTCGCCGTACCATTTGTACGACTCAGTCCGGTGCTCACTGCTTCCTTGTACTACATCCAAATCCTGTGCTTTGATTCCCGTCAAAAAATTGACAGGTGGAAGTCTTAAAGGTTTGGGCTCTTCCGGATTCGCTCGCCACTACTACCGGAATCTTTGTTTAATTTCTCTTCCTCGCCCTACTAAGATGTTTCAGTTCAGGCGGTTACCTACAGCTTATCCTATATATTCAGATAAGAGTGATTGGACATGACTCCAACCGGGTTTCCCCATTCGGATATCTTCGGATCAAAGCTTAGTTAGCAGCTCCCCGAAGCTTTTCGCAGCTCCCTACGTCCTTCATCGGTATCTTACGTCAAGGCATCCTTTGTGCGCGCTTGAATAACTTTTTACGAATTTGAAATAAATCCGAAGATTTACCTCAAGTGTGCAATTGACTAGTTATTGGTATTCACCAATAGCCGTTTGTCTTATTGCTTTATCTCTCTCATATTTAACCTAAATTTTTAAATTGCAAAACTCAAGACATCCACCCCTAATTGATCTTGATAGCTTGAGTTTACGTTGGAAGCCCTTCCGGGTTTACTGCGTATGCTTCTACCTAAACTCAAGCAACCAAAGTATGATAGCACCTATAACAGAGGCGGTCAAGCCTAACCTGCTGTGAAACTTGCTACGGTTTTACTCCTATGAATTTACCGCTTTCCACGCAGCTAACCGCCCCACCGAACTTCTTTATAACCAGCTTCTTGTTTTAAAAGCCCTTTTTAGGTAAAATACACCGGTAGTTTCGGCGAGGGGGCATAGCTCAGTTGGCTAGAGCACCTGCTTTGCAAGCAGGGGGTCCAGGGTTCGAGTCCCTGTGCCTCCACCAATTACATGGGGGTGCTGCGCTTAGCGCACAGCATCTCCACCAAGGGCGATTAGCTCAGCTGGTTAGAGCGCGTCACTGATAATGACGAGGTCGGAGGTTCGAGTCCCTCATCGCCCACCAAATAAAGAGTCCACCGAAAGGTGGGCTTTTTATTTGGTCGTTAAGGCCTCGGTTCTCCGACCAGCATGGCGAAGCCAGGCGTAGGTCGGAGGTTCGGCAGAGCGAGGACGCGCGCAGGTGCTTGCACCGAGCACGCCACGGGGACAAAGAATGAAGTCCATATCTTTGATCGAAAGATGTGCATTTCTAGCACTCGAACACAGTAGGTGCTAAGATATTTCTATGGCATCGGAAGTGTTTATATCTAGTAACGGGGCTAATGGCGGCGAGGTACATGCAACACTGGATAAAATTCCAGATGAATGTCCTTGGTGCCATCGCGGCCAAAAGCCTGAAGATATGAGGGCAGCCTTCATGGCAACAGAACAATCAGACGGCTTTCATTTGCTGCAGCGCGTTCATCGTTGTACTTTTACAGATTGTGAACGAATATTTATAGCCTTCTACGCGTACAAGGATGGTAATGCAAGATTTCTAAAATCAAAGCCTGAACGCTTTACTCCAAAGAAATGGGAGGAGTCAATAAAGGCGTTATCACCTGACTTTGTAGAGATCTACTCACAAGCCAACGAGGCAGAGTCACAAGAGTTAGACAAAGTGGCTGGCCCTGGCTACAGAAAAGCTCTCGAGTTTCTTATCAAGGATTGGCTTATAGCCAACAAAGCTGATAAAGAGGAAGTCATTCGTACAAAGCAACTTGGAGCGTGCATTAACGACTATATAGATGAGCAAGTTATAAAGGATGTCGCAAATCGTGCTGCATGGCTAGGCAATGACGAGACACACTACTTTCGCAAATGGACTGAGAAGGATGTAAATGACCTGAAGAGGCTGATCGAGTTAACTGCCAGCTGGGTTAATATGCGTGAGTTATCCAATAGCGCCATTACAGAGATGCCGAAGCCGGCTAAAACTGACAGTTAATAAATAACTCCCCCTCAAGACAGATAGGTTCATCCTGTAGGCTCGAGGGAACCGTCGCTGAAATAAAAAAGAGCCCTCTCGCAAGGGGCTCTTTTAATATTCTCTGCTTGTAGTGCAAAGAAGTTAAAAATTGAATAGTGCAATCAACGTCAATCATTCGTGTTACAGATCTGATATCTCGCCCTGCGAGTATCCCGAAGGGATGTCTCGTCAGGGAAAATAGATTGTCAGTACTGATTTACAATCTATCGAGATCGACCTAGCTCGTAGTAGCTTGCGCCGACTACTGCTAGTTTTCTCCCTAGAAAGGAGGTAATCCATCCGCACGTTCCCGTACGGATACCTTGTTACGACTTAACCCCAATCATCCCCCCTACCTTAGGGCTGCGCGAAGGCAACACGTCAGGTATTGGTGACTTTCATGGTTTGACGGGCGGTGTGTACAAGACCCGGGAACGTATTCACGGTAGTATAGCTGACCTACCGTTACTAGCGATTCCGACTTCAAGCAGGCGAGTTTCAGCCTGCTATCCGAACTGAGACCGGCTTTGATGGGATTTGCTCCGTCTCGCGACTTGGCTGCCCTTTGTACCGGCCATTGTAGCGTGTTTGTAGCCCCAGATGTAAGGGTAATACTGACCTGACATCATCCCCCCCTTCCTCCCTGTTACCAGGGCAGTCTAGCCTGAGAAATACAACAGACTATAAGGGTTGCGCTCGTTGATGGACTTAACCAAACATCTCACGACACGAGCTGACGACGGCCATGCAACACCTGTCACTTGGCTCAATAAAGCACTCTCTGCTTTCGCAGAAATTCCAAGGATGTCAAACCTGGGTAAGGTTCTACGTTTACCATCGAATTAAACAACACGCTCCACCGCTTGTGCGGGTCCCCGTCAATTCCTTTATGTTTTAGTCTTGCGACCGTACTCCACAGGCGGGATGCTTAACGCGTTAGCTTCGCTACTAGAGGGGTCGATACCTCTAACAGCTAGCATCCATAGTTTACGGCGTGGACTACCGGGGTATCTAATCCCGTTTGCTCCCCACGCTTTCGTGCCTGAGTGTCAGGAATGAGCCAGTTATCTGCCTACGCCATCGGTGTTCCTCCCTATATCTACGGATTTCACTCCTACACAGGGAATTCCAATAACCTCTCTCATCCTCTAGCTTAGCAGTTCAGGTAATGTGAGTATGGTTGAGCCACACGATTTCACTACCTGCTTACTATGCCACCTACGCAACTCTTTACGCCCAGTAATTCCGGATAACGCTTGGATCCTCCGTATGACCGCGGCTGCTGGCACGGAGTTAGCCGATCCTTATTCATCTGCTACCGTCATATTCGTCACAGATAAAAGCAGTTTACAATCCGAAGACATTCATCCTGCACGCGGCGTTGCTCCATCAGGGTTGCCCCCATTGTGGAAAATTCCCTACTGCTGCCTCCCGTAGGAGTCTGGGCCGTTCTCAGTCCCAGTCTGGCTGGTCATCCTCTCAGACCAGCTAATGATCGTAGTCTTGGTAAGCCATTACCTCACCAACAAACTAATCATGCGCAGGCCGTTCCCAAACCGCCGAAGCTTTAATCCGAAGATCACATGCGGTATTAGACACCATTTCTGGTGCTTATCCCTCAGTTTGGGGTACGTTCCTACGTGTTACTCAGCCGTCCGCCGCTCGTGTACTCTACACTCATAATTCCATCTCCGCTCTTCTTCCTTTCCCTAGCCAGGGTCTGGTCAATTCGCTTTGGGAGCCGAAGCTCCTACGATCAAATACTGAGTGCAGAGCCTTACCGCTCGACTTGCATGTATTAGGCACGCCGCCAGCGTTCATCCTGAGCCAGGATCAAACTCTCCAAAAAAGAATTTAACCTTAACTTCAGTCGAACATGAACCCCTAAGGGCTCACTGACTTAATTTAAAACAATTCATATAAATGAACTGACGTTGATGGTACAGCTCGCAGGAATAAAGTACGACCGAGGTCGATAGTTTATTCCGAGAACTGCACCATATCCCCCGAAGGGGATATTGCACTATTCAATTTTTAACGTCCGATTTCAGAGACAACATAAAGACACCTCTGAAGCACTAAGGGGTAATTCTATAGGGTTAGGTGTTCTCTGTCAAGGATATATTTGCCCGACTTCGTAGTGATTCCTACAACTACTACTCAACCGGTGTTTCTTCTGCGGTATCGTCTTCATCTTCAGGCTCTTCGCTCTTGTCTACCAGAGCCAGGCTAACTACTTCGTCACCGTCATTGAGGCGCATGATACGCACGCCTTGAGTAGCTCGTCCAAGTGCCGGTGTGCCTTTAAGCCCTAGACGAATGGTCTGGCCATTCTTAGATATGATGATCACTTCTTGGGTATCATCGTCGCTGAGCGTTTTAACGCCTATCAGCTCGCCTGTCTTGCTATTAACGACTGCTGAACGTATACCGACACCGCCGCGAGCATGTGGGGTAAACTGCGAAACTTTGGTTCGCTTACCGTAACCATACTTACTTATCACAAATATACTAGAGTTCTCTTCTACTATGTCCATGCCGATCACTCGGTCGCCAGCGCGCAAGCGAATGCCACGAACACCGCGGCTAACACGACCCATTGGGCGAGCGTCACGTTCGTGGAAGCGAATTGCCTGCCCGGCGCTCGTCGAGATTACCACTTCGTTATCGCCGGTCGTCATACGAATCCACTTTAGTTCATCGCCTTCATCTAGATTGATGGCAATCAAGCCACTGTTGCGGACATTTTGGTACTGCTCGAATGGCGTTTTCTTGACGACACCCCTTACAGTACACATGATCAGGTTTTTTCCGCCCTCTTGCTTGCTAACATTTATGACAGAGCTGACTTTTTCTTCTGGTTGTAATTGCAATAGATTGACTATAGCCACGCCCTTGGCACTCAAGGAAGCCGCAGGAACCTCGTAGGTCTTCAACCTGAATACACGGCCTCTATTAGTGAAAAACAGCAGGAAATCGTGCGTAGAAGCGTTGACGACATGTTCTATGACATCTTCTTCGCGTGTCACCATGCCACGACGCCCCTTACCGCCACGACCTTGTCGTTTGTATTCAGCGATCTGGCTGCGCTTAATGTAGTTGGCGCTAGTGAGTGTCACAACTACCTGCTCTTCTGGCACCAGGTCTTCGTCGCTCATCTTGCCGAGTTCTTGTGGCACCACTTTGGTGCGACGCTCGTCACCGTACTGTTTCTTTAGGTCTAGGAACTCTTTCTTGATGATTGCCAATATCTTCTTCTCGTCGGCCAAAATGCCTTCCAGTTCGGCAATCAATTTCAACAGCTCGGCTAGCTCGTCTTCTATCTTTTGGCGCTCAAGACCAGCCAAAGTTCGAAGCTGCATGGCCAAGATGGCCTTAGCTTGAATCTCACTCAGCTTAAACTGAGCTATTAAGTTCTTCTGAGCCTCTTCGGTAGTTTGACTAGCGCGTATCGTCTTGATTACTTCGTCGATATGATCGAGCGCTATCTTGAGTCCTTCAAGGATATGTGCACGTTCCTTGGCTTTTCGTAGCTCGAATTCGGTGCGACGACGCACTACAGCCTTGCGATGTTTTATGTGCTCTGAAATGATATCTTGCAGACCAAGCACACGGGGCTGTATGCCGTCGATAAGCGCCATCATGTTGTAGTGGAAGGCTGTTTGCAGAGGCGTTAACTTATAAAGTTGGTTCAGAAGCTTCTTCGGATAAGCGTCTTTTTTTAGATCGACCACAATCCGAACATTGCCTCGAGCGCTTTCATCACGAAGGTCACTTATGCCGGTTATCTTCTTTTCCTTGACAAGATCAGCAATCTTTATGACTAAGCTCTCTTTGTTTAGAGAATACGGGATTTCGGTGATAACAATCTGTTGGCGACCTTTAGCACCCTCTACTATCTCGGCGACGCCACGCACAACGATACCGCCACGACCAGTGGCATAGGCAGTTCGCATCGACTCAGCGCCATATACGATACCTCCGGTTGGAAAATCAGGTCCTTTGACGTATTGCAGTAGGGCATCGAGACCCGCGTCAGGATGATCAATCAAGTGGATCGTGGCATCAACGACTTCACTAAGGTTATGCGGGGGGATGTTGGTGGCCATACCGACAGCGATACCGAGCTGACCGTTAAGCAGCAGGTTTGGCAGTTTGGCTGGCAATACCGATGGTTCTTGGGTGGTGCCATCGTAGTTATCACGGAAATCAACTGTTTCTTTGTCGATATCGGCTAGTAGTTCATCGGCCAGACGGTGCATCTTGGCCTCGGTATAACGCATGGCAGCTGGTGGATCCCCGTCCATACTACCGAAGTTACCCTGGCCATTTACGAGCATGTAACGCATCGACCATGGCTGTGCCATACGAACCATCGAATCGTAGATCGAGGAGTCGCCATGCGGGTGGTATTTACCCATAACCGCACCAACTACGTTGGCGCTCTTGCGGTGACGAGCGCTACTGCGCAGGCCATCTTCATTCATGCTGTACAGGATGCGTCTATGGACTGGCTTCATGCCATCACGAACGTCTGGCAAGGCTCGATCAATAATAACGCTCATGGAGTAGCGCAAATAGCTGTATTCCATGACGTTTTCCATGGATTGGCCTTCTACGATACGCGAGTGGCCAGAGTCTAAAACATCAACTGAAGCACGTGTCTCCATCTTTGGTTCATCGCTCTGATCGTTATTGGGGGTTAGTTCAATCGGTTCGTTGTCCATATTAGATATCCAAATCCTTCACAAATTTCGCGTTTGCCTGAATAAAGTTCTTGCGTAGCTCTACCTCTGTACCCATCAGCTTGTTAAAGATAGCGTCGGCCTTTTCGGCATCATCTACCTTAACTTGTACTAGCACGCGTTTTTCGGGATTCATGGTGGTCTCAAACAGTTGTTCGGCATCCATTTCGCCCAAACCCTTGTAGCGTTTCTGCTCTATAAAACCAGCTTGCTTGTAGCGTTCGTCGGTATCGTTAACTTTTAGACCCTCTTTCTTTCGAGCGGCAATCGTCGCGTCAAGCACCACGTCTAGTTCGGACTCGTCATAGATGAACACCGAGTTCTTGCGACCTGTTTTAACTAGTTCAAACAGAGGTGGTTTAGCCAGATAAACGTGACCGCCGTCAACGACCGGCTTCATAAAGCGGAAGAAGAAAGTCAGAAGCAACGTAGCAATATGCGATCCATCGACATCAGCATCTGTCATGATGATAATACGATGGTAGCGTAGACCATCTAAACTAAACGACTCCTCAATACCAACGCCCAATGCCTTAATTAGACTCAGGATTTCGTTGTTGGCCAGCATCTTATCCAGCCGAGCGCGCTCGACATTCAAGACCTTACCGCGCAGCGGCAAGATGGCCTGGGTTTTACTATCACGACCGGTTTTGGCCGAACCACCAGCCGAATCTCCCTCCACTAGGTAGATTTCGGAATCTGCAGGATCCTTACTGGAGCAGTCGGCTAGCTTACCGGGCATGCTGGCGCCATCTAAGACACCTTTACGAATGATGTTTTCGCGAGCGGCACGGGCAGCCTTACGAGCCCTAGCGGCCAGTAATGCCTTGCCTATGATTTTTCGGCCAATCGCCGGATGTTCTTCGAGATAATAATTTAAGTATTCAGCTAGAACCTGTTCGACATAGCCACGGACTTCCGGGTTACCAAGCTTGTTTTTGGTCTGACCTTCGAACTGAGGGTTCGGAAGTTTTACCAATATAACGGCGGTTAAGCCCTCACGGCAATCCTCGCCCGTCAGGTTCTCTTCTTTTTCCTTTAGTAGCCCCGCTTTGCGGGCGTATTCGTTAATAACACGTGTTAGTGCCGAACGGAAGCCGGTAAGGTGACTGCCGCCGTCTGGGTTAAAGACGTTATTCGCAAATTGCTTGATAGTTTCGTTGAAGCTATCGGTATACTGCGCAGCGATTTCTATCTGGACATCTTTGACCATTTTATCGACGTAAAAGACATCATCATCAACCACTTCTTTGCCATAATTTAGATGCTTTACGTAAGATTTAATTCCGCCTTCGAAGTAAAAACCATATTTTTTGCCAGTTCTGTGATCAACTAGTGAGGTTTTTATGCCCTTCGTAAGGTATGCTGCGTGGCGCAAACGATCCAAAATCGTTTCATAGCTAAAAGCGATACTCTCAAAAATAGTATCATCAGCATAGAAAGTAATCTCGGTTCCTTGCCGATCAGTTTTGCCGATCATTTTCAGATCAGCCTTGGGTGTGCCACGCTCGTATTCCTGTGTATAGCTTTTGCCGTCGCGATAAACATTTACGATCAGCTTTGTCGAAAGAGCGTTCACAACGCTCACACCAACACCGTGCAATCCTCCAGATACCTTGTACCCACCTTCGCCAAATTTACCACCAGCATGAAGAACAGTAAGCACCGTTTCAACAGTACTTTTACCTGTCTTAGGATGAATGTCCGTAGGGATACCACGACCGTTGTCAAAAACACGTATAGCACCGTCTTCGAGCATTTCGACCTTAACTTCCGTCGCGTAACCGGCCAAAGCTTCGTCAATGCCGTTATCTACAATTTCCCAAACTAAATGATGCAAACCCTCTATACCAGTGCTGCCAATATACATACCTGGGCGCTTGCGCACTGGCTCAAGTCCCTCAAGCACCTGAATCTGATCAGCCGAATATTCTTTTTGTTTAGCCACTATAAATATACCCTCTTAAGAACCTTCTGTTTTTCACCCTTTATAACACTTAGTATAAAGTATTTCTATCCTTTTATCAATCAGTCTTTTGCTCGTTTGTTTTTGGGCTCTTAGCATCGTGCAACAGGCCATCTTGGTCTATGAAGATAGTGTCCTCGGGCGGCGTTTCTGAGCCTGTCGCGCTGTGGTGAACCGGCTGTACGCTTTCAACTTTTGGAGGCTCTGCTGGCATTTCAACAACCGGTTGATCTGGTACAACAACTGGTTTTGGAGGTGTATCAAGACTCCGTTTTAGCTCAGCCGCAATATCTGAAATCTCCTTCTGGTCTATCTGATCACTGGATATATTTCCACTGGCTTCCACTACTGGAGAGGTGCTAGTTTGAGTGCCAGTATCGGTCGCGCTGGACGGGACAGTAGATAGAGCTGGGCTTGGTGCTTTAGCGCGCTGCTTTGCCAGCCATTCATCTAGAAATGAGCTTGAGCTCGGCTTTTGATTGAACTGATTCGACACTGGGGAAGACGGTGCAGCCGCTTGTGACGCAAACGATGGGCTGTTTGCCCGTGACATATCTGATGGGTTCCTAAAAGAACTACTAGGTGGAGGTGTCGCCGGTTTGGTGGCGAGGCGCTCAAAGATCGCCTTCTCGACTACGTTTTTAGGTTTACCGTATTTGGCGGCTGACAGCTGTTTGAGAGCTCCGGCTAGGGTTGGGTTAGGGTTACCTAGTGGTGGTAGCGTGGCCATACTAAATGGTTGCGTTGGCACACCGTTTATAAGTGTCCGTACAATGGCGTTCGCATTTGGCACACGCACCAGATCATCACCATCAAATTGTGGCTGGAAATAGCGACTTAGGCTTTCAACATCGTTTTGCCCTACGCGGAACGAGACAATGGTACCGATGTTACCAAACACCGCATCCCTGATCTCTTCTGTAAGTTGAGTAGTAAACTGGTTCGCTACGATAAGATTCAGGTGATACTTTCGTGCTTCTGACATGATAGTCGCAAAAGAATCTGTCGAGAAATTCTGAAACTCATCAACGTAGAGTGCAAAGTCGTTTCGTTCACTCTCGGGCACGTTTGCGCGGCTCATTGCTGCTGCCTGAAACTTCATAACAAACACCATGCCCAGCAATTTTGAGTTTAGCTCACCTGTTCTACCCTTACTAAGGTTAACTAACAGAATCTTCTTTTTATCCATTACTTCGCGCAGATCAAAGGCGCTTTTAGTCTGACCGATGATGTTTCGCATCATCTCATTTGATAAAAAGGCTCCGAATTTACTAACGAACCAGCTCACAACTTCACCAAACTCATTTGAGCGTTGTGATTGGGGCATTTCTTTTTGCCAGAATTCAACAACATTTTGGTCGGTCACATGTTGTAATTTCTGCTGCACGAATTGAGGATCACGGAACAATTTTGGAATATCTACGAATGTTCCACCTTGGGGATCGGCCATAATTGTCAAAGCGGCGTTTCTAAATAAATGCTCATAGCGCGGCCCGATGATTCCTTGGTGTTGTGGATCGTACAATTTATAAAGCATATTGAGAGCTTCTTGAATCAGAAAATCCTTTTGATCAGGTGAATGGAACTCGAACAAATTAAGTCCCATCGGATATTCCATTTCTGACGGGCAGAAATATATGACGTCCTCTGTTCTTTCCTTTGGCACCATGGCTAGTAACTTCTCGGCAGTATCTCCGTGAGGGTCAACAAACGCAAAGCCATCCCCATTCATCATGTCTTGAAGCGCTAAGTTTTCTAGGAAAGTTGATTTACCGGTACCGGTCTGTCCAACAGCATACAGGTGCCGCTGTCGATCTGTTAGGGCAATTCTTATTGGCTTCTTAACACCTCTGAATATATTAAAGCCTAGTAGCAGCCCCTGCTCTGGTACGTTACGTGGGCCATCAACCTGTTTCGAATCCTGACGCTCTAGCTGTGAGGTAGGTATATTACTCTGGTCGGGAAAATGGAATAAAGTGGCAAGTTCAACTGAGTTTAGAATATTCTGCCGGCTCTTGCTCGGGAAAAACCTCATTATATAGGCCGTCGATAGTGCGGAAATATCTTTGGCTGGGCTAAATTTGAAACCATTCTTACCTGGAGCATCGAACAGAGAAAAACTAGCCACTACGTTATTCAATATAGCTTGTGCTCTACCAGTAACGTTTGACGATGATACGACCCTTATAAGAACTTCGAACCCAGGGTAGCGTGTCTTATCTTCTATAGAGTCAACCACCGACTGCTCGAGCGATGACAGATCTGGTTTAGAAGACGATCCCGACTCACCCTCTTTCGCCTCAGGTGGCTTCACGAAAGCCGTAACCATCTGTTTAGCAATCACAGAAGCCGTAACTGACTTGTCCTTGCCTTTTCGCTTCTTACCGGCCGTACTAAGGGCTTGCTTCCGCCAGCCTGGATCTGCAGGCCGTATCAGTATCTGTATGGCTGCTCCGTCTGTTTTATCGAGCGTCGACAGGGCATTAAGTATGGATTGAAGGGCGTCGCGTTTCAGGTCTTGGTAAGTAGCGATTGGGTACGCGAACGACTCTTTTAGATTTAATTCACCCCCGACGGTGGCGTTTAGTTTGCCGATTGGGCTAAAAATATTGTGTTCAGCTACTTCTTCTATACGAGAGGTTGGATAGGCGCTAACGATCGCCTGTTTTACCGAATCAACCATCGTAACTGGTACCGCTGCATAAAAATATACAAAACCCTGGCTGCCTACGATCTCAAAAGCGAAGTGTCGTTGTCCATACCAACGACTTTTGAAACCTTTTTGAAACGTACTCGCAACAATGTTGTAAATAACTTGAGCCTTCGAGATATTCTCTTCGACCACATCCCTAACGTCTCGGCCACCAGACTCGGCGTCTTCGCTTAACGGGGGTAGATGTATGAGCAACGGCACCATTTTGAGACCGCGTTCGTAGTTCTTTTCGTCATGTAGGGACGCTTGCAAGCGCAAAAACACAACAGGTCCTGCTATAACTAAGACCGCTACAAGAATAACAACGAATATAATGACTATTTCCATAGCTATCCTTGGGCCAACTTAACATCTTGGTTAAAACGCTGCTTTATATACTCTGCTTTAAGCTTATTAAGCTGCTCGTTCTGGCTGTATGGATCACCTGCCGTCTGGGCAACGATGTTCCTAGCCCGGGCAACTGATATCTTAGTGAGCGTATCCTCGGTTTCTTCTGCTCGTTGAGCCTGGGGTATTGCTCCTGATTGAGCAGCAGTAGTGCTTTGCTGCGGTGAACTGCTTGGCATTGGGGCTATCGGATAAGGCGAGCTGGCTATTGGCGTGGCTGGTGGCGCCATCCCGGTCATCAACTCTGGACGCACCGGGAACCCCTTCTCTGGTAATGGCACGGGCGTGGCTTCTGCACCAGGGTTAAAGTTAGGCTCTGGCAAATCAAAATGAGGCACCGCATCATAGTCAGGTTTCATGCTAATCGTTATTATACAATGCTTGCCTCGTCTGTAACAGATTGTCTTCTATTACCTGACAACAAGACGTCTGGCATAGAAATACCCAACTGCAAATAACAGCACTAGCGTCAGTACGTCATGAACCGTCAGCTGACCAATAGATTGTAGTATGGCTACCAAGGTGATGAATAACGCGGCGGCGATGTTTATCTGGTTCTTGGCCAGCGTAATCAACACTTGACGCCCCTGGGCTCTAGCCCACAACATAATCAGCAATTCCCAGAGGTTAAATACAACTAGAAATATGAGAATGAACGGAGCTATAAGTATAAATACAGGCATCTTGGTAGGATCCGTCACCAAGAAAAGACCTATGAGCAGAGCTGCAAAGCTCATCGTTTTCAAGAATTGTTTCTTTATTTTCATGTCGTAATAAAATAATACGCTTTATCCCCTCAGGTGCAAAGCGTATGACTAAACTGCTACTTGGGTCGAGAGGGCGATAAATCCGCTCTTGAAATTAAATTTACTAGCGCTTATCGCCCACCGACTTTGACTGACCGCTCTTGTTACCTGTGAGGTAACGCGAGCGTTATTTTTTTTAATTGTAAGTTTTTGTTTTTGACTTACTGCTTTAGATAATAGTACGTATTGTTGATTTTGTCAATACGCTTTTGGTTACTTTATTTGGACTTTTTGGGACTCCACAGAAAAAGTTATACACAGCTTTCTTAAAATGCTCATACTTTTTGTATTGACAGTGTTTTGTACAATTTATAAGATAGGTTCAGCACTTGAATAAAAAAAGTGCTCAAAAACAAAAAGCAAAACAACAACGGCTTCTCGCAAGCCGTTGTTCTTATAAAAGGCCTTTTAGCAAACCAAAACCTTCAACCAAAAAATTTCGTTACTGAGCAACCCGGCAGAATTCCGGGTTGCTCTTTTTCTAGGACGAGATAGAATGAGGAATTATGCGTCGTGCCGTGAAAAGCTTAGTAGAAAGTGGGCAGCGAGGTTTGATTGTTGACGTGGAATGTTCACTTTCCAACGGCCTGCCTAATATCATCATTGTTGGATATGCCAACAAGGCTGTTGATGAAGCCAGAGAGCGCATCCGCAGCGCTTTTACAGGCAGTAAACTGAATCTACCTCGAAAACGCATAACCATTAACCTTGCCCCGGCCGATATCCCAAAAGATAGCAGCGGTTTCGACCTTGCGATTGCTGCTGCGATCTTGCAAGCTAGCAATCAAGCAAATACTCCCTTAAAAGATTGTGCTGTTATGGGTGAACTTGGGCTAAACGGCGAGGTACGACCTATACGTGGCATCATCGGCAAGCTGCTCGTCGGCAAGACACATGGCATACATACCTTCCTAATTCCACCAGCCAATCTTAATCAAGCCCAGCTTGTCCCCGACATAACCATCATCCCTATCGAATCGCTTCACTCTTTATACCAATATCTCAACGACGCCAGTAAAATAACACCCGTACACACTGGAGATGGCGCCCAAAATGTTCAATCAGAAGCGCCAGAGACAGATATACACCTGTACGATGTTATTGGGCAAGAGATCGGTAAGCGAGCCATAGAGATCAGCGCGGCCGGTGGGCACAACTTACTACTAGGCGGACCGCCCGGAACTGGGAAAACTATGTTAGCCAAGACTTTGCCTGGCCTTCTACCGCCATTGAGCCGTGAGGAAATGCTAGAGATAACTCATCTACATAGCCTAGCCAGTAACAACTTCGATGACATCATAACCACACGCCCGTTTAGATCACCCCACCACAGCGCCAGCAACGTTGCGGTGGTTGGTGGCGGCAACCACTTGCGACCAGGAGAAATGAGCTTAAGCCACAGGGGTGTTCTGTTGTTCGATGAGTTGCCCGAATTCAACCGTATAACCATTGAAGCGCTTCGGCAACCACTTGAAAACCGCACAATAACCATCGCACGCGCTAAAGAAACCGCCGAATACCCTGCCCATTTCATTTTTATCGCCACCGCCAATCCGTGTCCTTGTGGGCATTACGGCACTAGCAAAGCTTGTCGTTGTCTTCCACATCAAATAGTTCAATACCGACGTAAACTGTCGGGTCCAATTCTTGATCGGATTGACATGTACGTCGATGTGCACGACATCGACAATAGTCGTCTATTGGCCCACCAGGAAAACAACGACGACAGCTTGGTACGCCAGCGTATTAACAGAAGTAGATTAGCGCAAACAAGACGATTTGGTTCGGCACAAAAATTAAATGCAGATATGACAAACAAAGATGTAAAGGCGCACTCCAAGCTACGCGCAGAGGCTAAGCCTATCCTAGATGAGGCGGCAAATCGATTCGGACTGTCGGCACGTAGTTATATGCGAACAGTCAAAGTTGCTCGTACTATAGCCGACTTAGCAAATTCAGAATACATTGAATCAGGGCACATCGCAGAAGCACTCCAGTACCGCCCACACCAATACCACGATGAATAGCTCAAGATGCACATCTAACGCTTGCGACTGTGCGCTGTATCTGTTACAATGCTTGGGCGAAACCTAAAGGAGATTAGTAATAAGCACCATCACTCGCTTGAATGGGAACATTCGAGCACCCCAGTTACGAGTCATCGACCAAGATGGGAAACAGCTAGGTGTTCTGTCTCGTGCAGAAGCGTTAGCGCTTGCAAGCGAGCAAGAATTAGATCTAGTTGAGATCTCTCCTAATGCCGACCCACCCGTAGCCAAAATTGTCGATTGGGGCAAATATAACTACCAGCGCACTAAGCAAATCCAGAAAAACAAACGCAACACCAAGGTTCTGGATATGAAACAGATGCGATTTGGGCTCAAGATCGGCGAGCATGACCTGGGGGTCAAGATGAAGAAGGTGCAAGGTTTTCTGGATGCGGGACACAAAGTTAAAATAACTCTGTTCTTCCGTGGTCGGGAACTAGCTCACAAAGATATAGGATTTAAGCTCGCAGATAAGGTTATTGAAAGCTTTGGAGAAACCATTGCATTAGACCAAAATCCACAGCTTGCTGGAAAACAACTAACATTCGTTATAAGGAGTAGTAATCATGCCAAAGCTAAAGACGCATAGCGGTACCAAGGATCGTGTGCGTATAACCAAGAACGGTAAAGTTCGTACCCGTCACTCGTTTGCGAGTCACTTCTTACAGAAGAAAAGTGGTGCCCGTAAGCGCAAGCTAGCTGGCCTGGAGACACTCACCGGAAAGCAAACTAAGTCTATTAAACGGAATCTAGGAGTCTAATATGCGAGTCAAACGAGGCGTTACAAGCCACGCCAAGCATCAGAAAATCCGCCGCGCTACAAAAGGTATGTCACACCCCCATCGCGCCAGTATAAAGCGTGGTCGGCAGGCAGTTACTAAATCATTACAATTCGCTACTCGTGACCGAAAGAATCGTAAACGAACCTTTAGACAACTCTGGAATGCACGCATAAATGCCGCGGCACGTATTCATGGCACTACCTACAGCAAGCTTATAGCTGGCCTTAAGGCTGCGAACATTAACCTAGACCGTAAAGTATTGGCAGAACTGGCCGTAAACGAACCAGCAGCCTTTAAAGCTGTTGTAGGCACCACCAAGATCAAATAAATATAACAATTTATACTAAAAATACTCGGAAGGTTACTTCCGAGTATTTTTTTGCCAGATTATCTATAAGCCGGGTTTAGTATTCGTTGATCATCTATCTAGTCCTATCGTTGCCGGTAGGCTCAAGCGGTTATAACAGGCTTGGCGGGAAACCATCGAGCAAGCTCGAACGCCTATTCCTTGCAGCGGACAGGGTTTACCTCTTCCCAGTGTCACCACCGGGAACTGCGGGCTTTTACCCCGCTCGTTTCATCTTTACCTCGACGTGCGAGGCAGTTTCGTTTCTGTGGCACTTTCCCTAGGGTCACCCCCGGTTGCCGTTAGCAACTGTCCTTCCCTACGCCGCCCGGACTTTCCTCTTTGATACCCCTCACCTAAGCGATAAACAGACAAACTGCACTTAGAGTACACTCCTACTTCGCTGCGGTGAGGGATACCAAAGCGATCAACCAATAATCTGGCACTATCATTATACCATCCGTCAGCGTGCCTTAAGTGCGGCGTCAAGTGCCTTGTTCACTTCGATATCGGCAAGCTTATTGAATTCTCGAGGAACATGCTGAAATGAAACTCTCTCAAATCTATCCGTAAGAGCCTTGATAGCATCATGTATAGGCCATAAATCCCGATTCTTGACCTTGAATACGCCCTTCATTTGGTTCACTACGAGCATGCTGTCCATGAATATATGCACGGTATGCGCACCATACGAAAGCGCCTCTTCCAGTCCGAGCTTGAGAGCCTGATACTCGGCCTGGTTGTTAGTCGTGACGCCTAAATATACTCCTCGCTCCACGAGCACTTTATCCTCCATATTGAGTAGCACAAAGCCACTGGCCGATGGTCCAGGGTTTCCGCGTGAACCGCCGTCAGTGAATAGTTTTACCTCTGTTGTTTTTGTTGTGTTTTTATCTACTTCTGATTCCGTTTCGAGTTTTCCGTCATTATCGACTAGGGTATCTATTGTGTTCGCTAACTGTTGATCCTTGTCTGTGATTTGCATGCCCGAATCATGAGTGCTCAGCCAAATATCGACTTCGTTCCACTCATTTTGCCAACGCGGATGATGGTTCAATGCCTCCGCCGCGGCAGCTACGCGTGTCATAAATTCGAACGCTTGTTTAAAGTCTTTGAATACAAATCTTTTATATAGTCCGTGTTTTGTTTCTTGCCACATAAGCACTATGGTATCACGACCTACTTAAGCTCACGATAGACTCTTTATTCTGAGGATGACATAGTTTATAGGATGCCCCCTGTCTGAGCAGTAGTTTCATGATATCCTATTACACAGCACTTTCGGGGTGTAGCGCAGCTGGTAGCGCGTACGGCTGGGGGCCGTGAGGTCGCAGGTTCAAGTCCTGTCACCCCGACCACGATAAGAGCCCGGATGTCTTCCGGGCTTTTTTCGTGGTTTTAGTCACAGGTCTTGGTTCTGTGACTGAGATTTTCGAAGAAAATATCATAGTCGCAAGGATCGTGAAGTAAAGCCTCTCGCAGGAGCTTGCTCCGAGAAAGGTTTTACGAAAAAGGATGTAGTCCGCTAGTCCTGTCACCCCGACCAACTAAAAAGTCCAAGCAAGAAACTTGGACTTTTTAGTTGCTGGGTGCTGACGTGATTAACCTGAATAGTTCCAGGTGGGTGCCCGCATATACAAACCACGGTTTATATAGATGTGAGGCTCCCTAATGATTAGTATCAGATAATCATTAGTCAGCGGGGCGCTGGATGCGCTCCATCCCAACACTCCCTATTATAAACCTTTTATGGTAGAAGATTCAGTACAAATTGATCGATATGTACTATCACTCCACCAAAACCACCAAACAAGACAAGCGCAAAGATAATGAAAAATCCCATGGGCTCAATCTGCTCCATTAATCTCCGAAGTGATTCGGGCGCAAAAGCATAAAGCACTCTGGAGCCGTCTAGGGGTGGGATGGGTATTAGGTTGAAAACAAACAGAACCACATTTAACTGCTTGAACAGCTCTACCACTTGAGCGAAAAACGAACTCGGGTCAAGAGATCTAGTAAGCAGGGCCGCCAGAAAAGCCAGTAGCAGATTAGACACCGGCCCGGCTGCTGCCAGCATAGCAGCACCATATTCATCATATTTTAATCGGGCTGGATTAAATGGCACCGGCTTAGCCGCAAGAACTGGCATCTGAAACAGCAGCAGAGTTATGGCTGGCAATACTACCGTCATAAGCGGATCAATATGTTTAAGTGGATTCAGGCTTAAGCGACCTTCATCGTGAGCAGTGGTATCGCCAAGTTTATGACCCACAAGGGCGTGCATAAACTCGTGCACCGTCATCGAAATTAATAAACACACGATGAGCACGACTATGTACGTTAGATTTAAACCTGTGAGCATCCGCTCTAGTATACCATCCTTAGGCGGTTGACTTTATGAACCTAAAACTATACAATAACACCTTGAATCAACTGGAGAAAATATGAATAAGTGTGAACTCACCGGCAAAGGCAAACAGTTTGGCAATAACGTCAGCTTTTCGCAGCGCCACACCAAGAAAGTTTGGAAGCCAAACCTTCAGACCAAAACTGTTACTGTCGATGGCAAGAAAATTACGCTAAAGATAAGTACTCAGGCTATTCGTACCCTAAAGAAAAAAGGCCTTTTAGTCTAAACTCCTAACTTGCAACAAAAAACACCCCATTCAAGGGGTGTTTTTTGTATATTGACCAGTTCGCTATGCTAAGCACTCTCAACAATAACGAGCTGGGCGGTGTCTATTAAATCACCGGGTTTCAGCTGTAGTTTGGTGACACGTTCTCTTGGCTCCATAGTAATTGCCTTGAGTGCATCTTCAAGTTTTTGCTGGGGTACCGGATAGTGCAAGGACTTATTGTCGTAATGCGTCGGTATAACCAGCTTTGGATCAATGTCCTTAATAATCGACATCGCACCCTCACCATCGAGCGTATAACCATTGCCGCCCACTGGTACGAACAGAACGTCTACTACGCCGAACGCCTCCAGGGCAGACTCGCTTAACTTTGGAAATATATGCCCCGTTACGACAATACGTACGTCGTTGAAAGTTATCTTAAACATGGTGGTGTTCTTTTGACCTTGCTCATCCATGTGAGCCTGTGCTTGCAAACCAAATATGGAAACCCCAGATGCTTCGTACTCGCCAGGCTGGTTGATAACTATTTTTGCCTGTTCAACGGCACTGTGAGAACTGGTAAACAGACATATGTCGCCCTCTTTAGTGACTGATTTTCCGCCAAGCTCCTTTAGATTATCGTCGATAACTACTCTCGCCTGCTTGCTTGATAACACAATACAGTTTGCTCCGTAAAATTGAATATCCATAGTTCCCTCTCCGTCTTAACTTAGCAGGCCAAGCTTGTCTATTAAGACCTGCTTCTTTGACAATAATATATTACTTACGAATCGATCTTTTATCTGATGTCTATAGTTGAAATCACTGACCGACATAACGGCGTAACGAATCTCTTTACCCTCATGAGCTTCCAGCTCTGCAACATATTTTTGGAGAGCATGTTGGTTTACGTTACCGACTATCAACAAATCTATGCCACTAGTCTCGTCGCGAGTAAATTGACCGAGCAGAGCCGCTATCTCTACGTTGCCCAAGGCTTTCATGTCAGCCGTTTCGTCATGCGGTACCGTGGCGCTGACTTTTTGCTTTTTAACTTTCTTGGCATCCGTAGTAGCTGAGCCAAAAATTTCAAACAGTGGTTGATAGTAGTCGTATTTTTGATCGACCTCGTAATATACCCGGTTATTGGTGTTCTCTGAGGTGATGATACCGATATTTAACAGATTAGCTAGTTCACGGCGTACGGAGTTGATCTGCTCATCAATTTTGCGGGTAATTTCGCGCACGTAAAACGAACGATTAGGGTTGCTGTAGAAGAGTTGCAGAAGTTTTACCCTCGTCTTTGACCCAAACAATTGCTCAATCATGCCCCTATTGTAGCAGACTAGTTGCGAGTTGATATAGCTATTTGTTCAAAAACGTTGTTACAATTTCTACAGCATTACTTCGGTCGGATAGCCAGTGAATACTTTTGTTTCTTTTGAACCAGGTTCGTTGTCGTTTGGCCAAGTCTAAGGTTGCCTTTATGATTCGAGCTCTGGTTTCGGCAATCGTCTGGTCACCAGCAAAATATGGCTGCCATTCGGCGTAACCAATGCCTTTCATGGGTTCCACTCCCCAACCATAGACTTTTGATAATCGCGAGACCTCCGACTCTAATCCAGTGTCTAACATTACATCGACACGTTTTTCGATTCTCCTGCGCAACACTTCGCGATCTACCTGCACCCCAAGGACTAGCGTTTGATCTCTAAGGGGACTTTTAGTTGGTCGAATCCCTCCATTTTCGATCAGACGTATGACGCGCCGCTTGTTTCGAAGGTCAATACCGGTGGTATCTAGGCCATACTCCCTAGCGCGATCGAGTACTTGCCCAAGACTCAGCTCATTTAACTCATTACGCATTTCAGGGTTGGATGGTGGTAAGAAACTATAGTCAAAAATGACGCTATCTATATATAGGCCGGTACCGCCGACCAAGATCGGTAATTTATGCCTTGTGGTTATATCCCCTATGGCCCGTAGGGCTAACCGCTTGAACTCGGCAGCGCTGAAGCCAGTGTTCGGGTTAGCCACGTCTAACAAATGGTGCGGCACTTGCTTTTGCTCACTTAGTGAGGACTTGGCTGTACCGATGTTGAAATCTTTATAAACCGTCCAGGAATCAGCGCAGATAAGCTCACCTCCGAACTTCCTGGCAAGATCCATAGCCAACGCCGACTTACCAGACGCGGTCTCGCCAACGATAACAACTAGAGGAGTGTGGTCTGGTTTGGATTCCATAATAGTTTCTTTAAATCCACTTGAAAATCATCATCCACGTCTATACCTTCATCGTTCAAGGCAGCCTTGTGGCCTTGCCGCCCACCAGGATAACCTAGCGCTAAGCCACCTTGCTTATTTACTACCCGTTGCCAAGGCAAGTTTGGGTCGCCAAAATGAGCGATGCCACCCACTATCCGTGCCGCTCGAGCATTGCCACACAACGCCGCCAGCTGCCCATATGTCATAAGACGCCCGCGCGGTATCTGGGATACGACTGCCTCTACCCGCTGTCTGAAACTCGGATCAACTTCGTCCATCAAAATATCCCATCACCGCCGCCCAATCTTTACACCTAATTACTGTGGCAGGTAGCTTGTCTGACTGGTTCCATGGGTAATCCCCAAACAAAACTGATGAAATACCACGCTCGGCACAAGCAATCACATTTGATAAATTATCATCGATCAGCATAATCGCCCCGACTTCTTTACAAATTTCGTACTTGGGACGCGTTTTACCTGGAACTTCTAATATATGCGTGTAGTGTAGTGCTTTAAACAATTCTGGGTAATGCTTTGCTATGAACTCCTCCGTAGAGCCCCTGTAAAACGGATCACGCGCAGTTATCACGACCAGTTCATATTTTTCACTCAACTTCCTAATCACTTCAATCGAACCTGGCATTGGGCCGGTTTCTTTGTAGTGAGCAGTGCCTAGGTACGCCTCGATCTTTGCCATCACCTGCTCTACGGTTTCGCCTGTAAGGTGCTCAATGTAATACGACGTCAAATCGTTGACCGTATAGGAAGTCCCGTGAACCGCATTGTGATACTCCAGATATGTAGGCGCCATCGGAAATAGCACTTCGTCAATATCGATAGCGACTATTTGTTTTCTCATAGTTGCCTCATTATAACGGATTAGAGACTAGTTTTACTGACTCGGCTTTTGGCTTCGTGAACAACGGTTTTCAGAAATTCTGTAATCGTTCTCGTCTCCGTAGGATCTTGAACCGCCAAATCTTTACGAATGCGAGGAACTACTTTGCCGCTCTCGATCTCTTTCTCGCCAATAACCACCGTGTACGGAACTTTCATGAGCTCGGAGGCTCGGATTTTCTTACCAACCGATTCGTTCGAGTTATCGACAACTACCCTTAGCCCAAGATCATTGGCTTGCTGCAATACCTCTTGTGCAAACTTGGTAGTCGACTCTTCTTGATTAACAGTTACTAGGCGTACTTGCTCCGGCGCCAGCCAAACTGGGAATTTGCCAGCGGTGTGCTCTATATATACGCTCATAAAGCGCTCCAAAGAGCCTAGTAACGCCTTGTGCACCATAACCGGCACCTGCTCCGAACCATCTTCGGCGATATATTTCAGGCCAAAACGTTCAGGCTGCACAAAGTCCAGCTGAATGGTGCCGCACTGATTTTCCCGGCCAAGCGCGTCTTTGACTACGAATTCTATTTTCGGACCATAGAAAGTTGCCTCGCCCTCTTCGATGACATACTCGAACTTTAGTTTGTCGGCTATTTTTTGGATTGCTTCCTGCGCCCGATTCCATAGTTCTTTTTCACCAAAATACTTATCAGAGTCATCACGGAACGCTAACCGCACCCTGAACGGCATCTGAAAAACGCCGTCATACATAGTCTTTATCATGTTCGCGATTGATTCGAATTCTTCTTCTATCTGATCTGGACGCACGAATGCGTGACTATCGTCTTGCGTCGCCGCCCGAACACGCGACAATCCATGCAGCTCACCAGCCTTCTCGTCACGGTAAACCATAGTCGTCTCCATGTAGCGGATGGGTAGATCGCGGTAACTACGGGGGCGAGAGGCGTAAATCTGGGTATGGTGCGGACAGTTCATGGGCTTCATCATAAATTCATCGTCAGATTCCTCACTCGATACCGAGAAGCGCTCTGGGTATTTATCGTAATGTCCGGACGTCTTGTACAATTCAACTTTGGTAATGTGTGGAATCGTTACTTTTTGGTAGCCGCCCTGTGCCTGCAATTCTTGGGAGAATGCATCGAGTTGGTCGCGAAGCACTGTTCCGCGTGGTGTAAAAAGTGGTAGACCCGAACCAACTAGGTCGCTAAATACAAATAGATCGAGTTCTTGGCCGAGTTTGCGATGATCGCGTTTTCTGGCTTCCTCGAGCATTTCCAGATGAACCCGCAGTTCCTTTTCTGTCTCAAATGCCACGCCGTAAAGACGCTGCATCTGGGGATTACCCTCTTTGCCGCGCCAGTAAGCCCCCGCGACGCGCATCAATTTAAAGGCGCCGACTCTACCGGTCGATTCAACATGGGGACCTCGGCAAAGGTCCGTGAAGTCACCGTTTCGATAAAATGACACGATCTCCACTTTATTGCCCTCGGCTGCCGCCAGCCCAAGCTCTTCGGCGTCGAGATCTTTGGCTACGGTCGTACCAGCGCGGGCCAAATCATTTAATAGCTCTAACTTGTATGGTTGCTTGTACTTCTCCGCCCAGTCAATGGCCTCGCCTATGGAAAGCTCTAGGCGCTCAAACGACTCATCGGCCTTTATGATGCCATGCATCTCTGCCTCAATACGAGCAAAGTCTTCGGCTGAAAGCTGTGTGTCACCGAGGTCGATGTCATAATAAAAGCCATTCTCTATAACCGGACCTACGCCGAGTTTTACGTCCGGCCACAAGCGCTGAACAGCACTAGCCATAATATGCGCCAAACTATGTCGCATGGCATACAATTTGTCTTGTTTCTGATCAGCCATAATATGTGCTCCTTTTGGTAAATAAAAAACGCGCCGATTAAATACTCTCGCAGTGCATTCAATCATATAGCGCGTCTCGGACCCCAGATAAACCAGGGCGGTTCCACCGGACTTCTTTTCTCTCGAAAAGCTCTTGTATAAGGCTCTATTTCCGTCTGCCTTATCCAGACGAAGCTCAGTGGGTGGTTAATCCACTTCTACGCTTATCTGTACTATACCACTGATTATTATCAGGTAAAAGCGTGGAACGGTTTATTTGGCGATGCAACAAAAAAGCGGTTGAATGATCTCGCAATTCATTCAACCGCCTAGCTAAAACCACTCGGCAGAACCTCATCTCACCAGACAACTATAGCAAGGGTAGTATCATTTGGCTAGTACGATTATGATTCTTATTCACAACAACTGTGTGGATAAGATTATAACCTTCTATATCATATATGGGATATTCTTTGGATCTCTTGATTTTGGGTGTTTCTGTGGAACCTAGTAATCGTATTTGTGTCCCACTTTTACTTCAAGCGTTGTGTCGTAAAATGTAGGCGATCGTTGCTACGCAATCATCTGCACATCAGATTAGTGGTCGATATAGTATAGCGGGCTTTGCCCTTCTCTGGTCAACCATACTCGGAGTAAACTCCTGCGCGTGGTTTCGCTACACTGACCCTCTTTTGCTTTCAGCAAAGTACGGCTCTCACCCCTGTTGCCCACCACGAAAAAACCCGACTAATGTCGGGCAATTTCGTGGTGGGCGATATAGGATTCGAACCTATCACCTCCGCAACGTCAATGCGGCGCTCTAGCCAAATGAGCTAATCGCCCAGAAACAACTGCTGCAGTGTAGCGTATTTCATACTTAAGTGCAAGATAATTAGGATGTTTTCACCCCTGTTGATTACAACTTCGTGATCATTTTGATTATTGACACAAAAACTGCCCCGTGCTAGGATAATCCAGTTAAACGAGGTGTTTTGGTGAGTACCAAACGACCAGGCTCTTTAGAGAGCTTTCAGTTGTTTTATGAAGAACTTCCAGATCGGAAACGCATACAGCGTATCCGTCGAGTTCGGGCAAAACAACGAATACGTGCCTAGAAATTGCGTATCTACCGAAGGTGTAACGACCTTCGGTTTTCTTTTACCCACACTTTTCTGCCCTTTATCCACTAGCAAAATAAACAGCGTTATGACAATATATAGACATGGATTGCATATATTGTGCCGGTAAAACAAGCGTTACTAACTCCCGTCCGCAAAAACGCCTACGACAGATATGGCGCCGAAGAAAGTGTAAACAATGCGGTAGCATTTTTACCACTGTTGAGGGGGCAGATTTTACGACCACACTACTCGTGCGTAACACCGAAGGGCTACTAAGCCCTTTTAGGCGTGACCAGCTTTTTACGAGCATTTTGGAAGCGTGCGGGCATCGGCCTACACGCATAGCCGACGCTACGGGGCTTACAGATACCGTAATAGCCCATTTGAGGCCCTATATGGCCTCAGCTCAGCTCGACAGCGACATAATCGCTAAAACCGCCCACAAAGCCTTGGAACGCTTTGACAAGCCTGCTGCGGTTCACTACAAGGCGTTTCATCCTATGTAATCTTACTTGTTGTACTTGTGCGCTAGGTCTTCGCCAGAAGTAACGCGCTGGCCAGATTCAGAAACGACCGTCTTAGCCGTCACATCAAACTTAGACATGTACCAGCCGAACATCAGTCGGGTTTGCGAATTGAGCGCCGCGAAAGAGTTGTAGACAATGGTGGTTACTGGTAGATACACCCATTGCAGGATCATCCACAGTGAACGATGACGACGGTATCTGGCTGGCTTTGGCGGCAGAGTTTTGAGAGCCAAGAATAACGTGGCGAAAGCTGCTAGCAGCGCAACCGTTTGGATACGACTAACGATGATCGGTAGCTCGTTGGCTACATAGCTATTGGGGTGAAACAACACTGGTATGAAACCACCCGACAGTATCAAAATTGGCCCGACCGCCCATGTTATATGTCCTTCCAGTAAGCGCGCCAGCTTGGTCAAAAGATCCCACTTGGGTACTTTATTCTTCTTGAGATAGCCCTGGTTAACGACGTACGCAACATCTGAGGCGCCGTAGGTCCAGCGACGCAGCTGCACGAACTGCGCTTTGAGCGTCTTCCTATAACTCTCGGTTAACACGGCATCTTGGCATATCGGTACATGCAAGGGGTACACCTGATAATTGCCCTCAAAACGGAAATATGAACGCCAGAACTGATGCCCGTCCTCCACGATAGTACGCACACTCCAAAAATCTGTCTCGATAAGTGCTGACATAGGTTGAGCATGCGAGGAAAAGTTACGCAGGGCGTGCTGCCTAAGGGATACAATAAGGTTGAAGAGAGAGTTACCTGTGGCCAATACGCGCATTGGCGCCGGCGCATCCCAGATGTTGTTGGTGTAGAGAGACACTGGCTGAAAAGATGAGTGGAGTGGATCCGGGCAGGCCGCATAGGCATAACTAAGCGCCGATAAGTAATGCTTATCTGGTCGGTTGTCGGCATCCAGTGTCGTTACGAGTACACGCGCTGGATCAATTTTGTGCTCTTCCAGATAGCGCTGTAAGACGCGGCCGGCGTAGGTTACATTACCACCCTTGCCTATAACTTCGTCGGGCATACCAAAGGGGTGCTTGACGGCAAACGCGTCTAAGAAATCATGCTTATACGTCTCTATCAGAGCCTGAGCCTGGTCTTCCGTTTGTTTGCCTCCCCGCTCTTCGTATGCCAGCACAAAGATAACCTGCTTCATGTTGTAGTCTGAAGCCAGAACCGATTCAATTGTGGCTGCCAGCGTTTCCCGCGTCTCTTTAACCGTGGCTATGATAACGGCGTGGATAATTTCGCTCGGTTTGGCGTTTGGCTGCACTTGCGTACGCAGTAGCGCGCTGTAGTGCCACTTGGGACGCTTGACTCTTGGATCGTCTACCTTGCCAGCTTCGAGTTCTAGGAGAAACTGACGCCAAGGTAATCGCTGGTGCTGGCGCATTGTCCTGTAGCCCTGCATAGCCCGAACCGCCCCCGCCATACCACGAGTAAAGTTTACGAGCAGATAAATTAGCACGAACAACGCGGCTAAAGTGGCATTTATGAGGCTGAGGATGACCGGAAGAGCAAGCATTGTCCAGCTTATGGCGCCAGGCAATATCTCAAAAAATCTGTACCAGCCCTTTCGATCACGTTCGAGTGGAATCTCGATGTCTATCATTGGTGGAGTACCAGAAGTGCGTTTGCTACCACTATCAGGAATAGAAACAGTGGGATTGTTAGCGCTAAAACAGTCAACGCCAGTTCTCGTTTAATCGCATATATACGGTAGCTCAAAATTATACCGCCTATCAAGACTAAAGCCGTAAAGAATACGAAGCTTAAGATACCCCATATAGTGCCCCGTATGTATGCCCCTCCGATACCCAGACTAGGCCGGTAGCCAACAATATAGACACTGACACCTTGCGTGGCATTTAAGCGTAACGAAACGAGGATAATCGACACGGCTGCCAAAAAAGCGTTGCCGCTCACCAACAGCAATGCTGCCCGATCTTGTAAAAAGTGCTTTTTGCTTGCCATATGCTTTGAGTAATTCTACCGTTTTTTGGTCGCCGAGTATAGCGGATTCGTGAATATTTCCCTGTGCCGGGCATTGCGGTTTGGTGCGGGTAGAGAGAATCGAACTCTCGTCTCAGCCTTGGGAAGGCTACATAATAGCCACTATACGATACCCGCCTGGAGCCACCTCGGGGATTCGAACCCCGGACCCCCGCTTTACGAAAGCGGTGCTCTAGCCAACTGAGCTAAGGCGGCATACTTGCCCACGACCGCCATATTATAGCAAACCCTACAGAGATGGTGATATCCATGATAAGGTACAATAGTATTGTCAAATCAGAGGAGGCTTATGTTGAAAGACTTTAAGAAATTCATTTTGCGTGGCAATGTGGTGGATCTAGCGGTCGCCGTCGTCATTGGCGCTGCGTTTGGGGCTATCGTAACCTCGCTGGTAAAAGATTTGGTTACACCACTTATAGCGGCCATTGGTGGCCAGCCTGATTTCTCGAAGCTAACCTTTACATTGAATGGCAGCCACTTTCTATATGGTGATTTCATCAACGCCATTATTTCATTTCTGATCATAGCTAGTGTAGTTTTCTTCTTTGTAGTCCACCCGCTAAACAAACTTATGGCCCATTTGAAACCGTCGGAAGATGTCGAGAAGCCAGCCGAACGCGAGTGCCCTTATTGCCTTAGCGCCATTCCATCGGCTGCTAACCGCTGCAAGTTTTGTACGGCCAGCGTAAAACCTACTGCTAAATCCAGGAAATAGTTTTCCGACGGACGAAATCTGCCAATGAAAAAAGAGCCATCACAAGGATGACTCTTTTTTTTGGCGGGCTCGACCGGACTTGAACCGGCGATCTCCTCCGTGACAGGGAGGCGTGATAACCACTTCACTACGAGCCCTTGATTGACTTGTACTCGAACAAGCACGAAACTAACAGGGGTAAGTTTAGCAAGCGATGAATAAAAAAGCAATCCCTACTATTTTACGGAAATGTAGCTATGTGTGGGGTGGGCTTTTTTAAGAGGGTCCAAGTAGGTGCTGATATTTTTGTACTGAAAATATATGTGGGCTGCCTTAATCTTATCGCCGTCTACAGCTAGCACCTTAACTATCTCCAACCCCGTGCCAGTGTTTATTGGTGTCGAAACCTGACCCGCCTGCATAACAATCAGTGCTTTTAGAACTCGTGGTGATACATCTGTACTGGCCACCGTTAGTGCTTGGTTAGCATATTGGCCACCGTTAGCTTTAGTAGCGGCATCGTCGGAGATTTGCCCCGCCAGGGTCGCAAAGTCCACCCCGCTAGCCAGTTGCTTCTCGGCTGCCACGGCACGATCTTGGGTAGCGGTGTCTAGTTTAGCCACCACCTTTTGGGCTAACAGCTCTTGTTGAAGTTCGCGCTTAAGGTCATCGATTGACCAGCCAAAGAACTCTTTAACCACGTTGGCCAGATTATCATTATTGGTGCCGAGCTGGTTTTGGCGACGTAACAGATCTAGCTCATCATTTATCTCACCGCTACTGACACTAACGTGGTGCTTTGCGGCAAGCTGTTTGACATAAGCAACATCAATTACCTGCTGCATGGCTTTTGGTTTGTAGGCGGCTAGTTGTGATTTGCCCTTGCCGTTAAAATCAACCTGTTGCTGCGTTTGATAATAATGAATGTAGCGTCGCAGCTCGAATAGATAGTTCTCGTAAGCCACGAATGACGGTCCGGCTTTGGCAACTGGAAATGGCAAGACTTGAGTGACGCGGTATAAGAATGCTGATGTCGATTGGAACCTGTACAGAGCCAGTCCGCAGTACACGAAAAATACCAGCACAGCGGTTATGAATAACGCCGTCGATACAATAACGATACGATATTTTGAGTGCTGCAGAGGATATATGTACTTGCGGGCGCTCGAAAGTACTTCTTCGCGGTGCTCGGCCACGGTTTCGTTAGTAATTTGGGGTATCGAGCTAAAGGCCTCTGTGGCACGCTCTTCACGAGTATTGCGATGCAGACGCTTGGGCAGCATCTTTTTTGGCAGGCCAGTGATGGCTTTGAGTGGTAGTTTACGCTTCTTCATCTTCTTGTTTGATCTGCGACATAGGAGATTGATTAGCCTCTATGCCCTTATCTCGCAAAATCTCTAGTAACTTCTTTTGAATCTTGGCTGGATGATGCACATAGTGTATCAAAAGGTCTCCCACGAAAGTTTGCATCATTATTGTACCAAATCCGAGCAGCGTTTCCTGTAGACCAGCGACTTCATAATTAACCATTTGTATTTGCGATAAACCCATATCTACGACGCTGCGGTGGAAGAAGCCTTTTTGAGTTATCTGTATAAACCGTTTATCAGTTACGATAAACACACTAAAATACCAGCTCAACCACGACGGAAAGAACAATAGAGCCGACAGCGCCGCACTTGCCAGCAAACTTAAAAAGAAAAAGTTCAGGCTAGGCGGATTGTTGGCGTGCAAATACGTCAGAATCAATGTGTATAACGGCCCGACGAGTAAACCTATTGAGCCGACGATAAGACCCCGCCGCATCACTATTGGATGTTTGTGAAAAACAAATAATACTTCTTCGTCATCAAATTGATCGCTAAAGTACTTTTCTGCCATATGTGTATTGTATCAGCCTGTTACAAATTGCTTATACCTTGGTGCCCCCACCAGGATTCGAACCTAGAGCTTCTCCTTAGGACGGAGTTGTTTTATCCATTGAACTACAGGGGCGATGTAGGAGGTGTACAATTTGTGTTTACATAAATTGTACACCTCCTAGGAGCTCACGATTTGCAAAGGACAAATCTTGGTGACGAATACCTTTTTCTGCTGCAGGCAGATGAGGGCGCTCGCATCCCTCCGTGAGCAGGAGGGCCAACATGCAAAGCTTTAAAGAACCTGGGATCATGAGTTGAACACTAAAAGTACCCAGCCCCGTATCTGTTATGTTACTTCTGTGGCTGGGTGAAGTGCTGGCCAGACGTTTTGTAAGAGAACAGTTCGTCATCCTTAAACCAATGAGCTATCTCATCAACTGCTTCGGCTGAGTCGCCTGAGGCATGAATGAGGTTCGGTATGGATACTCCCTGACCATTTGCGTACTCAAAACTAACATGTGAGTAGTCGCCTCTTACTGTGCCTGGTTGGGCGCTCTTTGGCTCAGTAGTTCCAACCATTTTTCTGACCAATGCAACTGCCTCAATTCCTTCGAGCACCATGGCTAGCACGGGACCCTGTTGCATGAACTCTAGAGTGACATCAAATGCTTCCTTGCCACGCCTAGAAACCATCTTGCCGATAGTCTCGTAGTGGTGATAGAAGTGGGCATAGTCTGGAGCGAGCAGTTTCGCACCGATAATCTTTAGACCAACATGCTCAAACCGGGTGATGATTTCGCCTACTATACCGCGCTGCAAGGCATCAGGTTTCAAAATTATTAATGTTCGTTCCATGTATCTTCCTTTTATTATTACCTTTAGTCTAACAGATACAGCCCAGCAATACCAAGCTTTAGTGTGTCGCACAATGTTACAATAATCCTATGAGATTCAGCAAAGCAAAGACTGATTTTTTGGAATACTTGGAGATCGAACAAAACCGATCGCAGAAAACTGTAGCTAACTACGACCATTACCTGACTCGCCTGCTCGATTACGCCGGTGAAATTAGTGTCGGTGATATTGATCAAGAACTGATACGAAAGTGGCGCCTATGGTTAAACCGCCTAGGTACCAATACGGCTGATGAATTGCAAAAAACAACACAGAACTATCATCTGATCGCACTCCGGAGTTTTTTAAAGTATTGCGGCAAGCGCAACATCCCAGCCATGGCGGCTGACAAAATAGAGCTAGCTCGTACAAAACGACCGCAGGTAACCTTTTTGAACGAGGACGAGCTGGAACGGTTGTTCACCGGTCCAGATGTCAACACACCGGCCGGTTTGCGTGATCGCGCTCTACTAGAACTGTTATTTTCCAGTGGTTTGCGCGTCTCGGAGCTAGTTGGCCTTGACCGAGATAACATTAATCTCAAACGCCGAGAGTTTATGGTGCGCGGCAAGGGGCAGAAGGATCGACCAATATTTATTAGCGCTGAATCGGCAGAGTGGCTTCAGAGGTACCTCGACAAACGCAACGACACCACCAAACCGTTGTTTATACGTTATGGTGGCAACAAAAAAGTTGACTTAAGCGGCAATTTTCATCGCTTAACAGCCCGGAGTGTGCAGCGGATCGTTGCTCATTATGCTCTGATGGTCGGCATAACCAAACATGTTAGCCCACACACCCTGAGGCACTCTTTCGCGACCAATTTACTGATGAACGGGGCTGATTTGCGAAGCGTACAAGCCATGCTGGGGCACAGCAATATAGCCACCACGCAGATATATACCCACGTCACTGACCCGCACTTGCGCGCCGTGCACGAAAAATTTCACCACAAGTAAATTAACTAATTACAGTTGGCGTCAGTTAGGCTTTTGTCCTGGTAAATACCCGGCGCGACACTCAGCTGTTTGCATATCGAATCGGTCGATTGTACGCCAAAGTTTGGCAAATCGCTTATTCCTTCGATGAGCGGGATGCGCACTTGTATTCGACGTAACTCGTCTTGGGCCTTACCTGTTGAGTCAATAATTGCTTGACCCTCTTCAAATTGTACTCCGCCAGCAGGATCGGCAGCCGTGACGGTGGCCGAGTCGGAACCTTGGTATATCATAGTTAGCCGGGCGTAATACTCTGAGCTTCCCAGCGCTCCGGCACCTGGACCCGTAAGTTTCAAGCTACACTGGATGGCGTTACAGGCGGCTTGGGCAACTAGTGCTTTATTGGCAGATAGCGAAGCGCTACCAGAACCACTGAAGTTAGGTATCATAAAAATGGAGTTGACGTTCGTGTTTGCTTCAAGCGCACCACCGACAAGTGAGCTTGCCGCAACTAAATCGACCCGGAGTATACCGTAACTACAGTTCCATGCAGAATATACCGGTAACGAACTACCTCCCAAACATTGATTAGCCGCGCCGGTAAACGGGCTCGAATGATTGTTAGACCAGTTGAAGGTCATGGAACTAAACGCTAGACCGTCCTTATTCTTAATATGCCAAACCGTATTAGAATTAGTACTCAGCGGAGCAACTTGAAGTGACGCCGGTATAGAGTTGGCCATCAGGCAGGTATAGGCTACGTTATTCGACGCATTTAGGATGTTTGAAGTCCCTGGAACACCGCCCATGATCGAGATGAAGCCTGAGCAGTCGCTGGTCTTTACTGAAGCTGATGGATTCGCCTGAAAGTATTTGACGGCATCATTAATGCCACTTTCGGCCGCATAGAATGCTTGGGCACTTAACTGTCTATCTAGAGCCTCACGCTGATTACGACGCGTAACCTGGGCAAATCCGAGCACAATAAGAGTAATAACAATCATCATGATCATAGTTACCATGATGGATACCATACCCGCCTGTCTGTTATCTATCTTATTGCTCATGCTTTGTACCTATTGTACCCTTTTATGGTTTTGGATTCACGCGTGTCTGTACGGTGGTTATCAATTCTGAAACGGCACAAAATTGTGAGCCGACCTGGTCTATACATTTTGCGTTAGGACCGGTAGGGTTGGTTAATAGGTCGGTATCGCCATATACCACTCGCACATCGATGGTATATGTATCTTGATCTGAGCTACCAGGAATTGTTACTGGGGTGATGCTAAACTTGGACAGACGCATTGTATTGCCTAGTAATTCCTTACCGCCACTTAGCAGCGCACCACTACTGTTCTTGCCCACTTTAAAGTTAGCTGGCGAGGATATAGCCACGCAGCCACCATTAGCATTAGGCGATTCATACAGTGCTGCGAGAGTATCTTTGCCCGGCCCTAGTTGCTGACCTAGTGAAAAATCGAATTGCACCGTATTGCCAACACAGTAGGTAGTTGTATTAGCGAATGACATACCGGCTGGAACAGCGACTTGGCCGCCACCGAACTGGATAGCCTGCGCTACGCTATCGACAATGTTACGAGCCGTGTTTTGCGTTGTTGAGCTATTAATCCCCTTATAGTAGGCGTTGCTAAAATGTAGCACCCCGATGGTAATTATCAGCAAAATCACCGAAAAAACGAGCGTTGCTATCATAAGCTCAACGATGGTAAAACCTGCCTGAGCTGTCTTTTTGATATTGTGTATATTGTCTTTCATGATCATGGCCGATAGTACATTGTTACGTTATCGTTTGCTCCATTTAAGCCCGGCCACACCGCTGAAACAACATACACGGTGCTCATGTTGCCCGTTATGTGAAGTGTGAATGATGGCTGCACGTTAGCGGCGGCCATAATCCCGTCGGCCGTGACTATGCAAGGGTCATTGCCCGGGACACCATTATCGACTGCTGGCACTCCACCAGTAGTAAAACAATTGTTAGCACCGGTGGCTATATTGTTTTTACGCAGAAACTCTAGTTGTGCCTGAACCAGCTGCAATGCTTGACTGTGTTCAAGCGTATCTTGTGTTGTTAGCAGGTTACGGTTGGTAGCGGCGTAGGCACCAGCCAGCACTAGGCTGACGATAGCGATGGCGATAAGTACCTCCACGATAGTATCACCAGCTTGCTTACGCCTTGTAGCTATACGACTCATGAGCAAGTTGCTCCCTGAAAAATCCGAAGACCAACCCCAAGGCTGCCATTGTTCCCTATGGTCAGCAAGCCTGATTGGTTGGTCGTACCACTGGCAAAACATATGCCGACTGTGCTGTACGGGGCGCCTAGCAGGCCATTCTTGTTCATAGCATCGACAACAGTCGGGCCAGCTGATGCGCTGGACCAACTATACGTACCACTACCAAAGCCATACAGACTTAGCTGCTGCGCGCCTGAATTGAGTAGTTTAGTAGCTGTGTCGTATGACCCTAGACTACCCACAAAGGCTATGGCAGAGATGGGCGGAGTCGCCGATAGCGCACCACCATTGTACGAAGCCGAGACAAAACTTAAACCGCCTTCGGTATTGAAAGTTGTGCTGACCTCTGGGGTGGTGGCGTTCGTGATTGAGCCTGTCGCGATAACGGTTGGATGAGCAGCGGCAAGCGTTGTCACTTCTTTACCGGCTATATCCAATCGATTTCCAGCAATCGGGTAGACCGTAAATGTCTCGTTCGAGCCACCGCCAAACCGTATGGCTTTACCCAAGAAGACACAGTCACCGTTCGTACCTTGCTCGTTGGGGGCGGCACTACTTATAATTGGCGCAGCACCACTCGTGGATGTACAACTAAACACGTTACCGCCATTCGGATAAAAGCCACTGGAGGTTTCGTTTATAATCTGTTGGATCTGCTGTTGCAGGTTATTGATGCTTGTCTGGAATTGAGTTTTGTTCTGGCGCCCATTTATAAGCAACATGGCGCTAAGAAGCAGCGCACTGGTAACCGCCAATACTATCAACGTCTCAACAATAGTAAAGCCGTGGGCTGAGTTGCCACCCTCTGTCATGAGCTCAAGTATATCATAAGCGTTTTGCTTATTTTAAGAGTAATTTGTCGTACCAACTAACTAAACTGCTACCGAAAAGCACCACCACGACCGTCGCCAACAATAAGAACGGTCCGAATGGCACGCGAGTTTGAATATTTTTCTTTGATTTCACCAGTAACGGTAGCGACACGGCTGTACCAAAAAGCGATGCCAAGAAAATGACAATTACCGCCCTGAATGAGCTTCCAGCCAGTAGACCAAGCACCAGACCGAGCTTAACATCGCCGCCACCTATCCAATTTCCTTTAGAAATTTGAAACAACACATAAAACGTACCGGAAAGCACTAGAGCGCCCAAGACCGAGCTCGCCGCAAATGTCCAGCTCTGCCGCAGGAATGCCACCACTATAACTTCGGTGCTTGCCATGGCCACCAGTGGGTATACTAGCCTGTCTGGTAGCAGGAACCATTTCAGGTCGTAAACGGCCAGCGCCATGAACGCCACCACGAAAAACAACCAAAAGACCAGCTGCACCAGCCCTGCTCCATGTAGATCTAATGGCCAGTAGATGTACGAAAACACGAACATGATAGCTGTAGCTAGCTCTACGAGTGGATATTGCCCTGATATGGGTTCGCGACAATAGCGACACTTACCTTTCAGGCTCAACCAGCTCAGAACCGGCACGAGGTCTTTGGCGGCCAGCTCATGGTGACACTCCGGGCACATTGACCGACCGGTCAAGATAGAATATTGCTTTTTAGACTTCTTACCGGCCAGCTCTTGCTGGCGCAGACGCCACACCAAAGCGTTCACAAAACTCCCAAATATCAGTCCAAAAACAGCTAGCACAACAATAATCATTACCGCTATGGTACCACAAAATAAATACAGACTCCCGCGTGGGAGTCTGTATGTGTAGCTTTATGGATTTACTACGATGAGGAACACTGGGTGCCACCACCCTCGATAACGTACCAAGCAGCGTAACCACGTGGTGAAGCACCGGTGGCAGTTGCCGAGTTTCCGCTACAGGTAGCTTTTTCGACGATCACTACCCCAGAAGTTGGAGCAGTTGCTGGCACAGTCGTAACGATCGATACGTCAGCGCCAGTGTAATAACCGAGTTTGGCCGTAGCAGTGCTTATACCAGCGCCGGAACCAATCACGTAGCTAGCACCAGAACCGGCAGCTTGAGCAGCAGGCAATGAACCACTGTTGTTATTGACATATTCACTCATGGCGCCAAGTAAGCCAGCCACGTCGTTTTTGGCGGCCGTGTTGTGAGCATTACGTTGCAAGGCAGGAACAGCCAAGAAGACGATTAACAGAATCAGGCCGGCGATAGCCAGCACAATCAGGACTTCGATAATGGTGAAGCCGTCTGATTTATTTTTCTTAATTTTGTTTAGCATGCGCAAATGCCCCCTTTGCATTTATTTAATGATGCTTATGCTTAGATGTTACGGTGTAGCGCAACAAAAAGCAAGCGATTTATACGTCTCCGATATTAACCACCAGTACTCGTAAAGCTACTATTGCCGGCAAGGCCATATATCGGTAGTAACACGGCGGCCACGATGATAAACGCTACAATGCCAAGCAGCACCATCATGACTGGTTCGATTATGGACGAGATCGCCGCTACTTCATTGTCAACTTCCTTTTCGAAGTAATCAGCGGTTTTACCGAGCATCTGCTCAATCGAGCCAGATTGCTCACCAATCCTTAGCATGTTCGGTACCAGTGGCAAAAAGTTCGGGTCGTTATCGAGTGAATCAGCCAGCGATTTACCTCCCTTTACCTTCTCAGCTGCTCGGTGAATGGCGTTTTCGATATGCACGTTGCTTACGGCATTAGCCGTAATATCAAGCATTTGTAGCAGCGGCACGCCGCTTCCGACCAGTGTTGAGCCGGTGCGAGCAAACCGCGCCATATACATCTTCATAAATAACGGGCCGATGGGCCAAGCTTTCATCTTAAGCTTGTCAATCACCTGCTTGCCACCAAGCGTACGAACCCAGCGAGATAAGAACACGGCCAGTATGGCTAGCACAATAGCGACTATCCACCATTGATGAATAATGAAGTCTGATATGGCCAGCAAAACTCGCGTGATAATTGGCAACTGTGTACCTTTTAGCCCAGCATAGATGTTCTTTACCTGCGGTAACACCTTGACGATCATAAAACCAACCACCGCCAACATAACAAGTACGACAATCACCGGGTAAGTCATAGCGCCGCGTACTTTACTGGCCAGATCGGCATCCTTTTCTTGTTGGATAGCCAGGCGGTCCAGCGCCGCGTCGAGCGTACCTGAGGTTTCACCCGCAGCCACCAGACTTATGTAGACCTGATTGAACGCTCGTGGGTGTTTAGCTAGAGCCGTTGAGAGCGTCGAACCACCCTCGATATCTGAAATAACCTGATTGAGCATGACTTTTAGTGGTTTGCTGGTGGTTTGTTGATTGACACTGCGGAGACTCTGCAACAGCGGTAAGCCGGCATTTATGAGTGTGCTGAGCTGACGGCTGAAGAGCACGCGGTCTTTGGCCTTGACTCGGTTGCGCAATCGACCACCGAAACCGCTCATACCGGCTTCGTTCAAGCGGATATCTATAGGTGTTAATCCCTCGGCACGGATAAGTTTGGCGGCAGCCAGTTCACTATCGGCCTGCACTTCGGCTTTGACTTGCTTGCCGGTTGATGAATTTCGGGCGGTGTAGTGGTAATTTAGCATAGACTAATCTCTCATCAGGCGATCAAGTTCCTCGATATCAACAGCATAATTCCGCGCCTCGTCATAACTAATAGTGCCGGCGTGAATGAGGCTGACTAATTGCTTGTCCATGCTTTGCATGCCAAACTCGGAACCAGTCTGGATTACAGCATCAAGCTGATGTGTCTTGCCTTCTCGAATGATATTGCGCACGGCCGGCGTAGCAATGAGTATTTCAGCCGCCGCGATTCGACCGCCGCCTATGGCCGGAATCAGGCGTTGCGAGGCAATGGCCATCAAGATGTTTGATAGCTGAGCGCGAATTTGCGGTTGCTGGTGCGGCGGAAATACATCGATCATACGATCAATAGATTGTGCTGCGCTGTTGGTGTGCAACGTCGCAAACACCAAGTGTCCGGTCTCGGCGATGGTTATGGCGCTAGCGATAGTTTCGAGGTCACGCATTTCGCCAATGAGCACGACATCGGGATCTTCACGTAAGGCGCTACGAAGCGCCGCGCTAAACGAGTAGGTGTCGTAGTGAACCTCTCGTTGTACGATGACCGATTTCTTGGACTTATGGGTATATTCGATTGGATCTTCAATGGTAATGATGTGATCGGCACGCTCGAGGTTAATCTTGTGGATCAAAGCTGCCAGGCTGGTTGATTTACCAGAGCCAGTCGGGCCAGTTACCAGCACTAAACCACGAGGATAATCGGCAAATTTTTCGACGACTGCTGGCAGCCCAAGCTGTTCGACTGTCAAGATTTCATTGGGTATAAGGCGTAGCGCCGCTGCCAAGTTACCACGCTCATGAAAAGCGTTGACACGAAAACGACCAAGATCACCGAAGGCAAAACTGAAGTCGAATTCCTTATCTTTCAGTAGAATTTGCTTTTGGTCTTCATCGAGAATCGCAAAAATAAGTGTTTCGACCGATTCCTCGGTTAACATATCGGCACCAGCGACAGCCACCAGGCTACCATCCACCCTAATCATCGGCGGTAAGCCGACTTGCAAGTGTAGATCGGACGCCTTTTTCTTGACTACTTCTTCGAGTAAGACTTCAATTCTTGGTTGTGCTGATTGTGCCACCCTATTTTCCTGTTTCTTTCTCTTACGCGCTATCGGCGGAAGCAACTCTGTTTACTTCTTTAATGGTCGTTAGTCCGGCTAGAGCTTTCAGGTATCCATCCTGGCGCATCGTGACCATCCCGTCTTTCTTTGCAGCTGTTTCAATTTCAGTGCTGGTTGCCCGTTTCAAGATAAGCTCTTGAATTTGCTCACTGATATTGAACACTTCATAAACCCCCATGCGCCCCTTGTAACCACCCGGGGTGTCGGGAGCATCTTTGCCCCTGGTTAAAGTATAAGCAGTATCGCCCCTTAAAGGCAAGGTTTCATAACCAAGATCTTTGGCAACTTTGGCAACGTCTTCTTTTTTCTCAGGGAGTAAGGAGCCAATGGTTTCTTTAATGGCCGCCGTCTCAGCGGTATCGGACTGATACGTTTCGGTGTTATCACCGATACGCCGCACCAGGCGCTGACCAATCACCGTATGTACGGTGCTAGCGATCAGGAATGGTTCGACGCCCATGTCGAGCAAGCGGGGTAAAATGCCCGCTGCCGAGTTGGTGTGCAGCGTCGAAAACACCAAGTGACCCGTCAGACTGGCCTGTACGGCCAATTCGGCCGTTTCCCTATCGCGAATCTCACCAACCATCACAATATCAGGATCCTGACGCAAGATACTGCGTAGGCCGTTGGCGAATGTCAGCCCCACTTCGGCATTAACCTGTATCTGATTAACGCCGTCCATTTTATACTCTACGGGGTCTTCCAGCGTCACGATGTTGACAGCGTCGCTTTTGACTTCTTGCAGCAGAGCATACAGGCTAGTCGACTTACCCGAACCGGTTGGGCCGGACGTTAGCACCATACCGTTGGTACGCTCCAACCCGGAGCGAATAGCCCTTAGCGCTCTCCCTCTGTACCCCATGTCTTCCAGCTTGAAGCTTGAGCCTGACTTATCGAGTAAACGGATGACCACTTGCTCGCCCCAGACCACCGGACTGATAGAAATACGCAGATCAATATCCCGGCCTGCAACATTAATACTGAACTCGCCATCTTGTGGAATACGATGTTCGTCGATCTTCAAATTGGATAAAATTTTTATTCGGGATATAAGCGGTGGTTCGGTGCTCTTTGGCAGTTTCATGATCTCACGCAGGATTCCGTCAACTCGACAGCGAATCTTGAGCGAATCCTTGAGTGGCTCGATATGCACGTCTGACGCCCGGTTTTTAGCCGCGTACTCCAAAATGCTGGATAACGCCTTACTAATCGGTGAATCTTGTACGATAGTTTTAATGTTGCTGGCTGCTTCTCTATCGGCAGCTCTTTGGGCGGCTTTTTCTTCGGCCGCCGTCTGATCGATTTTTATATCGTCACCTATAGAACTAATCTCACCGACGAGTTCTTGCGAGATATTTGCCTGGTACTGGTGCAGAACCTGCCGAATACCTTCCTCGGAAGCAGCATAAACCTTTAGTGGCCGACCTATGCGATTACTCAAAAAGTCTACAGCCTGGACGTTATCAGCATCAAGCATTGCCACCACCAAACGGTGTTGCATCTCCCCAAGCGGGACGGCCATGTAACGCTCAGCTATCTCCTCTGGTAGAAGCTCCAGGGTTTTTTGGTCAATTTTGGCTTCCGACAGATTTACATACGGTACTTTTGTGACATGAGCCATGGTTTTCGTAAGCTGTTCGTTGCTCACCTTGCCACTGCTCACAAGTAAGCTCAAAAGTGGTGTGCTCTCTTTCTCGGCCTGTACTTTCAGAATGCTTAAATCTTGACGGCTTAAGATCTTACTCTGGACTAGGCTATCTTCAACCTGCTTTTGGGCAGCAACGGATAAAACACTCATCGTGCTCCTTAATGGCGAGCGCCACTAAAAGGGTTTTGGTTGTTGTTGTTACCGATTTGCACCAGTTGCGTTGGATTGATGGAATCTTTATTGAAATATTTAGTGCTGGGGGTCTCGAAGGCTGGGCTGATGGCATCGACGACTTCTACCTTTTGCTGTCGGTTGGCCGGTGTCACAAATATCCTACCTGAGATTATGAACGACAATACAGCGCTTATGGCAGCAATTACTATGATTAGAGCGATGTCTTTTTGTTTCATACTATTTCACCACCTTGGTTGTAATGTTCAGCGACTTAGCGGGCTGGAAGAACGTTTGGGCAGTAAGATTCAGCGTTAGTTTACTCTGGTCACCGGCAATCGTTAGCGCCTGAACCTGAAATGGTCGAATAGAGTGCTCAAACGCACCGATCAGATTTTGTATCGAGCCGTAATCACCAGTCACGGCAATCTGGAACGGCATCGCAACCGGCACCGGTACGGAGCTGGCTTGGTTATTTACCTGATTAACCTCATCGTCGGTACCAGTAATACTGCCGATCAGCAGATTTTGGCTCGTCAGAAGCTTCTCCAGAGTCGTCGCAAGCGCTGGGAAGTCATAGTTGCTCGGCAAGGCGTCGAGAATGATCTGGGCGTTGTTGCCATCTTGCGCGCCTATACCATCCGTATTACCGCTAAGCACGTTTTGGGCCGTAGTAGTGAATGCCTGATAAGACGATTTTAGGGTGGCCGATGCTGTTATATCTGCCCGCAGCTGCTTAACCGCGGCGTGTTTGGCGGTCAAGATGCGGTTTTGGTAAGCCGCTTGGCCAACCAATGCCTTGATAGCTACAAGTGAGAATATCAGCACGAATGCCGCCACGCTGGTCACAATCACGACACGCGAGTTGGCCTTGTCGATGAGTGCTCGTTTGGTACTGAGATTTTTCGCCATGTTAATTCCCCGCCTGTTTCTGGAATAATGTCGTTGTATTTGAACTCGTGCCAGCCGGAATAGTCAGGGTAACACTGTTAGCACTATCAAAAATCAATGGATCGAAACCAAGCGTAATAGTGTAGGTTGCCCCTTTGCTATCGCGTCCAAACGACGACAAAACAACATTGCTAAATGCTCTGGCAGAGCTAGCTCCGGTTGCGCCAGTCTTATAGGTAGTTGCTTTCAGCCCATCGGTAAAGCCGTTTATCACATCGAGCGACGGCGCTTCGCCGCTGATAGTCATAGTATTGACCGTGAAGTCAGTCGCCAAGTTGCTGATGGTCGCCTGAGCGGGAGTTACTTGAGATATATAGCTGAATAAGCGTGAAACTACGGCCTTTTTATCATGTAGTGCTGTCAAGGTGTTTAGCTGATTTTGGACAGTCAAAATTTTGTCTATATCCGGTACTGCCTTTAATTGCTTACTGTACTTGACTATGTCTTTGTTGGCGTCGCTCAGAGACTTCTTTTGCACCACGTCAACTGTCACAATCATCAACAAAAATACTGCTAGGGCGGCAATGCTGACGATTATAGAAATGAGCGTGACCAGCCGTGTCGTACGACGTGCTTTGATGTACTGGATCTTGACGTCGGGGAGAAGGTTAAACTGAATCATTATTCGTTCCTCTCCGCCAGACCGACCGCTACGCTAAACTGATTCGAGACTGCCAGTAGCTCGTTTTGGCGATCGGCCGAGAACGCCACGTTGCGCCAGGCGTTGCCAATCTCGACGTTAAGTCCAAATTTGTTGGCAAGATATAGTGGGAACTCTGGGATGGTCGATGCGCCACCGGTGACGATGATCCGATCAAGTTTGCTCTCGGGATAGCGTGCCTGGAAGAACTTAATCGATTTATCGATTTCACCCACCAGAACATCTACGGTACCAATGATCGCTTGATAGACCTGCCCTTCGAGTTTGTCTTTGCTGACACCGAACTTGTAAACAAATTGTTGAGCCTGCTTATCGTCGATATTTAAGTTTTGCTGAGCCGAACGAACAATCTGCTCTGTACCAGTTGGGATAGAGCGTGTCAGGCGTGGAGCATCACCCATGGTTATAACTAGGTCAGTGTTGTTCTGCCCCATATCGAGGACCATCTGCGGCAATGTCGTACCCGCAGGCACTAGGGCCCGCGGCAAAGCCAGGCTGTCGGGCTCGATCGCTATCACGTTCAGACCGATCGATTCAATCATATCCAGTCGTGATTCTATGAACTTGTTAGGCACACTACTCAGTAGAATTTCTAACTTTGTCTTATCTTTTGGCGAATCGCCAATCAATGCCCAGTCTATTTTAGACTCGGCTGGTGGTGTTGGAATCAGTGAATCGGCTTGATACTGGATGGCTTTCCCTAGTTCGTTTACCGGCAAACGGTCGATGTCGGCTACGGTCGTGAAGACACGGCTCGAAGGGACACCTACGGCAACGTTTTTGGTGAATAGCTTGGCTTCGCTTACCAAATTAGCTATTAACTGGGCTAGTTTTTGCTGATCTGCCTTAGAGTCACTCTGGGCGAGCTTAACGTCAATCGGAACATAGGCATACTTAACGAGGGTTTTTGTCGGCCCTGTGCCGCGCAGCTCGACAAGCCTAATCGCCGTAGTACCAATATCTAGGCCAAAGAATGACGAAACCCCACTCAGTATGCTCATACCTTTAGAGCCCCTGTCGTTTTAAGTTTTTTTGTCATCTTAGCTTGATCCGCACCCTTTCATCTCGTTTCTGCCTAATTGAGCTTTAACGGGACTCATAATTACCCCGATTATAGCATGAGCACTATGCCCTCTTGCAAGCTTCTTATCTAAAAGCCTACAAAACTGGTGGCAAACTACTGTAGGACTGGTACAGCAATGGGCCGGGCGGTAGTCGCTTGAGATTACCTAGCCACAGTTCTGGAGTAAACACGAAGCGTTCTGCTGGCTGGTTGGTCACCGCACCGGTGGTATTGAGGTTGCCTAGTGTTCGCCCGAGTCTGATCCGAGCGGCCGACACGGCGCCATAGAACGTCAGTGGCTGATTACATGTTCCATAATCCGTCGCAGGGTTAGCACCGGCAACCGGTGCACCCGGGCCAGTTGCACAGGTGTATATCGTACCGCCAGCCCCACCAGATGGTTGTGCGCTATAAAAGCCATTCAATTGGTGAACAGTGTTCTTTATGTAAATGTTATGGCCCTGTACGAGTAGCTGGAACTGCGGCACCTGGTCGACCGCAAAGCCGCTTAGAGCCGGATAATTGTAGTTTATGTCGCCGGCCAGGAACACATCACCGCCGTTGACAACCAGTATCACCTTCTGCCCGGCACCAAATGTCCCGCCGTTTAGCGTGACAGGTGTTGGCCCATTGTATAGATATGTACCAGACGGTAGGCTGCTTGGAGTTGTAGTAGTTGTTGTCTGAGTGGCAGCCGCATCGGTAGCATAATCAGTCACACACCAACCACCTCGCCCCAGACCACCACCATATTTTGTGCCGATTCTGGTTGTGTTGGCAAAGGCCAAACCGCTCGGCGTGCCCCCGCCGGCATCACCACCGTTCGCTTCCAGCGAAGTCGCAAATGAAGTTATTGGACCAAGTGTTAAGCCAGCTAGTTGGGCACCCGCCCCAAAGTACGGACCCGCGCCGGCATTCGTGTCTTTATTCATGCCGGTTATGCCCGCGCCGGCATTCGGCGTACAACCCGAGCCAAAACCCGGGCCAGCAGCGATATCCCCACCAACCACACTAAAGTACGGATTGTAGGCAACAGTAAATTGATTGCCCACAAGTGTCACATCACTGCCGCATGCTACCGTCCCCTGTGGACCGGTAATTCCCCAAGCAACATTGTAAGTACCGGTGTTGTTGGTCGGCCCCATGGCCGCCGAAGCCGAGAGCGTACCATTACCAACCGCGACCGGTGCTACGTTATTGTTTTGATAATTCACCCCTGGCCCCGTTATGTGAATGTAAAAGTTACTAACGCTATTAATGTATGCCGCACCGGTCGCACCGCCACTGACTGTCACGTTTCCCGTAACGGTATATGGAGTAGTTGGATCTATAGATGATGGCGTGATTGTCCAGCCAGCACAACCCGACACCGGATGATTTATAGCGGCACAGACAGACCAGCTTCGACCACTTGTGGCATCTGATGAACTGGTGGGTACGAAGGCTCGCCAGGTGCATACTTTTACAGCGGTTACCGTAGTAGGCAGCCCATATCCCCACGTATCATAGACGGTCGTTTGAGCCCCTGGTGCTAACGGCGGAGTCGAATAGTTTGGGCACGGCCAGCGAGTTACTGGTACCGAAGAACAACTCTGCCCGCTAGACGAGCCATCACTATAATAGAATTGCACCGAATCGTTATAGGCAATGGACGCCGAGGTACCAGGACCATTATTTCGTATGTTGTAGGTAAACGTTAATGCTTGTCCGGGATAAACACTAGTTACCGTAGCACCATTACTACTAGGAGCTACGTTATTTATCCATGCATTCGCAGTTAGTGTCCACGCCGGGTTGTAGGTTGGTATATGTCCTTGTAAATCACCTAAAGGGTTACCGCAATCGATCTTAATAGCGTAATAGATGGTTCCAGTTGTCTTATTCTTAAACACCAACGATAAAGCTGTCGTACTGCAGTCGTCGGGGTATCTAACAACCGCGCTACTTGGCGCGTAAAATGCCGTGTTAATGCAACGACTGTACTGCTCAACTCTTAAAATTATATTCGGGTTATCTAGGTTGGTCGACCATTTGCTACCACCTAGGCCAGCCTTTATATACGCCACACCGATCTTCTGAAAGCCATAGCCACCAGTCTGGCCACCAGCCGTGTTCTTACCATTTCTGTTAATGTAGTTCCTGAACTCGGTTACGGTATTGATGCCACTCATGGCTGTCTCTCTTTGGCCGTTTTGACAATTGGCCGCGGTGCCACCACCCGGGCTAGAAGGGTCGGCCATTACATCACAATAGTTAGAAAACGCGGCTGCTTTGTGCTGGCCAAATGCTAAACTACCGAACAAAGCTATCGCAAAAAACCCAAGGCTCCAACCAAACTTTTTCATCACTGGCTAACCTTCTGTAATTCATTTTGATAGCTACGTAAGGATAATTCGTATTGCGGTTTGGTCTTATCTAGACGATTTATTGCCAGCTGCAGGTATGTCTGTGCTGTTTTTTTGTCACCTGATAGTTCAGCAATATAGCCGATCATGTACGCAGTGCCTGGGGATGGAGCAAGTTTTTCAGCTTGCTGAGCATACGTTTTTGCCTGATCATACTTCTGGACATTCATGGCAACCGCTATTTGCTGGGCGTAGACATCGGCTTGCGCTTGTTTACTACCAGCCTGTGCCCGTTGTTTATCTAAAAGCGCTTGCGCGCCGCTGTAATCTCCCTTATATGCGAGCTGCTCCGAAGTTGGTTGAGTATTATTTATTGTCTCGCTTTTGTTTGCATGTCCCACTACAAGATAAGTTGCTGCTCCCGCTGCTACCAAAATCAGAAGCGAAAGAGCTACCAGACCACCGATACGCAAATGCAAACGAGGCTTATGTTTGCCGTCGCCCACCACCACTGAGCTTTCTGCAGCCAAACCCTTTGTTTTATGCGCACTCATAGTTATCTACGAGTATAACAAAGCGCTTGTGTTAAGTCATCACTTCTTCTAAACATTACGATGCACATATGCGCTTCAAAGTTTAATGTGTAGGAGAAGTGCGACATGTCAGATTGCGTGTATCCCGTGAGGGATACTAGACATTTGTCGGTAAACCTCTTTTCGGCCAGGCCGAGGGGGGCGGATTCCCGCTGTAATGAGAGCATATGCCCGCACCCCTCGACTGCCGTCAATGCCGCTTCGAAGCCACCAAAGTAGCCGCTACGACGATATTGTACAAGCTGGCGTTACCCGGCTCGTACTCACATGTAGCGATTACCAAATCACGATGGGAAGAACACGTCGGAATTTCCAACGTATCCACACCGTATTTTGGTGACTTACCTACTGCACAGACCCGGTAGGTCAACACACCCGTCGGGGTAGTGATGATTACATGGTCGCTTGCCCGCACCGTGTACGAGCCATCCGGCCGAAGCTGGACGTTCGTGAACGGGCAAGTGTGGTGCACACAGGCATGTCCGAAGACGAAGGCTGTGCCACTACTTGGCGCTGCCGGAAAAGCTGAAGCCTGAGGCCATCTGGAAGTAGTACTCCAGTCGGTACCAGGCAACTCCGGCGGCGTGTAGGTAGTGTGACTCGGTACATCCGCGCCCAGAACCGGAGCTGGCAAAGCCGGAATTAACCCGACCTGACTGCTTCGGAGCTGGATGGTAAACGAGTTCGCACTGGCCGGAGCCGGTACGATTTCGCTCATGGGCGTCTGGCTAGGCATCACTGGCTGTGATGTCGAGCTGCCCGACGGATCCACAGTACTCGTTGCCATGGTTGGCGACGAGTCAGACACGGCCGATGGGGTTACCACCGTTACTGACCGTGCCTGCTCGCCTGCCTTACTACCTCCGGAGATGATGGACATCACCAGAAAAGCAGTAACGCCCAACACCCCGGCAACGAGACTACGCCGAGTGCGCACCACGACGCCGTAGCGCCGAGATGGCCTTCGGTGCGAACATGCTGACGACGAACGTCAGCAGTCCGAGCGCGGCCGCAATCATCCAGCCGTTGCTGGACGCGGTAGAGCCAGAGCCAGTGTCACCACCGTTCACCGGACCAGGAACGAAGGATGTGGTGGCCACACCGCTGACGGCAGCTTGCGTCGGCTTGTGCACGACGACCGCCGTGTGCTTCACCGGTGCCGGCGTGGTCTTTCGCGGCGGCGTTGTGCTAGCCGGTGGCGTTGACGACGCTGGTGGCGACGTTGAAGCCGGCGGCGTGGTGCTGGGCGGAGCCGATGAAGTTGCTACCTCACACACAACCACGGTGAGAGTCACCGGGATCGGTGTGAAGCCCGAGCTGGTCGGACGCTGCAGGTCGACATCGAACGATGTCGCGTCTGCCGGAACAGCGTCAGTCGTGAACGTGAACGTGGCGTTTCCGCTATCGTCAGCGTTCACATCGGCCAGGTCGTTGACCCCGTACTGCAGGTTGTAGAGCCCGCCAGGGACGAGTCCACTGGCTGACACACTACCCGTAACGGTGTTGCTGGGGCAACTCCGTGCGGCCGAGTGATCACCGATTGCCGGTGTCGCAGTTGCTGCCGGGGCGGCTGACGCGCTGCTGGCGGTGCTGAGGAGCACCGCTGCGCATCCAGTCAGGGCGAGGAGAGCGGCGGCGAGAAGACTCACCAAACGCTCTCCACTGAGGGGAGAAGGGTTGCGCTTCGACAGCCCTTCTTCAATCTGGTACTTTGGTGTGGACATAGTGTCCGTCCAATCTCCGGGTTTTCAGGCCGGGATCGTAGGGTATCTTCAGCGATTTACTGAGGATAGACAACGCTCATAAACTAAGCGCTCTCTATCCCCAGCAATTGCTGAAACATACAAAATTTGCAATCTGACATGTCAAAGTGCCAACACGTAATTGGCCTCTAGGCGAGCACTGTATAAAATTGGTTGCTCTAGCCGAGGTTTGCCCAACACACGTTAACAGTGTTATTTTAACTTAAAATCAGAAAAAGTCAACTCGCTTTCGCTTCCACCGCCTCTGTTATTTTTGATCCGTATCTGTTACAATACTCTCCTATGGCACTGTCTATCGCAATCGTTGGTCTACCGAACGTTGGCAAATCTACCCTGTTTAACGCCCTGACTGATTCGCAGGTTCTAGCGGCCAACTACCCTTTTGCTACCATCGAACCTAACACCGGCATGGTACCCGTACCTGATGAGCGACTACAAAAACTGAGCGAACTATACGGAAATGCGCCCATCAAGCCAGCCGTTGTTACTTTTGTAGATGTTGCCGGACTGGTCAAGGGTGCCAGTGAGGGCGAAGGCCTGGGCAACCAGTTTTTGAGCCACATTCGAGCCACCAACGCTATCGTACAAGTGGTCCGCGCTTTCGACGACCCCAATGTGACTCATGTCGATGAAGCCCACAATCCCGCCAAAGACATAGAGGTTATTAATACTGAGTTGGTGCTAGCCGACCTACAAACCGTCGCTAGGCGCCTGCCCCGTTTACAAAAAGAGGCTAAGGCCAACCCCAAGCTCAAAACATACGTCGACTTACTCGAAGAGGTGAACCAGACACTTGATTCCGGGAAACCTCTTTTTGCGGAAGCTGGCAGATGGAAGCCGGAAGACAGTGATTGGCTGCGCCAGGAGTTACAGTTACTTACGCTGAAACCAATAATTTACGTCTTTAATGTCGACGAAAACGGTCTGGGCAACCAAACGAAACAAACTGAGCTCAAACAACTGGTTGCGCCATCGCCCGCTCTGTTCATATGTGCCAAACTTGAAGACGAACTGCGCAGCCTGGACGATGACGACCGAGCTGAGATGCTGGCGAGTTACGGTCAAACCGAATCGGGTCTAAACCAACTCATCCACTCCGCATATGACACACTTGGCCTGCAAAGCTACCTGACTTCTGGCGGAACGGAAGTCCGAGCCTGGACGATCCCGCAGGGTGCCACCGCGCCGCAAGCCGCCGGTGTTATACATGGTGATTTCGAGCGCGGCTTTATAGCCGCTGACGTAGTGGACTGCGATGACTTGCTAGCCACTGGCTCATTGGCTGCCGCCCGTAGCGCCGGCAAAGTCCGCACCGAGGGAAAAACCTACATTATGAAACCCAACGACGTCGTCGAATTCAAATTCAACGTTAGCAAATAACTGCTGCTAGCCACAGTGGCGACACAATACTCAGCACGGTTAGGAGCCTTGAGCGGTCGCATTATCAGTAAAAACTTGGAAAGCGACGACGTCGAGACAATAGCGGCACTTTGGTGTAGGGATTAATTGTCGAACTCTGAGATAACAGCTGGGGCATGCCGGGCTGGCTACCCATCTGGAGTTGTTGCGCCGTCATGTTATGCTGGCGAAGTTCCATAACCCGTTGCTGAATATAGTTGACTGATTTGCGTAATCGCAGCTGGCTCCAGCTACTAAACACCAAGTTTTTGACGGGCGTAAATATCCGAAGCGTGGCATTGACCACACGATTATTAAAATCGACCTCCGCGATCATGTCATAACGGAGGTCTTCGATGGTTAACATCATCGGCTTACGATCAATCAAAAGCACCCTGTACTGAGTTATGCAAAGCATGGCAAAGCCACCCTCGTAGACGCCGTTGACACACTGCATAATAGTTTCGTCAGTCATCAGCACGTTGCTTAGCTCACGAATCTCCGATCTCCCCCAGAAGCGGAAGTTACATCCGACCCGCTTTAATTGCTCATCCAAATTTCGCAGGCTAACCATAACTCCTCCTTCTGCAACCATCTCGGCGGCTACACAGTCAGTATGGGCTACATCACAAGAGATGACAGTTAGGTTAATCACAGCCCCAGGGCGATTTATATCACACCGAGGCTTAGCGGCAGTCTGATCCGGTTTGTGTACAACGCAGAACGCATGTGTGATAATAAAGCTATGCTGACGAATGCCAACCAGATGCAGGTTCTCGTCAACTTTTTCCACACAGGCACTAAGTTGACGTACTCGAAGGGCGAGTTCGTCATCCGACCCGGCGAATCTCCGCCGGGTATTTTTTATATTGAACAGGGTTTGGTCAAAGCTTACGACATAACCAAATACGGCGAAGAGAACTTACTAATCATTCGTAAAGCCGGCGAAATATTGGCACTCACCTGGGCAATTACCGGGCAGGATCGTTCGATAATCTATTCCGCGCTAGCACCAACAACTGTCTGGATGGTTACGCTTGAAGACTTTCTGGCCTTCGTGCATAGCCAACCAAGTGCCGCGCTGCCACTGACCGACATGCTGACCGAAATGTACAGACTGCACAGCGAACGAATTCTGACGCTTGAGTATCGAACAGTCCGTGAACGACTTATCTCCTTCTTGCTCACAGCCTCACACCGCTTCGGCAAAAAGGTTCCTAGCGGCATATTGCTGGACGTACCGCTTAAACACCAAGACATTGCCAGCTCCATAAGTGCCACCCGCGAAACCACCAGTCGTGCCCTATCTGAGCTCGACCGCAAGGGCCTACTACGCAGTGAAAATTCATATATCACCTTGCTCGATACTAAAAGCCTCAAAAACTTCCTATAGTAATCCAGCTTTGCTTATTTCCAGTTGAGGATAATTTGCTCTATCGTCTTGATCACTTGATCGTGCGACGGCACATCTTGCGTGTCGTAGTAATGATCGATCGATATTAACTCTTCCATGACGTTTATACAGTAGATTTCGTCAGCCAAGACGTGCATCCGGTCGACCGCTGGAACGGTCGCGAACGGCGTCGCCACAATCAGCCGCTTTATGTGAATCGGTTTTAGAAAGTCCGCTGCCGCCTCGAGCGACAAACCGTTATTAAAACCATCGGAGACTAAAATTACATTGCGTTCTCTTAGTAGATCCTCGCTTATCAGTCCCCCGGCACCGAGCAGCCGGTTCATCTCGAACTTCTTTTCCAGCTTTTGTTGTTCTATATAACTAAAGTAGTCCGCCTTGATCTCTTCGAGCTCACCAGTAGAGAGCATATCGTTGTAGGTAACCGTGCCTTGTTGGTCGATTTCAGCCAGCACTTCCGATTCTTGAGGCAAGAAAATCGGAGCCGTCAACAACATCGTTAGTACGCAGTGCAGCTTGACGGCTATTTGCGCCCCAACCATCACACCACCATCACTCAACGCGACAATGGCGCAATCTTCGAAGCGGTATTTTGGCACCAATTCTTTGGCAAGCATTTCGCCAGCAACGACGCGGCTCGGGAAATAATACATAAGCGTATTCTAGCAGTTCGACGGTGGAAGTTGGAATATGAGATGGCCGTAAATTTTGCCAACCACTATTTATACTAGTTTCCGAAGTAAATAGAAGCGTTCAACATTACCTTTGCCACCGGGAATCTGCGAATCGGCTTTAGCGATAATCCGAAAATGCCCTTGAGTCCAGACTTCAAAAGCCTTCAAAATATCACGACGCATTTTGTCATTTTTGATCACGCCTTTGTGTTTCAGGTTGCTTTGTGCCGCCTCAAATTGTGGCTTTACCATGGCTACAATATCGGTGTTTTTGTCTACCAACCGTGCCACACTCGGCAAAATCTCACGCAGCGATATGAACGATACGTCACCCACCACAAGATCAATTTTGTGTTCAGTTTTGAAATCACGAATATCGGTTTTTTCGTGTAATTCTATCTGTTGGTTGTCCCGCAAGCTTGGATGTAGCTGATCGGTGCCAACCTCCACGGCGATAACTTTCTTGGCATGATGCTGCAGAGCGTACTGCGTAAAACCGCCAGTTGAGCTACCTACATCGAGCACAATTTTATCTGCAAAATCTAGCTTGAAAATTTCGTCGGCGCTTTTTAGTTTTAGAGCCGCCCGGCTGACATATTGCACGCCTGCCTCCAGCTTTATATCATCATTTTCGCCAACTAAAGTACCGGCTTTGGTAACTACTTTGCCATTAACCTTTACTTGACCCAGCCGAATATAACTCTCGGCCTGGCTCCGCGAAGCCACCAGCTTTCGCTCGGCTAAAACGTGATCCAGGCGCTGCTTCATATTAATCTTTTACGCGTTCGCGGTAGGCGCCGGTAGCGGTGTCAACCGATATTAAATCGCCCTGCTTGATAAAGGCCGGTACTTTAATTGTGAGGCCGGTTTCAACCGTCGCGTCTTTTTGGATGCTCGAACTTGTGTCGCCTTTGACGGCCGTTTCGGTATAGGTCACTTTTAGTGGCACGTTTTTAGGTAGTTCTACGTTGATTGGCCGGCCATCGAACAGCTGCAAAGTGACTTTGTCGCCTTCCTTCATGTAGCCCGCTCCATCACCAACCAGATCAGCCGAGACTTCAAACTGCTCAAAGCTATCTTCGTTCATAAAGTAGAAGGTGTTGCCGTCAGAATATAAGTATTGCACGCTCTGGTTATTTACGTCGGCGCTATCTACGCTTTCGTTACCCTTGAAAGTCTTATCGAGCACCTTGCCATCGAGCAAGCTTTTGATACGCACATTCACGATAGAACCACCGCGGCCCATCACTTTTTGGTTATAATCAACCACTCGATACGGCACGCCGTCGAGTTGAAATAACACACCCTTTTTCAAATTTGTAATACTTAGTGCCATTGGTGTTCTCCTACAATAAATCTTCTCTTATCTGGTCTAGTTCAGCAGTCAATTGTGCCACGTCGATCGCGCTAAATATATTATATTCACTGGCGGTCAGTATGCTACGCCGGAATTGCTCCAAGCGTTTTTTGCCCTCGTGAGCATATTTTAGCTGCTCTTCTCGGGTTTCACTCAGTTCATAATCGCGGATGTCCAGCCGAGTGTCTACCATCAGCCGTTTAATATTCAGTACCACCCTGCGGCCATCGGCTTCGAGCGAGTCGACGTCGACAGCGCGCAGCGTGGTTCCCACCTGTGTTTCTACTTGTTTAATCGCCAAAAATGGTGATTTAGGCATTCGCAACGAAAGGCAGCAGCGCGATGTGGCGAGCCCTTTTAATTGCTACGGCCAAGTGACGTTGTTCACTCTCGGTCAGGCCAGTCTTTTTGCGCTGTTCAATTTGTCCGTAAACGTTCACGTAGCGCTGCAAGGTTTTGAAATCCTTATAGTCAAAATATGCTACGTCTGTTCGGTGTTTAAATATCTTTGCCATTAAATTTCTCCTTGTAATCTATGTTGTTCAATAGCGACGCTACGTATCGCGTCGAGCATGCTGAATGGGCCAAATTCGATACCCGCCGCAAACATTTCTGCGGCTGCATTTTGTGTAACTTCTGGGTCATTGCTCTTCACTCCCGCACCAAGCTTTGCGTGCAGGCTCTCTCCTGCCAACTGGATCTTTGCTTGCGCGTCCTCGATTGACATCGGAGGGTAAATTGAGCCTCGCATCCAGTTCTCTGATAGTTCAGCCATATTTTCTCCTTAAAACTTAGATTTTAACGAATTTTGGCCAGTGCAGCCTGGGATGAAAGTCGAGCACAAAATCGGAGCCGTACTAGGTACGGTGAGGATTTTTGACGCAGGTCTTTCGCCCGGAATGTGCGGTCAATAATTTGTTAAAACGGGATGTCGTCTAGATTGATCGGTTCTTCGCCGATATCCTCGATGACAACGTCATCTTGCTTCTTGGCTTGCGGTGCTGGCTTACCGGAGCTACCGCTTGGTGCTCCACTGCTATTACCCCCATCACCGCCGCCGGCGCCGCCGAGGAATGTCACGTCTTGGGCGACAACTTCGACTTTGCTGCGCTTCTGGCCATCTTGCTCCCAGCTGCGGCTTTGCAACCGACCGTTTACCAGGCAGGGGCGGCCTTTAGTCAAATATTGCGCTACACGCTCCCCTAGTGGCCCCCAGGCAGTCACATCAATGAAATCGGTGGCTTCCTGCCAGTTGCCGTCAGAACCTTTGTAGCTGCGATTTAGCGCTAAGCTAAAGCTACAAACTTGCTGACCGCTAGGGATAGCCCGAAGCTCTGGGTCACGGGTTAGATTCCCCATTAATATTACTTGGTTAAATGATCGAGCCATTACTCGTCCCTCCTTGTAGGAAACTATGTCCCTTATTTATTAGTATTTCTACCGTACGCCTGATTGCAAGTGCCCGTCAAGCCTACTATTACTCTAATCCTTCGGATAAGAGGGCGTCGCCGAGCCTAAAATTCATGCAAGCATGATTGCAAACGCCCTTACTCCTACTCTTCGTCGTCTTCTTCTTTGTCGTCGCTGTGGTCACCACGCTTGGCAGCCTGCTCGATTTTCAATGCCTTGGCAGCTTCAGCTTTGGCGATAGCCTTTAGATCTGGCTTGGTGATCAAAAAGCGGATGACTTCGTCGGTTATGTTCAGCGTTGTCTCGATTTTGCGGACAGCTGTTGCCGGCACATCAAGCGTGTAAAAAACATACACGGCTGATTCGTTCTTTTTGATTGGGTAGGCTAGCTTGCGCTTACCCCAGTTGTCGGCGTTGGTGATTTTGGCACCATTGTCGGTAAATATCTTCTCGACACGAGAAGTTGCCTTTTCCAGATCGATTTCTAGATCTGGATCATACAAAATCGCAATTTCGTATTGGTTCATTCGAACTCCTTTGGTTAAAGCCTACATGCCCTATAGCTGTAAGCTGAGTTAATAGTAGGTGTATTGTACCCTACTCACCCCTGTTCGTCAACTATGCCGCCGCCAGCTCCCGGCGCCTAATTAATTCTTCGCGAAACCTGGGCAAAAGTGACAGACGTTTTTCTACGTTACCTAGCTTCACCTTAACTAATTCCCCGGCGCTCTGCGGCATGTTCGGATTGAGCATGCTTGCTCTGTGTAGATCCTGATATAAATCGTGCAAAGTTTGACCGTTGAAAGTAACTACGTTCTGCACAAGCTCATGTGCCGCCCTAGCGAGTAATCGATGACCCCTGACGCTATCACCGGTGTCTATGTATTTATTGATAGCCTTGCGTTTTATATTAGATAAGTCTTGATTCAATACATAGGTAATGAATAAGTCTCGCGTTTGATCATAGCCTGTTCTAAAATTACGAGAGCTCACCGCAGCATCTCTTTGCCGACGCAAGCTTAGCAATGTAAATACTTCGTCGAACGCCATATCACCAAGCTGCATAGTATTGCGAAACTCCTCTATATCGTCTTCTTCGATTTCCACTGGACTAGCTTGAACATGTAGACGCGCACTCTTATCGTTAGTTAGTGGTTGTAGCCACAGTGCGTTGTCTTGGCACACTATCGCAAGTCTGTGCTTGCAACACGCTGAAGCAAGCAATGTAGCACCCATTTGGTGTCCCAGATCACGATGAATCCATGGCCCCACCTCAAAGCTGTGATAAGCATTTTCGGTGTGGTTGTGCTGATCATGTCTTACGAGTTGAAGTTGGGAACTCCGAAGGGCTTTACCGCCAGTGGTTTGTAGCGCCGGGTGACTATGCGGGTGGTTGCCGTGATGCCAGCCAGCTACCTCACCATCATTTAAGGGGATTTCTTCATCGGACGGCATTAACGGATACGGCAGACCAGTGACCGAATCCAGAAGAATCTTTAGCTCACTATCTTTCGGGTACACGCCCCTTTCACAAACAAAAAGACGCCTGTCGCTAGCAATTGGCGACCTGGGATCGCTTAGTATATTTTCAAGCTCATTGGTTGTTGCAAGCGCCTCCGTAATGTTCACGACAGACCCTGCCTCACTGGTTCAACTAAAAAGCTCCTGCTTGTAACAGGAGCTTTCAAATTTGCCGATAATGAGTTTTCGCCGGGTGGGAGTAGTGGCAAGCTCATGCTCGCTACAGTCTCTCGATTAGTACCAAACATGGTTGCCACTTATATCCCCCATTTCGGCTGTTTGTTTTAAGTTTATGTTAGGCCTATGCAAATCAAATTGCAAGCATATTAGCGCAAAAGTTTTGTTCATATTGCAGGTGCCTATTCGGTAATTTATAAGGGTCGCAGAAATATATACACCCCTGTAAATGACACGTTGTAAACTTTACTGAGCTAGATATTCGTCTTTATCGGATTCTTCAGGGAGGTCGGTTTCGTGACTACCAAAGACTTGATCCAGACTGCTTACTAGTACTTCGCGCGGACGGCTGCCATCGGCCGGCCCAACGATACCTTGCTCTTCCATCTGCTCGACTAGCCGAGCGGCTCGGCCATAGCCAATACGCAAGCGACGTTGCAATAAACTGGTGCTGGCTTTTTTGTTTTCTATAACTACCCGCACGGCGTCGTGGAACATATCATTGTCAGCGTCGCTAAAGTTCATATCACTAACCACACTACCCTTGCCGATTTGTACCGGTTGGCTTATAACCTCGTCATCGTATTGTGGCGGCCGTTGTTCACGAATGAAGTCCGTAATCTTATTCGTCTCGTCATCACCTATAAAGGCCGCCTGCACGCGCTTTGGTTTTGGCATTTCGGCCGTCAGTAACAGCATGTCACCTCGACCAAGAAGTTTCTCGGCGCCCATTTGATCGATAATCGTCCGTGAGTCTACCTGGCTAGCTGTAGTAAAGGCGATACGTGCTGGAATATTGGCCTTGATAAGCCCAGTAATAACGTCAACCGATGGACGCTGTGTGGCCAAAACCAGATGTATACCAACCGCACGAGACTTTTGAGCTATACGTACCACCAGTGCTTCGACATCGCGGGCGGCCATCATCATCAGGTCGGCCAGCTCATCAATAACAATGATGATGTACGGCATGCCCTCTTCTTTTTTTAGCAGGTTGTATTCGCCGATGTTGCGCTTGTTCACCTCGGCTAGGGCGCGGTAGCGTCGCTCCATTTCGGCAACCGACCATTTAAGCGCACTAATACACTTCTCTGGCTCGGTAATCACCGGCGCCAGCAAGTGCGGGATCCCATCATAAGGCTTGAGTTCGACCTGTTTTGGGTCAACCAGAATCAGCTTAAGGTCGGACGGCGAATTGCGATAAAGCAAACTCGTCAGGATGGTATTGATCATGACCGATTTACCCGAACCAGTCTGACCAGCTACTAATAAGTGCGGCATCTTATCCAGATCCGCGACCACTGGTTTCCCGGCGATGTCTTTGCCGATAGCAAAACCAAGTGGACTGGTCAGCTCTGCCCAATCGCGCGATTGCAACATAGAGCTCAGGCGCACAATGGCTGGTTTGACATTCGGCACCTCGATGCCCACCGCTCGCTTGCCAGGGATTGGCGCTTCCATGCGGATACTCTGGGCGGCCAGGTCTAGCGCCAGGTTGTTTTCGAGAGCTGTCATTTTGGTCAGCTTAACACCGGTGGGCGGCTTGAGGGTGTACTGTGTCACACGAGGGCCAATGTTGGCACCTTCCATGTCGACATTGATATTAAAGTTCTCAAATGTTTCTTTAATAACTTGGGCGTTGCCCTCGACATCGCCGGCATCGGCCTTGTCTTGTTTTTGATTCAATAAATTGACGCTTGGGAATTTCCAGTTTGGATCACTAGCCGTTGTAAGCGCCTGGTGGTCTTCATTTGCGGCAAGTTTTTGGGCGGTGTTTTTGAGAGTAGATAGCCGTGGCTCTGTTTTGCTATGGTGCTCCACTGGCACGCCCTCATTCATCTGGAAGCTGTTGGCGGCGGCTTTAGCCTTCAGATCGGCCAGATTACTATCTTCGTCCATGCGCGGCTTAAACAGAGCACCGAGCTTCAAAATAACTTTCGGTGATATGCCAAACGCGAAGAACACGGCCAAAAGCGTAAATACAAAAAACATGATGCTGGCCGGTATCTTGTCGAGCGCGTTAAGCACAGCGTTGCCAACAACCATGCCGGCATTGCCGCCATGACCGCCAGTAAAACTACCATCCGGTTGCTTAGCCGCGAAGGCAGTGTGCAGCCAGCTAGAACCAAATAACAGTACCGCGAACATACCGAATAATTTCGATAACGGTATCAATCGATCTTCGGCCATAAATTTGTAAACGCCCCAATAGACGAGTGCTACAGGTGTGAAGTACGCAAACCAGCCTAGTAGCCAGTAAGCTCCGTGGAATAGATCTTTCGGTAATGGCCCGCCGGCGTTAAAACCTCCGAGTAGCAGAAATGCCGCGGCAATAAAAAGCAGAATAGCCGCGCTATACGCCCAAAACGGTGACCGTTCGGTCGCCTCGACTGCTTTTGCCCTACTTTTCGATTTTTTCTTTTTTGCCATTTCGAGTTTAGTATAACAATTATTCTTGTTCTTGAGGAGGCTGGTCTATGTGTATCTCTGGTGACTCCAGTGTTAGCCCAAGCTCACCCAACCTGTGGGCTATTCGTTGATTGAGATTATCGAAGTCGCTCCGCGCCTCGTACAGCTCAATCTCTAGGTTAGCTTTTCTCTCTCCAACAGCCTCTTTCTCGCGCAAGAGGCTTAGCAGCGCCTCGTCACCGTGAGCTTCGTCGGGTAGCCATTCTTCTGGATCATGAGCTGGTAAATCGTGCAGGTTCGGATCTTTTGTCATAGTGGCTCTCCTATATAGTGTTGTTGACGTCAAAAAATCAGTTTATGCGAAGTAGATTATCAGCACTGCGCCAATAGTGGCTACGTGCTGGAAATCTGCCTGAAGGCTTTTCAAGCCTTCCTGTAAGAACTTGGTTCTTCCAGCAGACATCATCGATGTCTAAATGCAGATTATAGCAATATTTACAACCTTTGTCAATCCGCTAACGCTTCAAGATGCCCTGAGATTCATGTTTGAGTGCAGTGCAAGGAAGAAATGAGCAACGGAGCGAACCGTACAACTAGTACGGTGAGTGAGTAGCGAAGTTTTTGACGCCGCAATGTGCCAAGAACCAGAAAGGTGCGGCCAGCTATGCTGGACGGCAGTTTCTGGTGGCATGAATTTCAGGTTAATCGACGCGGGCGTCTTGGGTCAGAAGGCGTTCTCGCATCTGTTGGAAGCGCAGCTCTTGCTCTTTGGCGATGTCATCGGAGGTCTTGGTGCGACCATTGACAACGGTTTTCACCTCGCCTTTACCGCCAATGATGTTCACTACTGGAATCACAATCGGGCTACGTTGGGTCTGCTCAAACAAATAGTGTGTAACGTGGTCTTTGAGCTCGGCCTTGAACCTGTCGAGGTCGATACGCTTGAAGCGCTGCTGCACTGCCCGACGCAGCTCGGTACGCAAACCGTTCATGATCTCTTCTTGCTCGCGCATGTATATGAAGCCGCGGCTAATGATATCCGGGCTAGTCATGAGCGTGCCGGCTTTTTTGTCGATTGTCAGCACTACGGCCACCAGACCCTCCTCGGCCAACAGCACACGGTCTTTCACTACTATGTTGTTTACAATCGCGCCGCTCTGGTCAACCAGAATAGTACCGCTTGGTACTTCGCCGATAATTTCCATTTTGTCTGGAGTCAAGGCAATAACTTCTCCGTTGAGCGCGTTAATCGTATTGGCACGCGGGATACCTTGCTCAATAGCCAGATCTATGTGGCGCTGCTTAACGCGGTATGCGCCGTAAATCGGGATGAAGAATTTCGGTTTGGTGTACTGGATCATTTCGGCGTATTCGTCTTGGCTGGCGTGGCCGGAAACGTGTAGTGGGCCGACTTTATCTAGTTCGTGGTTGCGGGCTTCGAACACGTGGACGCCTTTTTGGGTCATATTGTCTACCATTACACCGACGTGGGCATCGTTGCCACTTTCCGGGATAGGCGTACTCGAAAGTATGACTGTGTCCTGCTCTTTGAGCTTTATGTGACGGTGCTCACCGTTGGCCATGCGTTGCAACGCACTGCTTGGTTCGCCCTGGCTACCAGTACAGACGACAACTACTTCGTCGTCTTTCATGTTGGCGACGCTGGCAATCGGCACAAAAGTTCCCCTTGGGACTTTCATGAAGCCGTGGCGCACTGCCATTTCTAGGGTGCTGACCATACTGCGGCCGTCCATGGCAATCTTGCGATTGTGGTGGATAGCGGCGTTCACGATCATCTGGACACGGTTCATGTTGGTACTAAACAGTCCGACGAAGATACGGCCCGGAGCTTGTTGCATGATATCTATAAAGCTCTGTTCGATAGTGCTCTCTGATGGGGTGCGCCCCATGCGCTCTACGGTGGTGCTTTCACTGAGTAGTGCCAACACGCCTTCGTTACCGAGTTCTTTGAGGCGTTCGATATCACTTCGCTCGTGATCAAGTGGGTTTGGATCAAAACGGAAGTCGCCGGTGTTGATGATGCGGCCAACGGGCGTATCAAGCACCACACAGGTAGAACCAGGAATGGAGTGCGTGATCCGCACTAATTCCACGAAGAATTCGCCAACCTTTAGGCGCTCGTGTGTGTCTTCGTTCATCGTGACAGTTTGCAATTCAAAGCCCTGCGGCATTGGCAGACCGAAATTCTCGAAGATTTCTTCGACACGGCCGATGGTAAATTTGCTTCCGTAAATTGGTGCTGGGAACTTCGGTACGATGTGCGGCAAAGCGCCGATATGATCAAGGTGTCCGTGGGTAATTATGTAGGCTCGTAATTTGTGCTTGATACTTTCTAGATAAGTCGTATCAGCAATACCGTAGTTAATGCCCGGCAGATCAACGCTTAGGTCGTTACCGGCATCGATAATTACAGCGTCGTTCATGTACTCCACAAGCATGGTGTTTTTAGAGCCACCGCCGTCCATACCACCTAGACCGATGATTTTCAGGCGCGGACTGTCGTCGATAAAGTTTGCTCGACGCTTCTCATCGGTCGGAGCTGCTTGATATTGGTTGGCGATGCGCTGGGCATCCATTTGGGTGCGTTTTTGGGCACGCACGGCCGCGCCGCGGCTAACGCCGCTGCGTTGCTCACCGCCCTGGTTAGCACCAGAGTTATTCTGCGGTCGCCCAGTATTTGGTCGTCCGTTAGTCCGGCTAGGTCTATTTGGCCTTGGTCGGTTGTTATTTGGTTTATTGTCCATTTAGTTATTTCCTTTCTGTTTAGAAATAATTTAGATTTTCTTTAAAATTGCGGGGATCTTGGCAAAATCGTCAATCAACGTTTGCCTAAGTCCACCGTTATAAAGTGCTGCGGCCGGATGAAACAATGGAAGGTATACGTGATCCTTCACTTTCATCGGTTTACCGTGCACTTGGCTGATTTTCAGCCCGGGCAGAAGCACATCCATGCTGTGCCTGCCTAGGGTGACAATCAATTTAGGTTGAATTGCTTTCAATTGTTCGACCAGATATGGCAGAAACGCCGCTTTCTCTTCTGGCAATGGGTCGCGGTTATTTGGTGGCCGGTACTTGACGATGTTAGTAATGTATATGTCCTTCCGCCCCAGCCCAATCATCTCGAGCATCTCATTCAAAAACTTCCCTGCTGCACCAACAAAAGGTTCACCCTGCTCGTCTTCGCTCTTACCTGGTGCCTCACCTATAAAAACTATGTCAGCAGCCGAATTCCCGACTCCAAACACCAGCTGTGTGGCTCCCTTCGCTAATTCCGGGCAAACTTTTTCATCTAAAATCCGCCGTTTTATGGCGTCTAGCTTTGTTTGCTTATCATTAACTGTCATGTCGCGGCGCTTTCATATTATTGTTTGCATCGTTGACGATTTCTTCTAGTATTACCTTCTCTGAAGTAAGCGTATATCCTTTGCCCATCTGTAAGTTAAACAGCCGCACTGTGCCAGGCGCTAGACTCGACAGAGGCAATAGCCACAGCAGCGTTATCCAGCTCTGTTTTCCCTCAACCATAATTACCAAAATGGCTAGGGTGACCGCGGCTGCGAGCAAGAAGGTGTTCAGAGCAAAGATAAGCCATCGATTAACCCGCCCCAGCCGAATAATATCCGCCCAGCGCCTCCGTGTACCAGCCATGGTCTTGTTACCATACGCAAAGGTAAATAGTACTGGTTTGCGTTGCATGTCTTTTTGCTGGAGAACAAATATACTCATTTACGTACCAGGAATATCCTAAGCATGTTGCGCAAAAAGCCGGCTAGAAAAATGATAGCTAGGCCGTATTCGGAGAACCGGCCACTACCGATTGCTAGTGAGGCGAAAGTATAGGCCAGGAGTAGCTCGACAAGCCCAAATACCAGGTGACCTACTTTGGTTTTGTGGAACTTACTGAGTGCTTTCAGATTCATAGCTACTTCTTATCTTTGAGTTCTCGGGCAGCGGCACGCATGCTGAGTTGCAGACGGCCACGGTCGTCGATGGCTACTAATTTTACGGTTACTTTGTCGCCTTCTTTGACGACATCGCTGGTTTTCTCGACTCGGTCTTCGGACAATTCGCTGATGTGTACCAAGCCGTCTTTTCCAGGCATAATCTGCACGAACGCACCGAAGTCCATGACGCTTACGACCGGTTTGTCGTAGTAGATGGCGCCAACTTCGGGATCTTCAGTAATGCTCTGGATCCACTGCTTGGCTGCAGCGATCGAAGCACCATCGGGACTCGAAATCATGATGGTGCCATCATCCTTAATGTCGATTTCGGCACCGGTTTCGCTGGTAATCTTCTGGATGGTCTCGCCGCCCTTGCCGATCACTTCACGGATCTTGTCCGGGTTGATAGTAATAGTCTCGACACGTGGAGCATACGGACTGAGCTCGGCGCGCGGCTCGGCAAGCGTGGTTAGCATGTGCTCTAGGATGTGAGCTCGGCCATCTTTGCCCTGCTCGAGTGCCTTTTTGAGCACTGAAACTGGCAAACCGTGAACTTTCATATCCATCTGCAACGCCGTGATACCTTCGCTCGTACCAGTAACCTTGAAGTCCATATCACCGGCAAAATCTTCGGCATCGGCGATATCACTCAGTACGTAGGTATTTTTGCCGTCTACCATCAAGCCCATGGCGATGCCACTTACAGGACGCTTGAGCGGTACACCGGCATCCATCAGCGCCAAACAGCTACTGCAGGTTGCCGCCATTGATGTCGAGCCGTTCTGGCTCATGATTTCGGTTACTGTGCGAATGGTGTACGGGAACTCGTTTTCTTCTGGCAATACAGCTGCTAGGGCACGTTCAGCCAAATAGCCATGTCCGATTTCGCGGCGACCTGGGCTGCCAAGGCGACGAACTTCACCAACCGTGTAACCTGGGGCATTGTAGTGGTGCATGTAGCGACGCTCTTCGCTCTTTTCCATGGTGTCAACCATCTGCGCGTAGCTGAGTGGTGCCAAGGTAACGATATTAAACCCTTGGGTCATACCACGGGTAAAGATACTGGAACCATGAGCTCGTGGCAGCAAGCCAACTTCGCTGCTAAGTGGACGGATTTCAGTAAGTTTTCGGCCGTCTGGACGGACACCGTCTTCGACGATACCTTTGCGTACATCTTTATGCAGCGCCATCTGAAAAGCTTCGTCATACTCGGTACGCAGCGTGGCGTAATCTTCACCAATTTTGTCGGCGAAGTCAGCGTGCATAGCCTCTTTTAGCTCGTTGACCATTTCATTGCGCTCGGGATATGGCGCGCGCAGTGCGGCGCCCAACTTGCCATCGACCCATTTGTCGACAGTTTTCTGAAGATCAGCATTTGGTAACGTCAATTCGTATTCTTGCTTCTTGACACCAACCTTTTTAACAAGCTCGTTTTGCAGTTCAACGGCTGGTTTGAGGGCGGCTTGGGCGAATTCTAGAGCTTTGGTGACTTCCTCTTCGGTGGCTTCTCGGGCACCAGCCTCAACCATCATGATGGCATCGCTTGTGCCAGCCACAACCAGGTCAAGCTTACTTGTATTCAGGTCGGCCGCACTCATAAAGGCTTCGTATTCACCTTTCTCGTTGATACCAACACGCACGCCAGCCACTGGGCCTTCGAATGGAGCGCCGGTAAGCATAAATGCCGTGCTCATAGCGATCATGGCAATCATATCGGGGCGGAAACTAGGATCTAGGCTGAGCACCGAGGCTACGCCCTGAACTTCGTTGCGGTAGCCCTTGGGCCAGAGTGGACGAATCGGACGATCAATCAGGCGACCAATCAGGATAGCATCATCGCTTGGGCGACCTTCACGTTTAATAAACCGGCTGCCACTAATCTTGCCGGCTGCGTAGAATTTCTCTTCGTAATCAATGCTTAATGGGAAGTAGTCAAAGCCCTGAAGCGGCTTGCCAACCATAGCCGTACCAAGTACAACCGTATCGCCGTAGCGTACCAGCACCGATGCGGAAGTACGGAAACCAACTCGGTTAATTTCTAGGCTAAGTTTGCGACCACAAAATTCGGTCTCGACAACGATTAGTTCTTTTCCGTAAGGATTTATTGTTTGGCTCATATGTTAAATGAAAGCCTTTCTGTTCGTTAACATGGTCAGGGTGCAAATATATGGCTCACGGGCTTGTGCTGTAATCACGAGCTATATATCTGGTCTCTGCCCACGTTTTGATGAACGTTAATGTGCACAAGCTTGGGCTCTCGAGTTTCGAGAACCTAGTCTACGCACTTGTTAGCGACGGATGCCGAGTTTAGCAATCAGGTCTAGATACGCTTGGCCGTCTTTTTTTGCAATGTACTGCAGCAAACGCTTGCGCTTGCCAACGAGCTGCAATAGGCCGCGGCGAGCCATAAAGTCTTTTTTGTTCACCTTCAGGTGCTCGGTTAGCTCCTTGATGCGTTCGGTAAAAATACCAACCTGGACAGCCGAGCTGCCAGTATCGTTCTTGTCTGCTTGCAGGTCTTTAACAACCTTAGTCTTTTTCTCTGTTGAGATCATTCACTTCCTAACTTACTTTGGAGATTTTATACTTTGTATAATCTTCGATGGCGTTACAGAGGAGTATAGCAGATATTGCCTCTTATAGCAAGCTATGTGCGCAGTGAGCCAAGTATGTGTTCAACCTTTAGGCCCTCGACTACTACGGCGTCTGCAAGCTCGTACGTACCGATTTTGGTACGACGCAAATCGGACATGTAGGCACCGGTGCCTAAGGTTTTTCCCAAGTCTTCGACTAGGCTACGAATGTATGTGCCGCTGCCAACTGCGCTTACGAACTCCACATAAGGATATTCGTAGCTTGATAGTTCATTCGTATAAATATGTACTGGGCGCGCTTCGAGCGCTACATCCTTGCCCTCGCGAGCCAGTTTGTAAGCCCGTTGACCATTGATCTTCATAGCCGAAAAAGCCGGTGGAACTTGCATGATTTGGCCAGTAAACCTCTCCAGAGCACTCACGACGGCTTCTTTGGAAGGAACAGTGTCAGATACGACTGTCTTTTCGCCCTCGTCATCCGCGGTCGTGCTAGTCTGGCCGAGCTTCATAGTGACCTCGTAAACTTTGTCGAGTTTGGTTAACTCAGTGGCTTTACGGGTGTATTCTTTGCCGATTAGTAGCACGAGTAAACCGGTCGCCAGTGGGTCAAGCGTGCCGGTATGCCCAACTTTTGTGTTCTTAGGCTTCTTGCCGTCGTGGACGGCAACCATCTTGCGCACATAATTTACGACATCAAAACTAGTCCACCCCTTTGGCTTATCTACGAGAAGAATTCCTTGCATTACGGACAGGATACCATGCTACATCGGCGGGAGCATCGGTGGCGGCACCGGTGGTGCTGGCGGCAGCGTGTCGGTACCAGGTTGCGGGGCGCCGGGGAATGTACTTGGTGATTGGGGCTGCTGGTTCGGGAACTGATTTGAAGGCAAAGGCATGTCTAAGGATCGGTCGGCGGGCGTGCTACCAGGGGTTGGCTCGTTAAAGCCTGCGTTTAGAGCACCTGTGGGCTGGCCGGTTGGAGGTGTGCTACCACGCAGATCATTGCCGAGTGGCTGGGCATTCAACGAAGTAATGGGCTCGAGCGGCTTAGATACGCTGTCATTTAGTGCCGCCTCGACGGCATCACGGGCCTCATTGACGTTCGGCGCAGCGATTTCAGAAGGATCAAGCGCGTGTGGGCTCTCGACAGCCTGCTCTATTTCTGTCAGTGTTTCATCTGGAGTAATGGGTACAGCCGAGCTATCGGACGCTTTAGGTTCAGGTGCTGAGAAATCATTGGGCATGGCCGAGAAGCCGGATTGGTTATGGCTTAGTACCGGTGTATCAACAGCTGGTAGCGTCAATGCTTCGGTTCCTGGATCTAAATCTTCCTCGTCGATATTAGCTGTCAGTTTGCCGCCTCGTTCTGGCGGGCTAAGTACGCGTTCGCGAGAGTCATTGGCCGGCTCATCATTTGTGGATGATGCCGATTCTGTAATGTCGCCCTCAGATGAAACGCCGCGAACCGTGGATATTTCTGGCTCGGAGCTACCGTCACCAAGGGTTGTTAGTTGGCCATTCTCATCAACATGTACCTGGGGTTGCTTGGACTCTGCTGGCTCGTCTGGCACTTCCTGCACTGGCTCGGGAGCTTTTTTGCGGCTCTCGTGGTCGATATCCAGCTCGCCCGGGTCTTTTTTGGCCGCCGCTGTGTTGCCGTCGGCTGACCGACCTCCGTCATTTGACTGCTTCGGCACAACCGGAACCTCTGGCTCTTCGAGCTGAGTAGCGATCAATTGTTGGTTTGCGCCAGCAGCCATTAACTCAGCACTGGCACTCATGGTTTTTGGTGAGGTTTTGTCGTTGCTAAAGCGCTCAGTAGCCGCCACGATACCCGTTAGGAGTGCCGTAGCGGTTTGAGTATCGTAGGCGCCTTTGTCTAGGACATCAGTTAGGCTGACCACTAGTTCGGATAAACTGCTGGCCGATGTATCTACCCAGTTCAAACTGCCTAAATCGCCGTTTTTATTTGTGTTAATAGTTGCTACGGTCGCATCGTGCAATATCCGGCCGTGAGCCGTAATTGCTTGATCAAGTTCTGACTGTTGGTGCACACCCAGAGCCACTACTACATCAACATTAAAATCACCTTGGCTAAATTCGAGGTCATCCTGCGAAATCGATGTCCTATATGGGGTTATAAAAATACGGACAACTTGGTCTTCGACCTTGTAGCGCAGTTTATCGGCCTTGGATTTATCGAGGGCAATTATGAAATCACGCAGTGAATCGGTGGTTCTTTCGAGCGTTTCTTCGGGCTTTAAAAATTCTATTGTCGAGGGTACTTCACCGCTAAATACTGCTGTGGCGTGCTTACCCATGTGATTAAGCACCAAAGTCAGACCGATACAGGCCGACAGCTGGTCAACCGACGGATTAGCACTCACCGTAACCAGGACGTTATTCGCCTGTTTCAGGCGTTCGGCCAGCTGTTGTTTGGGATTGGCATCCATATTTTTATTTTAACGCTTTCGCTTATTTATTGGCATACTACCATAAGTGTTAATGACTGTCGAGGCTTTTCCACACCTTTACAACAGGAGTCGTAACCGGTATAGTTTCATGCTGAAGTTAAACTTAAAGGATTACACATAAATGCCCATCATTAAATCAGCTAAAAAACGCGTAAAAACTGCTCGCAAAGCAACCGTGCGAAACGCCAAAACCAAGCGCACCCTGAAAAGCGCCCTTAAGGCCTTCGTAAAGAAAAGTGACGCCAAAACGCACGCCGCCGTCCAGAGCAACGTCGATAAAGCTGCCAAAAAAGGCGTGATGCACAAAAATAAAGCTGCTCGCATCAAGAAGCAGCTGGCTGCCAGGGCTAAAGCCGCTGGTGTCAAGCACACCGGCACCAAGAAAGCCGCCGCTAAGCCGGTAGCCAAGAAAGCTGCTCCGGCCAAAAAGGCTCCAGCCAAGAAACCAGCCGTCAAAAAAGCACCAGCTAAGAAAAAATAGCGCTACCCAAGCTTACGAAGCCGCTCGCCTAAAAAACGAGCGGTTTTTTGTTTTATTTGGAGTACACTAAAAGTTACTAATCGTGGAGGTAGATTATGAATAAATCAGTCTTAGCAATAGTGGTAGTGGCAATCTTGGTTCTAGCTGGTGGCGGAACGTATTTGGCACTGCACAAGTCAAACAACAAGACCACCACCCCAAGTACCAGTAGCAATCAAGATAACATGCCCGCAAGCAGTACCCAGAACAGCTCCAACCCAACTGCAACTGGCAGCGTAACTATCGAAGGCTTCGCCTTTAGCCCGGCAGATATCACCGTCAAAAAAGGCTCTACCGTGACCTGGACAAACAAAGACAGTGCGACCCACACCGTAACTGAAAACGATGGCCAAACCGGTCCCGACAGCGGTAACCTAGCAAATGGCAAAAGCTACAGTTTTACCTTCGCTACCACGGGTACATTCAAATACCACTGCGCTATCCACCCCAGTATGACCGGTACAGTGACCGTCACTGAATAATTACTGCGCCAGCTCTAGTAAATAAAACTGCACAACGTCGTCGGCAATGACCGATTCGCTCTTTAAACGCGTGTCAAATTCGCGCAGTGACGTAACGAGCTCTTTGAGCTGCGTGAGTGAAAGTTTATGAGCCAGCCCGCTGCTTTTACGGACTACGAAAGGATTCAGCTTGGCATCTTTAGCAATATCATCAATCGTACGGTCTTTGGCGGTTTTGATAAGAGCCAATATGTAAAGCTGCCACACGAGCATGGCGATTATCTGCTGCGGCTCAACTTTTAGAGACCGTTGCTCTTGGTATATATCCATCGCCCGTTTCGTATTGCCGGCAAATGCCGCATCAAGCAGTTCAAATATGCTGCTCTGTGGTGTCTTTTCGGTCAAGAGCTCGATACTGTCTTTTGTAACGTTTGGGTCATACGTCAGCAACTTGTCCAGTTCGTTCATCAATAGTTGTTGATCTTCCCCGACGCGCTCGACCAGCGTCCGGGCATCGTTGACACTAAGCGCACCGCTCTGCTCTTTGGCATACTCAACCAGAGTTCGGGATAAGTTGGCGCCGTCCTGACCAACAAAGTCGCGAAAATCAGTCTGTTTTTTGAGTGTTTTATAGTAGCTTAAGCGCTTGTCGAGCTTTGGTTCGACCAGCACAACGTCGTTCGTCTCGGCAATATCACCCAAAAATTGTTCAAAGCTCTCTACGAACTGGTTATTGGAGCTCGGAGTGCGCAAAATAATAAGTTTCTTGGGTGCCAGGAATGGCAGGCTCTGTACAGCCTCATGCATCCGTTCGTAGCTCGCTTCTTCCCCATCCAGCCGCTCCAAACCCATATCGGTATATTCGGCCACGAACGCATCAACAAGTTTGCGCAGCTCGCGCGTGCGCAAAAAACCATTCTCTCCTGTCAGCGTTATCACCATCTGTAGTTATTGTACCTCTAGCGGCCGGTGCTACCAAAGCCGCCGGTATGGCGCTCGGTTTCGTCGAGTTCCTCGACTTCTTGCCACTCCACCGTTTCATGCTTTGCAACGACCAATTGGGCAATCCGATCACCATCTTGAATCGTATATGGCTCTTGGCTCAAATTAACTAACAGTACGGCACATTCACCCCTGTAATCAGCATCTATAGTACCAGGCGAATTTATAACACTTATACCGTATTTAATAGCCAAGCCGCTACGTGGACGTACTTGCGCCTCGTAACCAGAAGGAACGGCGATGAAAAGCCCAGTCGGTACCATTGCCCGCTCCAACGGTTTAAGGGTCAGCGGCGTATCTAGGTTCGCCATCAAATCAACGGCCGCAGCGTGCTTTGTTTCGTGCTTGGGCAACGAATGCTTTGATCTGTTAATGATACGTATTTTCATACTGCTTCTTTCCTCAGCGGCTTTTGGCAATGTGGACAAACGTGTGTGCCACGACCAGCCACACGAAGCTTTTCAATGGTCGTACCACAGCGCGGGCAGGTTTGGCCTTCGCGCCGGAAAACACGGGCAAAATCCATATAACTACCTTTTTTACCTTCGGCGTTTACGTAATTTCGGTTACTCGAACCACCCTTTTGGATAGACAAATTCAGTACGTATTGCAACTCGGTGAAAAGAGTCTGGATTTTGGCTTTCGAGATATCTCGCACCAAGGTAGTTGGGTGGATTTTGGCTCCCCATAAGCTTTCGTCGGCATAAATGTTGCCGACGCCGGCAATCACCGTTTGATCAAGCAAAGCCGCTTTAATGTTGGTGTTCTTTCGGCGCAGAAGCCGCTCGGCAAACTGGGCGGCCGTAAAATCTGCCGCCAGAGGCTCTGGCCCAACTTTTTTCATAAAATCGATATTTGGCACTTCGGCCGTTGGGATAAGTTTCATCCAGCCAAACTTTCTTTGATCGTTAAAGAATAGCTTGCTGCCGTCCGTAAAAGTTAGCTCCACCCGGGTAGATTTGTCCGGCAAGTCGCCAATTAGCGAGTCGTTCGGGTGCCCCGCACCGAAGCGCTCGGTCCCCAAAAAAACCAACTGACCGGTCATCTTCAAATGAATTACTAACGAATAATCACTGCTTAGCTCTATTAGCAGCACCTTAGCGCGCCGCTTGACGTTTAGCACTTTGGCTCCAACTAAAAAGGCCCCGACGTCTGCCACAGCATTTGGAAACGATTTTTCGTTGTTATGCGAAATCGTCTGCACCGTCTTTCCGGGCAACAAACGATTTAAACCAATCCGAATAGTTTCAACCTCTGGTAACTCTGGCATGCACCTATTGTAACAAGGTATACTGCTAGGCAATGGATTTGCGAGACATTTTAGCCAAAAAAGACTTCGATATTCCCCCCGAAGCCCAGGCAATCAAAGACTTTGTGAAGCGTCACTACGATGCTGAAGTAAGCGTGACAATGCAACCGCACATGATTGTCGTTAGCGTAAAAAGCGCGGCGCTAGCCGGCAGTTTACGCATGAACCTGCCAAAGCTGCAAGAAGCCGCTGCCACCGACAAGCGCATCATGCTACGAATCGGATAATGGAGACAAACCTACGGTTTTTCTCATCGCGCCGGTGGCGAAGTGAATTCGCCTGTCGGGCTGCTCTTTTCCCTTTTCTAGCCCAGTAGCTTTTCGAGCTCGGACTTGAATTGATCAAAACTTTTATACAAGATGGCTTGCATACCGATGGCCTTTGCGCCGTCGCAGAATCGTTCTTTGTCATCAATAAATACGCACTCCGACGGCTCAACGCCAAGTTTGGTAGCTGTGAGTTTATATATTTCAGGATGTGGCTTGGTGTATCCAACTGCGTACGACAAGATTGCCACATCAAAAAGCTTTACTCGCTCGCTACCCATCATTTCTTCGAGCCAGTCATCACCGGCATTCGAAAGTATTCCCAGTTTGTAGTGTGGATCGAGCTTGTCTTGTATGTAGGAAAAGAGTTCTTCGTCGGGACGGTTATCGTCTAGAGTGAGTTCAATCTCAGGCACTGAAACGCCTAGTAGCTCAGCTAGCTTCAGCAAAAAGGTTTGGTAATCAAGCTTGCCTTCGTTGAGCGATTGTACCAAAGCCCGCACAATACCTTGCTTGCCTGGGTCATTGGGCGCGTATTTTTGTTTGAGTATTGGCAACCCGTTGGTGACGAGCACGTCAAAACAGTCGAAAATAATCGCTTTTATCACGTATCTATTGTAGCAACTAGCCGCCCAGCGGGATATTGCCGGTTAGCTGCGTAAGTTGCTGTTCGGGAATCTGACGTAAGAAAAGTCGGCGAATGACATCCGCTCGGCCACCAAAAGTACCCTGTCCACCGCAAGAAGTAGACCAATAACGCATAACTGTTCCACCACCACTGGTGAGCGAGTAGATATACCTGTCGCCGATGGCACAGACACCGCGCTCATCACCTTTAGTGGGGTCACTGTTACCTTTGTTAAAACCGTAGTTTTGCAGAGCTTTCAAAAAGACGGCAAAACCAGGTTGTGAGTTGGGGAATGTCTGCGAGTTCACAACATTGCCCTGGTAGCCCTGGATAATATCGATTTCGGTTTGTGATTGGCTGACCGATATCTTGACAGTGCGGTGAGTTTGATCAGCATTGATCGGCGCGTCTATAACCAGCTGGGCTACGGCATTTGTGCCTGCATAACTTGGCAAATCAATCTGTCTCAGGACTTCGTGCTTACCGCTGCCAAGACTTTTTACAATCAGCACGATAACGAGCACAACTAGGCCCAGACCGATTAAAATTCCTAAGAAATAGCGCATAGTTGCCTCACAAGCTCTTTTTTACACTATTACAATAGCACAAAAGACTTATGTTTGCAACAATTTAACCGAGGTCATTCACTCAACAGCATGGATAGCGGCACGGGCAGCGACTGTGGGATCGACTTTGTAGTAGCGACGCTGTCCACCCCGATAATCTATCACCCCTGCATTGCCATCCGCGAGAAGCATAAACATATGAAATATCTCTGGCGATAGCTCGTTTCTAACCACGGTAAGCTCCGGTTGAGCTTGTACCGGTTCGACAAATGGATCAAATTCAATTTGTTCGGCCATATTGTTTGTTTTGCCTTTTATAAATGTATACATACCGTAATACGCCTGCGCCAAACCAAAAGCAAGCGGTCATGAACAGCTATTCGACTTTTTCGGAGAAATAGTAACCCCAGGCGGGCAATTCGAGCGTGAACAGTTTTTCGGGTGATGTAGCGACCATTTTTTTGACGTCAGATGCCTTAACCCACCGTACATCACGTGATTCACTGAGCTGACCCTTTGGCTCACCCGGTTCGACCGTACAGACGAAGATAAAACCGACCCATGGCTTACCATTTTTGAGCTGCTGCAGGCAGCAGAAAGGCCGAAAACCAAACGCTGCATCGTCTTTGCCACCGCTGAATATGGCGGTTTTGTCCACGCCTTGGATAGCTTGGAGCGTGAGGCTCGTCTCTTCCTTGATCTCGCGGGCAACGGTGTCGAATATATTTTCGTAGGGTTCGTCGAGCCTACCCACGGGAAATTCCAGCGTACCGGAATATACCGGATCACCGCCAGGCTGCCAACGAGTCTGCAGTAGCACTTCTTTATCTTCTCCCGATCCCCGCTCCACAATTGCACCGGCAAATGGTATGGCCGTGCGGTACACTTCCACTTTTGGCTTGGTGCCAATAAATCGTATGAGACCATGTACGCCTTTGGCGCTGTCTTTGTAGGTTTCGCCGTGATCATCCAAAAGCTTAATTTCCAGGTACTGTACGTACGGGCGCATAGTCTCAACGCTAAAGTAACGTTTCTCGACTTCACCAATTCGAAAGAAATCTGGCTCAATCTCCTCGCCCGTTTTATATTCGGGGTCGCTCGTTGAATTGGTGAAGATTGCCAGTACGCCACCCGGTTTCAATACCCGGTGAACCTCACCGAATAGTTGGTGGGTCGTTTCTGTGTCGAAATAATGGAGCGAGAGATGTGCGTAGACAACATCGAACAGCTCATTTTCAAATGGTAATTCTTTGTGTAGGTCAACCTGCGTGAACGTTACCTTTTTGGCGAGTTCCGGAGGCAATTTTTGAGCACCAATCTCAAGTGCGGTAGGCTCTAAGTCGGTACTAACCACCTCGTAGCCGTGCTCAGCAAAATATCGACTGTCTTGCCCCTGCCCCGCACCAAGTTCGAGCACTTTACCAGATTTGGGGAAATAGGTGATGGCCGTCTCAGCAAACAGCGATGGCTTGTCTACCCAATCACTTTTGGCGTAGTTGTTTTTGTGCACATTACCCCAAATATTACTCATCTGCATTTACTCCGTGCTTTCTAGAAATATCTTATCTTTGAAGCCGCCGCGTTTTGTAGCTTTTTCGGCGCGGACTTTTTCTAGCTCTTCGCGGTTTGCGATTACATCTGCCAATGCCAAGATAACTTCTTGTAAGTCGGCTAATTCTTCGACATTCACCGCCTCTTTAAATTCTTCGTATTCTTCACCCAGTTTTTTGATGAGTTCCTGCAGATATTCTTCTTCGTCCAAAATGCGCGTCACGGGCGTCTCGCCATCGGCCTCGATAATTTCCGGGATCTTGTCCCGCACCAGTTTGTTATAGATTTTCATCCCAACCTTCCCCGAGCCATTGATTTAATAATTGCCTGGCGAGTTCAGCCCTTGGGCTTACGTGCGGCGGTTGGCTTTCTGGTCGCATGAGTACCGAGACCTCGTGGAGGATGGCATTAAGCCGTACTGCTTCCATATCGACTTCGCCGAGTTCGCCATCTAGCTCTTTCACGACTGCACCTACGATGTCTTGCCCGAGTCGATACAGCTGCCGTAAGTCGTTTATGACCGTACCTGGACCCATCGCACTGAAATCTATAAGACCGGTAAGCTCGTGTACATCGTTAAACAACATGTTGCCGTAATGATAATCTCCGTAGGTTACAAGCTGCCGTGGCGCACCAATATCTTTTCGACGCTGCATAAGCTTTTGGTGATAGACCTCGTATAGTTCGTGATAAGGGCTATATGTGCCATTCCCAAGAATCGTCTTGTAGTGCGCGTCGTCGTCTTCGAGCCACGGCACATATTGCCTCTGGATATCCCGCACCTCGTCAACATGTAACGCCCCATTTATTTCGCGCATGCAGTCGGCAATCGCATGCGCCAGTTGCTGCTTCTGATCACCAGTAAATGCTATGATTTCTTCGCTCGAAAGCATTCGACCAGGCACATACGAAAGTACGGCGTATGAGCCATCGTCGGCCGTCTCATGGACCTCGGGGATCTGCAGGGTGACCTTGCCGGCAAGCCTAGCCAGAATCACTTCATCATAGCGCAGCGTCTGTCGTCCTTGATCCGTTTTCGGAAACCGGAACACTTCATCATCTACCCGTACGACGTCATTGAAATCACCAGCTCCTAGGTACTCTATGTGTTGTGCTTGCGGGCGTAATTGCCGAATTAACACTTCGTGCCGCACTTGTAAAACATCACTCATACCAGCAAATCCTCTCTGGTTATCTCGTGGCGGTGGTCTTTTAAAATGTTGCCGGCATTGTCTTTTTCGCTGTAATTTACCCAGTATTTTACCAAGTCTACCCGATACATCCGCTGCGGACTATCCCCGGTAAAAAGTACTGAATCAAGTGGTGGTTTATGCTCTTTGGCACGCTTCGCATTCCATATTTTCATCCCCGTTTGTAACTCGTCAGTCTCTGTTACGTGCACGTTCTCTGCTTGCAGGTACAATCCGCCGCCCTTGCCGGGTTCATATACGACGATAAACGCCCGACCAGTACGTGCCAAATTTTGAGAGTGCACCGATTCGGGACTCGACGCCCAATAAATATGCTCACAGGTATCGTCAACTATGTAGCGAAACGGTGTATTGTGCGGTGACCCGTCTTCATTTACAGTAGCCATGGCCGCATGCCGCGTCGTTTTTAGAAGTTCCCTAGCCCGCTCAATATGTGCATCAAGTTCTGTTTTCATGACTTACCGCACATGGGTTGGGTCCCAGCAAGTTCGCAGACCTTTTTCCAGCCCGGAAATTTTTTGCATATCCGTATCATCAAGTCCAAAATCAAATAGCCCAAAATTTTGACGAATGCGATCGGCATGAACGGATTTTGGCAACACAACTAGACTTTTTTGAATGCACCAACGCAGCATAATCTGAGCTGCGGTTTTATTGTGTTTTTCTGCCAAGCTCTGCAACGTTTCATCGTCCATGTCGACACCGTGCGCCAGTGGCGAGTAAGCCTCGACAACAATGCCGTGTTGATTACAATAATCTAGCAGCTCTGGCTGCTGTAGAAACACATGAAGCTCCACTTGGTTCACAGCTGGTACGACTTCGTTTTCGCGTAACAATTCCTCGAGGTGCTCGATCGTATAATTGCTGACACCAATGGCCTTTGCTTTACCCGATTTATAAATCATTTCCATTTTGCGCCACGCTGGTCGCCGAGTTTCCGTAACCGGAAAATGCAGCAATAGGAGGTCGACGTAATCTGTCTGAAGATTTTTAAGAGATTCTTCGAGGCTTGGTTCTATGTCGTCCCAAAAGAAATTATCGTTCCATATCTTGGTAGTTATAAATAGTTTTTTGCGGTCTGCGCCCGCTTCACGAAGCACCGAACCTAAAAATTGCTCGTTCCTATAAATCTGAGCTGTATCAAAATGGGTATAGCCTGCCTCTAGCGCCCACCTTACAGACCGTTTGCATTCCTGCTCATCTTTGTTTAGCCACAAGCCGAAGCCGACCTGCGGGATGACCGTGCCGTTATTTAATTTCAGAGCCGGAACGTCTGACATAAATCTGCTCCCTAAAACTTAGTAATTACTAGTGTAGCAAGCTATATTCACCGTAGCCATAGCCGCATGCCGTACAGATTTTAACAATTCCTTCGCACGATCAATCCTATTCTGCATACCCTGCCCTACAGTTCGCCCCAGTTTTGGCCGGTGGAGGTGTCGACGGTTAGTTTTACGGGGAGTTCTGGGTAAATTGATTCGAGGGTAGTTTTGAGTAGGTCGGCTACGCCATCGGCCTCGTTGGTCGGACATTCGACGATAAGCGAATCGTGAATCTGCAGCAGCATTTTGGCTTCGGGGTATTCCCGGCGCAGCTTTTCATCAGCTCGAACCATGGCCAGCTTCATCAGGTCGGCTTCGGTACCCTGGATGGGCATATTCATAGCGGCACGTTCGGCGCCTTGGCGCACCATAAAGTTACTGCTGTGGATATCGGGCATTGGCCGGCGGCGACCATGCAGCGTTTCGACATAGCCATCTTTGCGGGCTTGCTCTTTCAGGTTGTCCAGGTAAGCCATCAGCGGCTTGCGCACTTCGGTATATTGCTTTATGAAGTGACCTGCCTGCTCATAATTCATACCCGTGGCTATAGAAAGGCCGTGCGGGCTCATGCCATACAAAATGCCAAAGTTCACGGCCTTAGCGGCGCTACGCATCTGTTTGGTTACGTCTTCGGGGTCACGGCCGTAGACCATAGCAGCCGTGGCCGTGTGCACGTCTACATCTTTGTTGAACATATCTATCAGGTCTTGGTCGTGGCTCATGGCGGCGCTTAGTCGCAGCTCAAACTGGCTGTAATCGGCGCTCACAAACGTCTTGCCGGGATCAGCTACAAAAGCGGTGCGAATGCGCCGGCCTAGGTCGGTACGCACTGGTATGTTTTGCAGGTTCGGGTCGTTGCTGCTAAGCCGCCCCGTTTGGGCGACCGTCAGGCTGTAGGTGGTGTGCACGCGGCTATGCTCATCAACCAATTTGGGCAAGGTGTCGACATAGGTGTTTTTGAGCTTAGTAACTTCGCGGTATTGGGTAATAAGATCGATGATGGGGTGCCGGCCGCGGAGTTTGTCTAGCTCGCTGGCGGCTGTGCTAAAGCCAGTTTTGCCCTTTTTAATTCCCTGTTTCGGCAGATCTAGCTTTTCAAATAGCACCGTTGCCAGCTGAGCCGGACTGCCAATGTTGAATTCTTCATCGGCATAACCGTAAATTTGTTGTTCATAGTCGCTGATGAGGTCATCGATTTCGATGGCAAACTTCTCTAGATATTTAGTGTTAAGTTGAATGCCTTCGTATTCCATCCGTGCCAGCACCGGTATGGTTGGCCATTCAATTTCTTTGACCAGTTCGGAGAATTTCGGCACTGCGGCTAGGTCTTTAGTCTGTTGTTCATAGAGCGCTCGGATGACGGCCACAACTTCAGGCGCCCGATTCATTAGCTCTTCATCGCTCAGTTCGTCTAGTGAGGAACCGTCGTAACCAAGATCAGCCGAGGCCAGCTCGGTCAGTGTTTGCTCGCGGCGCAAAGAATTTAAGACAAAGGCTCCGACCAAGACATCGTGCCCGACCAGTGGTAAATCTGCCAGGCCAAGCTCGAGCAGAGCCTTAAGCGTCGATTTAACATCGTAGCCAACAACCTGGATGCTGGAAGATGGCTGCTGGAAGATGGCTACCACAGACTTGTGGTTGAGCTTGGTGAGATCAAGCGTATAAACCACGTTCGGTTCAGGTGAAACCAGCAGCAAGCGCGGGTCGCGGCCATGTTTTCCAGCACAGCGAGCGTGAATAATCAGCTCCTTCGCTTTAGAAAAATCAAGCTTGGCGAATTCATCGGCCGTATCAACTACTATGTTTTTACCGCCACTATGTTCGAATACATTTCTTAGCTCGTGCTGCTCCTGTACATGCATAACCTCTGGCAGGTTCCGAGCTAGGCTACGAAATTCGAGCTTTTCAAGCATTTGCTGAATCTTTTCGGGCTGAACTTTGCTGCCATCCACCTCTGTTAGGTTGAGCTTTAGCGGGGCGTCTATCCAAATCGCACCTAATTTTTTACTCAAGTAGGCCAACTCTTTGCCGGCTTCGAGCTTCCTGCGCACACTTTCTTTTAATAGTGCCAAATTTTCGTAGACACCGTCGAGTGTTTTGTATTCTTGCAGAAGTTGAATAGCTGTTTTCTCACCGATCCCCGGCACGCCCGGGATGTTGTCTGAGCTATCACCTTTTAAGGCTTTGAGGTCCAAAAACTGGTGCACGTCTATGCCATATTTGGCGGTGAAACTTTCCGGTGAATACAATTCTATGTTACTTAGGCCTTTTTTGAGGGCGTAAACTTTGACATTGCCATTAACCAATTGCAACATGTCGAGGTCGGAGGTAACCAACATAGTCTCGAGTCCTTTTGCGCGTGCCTGCACCGCCAGTGTGCCCATGATGTCATCGGCCTCGTAGTCGTCCAGCTCGTACAACGGCCAACCGAAAGCATCGAGTAACTCGTGTAGCACAGGTATTTGTTCATAAAAATCAGGTGGGGCTGGTTTGCGACCAGCTTTATATTCTGGGTACAATTCAAGACGTTTACGAATGTTCGTTTTTGGCTTATCCCAGGCAACAGCCACATAGTCGGGTTTGAGTCGTTTTATGACCTCTAGCGCCATAGTGGCAAAGCCAAATACACCACCGGTCGGCGTACCATCTTTGGTCGCCAAGTTCGGCATAGCATAGTAGCCACGATAAAATACACTTTTGCCATCGATAATCGCAAATTTTTTGGGAGCCGAATCAGCCACATCACTCTCCTCTTATGGGTGTATGTACAGTATAGGCCAGTGCAAGCTATAGCCCAAAGCACATGGTTGGTGTAATATGCTGGTAAAGCTAACAAAAACAAACATGCGTCGTTTACTACAACTGCAGCACCACAAACACACTGGCAAGTTATTGCACCATCGACATACGTCGTACAGGGCTCTACTAGTAATATTGGTCGTGCTGGGCGCGGTACTTGTAAGAGTTGAGATGAGCTTGCGCCAGATAGCGCACGCCGATTCGTTTAGTGTATCCGCTGTTGTACCAGCGCCGATTCCTACTGAACCCGCTGTGATAACCCAACCAAATGACAGCACAACCGTGACAGATCCAAACCTCATCATTGGCGGCACATGCCCGGACACTACCCCACCCCTCACCGTGGCGATTTATAGAGGGACCGAGCTGCTCGGCTCGGCTCCTTGCGATACCGATGGTACTTTCGTTGTTCATGTAACCTTAGCTCCAGGGAACAACGCTCTGCTTCCCCGCACCTGGACCGCCACCGATGATAGCGGGCCGGATGGTAGTATCGTGCACATTACGTACGCGCCCCCAGCAGCAGCCACAGCTGGCACACCAGCCTCATTGCACCCGACAGCCACCACATTCCTTACTATCGTGCCAGATAAACCATACCTATTGTTTGGTCCGACTATGCGCACAAACTGGACCGGAAGCATTATTGGCGGCAAAGAGCCCTACACGGTGTTTATTGACTGGGGTGATGGCAAATCTAACACCTTTAAACACATACAGTCTGGCCAACAATCGTTTACACACCAACACAATGCGCATCTAGCTTTCTACACTATATATATACGTGCTACCGACGAAACTGGCGCACAGGCAAGCGCCAGCATCTCGACAATTACAACCTACGTTGCACCGGCAACAATCGGTAGTATCTTTAGCCGGCCAAACACCACTGCCATGAGCGCTTATACTCTCGGGGCAATCTATAGTGCTTACATAGTTATGATATCCACCTTTGGGGCTTTCTGGATTCACGCTCACAAACTCGAATATGCACCTGCTAGTAGCAAGCATCGACCCGTCCAAAGACACCGCAGTCTAAGGTAGGTGGATACTTTCGCATCTGACACATGTGATATTTGCCACAGAATTGACGATTTATCAACAAAGCTTGCTTGCATACGACAAACGTGTGGTATACACTCCTAATTAAGTAAACATAACCATAAAAACAACAACAGTAAGGAAGAATATGCGCTTCATACACAAAACCAAAGTAGTTCAAGGATCGATTGCCGCCCTACTACTGTTGAGTATTGCGGCTCCCCTATTCGTTAATCACATCACGCACGCCGCAGCACTGAGCCAAGTGTTTGTACGTTTTGACCACATGCAAACTAGCACCGCCACCACTGGTACAGTCTGTGCTAAGCCAGCATCGACTGCCACCGAGGCAAGCGTTGTCGTAGCCTTTCCTACTGGCTACACACTTGGCTTGGCCGCAACCTTCACCGTAAACACAACGAACCTAGCCTGGCCGACGGGTGGCACCGCATGGCCAACCATTGCCACCGCCAACAACGTAACTTCCCAAAATGTTACCTTCCCAGGCGGTGACCTAACCGTTGGTACGCTGTACTGCTTCAACTGGACGAATGCCGCCGCCGTCACCGTATCGGCGAGTGCTACCAGTTCAAATACCGGCAACGTGACCACTCAAACGAGCGTACCGGCAGCTATCGACACCGCGCAATACAGCACGGCCAGCATAACCAACGAACAGATCGTGGTGAGCGCCACAGTTCCTTCTGCCTTCTCTTTTGCCCTAAGTGGCAACACCGACGCACTTGGCTCATTGGCCAGCGGTACGGTAGCCTCGAGCCCCACCCCACGTACAGTCACCCTGAATACCAACGCCAAGAATGGCTGGATGGTCTGGGCGAAGGACTCCAGCACCGGTCTAATTTCGGCGGGCGCTTCATATACTATCGGCTCAACCACACCAGGCACCAATAGTACCCTTTCAGCCGGAACTGAAGGTTACAACACCGGCGTTACAAGTAGCCAGGTCGGCGGCGCAGGAGTAATCACTGTGGCTACACCATTCGTCGGCGGATCCGCTGGCAAAGGTGGCGGACTAGATACGACTTTGCGCAGCCTTGCAACATCTACTGGCACCGCAAACACAGCTGTGTTGACTCTTACGAACAACGCGGCCATCTCAACGATCACACCACCTGCAGCTGATTACACCGACACCATTACGGTCATCGGTGCCGGTTTGTTCTAAGAATCGACAATAATTACCATTCGTTGCATAAATAGGCATATACTGCGTGCATGATACTACGCTGGCGGAATGTATCATTTGGTGGGCTGATCACATTAGCAATCATTTGCCTATTACTCTTGGTACCCCGTACTCACGCCGCCACGCCGACTGATTTTTCGCTACAAGTCACCCCTTCACCACTGGTAACAACCGTCAAACCTGGACAAGCTTCGCAGCTTGAGCTCAAGATCCGCAACGCGGGTTCTCAGACCGAAAAGCTAAAAGTAGAACCGCGTAGTTTTACGTTCGATAACAGCACTGGCCAAGTAAAGCTCAACGACACCACGCCGGCCAACATAGCAGCCTGGATAAGCTTTAGTAAGCCCACTTTCACCGTACAGCCCGGGCAATGGTTTACCGAAGAGGTGGGGATTTCTCTACCAAAAGATACCGGTTTTAGCTATTCATTCGCACTGGTCATTAGCCGCCAAAGCGAACCAAAGCCCACGCAAGACGGACGATTAATTAAGGGCTCGGTAGCGGTTTTTACACTTGTGAACGTTGACCGACCGGGCGCGACTCGCCAGCTCAGGGTTACTCATTTTAAAACTACGCACGGTATATACGAATATTTGCCAGCCAAGCTCGAGGTGAGCTTCAAAAATACTGGTAACACAATTGTGCAGCCGTTTGGAAACGTGTTTATCCAGCGCGGTGACAATGCCAGATCGCCGCTGGCGACCCTACCGGTAAATGAGACCAATGGCTATATTCTTCCGGGTACCGAGCGAACCTTAACGCTCTCGTGGTCAGATGGATTCCCTGTTTATACTGCGACAGTACAACCTGATGGTAGCTCGAAAGAGGCCCTGACTTGGAACTGGGATAAAGCTAAACTATCCAGCTTTCGTATCGGCCATTACACTGCCAAACTAGTAGCCGTATATAACGATGGTCAGCGGGATGTGCCAATGCAGGGTGAAGTTAGTTTTTGGGTGGTGCCGTGGCGCGCCTTTATGCTCCTCGTGCTCGTTATTGGCGGCCTGTTGTATCTCCAACACTGGCGCATTAAACGAAAGACCTCTAAAGCCGTCAGCCGCGCCCTTGAAGCAACAAAAAGACAGCCAGAGGTAAAATCGTAATGCGTACTGTAACCCGAAAGCTTCTGCCGCTTATCGCAGCCCTTGCTATCGTTGCCGGCTTTGCATTACCGGGATCCGCAGCCACCCCAGCCAGCGATTTTTCGTTACAAGTCACCCCTTCACCACTAGTTGCCACCGTCAAACCCGGACACACAACCGATCTTGAACTAAAAGTTCGCAATGGCGGCACCGGTGCCGAGAATCTAAAGATAGAGGTGCGTAGCTTTAGCATTAACAACGCATCGGGACAGGTCGCGCTCAGCGATACTACCCAACCGGAAATAGCTACCTGGGTAACTTTCTCTGCCCCAACCTTCACCGTGCAGTCAGGCCAGTGGTTTACCGAGAAGATCCATTTGGCGTTGCCAAACGATACTGGGTTCAGCTATTCGTTTGCCATGGTTATAAGTCGTCAAGCCAACCCGAAGCCAACGCAAGGCGGCAGGCTCATAAAAGGCTCTGTGGCCATCTTTACCCTGATAAATGTTGACCGACCGGGCGCAACCAGAAAGCTTAGTGTCACAAAGTTTACCGCTTCCAGAGGTATGTATGAGTATTTACCAACGACTCTCGACATCAAATTCTATAATCAAGGTAACAGCATCGTACAACCGTATGGCAACATCTTTCTCCAACGCAGCGGCAAATCAACCAGCCCCCTTGCCACCCTACCGGTTAACGAAACTAGAGGTTATATATTGCCGGGTACCGAGAGGACATTGTCAGTATCCTGGGATGATGGGTTTCCGGCTTACAAGAGATCTGCTGTAGCTGACGGCAGTACGCAACAAAAGTTAGCGTGGAATTGGTCTAAACTCTCCAGCTTTCGTATAGGCCACTACACTGCCAAACTAGTAGCCGTCTATAACGATGGTCAGCGGGATGTGCCAATGCAGGGTGAAGTTAGTTTTTGGGTGGTGCCGTGGAAGATTCTGCTAGGACTATTAGTGTTCGTAAGCTTATTGCTGTTTGGTCTTTGGTCATTCATTCGCAAGGTAATATCTCTTGTGCATCATAAAAAACACAAATCCAAACGAACCGATTCGCTAAAACCGTAATTCGCGCTCCACACCTTGACGATTGACGCTTATGGTATAATTCACAATAGATTAGTGTGGTATGCAAGTGAACAAAAAGCATGCGAGAAGATTTTCATAGTCAATTATCCAAAGAGATAACGCGCAAACAGTTCCTGCAGTACGTAGCCGGTGCCGTTCTAGTGGTCTTCGGATTCGATAATCTCATGCGTCTACTCACTGGCTCAAATCGACACACCCACGGTGTTCTATCCAATCCGGACGGTCGACATGGCTTTGGTTCACGGAAGTTTGGAGCATAGTTCATGTCAACACCCCAGCGCCTACCGATCGTCAATAGCGACGACGGTACTTGGGGAGACATAATCCGCCAGTACTTACTAAAAGAACACTTCGATGACGGCACTGACAACGCCATCAACGGTGGTCACCAAAAGATTACCGTCCGAGCTGGAACTGCCACGGCTGGAACCGCACCACTCAAATTCACCTCTGGCACGCTACTGAGCGGTCCCGAAGCTGGCGCCATTGAGTTCAACACTGACTCGCTTTATTTCACCGTCACAACTGGCGCAACCCGTAAAAAGGTCGCCCTCTACGATGACTCGGCCGGCGCCACCGGTGATCTGTATTATCGTGATAGCTCGGCAAACCTTGTACGCTTACCGGCAGGTAGTGCCGGTAAATCATTGCACGTTGCCAGTGGCTTGCCTGCCTGGAGCGACAATACCTTTACTACCAGCACCAAAACAACTAGCTACAGCATCAGTACTAACGACACGGCCATTTTTGCCAACGCCACCACTGGCAATGTCACCATAACTCTACCCACCGCATCGGGCGTAGCCGGCTATCGATTTTATATAAAACGCATCGATAACTCTGCCAACACGTGCAGCGTAGCCCGCTCAGGTACTGATACCATCGACGGGCAAACTAGCCTCTCGCTCGACCTGCAATACACCGCTCTGTCAGTAGTATCAGATGGTAGTGCGTGGTATATACTGTAGCTTATGGCGTATTTACCTCCATTAAACGGTGGCCGTGTCAATGCAACCATCGGAGGTAATACCGCCGGCGCGGGCACACTCATCTCTAGTGGAACTATGTTACTCGCTGGGGGCAACAATGTAACCCTCAGTCAAGCCGGCAATGCCCTTACTATCTCCGCGGCCAATCAGACCGTTCAGACTCAAAACCTACACAACTTGACTCTTTCCGGCAATACCGCCGGTGTGATGGCTCAGGTGAGTTCTGGCACGCTTACCTTGGCTGGCGGCAACAACATCACCCTTTCGCAGAACGGCAACGCAGTCACTATTTCTGGAGCCGCCGGTGGCGGCGGAGGTGGCGTCGCTATTATCGGCTCCGACGCCACGTTTACCAGTGGTACGGTTGGCCTAGCTGCAGCCGGAGGCGCCATAACTATTGCCTCTTCGAGTTCAGCAGCTGGCGGACAATCCATAAACTTTTCCGTACCCGCGACTTCCAGCCTTGCAGCTACAGGCGCAGTCAGTATTGCTTCCGCTGGCAATACCATTAGCATCGGCGTACCGATGTTCGATGCCGGAATTAGCACTGGCGGCAACACCAGCGGCACAAGTGGCATAAATAGTAACGGTCTCGTCCTCGCCGGGGGCAATAACATTACCTTGAGCCAGGCAACCAACTCTAACGGCGCGACCGTAACCATATCTGGCGGAGGTGGCGGAGGTGCAAACCCGGTTCACTCGTTCTACCAAAACCTAGTACCACAAAATTCAGTCGCACCGTACACAACACTGGCTATACCATTCAGAACTATGCTCATTCAGCCTCTGTCGCCAATTGAGGGATACGGATTCCCTGGAGATATGACAGTCTCTACACTGATGATACAAATGTCAGCCACAGGCACAGCTACCAGTGTGGTATCAGCATCATTTGGCTCCACAATAAGATTTGGTTTATATTTGCTAAACAACTCTAGCCAACTAACCCTCGTCAACTCGGTTTCTACTACTTGGTCTGCAGCCGCCAACGCTAGCAACTCGACCAACTGGGCTGGCGCTAGGTTCTTAACTTTTCATTCTTCGCTTTGGAGCAGTCAGCCTGTTTTATCATACGGAGAGCGTTATTGGTACGGCGTTTTGAATGACTCAGCCGGACTAGCTACTAGTGCAGTAATACCTTCGTGGCTCGGACAGTATGCAGGCGGCAGTACACAGCGCTCAGGGACTGTGGGCGTCAGCCAGGTCGTAAACACCACTATAGGCATGGTGCCTTTCCTGGGTATTTACTCCACCTCGCTAACCTCCATGCCTGGTTCAATTGGAAATTCGCAAATCAACAAAGTGAACGTTTCAGCTGGTTTTGTTCCGTCAATCGTCTTGAATGCCACAATCAGCGCATTCTAGAGTTTAATCATGAACTTATATATTCATTTTAGAACCAAAGGCTCGATACGATGACACCTACCCTGGCCGCATCAGTAACTTCGTTCAAGACCACCACCACGCCTAAAACAATCGCAGCAACGTGGGCGGCGGGCGACTTGCTCATAGTGCTTGGCGTAACACCAAGTAATGTCGCTGGCCAAACCATAACAACCCCAACTGTTACGGGTCTAACGTTCACCCCGATAGACCTAGAGGATACTACAGGTGGACATTGTTGGACTGGGTCATGGCAAGCGACAGCCACCAGCTCTGGTTCAGGCAACATTTCGGCAGATAGGGGCGCTACTGTGGCAGCCTGGGGTTTTGCACTCATAATAGCCAGCGCAGGCACACACAGCGGCGTTGGGGTGCATACTATCGCCACGAGCACTGTCCAAACAGCCGCGCTGACACTTGCCGGCCCATATTCCGCCGTTTGTGAACTAATAGGCGACTCCGGAACTGGAACTAGCACTGTCACACTTGTACCAAGCGGTGGCACTCAGCCGGCAGGTGGAACGGGTAGCTTAGCCGCCACATACACTTTCATCACCATAACTTGGACAAACCAAGCGGCAGGCACAACTAGCTATGGCGTAAGTGCTACCCCAAGTGGCGGCCAGTATTCCAAAATCCTCGTCGAGATCAAAGGCATCGCCACCGCCACAACAGCCTGGCTCGGAGCCTAAAATTATGGTGTGGTATAATCAAGGCAACCATGGGAACTCCGCACATACTTGTCCCTGACAATGCGGGCATTCACAACGCGAGTGATTATGCCACGCGGCTCGAGAAGTCCAAAACCTACCGAGACCTCTCAACCATTATCGTGTGCCCCACTCGTGGTGTCATTCCGGCGCGAATCGTTCAAAACTGGCAAGGACTCATTCGCCCCATGAACCAAAAGGTTTTGGGGCCAATTTTTATGGAAGGCATGGAGGTCGGCGAAGCCTACAACCAAGTCATAAAGATGGTTTTAGAAAATCCCGATCTCAACACTTTCAAGTTTTTACTGACGCTAGAGGAAGATAATGCCCCGCCGGCCGATGGCCTAGTAAAGCTGTATGAATCTATCGACGAGTTCGACGCCGTTGGCGGCCTGTACTGGACCAAGGGCGAAGGCGGCCAGCCAATGTGCTATGGCGACCCTGACGTTATGCCGGTCAATTTCATTCCACAAATACCAAAGGCCGACACTGTAACCCCGTGTAATGGCCTCGGCATGGGCTTTACCCTTTTCCGTATGGAAATGCTCAAAGACAAACGCTTCGACTACGGCAATTGGTTCAAAACCAAGCAAGAAGTTACACCCGGCGGTGGCGTGCAAGTATTTACCCAAGATTTATGGTTTTTCCAGAAAGCCCGCGAGCTCGGATACAAATTTGCTTGTGATTCACGTATCAAAGTCGGCCATTACGACATAACTAATCAGATAATGTGGTAAGGAGACCGAGCCATGACAGACAAGAAAAAACCCGCAAAAACCGAAAAAGTACTCAAGCTATCACTGGCTTGCGGCGGCAGCAAGCCCGAAGGTTTTAAGGGCGTCGATATCGTCAAAACCAAAGATGCGGACTATGTGCAGGATTTGTTATCTTTTCCGTGGAGCCAATTCAAAGATAATTCGGTCGACGAAATCGAATGCCAAAACTTTGTCGAGCACATTCCCCATGGCGATAGCAGAAACGACCCGTTCTTTCAATTTTTCGACGAAATTCACCGCATTTTAAAGCCAGCTGAGTTTGACCCGGCCAACCCAAACATCCCCGTAAAAGGCTTTGCTCGAATAATCTGCCCCTACTACTCCAGCATGCGCGCCTGGCAAGATCCAACTCACCAGCGAGCCATTAGTGAGGCCAGCTTTTTATACCTAAACAAGCAATGGCGTGTTGATAATCATCTAGATCACTATCCAGTCAGCTGCGATTTTGACTTTAGCTACGGCTACGTTTTGTTGCCTGAGTGGCAAAACCGAAGTCAGGAGGCGCAGTCCTTCGCCATTCAGCACTACATCAATGTCGTCACCGATATCCAGGTTATGCTGACGAAGCGTTAGATTGAAGCAATCATGAAACGCTTCATTGCGCTGTTAGTTCTCTTCATCCTGGTAGCTGCAATGCCTTGGGGCATCGTGCGCGCCGCAGGAACGCCACCGACCACCAAGGGGCTACTTATCACCCCTCTACGTAAATACACAGCCGTAGATGCTGGCAGCGCCCAAACTAGCTCGTTTACAGTGTCCAACCTGACCGATCGTCCGCTGACAGTCACACTTTCCATCAAACAATTTTCGGTTGCCAATTACACATATGACTATCGTTTTAGTGACCCGAACAACAACTGGGTTACGCTTGGTCTTAAGCAAGTATCCCTCGCGCCAAACCGAAGCCAGAAAATACCGTACACTATCTCTGTCCCGGTCGGCAGTGCTCCCGGCGGGCATTACTACACGCTTTTTGCTAGCGCCGATATGGCAACGAGCGGATTTAAGAGTACCGTCCAAGCGGCTACGTTACTATATCTCACCGTCAACGGTCGATTTATTCAAACCGGCAAGCTACAATCAGGCTCGATCCAGCGCCTGGCATTTGGCAACCAAATAGCCTATACGCTTGATGCCTTGAACACCGGAAACGTGCACTATTTCGTGTATCTTAGCGGTTCATTCCATGGCTGGCTAACAAAGCCGCCGACACCACTCACGGCACACATTTTGCTACCTGGAACTGTTCGGCACATGCGGGGGTTCATACCCGCCCCCGTTTTGCCAGGGGTCTACCGTGCTACTTTTGGGTACAAAACTGACTCAGGCCAAACATTTACCACTTCACGCTACGTCGTTTTTGTACCGCCGTGGTTTATTGCCTTTATTCTAGCCGCAGTCATGCTGGGTGTAGCGCTCCGGTCACGTAAGCAGTCAGCCAGTACGAAAAACACTACTCATTAATAGCCACTGCGGTGTAAGTTATTGACACGTTATAACTTCCCGCGCTTTTAGTGATGTCCGTTAGCACTCCGTAGGTAACGGCCGTGTTATCTCCGGTTTTGAATGGCCCGATGGCGCTTTTCAGCAACACTGGCGCAGTGGTCATCCCGAGAAAATTTGTAGTCGAGCCAGTGGTATTGTACCCCCAGGTATTCACGGCAAGTGCCCCGGCCACTGTATTGGAGCTGGCAGGAATCGTGCCTGGTATGCCCGTCATGTTAGTACCGCTTGGACTATATATGTACAAGTTGTAACCGACCGGGTCGGTTGAAGTTATGGTAATAGTGTGCGAGCCACTGGCCACAAAATTTGGGCCGCTTGGTGCCAGCGAAAGTGAGACATTACCACCCAACGCTACTGATAAGCTGGTAGCCGACCCGAATGGTACATCCGCACCAAACTCCCCCTGTCCAAACGGCGCAGCCGACACTGTTTGTCGAACGAACAAGAAGAATAGCAATAAAATGGTAGCTTGTGCCACTCGAACTAGAAAGGCTGGTCGCTTCCACACCATAGTGCCTTTAGTATACCCCTATGCGTCAAAGTAGTCCCGCAGGGCTTTGCCACCAAGAACAAGGCGCATTTTTGCTTTAGCCTCTTTCTCGATCTGGCGAATACGCTCGCGTGACAGGTCCATACCTTGGCCGATTTCATCAAGAGTTTTTGGTTCCCCACCACCAATGCCAAAACGCTCAGCAACTATCGTTGCCTCCCGCACAGTTAGCGCCGACAAAGCTCTTTCTATATCTTCGGCGATCATATTCGTCGTATCGGCCTCGGCCCCCGATTTAGTGTTTAGCTTATCGGCCACAAAATCGAGCAATACAGCATCGCCATCGTCGCCAATTTGCATATCCAGACTAAGTATATTTTGGTTCATTTTTACCAGTGCCTGAACTTTGTCTAGGGTGACGTCCATACCAGCAGCAAGCTCTTCGTGGGTTGGTTCACGCTGTAAATCGCTTTGTAGCTCACGGCGTGCCCGCCCTAGCTTACCCAATCTTTCGACTACATGTATTGGTAGGCGTATCGTCCGCGACTGATCAGCCATACCGCGAGTAATTGCCTGGCGAATCCACCACGTGGCATAGGTACTAAATTTGAAGCCTTTGGTATAGTCGAATTTTTCAACGGCGCGGATGAGACCAATATTTCCTTCTTGAATCAGATCTGAAAATGCCATACCGTGACCCGTATACCGTTTTGCAATACTTACTACTAAACGCAGATTTGACTCTAGTAGAACGTTTTTCGCGGTTTCGCCGGCGCGCACGACATGCTGCAAGTCTCTCCGATAGTCCGTATCCAGCTCGAAGCCAGTCTCTTTTGATCTACTCAACAATTTCGATGCGTATAATCCCGCTTCGATCTGTTTGGACAAATCGGCTTCATCTGCCGCTGTAAGCAATTCGCGCCGCCCAATTTGCTTTAGATACACCTGGACGATATCGGCGGTAGCGGCTGGGGCAGTTTTATCAAGGTCGAGTTCGGTGTCGGCTGCTGGCGAATCGCTCTCATCCAGTTGTTGGTCTGCCGACGGATCAAGACTGGCTGATACTTCGCTAGCTATATTAACATCCCGATCTGTAGTTTGTGGCTGCATGGCGACATCCAAACGGGTGGCGACAACTTCTTCTGGCGCAATAAACTCGTACTCCCCCGTGTTTGCTATGTTGGGCTTCATCTTATTGGCATATTGTGATGACCCAGCGTAAAACATGCAAGCATGAGCAAAAACAGCTCACTTAGCTATATAATAGGCGTAAATGGATGGGCAGAAGCAGTTAAACTACTATCGCCTCTCGGTGGACGCCGTTCTCGAGCAGTTGCGCACTACTCGTGGAGGGCTAAACAGTACCGAAGCCAAGGAACGCTTAACGCACTTGGGCGAAAACAAGTTGGCTCGAGCTAAACGCCAGCCACCCATTGTTATTTTTTTGCGTCAGTTTAAGAACCTACTAGTTCTAATCCTGTTGCTCAGTGCCGGTTTTTCGCTTTACTTGCGAGACGGCAAAACAGCGATAATCTTGTTCTTAATCGCGTTCATGAACGCCGCCGTCGGTTATTTCCAAGAGCACAAAGCCGAGAGCCTCATGGAAAGCCTCGAGCAATTGGTAGTACCACAGGCCAAAGTGCTTAGGGACGGAAAACTCGAAGAGATCGACTCTAGCGAACTCGTGCTTGGCGACGTTATATACATAGAGGGGGGTGATAGCGTGCCGGCCGATGCGCGCTTGCTCGACGAAGACGAGCTTGCTACCAACGACTTCGCACTCACCGGCGAAAGCAACCCAAGTCGCAAATTTATCCATGCCATATCTGGTGATGTGCCGATTGGCAACCGTCATAATCTGGTATTTATGGGCACAACGGTGGCACTAGGCAATGGCCACGCCGTAGTTGTTGGCACCGGCATGCATAGCGAGCTTGGACGAATCGCCAACCTAAGCCAGGCCACCAAGCAAGATTCCTCGCCGCTGCAACGGGAAATGAATAACCTGGCGATTCGATTGGCTCAAGGTACATTGCTGCTTGCAGCGGTTTTGACAGTCATAGAGCTGCAATCGGCCATCGGCATTAAGACTGCCCTGCTGTTTGCGATAAGCATCGCCGCCGCCATGATACCGAATGGGCTTATTGCCGAGGTGAATATTACGCTGGCCCAAACCGCCGGGCGCATGGCTCGCGCCCGCGCGCTAGTTAAAAAATTGTCCGCCGTCGAAACGCTCGGCGCGACGAACATCATCGCCACCGATAAAACTGGTACATTAACAAAAAACGAGATGACCGTCGAGCGGCTACTGATTGGAAAGACCGAATACGGCGTCACGGGCACCGGTTATCAAACCAACGGTGTCGTACGTAGCGCCAAGGGCAAACCGCTCACCGGAGTAGCGCTCAAAGACCTGCATTTGTTCTTTCAAACTGGGGTTTTCGCTAGCAACGCCGAGGTAAACCCGCCGGACGATGAGCATGCCACGTGGTACGTAGTCGGCGATCCCACAGAAGGCGCTTTGATAACGCTGGGGCGCAAAGCTGGCATCGACGCCGAGGCTTTGAATGAACGATTTCCCGAGCTGAAAGAATATGCTTTTGACTCGGCCCGCAAGCGCATGACAAGTATCCGTGAGGTAGATGGGCAGCTCTATGCCTTCGTCAAGGGGGCACCCGAAAGCGTGCTCGATCAGAGCACCGAGCTGTGGGATCACGGCCATATCCGAAAATTATCAAAGCAGGATCATATGTTCTTCCTCGACTACAACGAACAGCACGCCAAAGGCGCGCAGCGTAATTTAGCGTTTGCCTACCGGATATTGCCGAAGGGTTTCGATCCCAAGAAACACTCGTTGGAAGATGCCGAAAAAGATCTGGTGTTCCTTGGCATCGTGTCGATGGTAGATCCTTTGCGCGAGCAAGTCCCTGGCGCCATGAAAATGGCCGAGGCGGCGCACATAAAGGTATCAATCATCACCGGCGATTACCCCACGACCGCCGAAGCCATCGCCCGAAAGGCTGGGCTCGGCTCCCATGGCAACATATCAGTCATCCTAGGCGAAGACTTACCAAAACTGGCCGACAGCCAGGTGCTGGCACTACTGGCACGTGGCGGCGCCGTGTTTAGTCGTGTTTCGCCAGAAGACAAGCTGCGCATCGTCGAACTTGCCAAGCAAAGCGGCCAAGTTGTAGCCGTTACCGGCGATGGCATCAATGACGCCCCGGCGCTCAAACGAGCTGATATTGGTGTGGCTATGGGTCGAACCGGTACAGACGTCGCCAAACAAGCCGCCGACATTGTGCTACTAGACGATAGTTTCAGCACGTTAGTTACTGCCATCGAACAAGGCCGCTTGACCTTCCAAAACATCCGCAAAGCCGCTCGCTGCGCCCTAACGGACAACGCCGGTGAGCTTATGGCCGTTTTGATCGGACTGGGCGGACAGCTAGCTTTCCATGTGCCTGTCGCTATCACGGCTATTCAGATTTTGGCTATTGACGTCATCGCGCAGATGTTCCCCATCACCGCGCTTGGTTGGGATCCGGCCGTCGGCAAGCTTATGAAAGATAAGCCGCGCGACCTGCACGATCACATCATAAATCGACAAGCAGTAATTGAGTTTTTGAGCTTTGGGCTGCTGGCCGCGGTACTGGCATATGGTAATTATTTATTCTTCTTTGCCAGACACAACATCAGCCCAGTCAATGTAAACCCCCAAGCACATCTGTACATGCAAGCCACTATCCTGACCTATGTAACGATCGTCTTCTGTCAGTTCATGAATCTATTGCTTGTTCGTTCCTTGGGCGAGATCCCGCTATTTAGTCGCTACCTTTGGAGTAACAAGAAACTACTCATAGCTTTCGCCATATCGTTCTTTTGTATCATTAATATCGTGTATAACCCGTGGATCCAACCTTACTTTAGTGCCCATGCCCTAACTTTGGTTGATTGGCTCACTGCCGCCGGGGCCGCCGCTATCTACACTATCGTGCGTCTCTTCCATCGCCAGACCAAACGCAGCAGCCGTCAAGCCCTGCTAGTTAAACACCACCCGGCTAAGATTAAAGCAGCGCTTGCAGGGTAGTTTTTTCGAGATCTTCTAGATTTGTTTCATTCACAATTCGAACATCCGCCAAAGCCTTAACACCGGATAGGTTCAGTGTTGCCTCGTCGCCGCTTTGGTGCATTTCGGCATCTTCCTCGGCCAAAAATTCTTCGTACGTCTTGTCGTCCTCGCCAGCTCGGCCGCGGTGCGTGCCCTGGATGCGCTCATAGCGAATACGTGGATCGGCATCTACCCAGATAAGCGTGCCTCCTAGGTCTTTAACGTGCTGTGCTTCGCCCACATTGCGCATCGGGCATGCCACGACACCGTCATACTTTTCAGCGGTGTTTTTCGCGGCCTCGATAGCTTTATCAACCAGTACGCCAAGTCCAAATTCGCGTCGCCACTCGGCGCTGATAGTACGCAACGTCTGGCGGGTCACCGGCATATTACGCCTGCGTGCTTCTTCGCGCAGCAGATCAGATACGGACACAAACAGAAATTTGTACCGTTGAGCCATCAGATGCCCAACAGTATCTTTGCCGCTGCCATTTGTCCCTGAGAGCCCAATAAGTTTCACCCGTCTATTGTACAGGATGAACGATTCTTACATCAGACTAATTTATGAATTGTTAGTTATGTTTGATAACGGCTGTGACTGTCTCGTCGAGCGCGCTCAGGCTCTCGCCCACGGCAGCCAGATCTATATCACTTCCGCTCTCTTGCATAGTTCGTATAACAGTTTGCACGCGTGCAATTGCCACGCTCTGCATATCTGGATTAACTAGCGTACGCGCCACATCAAGTGGCAAGTCTTGGCCATCGAGCACACGACTGAGAACCGCTCCCACTGCTTTGCTCAGCTCCGCTGAATCCTTTGGCACCCTGACCTGTTCGGTGGCAGGCGCAACTGGTCTCGCTTCCTCAATCGTATTTTGCGCAACACTGTCCTTATTTGGACGACCAGACCAGCCGGTTGAGCGACTCGGTATCGATCCCGTAGACGGTCTGTAACCTCTATATTCAGCCATGTTTTAGCCTCCTATTTGATGTAATCGTGTAGTTTACGAGCGTCTTTGTGCTTACGCAGTTTAGCGAGTGCCTTGGCCTCTATTTGGCGGATGCGTTCGCGCGTCACGCTAAATTCCTGGCCGACTTCTTCTAATGTATGTTGTTTGCCGTCTTCCAGCCCAAAACGCAGTTTGAGTATCTTTTGCTCACGCTCGGTTAATGCCGAAAGCATCTCTTTTACCTGCTCTTTCAGTAGTTGGCCAGTGGCGGATTCTTCAGGAGTAATGGTATCTTCGTCTTCGATAAAATCGGCTAGTACTGATTCTTCTTCGTCATCACGAATCGAAGCGTCGAGCGAGCTGATGTCTTGCTTGATCTTCATGATGTGCTCGACCTTGGCGACATCAATTTCCATTTCTTTAGCAATTTCTTCGTTGGTAGGTTCACGGTTCATTTCCTGCGTCAGGCGTCGCTGAGTACGAAGTAATTTGTTGATAGTCTCCACCATGTGCACCGGTATACGGATAGTGCGAGCCTGGTCAGCAATGGCACGGGTAATAGCCTGACGAATCCACCAGGTGGCGTAGGTACTAAATTTGAAACCTTTATCCGGATCAAACTTTTCGACAGCGCGCAGTAAGCCGGTGTTGCCCTCTTGGATAAGGTCAAGTAGGTCCAAACCACGACCGACGTAGCGCTTGGCAATCGAAACCACTAGACGCATGTTAGCCTCGGCCATTTGGTCTTTAGCCAGTTTATCGCCAGCCACGACACGCTGGGCAAGCGCCAGCTCATCTGCGGCGTTAAGCAGCGGGATCTTACCTATTTCGCGCAAATACAATCGCACGCTGTCATCGGCGATGTCATCGAGGTAGCTCTGGTCTTCGACCACAACTTCTTCTTCATCCTCGATTAACCATTCGTCGCTCAAGTCAGTCGGTGCTGGTTCTTCTGGTACGATTACCTCGACCCCGGCCTCGGCTAGCTCGGCGTACAGGGCTTCCAGCACTTCAACATTCTTCGGTTTGTCTGGTATAAGCGACGTGATCTCGTGTTGATCAATTTTGCCGGCTTTTTTAGCCTTTTCTAACAGTTCCTGCTTGGCAGTGTTTAGTTTGGCGGTTGAATCATTTACTTTGGGCACGGGCATTGCCTCCTTGTAGAGTCTTTAAAAGTTTATCAAGTTCTTTTGCTTCCCGCAGAAGCGTATCAGCTTCTGGACCTTCCGCGGTGTTTAGTTTTTCGGCAATCAAGTGCTTTTTAGCTCGGACGTATTGTTCTACCAGTTTGGTTTGCAGGCGCAGCGTTTCGTAACGCAGCTCCAGCAGCTCAAGGTCTTGATAGAGCGTCTCATATTGGAGTGCCAGTATTTTACCATATTCGGCGAAGTTCTGCAGCCACTGGGTGTTGGGTGATCCGTCGAATTCGGGATTAGCACGCAGATACGCCAGCAATTGAATAGCTATCTCGTGATCCAGCATGTCCGCCGTGATTGGTTCTAAGTACTCCCGCAACTTCGGCTGAAGCAACACCAGCGCCATGAAGTGCTCTTCGGTTTTGCGTCGATCGATGGCTGCCTGATCGAGTGTCGCCTGCTCGACTGGTTTGCGGAGCCGCGGAGCCACCTCACGGTCGGGTTGCGCAAGTTTTTGACTCAAGGCGTCTTTACTGACCTGCAAAAGCTTCGCCAGAACACCAATGTAATGATCTTGTTCGACGCTATCCTTAAGCCCTCGTACAACCTGTAGTACTACGTCGCTCAGCTCACGCTTGCCCTGGGCCGTGTTTAGATCAAGAGTGTGTTTGTAGCGCTCAATCAGCCAATCGACGGCATACTGCTGCTCTTCTATAATCTTGAGCCAAGTTTCTTTACTCTGCTTGATGAGTTCGTCAGGGTCTTTGCCGCTCGGAATAGTAATAACACTCAAAGACACGCCGACCTTTGCCGCCACTGGCAGTGCGCGCTCCGTGGCTGCCACACCAGCCTTGTCAGCATCAAAACAGAGGCGGATGTCACCCGTGAAGCGGTTGAGAGCTTTCAGGTTTGGCTCGGTCAGCGCCGTACCGGCCGTCGCCACCACCTGCTTGACGCCGGCTTGGTGGCTCATAATAACGTCCAGATTACCTTCGGCCAAAACCACGTATTTAGTTTTGCGGATGGCATCTTTGGCAAAATGCAGGCCAAACACGTGCCGGCTTTTGTCGTAGAGCGGCGTGCTTGGTGTGTTGATGTACTTCGGTGCCTGCGGATCGTCGGCCAGCAACCGCGCTGTAAAGCCAATCACCCGCCCTTGCGGATCGCACAGCGGTATCATTAGCCGCCCACGGAACATATCACCCAGACCACGGTAGTTTTTGCTGCTTAAGCCGGCTAGTTTAATCTCGTTTTCGGTGTAGCCGCGGCCTGTCAGAAAGTCGACGAGCGCCGTGCCGTTATTCGGCGAGTAGCCCAACTGCCATTCCAACGCCGTTTGCTTGGTGAAGGCTCGCTTTTTGAGCACGTACTCCAGAGCAATTTGGCTTTTGCTAAACTGCGTCTGATAAAACTTGGTGGCTAGCTCTAGAGCGCTATACAACCGTTCTTTGTCTTTGCCGCTCGGTCCACGACTACTGGTGCGGTATTGCTCCAGATCGACACCAGCTTTGCGCGCCAATAGCTCGAGTGCACCCTTAAAGTCCAGACCCTCCATTTCCATGACAAAACTAAACATATTGCCGCCCTTGCCAGATGAAAAGTCGTGCCAAATCTGCTTTTCGGGGCTGACTACAAAGCTCGGCGTCTTTTCGTTACCAAAGGGGCTGAGCCCCTTCCAGTTGCGCCCGGCACGTTTCAGCTGAACGTACTCACTAATCACGTCCTCGATTGATAACCGGTTCTTTACTTCCTCTACCGCATCCATTGGGTATAAGTATCCGGTAAGAGGTAGAAACTATCAAGCAATAGCACAATGCCCCATATAAATAACCTTATGGGCAAGCATAAGAAAAGAGCCGGATTTCTCCGGCCCGCTTATAGATACTGAAATAGTTAACTCTTTGTTTTCTTTAGATACGTCTCTCTCAGCTCATCGTATGTTTCTACTACATGTGTAGCATCTCTGGCTACACTCTTTACGGCTAGATGGGTGATGAGGCTAGCTGCTTGCTGTCTATTCTTCCGCGTAAAGTGATGGACACCATAGCCCTCTCTTTCAAGGTTTGCAGCATTTCGTATTTTATCGTCAGCTTCAGTACTCAACTCTGCTTTATAGCGGGTTCTACCAACATCAATAGATGTACGAACATGGCGCTCTCCTGACGGTTCGACCCCATCATCCGATATACCAACGTCCCTATATCTCACCCCTAGATGTTCTGGATTACCGTCAGTGCCGTTCTTCGTTACATGGATATCTGTAGCAGTCACTACTCCTTGCGCATTTTTTACAATACCGCTTTCTGAAGTATTCAAGACCGCCGAACCGAGTGTAGCGTTCCCAAACTCACTAGCTGCAGAAACATGATCAATTAACTCCTGTGTTTTCTGTAGATTAGTTTCGTGTTCGGTCATTTTAATTTCCCCGGTACTTTTGTTTTAGTTTTATTCGTGTAGGTTGACTACAATGTATCACGTTTGTGCTTTTTTGTCAATTATGTTTCATGTCATTCCGGACTTGATTCGGAATCCATGAGTTTGCAAGATATGTCATTATCCGCGTGCATGGATCCTGAAACAAGTTAAGGATGACAACCCCATATAAATTCGGTAAGATAAGCGTAAGATGTTTCCGAACCAAGATCCAAATCAAGCCCCAGGTCAGCCGCAGCAGCCATATGTGCCGCCCCAACCCACACAGCAGCCGATACAGGCGCCAAACGGCCAATACGAAGTCGTGCCGCCGCCCACCCCTATGCAAAACCCCAGTGGGCACAATCCGTACGAATTTATCGTCAACCCAAACACGCCAAAGAAGTCGGGTCTCAAGCTGTTTGGGGGCAACAAATTTCTGCAGCAGATCGCTTTTCTTGTCGGCGGCGCAGTGCTGCTTATCGCTACCGCAGCTATCATTATATCGGTCGCTTTCCCTGGTAATTCCAGCAAAACCGATTTGATTACCATTGCACAAAAGCAACAAGAACTGGTGCGCATCGCAACGCTCGGGGCAGCGCAGGCCACAGACCAGACGGCCAAAAACTTCTCTACCAGCACCGAATTATCGGTCGCGACTAGCCAGCAACAAGTTCTAGGCTATTTGGGCAAGCATAATACCAAAGTGGGCAGCAAAGAACTGAGCCTAACCAAAAGTGCTCAGACCGATACCCTGCTCGCAAATGCCCAAGCCAACAGCACCTTCAACTCAATCATTGAGCAAACCCTTGTGACGCAGCTGACAAGCTATCGAACCTTGCTCAAACAAACGTTCAACAAAACCTCGAACACCACCGTAAAAACACTGTTAAATCAGAACTATCAGGCCGCTGGGTTATTACTCGAACAAGGCCAGGCCGCCGCGGCTCAGACCACCAGCTCGTAAGAGTGGCGGATCAGCGCCTGGACCTCTTCCCAGGGCAACTGACCGGTCAGGATGATAGTGTTCCAGTGTTTTTTGTTCAAGTGATACCCTGGCAGCACCGTTTCGTACTTTTCGCGCAGCGTTTCGGCCAAGATGGGATCACATTTGAGGCTTAGATTAACCGGCGTCTTGCCCTCGGAAATCAAGGCGAACATCTTTTCGGCTACCTTATACACGGCAACTTCTTTACCAAATGGGTAATCAAGCCGAGCGTTCGGCATGCTCAAAATGTAGCTCTCGACTGTTTTATGATCCATTTTCTTTAAACCACTGTAGGTAATGCTGTAGTTCGGCGATGGATGCTTGGATGTCGTCAAAGGCTCGATGAACTTCCTTTTTCTCAAAATCTACACTGTAACGACCTTGCATAAACACCTTCCAGGCACTGACATCGAGCATCCGGTAATGCAATTTTAGATCAAGCTGCGGCCACCACTGCTTGATAAATTTGCGGTCGTTATAAATAGAGTTGCCTGCCAGAACGGCTGGCTCAGAACCAAAATGCTGCTCTACTAGTACCACCAAATCTTGTTCAACTTGCCCAAGCGGCAGCCCTTCGCCAAGCTTTTGAACAAATTCGTCACGGTTTTCCGGGTAATCACGCCACCAGATATTGGCCTGCATGCGCTCCACCACCAAATCCTTCGGCTGCTGTATGCGGGCTTCGTAGCTGCCGAGCGTCTTGAAATTAAAATCGGTAACTTCGGCAGCGACTTCCAAGATGACGTCTTTTTCAGCGTCTAGACCTGTCATTTCCAGGTCGACCCACAAAAGCTTCGTCGGCACAGCGTGTTTATCAATAGTCATATCTGTCAGTATACCAAAACTCCGACCAATAGCGGTCGGAGTTTCACACATAGGTCCCTTGGTTTGCTACTTACGAGCCGCTTTGAGGGCGTCGGCGTACCAGACGAGGCTTTCGATTTGGGAGTCCAGCTGCGTCTGTGGACCGTAGGGCTTTTCTCGGAGTTCTTGTTTGAGCTCGCCGTTATCACTAATCGAATCGGCCAGGTGATCACTGAAAAACAATGCCTGAGGAATACTCACTACGCCGTTACCCGGTAAAGTAAGACGAAGGTTTGCGACTGCCTGGGCACCACCGGTTGTACCGTGAGCTACGAGCGCAACGGGCTTGTTGTCCATCTGATAATCAGTGTACTCAAGAGCATTCTTTAGAACCGCCGAGGTTGACCGATTGTACTCTGGTGTCACCAACACGTAGCCATCGAATTCAGCCACTTTATCCAGCCACTTCTTGGCAGCGACGCTTGGCTTACGATCCGGGTTATAGCGAGGGCTGATAGCTTCGTCAAAAAATGGTAATGGGTAATCTCGCAAATCAAGCAACTCTACCTCTGTAAGTTTGCCAGCTTCCGCAGCTACCCATTTGGCTAATTTGTCGGATTGGCGGCCTTGTCGTGTGCTACCGATTATTACAGCGATCTTTGTCATCGTATCTCCTTTTTGATATACTTTGTATAGTAATAATGAGTATAAGCCCATTACTATACAAAGTAAAGTATGAAATCATCAGATCAATCCACCAGTTTGGAGCCAAAAGTTGGCTGTATCGCCTCAGCCATGGAGATAATCGGCAATAAATGGACCGCCCTAATTTTGCGCGACCTATCAACTGGCGCCAAACGTTTTAGTGAGTTCGAGAAATCCGTCGGCAGCATTAACCCTCGTACCCTGTCTCAGCGCCTAGACGACCTGGAAAGTCATGGGATTATTACAAAGCGAAGCTTTTCCGAAATACCACCGCGCATAGAGTACACACTAACCGAAAAAGGCCGAGACCTCCTGCCTGTACTGAAACAAATGGCCACATGGGGCAATAAATACTATGACCAAGACGCGGAGTGTTAACTAAGCTTGCTTAGTTAACACGAGTATCGCAGATCCTATCCGCAGGGATATGATCCTGGGCGCTAAGACTTCTTATCGAACTCTAGCGCTGCCGAATTGATGCAAAACCGCTGCCCCGTTGGCTGGTCGTAGGCATCATCGAACAGGTGACCTAGGTGAGCGCCGCAATTCGCGCAAACAACCTCGGTGCGATGTATCCCATGGCTGTCATCCGGAAGTAGCTTGATAGCCTCGGCATTCGCTGGATCATAGAAACTCGGCCAACCCGACCCGGATTCAAACTTCGTTCCACTCTTAAACACCACATGCCCACAGTTGGCACATTTATAGTCGCCCGTGTCGTGGTTCTCGAGCAATTTACCCGTAAATGGCGCTTCCGTAGCTTTGTTGAACAAAACCTCTTTTTGCTCGTCGGTCAGCCTTGGGTTAATTTGTGCCCCGTCCAAATGACTATCTCTTGCTGGTTACTGCTGCATGAACAGCCGTATAGACACGGATGACCACTTCAAGCAGAATCAGCTCTAACACTAATAGAACGAATGGATATAGGTATTGGCCTCTCCAACCAGTAAAAGGAGCAAAGCTAACGAACTGCCCGTCCTTTTGACCTGATAATTTGCCGGCGAGTCCACCGACAAATTGTGTGACAAATTGACTAAGAACCATCGCCACGACCACTGCGACTATCACTGACGCCGCGTCTTTACGCTTAAGAACTTGTACGATTGCCATGTACTAAACTCCTTATGTTATAAGGCAAATTATAGCACCGCTGCGAATGAATTGAGCCAGCTACTTCTTAGACTTCTTGGGCTTATCTAGTTTATCTAGCTTAAAGAGTCGGATAATTACGTAGATAAATAGTAGAACGAACGAGAAGTTAACCAGCGCGTAGACAAACTTACCCCAGGTGAACGCTACGGCATTACTACCGCTACCGACGATAAATTGGTGATTTATCAGATCTTTGCCAAGCCACACGTCGAGCAATGGCGTTATGAAGCTGTCGAGGAGTTGTTTCATGAGCGTTTGAGCCTGCAAACCGATGATAAAACCAACCGCCAGGCCAACTACAGCGTGTTCACGTAAGAAGCTTATAAATCCAGCCGCCTGCTCGCGCACTAGGTCATCCGGCTCGAGCAAAACTGTAACTCTGGGCTTCCGCCCCTTATGGCCTGCCGGTTGGGTTATCCGGACGTCACCGCTTTCGGTGTGCACAACACTGGTTTCGGTTTTTGGTTTCGATTGATTTGGGCTTACCATTGTTAGCTATTATATACCGTTACATGCGTTCTGGAGCAGTAATGCCCAGTAGCTCTAAGCCACTTTTTAGAGTGTCGGCATAGAGCGCCACAAGCTGCAAGCGAGTTGTTTCGCGGTCGTCACCGATCACCCGGTTGTGCTCGTAAAAGCTGTTGAACTTCTGGGCTAGTTCGTACAGATAGGTGCAAATGTGGTGCGGCATCAGCTCGAACACCGCCTTATCAATAACCTCGGTGTACTCAGTAATCTTGCGTAGCAAGCTGCGCTCGCCGGACTGTAAATCTTCCAGCTTGCCATAGTTTTTTTCACCGGCTTTGGCCAGAATGCTTCGGGCTCGAGCGTGCGCGTATTGCAGGTACGGGCCACTGTTACCTTCCAGAGCTATTGATTCTTTGGGGTCATAGACAATGTCACCGCCGATGCGATTCTTAGCAAAGGCGTATTTCACTGCTGCCAGGATGGTATCTTCGGACGGGTTAGTGCCGGTTTCGGCACCAGCCTGTCGGGCGGCATCGAGAATTTCCAGCGCCGTGACAACATTGCCTTTGCGCGAGCTCATCTTGACCCCGCCTTGCAGCTTCACCACGCCATGCGTTAAGTGCCGGGTGCGCTCGGCCGGTTCTTTGGCGAATTGCTGTAACGCCGCTATGACTACTTGCATGTACTGCGCTTGCTCATTGGCAGTGATGATAATCGACTCGTCGAAATGATAATCTTGCCATTTAGTTAAGGAAAGTCCTACGTCTTTAGTTTCGTAGGTTGGCAGACCCTCGGAATTAATAAACACTCTGGTATGCAGGTCGAACGCCTCACCGGCAAAAACCACCGCGCCATCACTTTTTACAAACACACCTTTCTTGAACTGTGCTTGAACGGTTTGCACGCCAAGAGGCGTAACTTCACTCTCGGGAATATAACGATCAAACGGTGCCACCTGTAGCTGCGCGTATAGTACGGCGAAATAATCGTAACTCCACTGGCGGCATGTCCAATATATTTGGGCAAACATTGAGTCGTGGTCACCATCAGCGTGCAGTTGATATACCCGTTTGTTCACGGCCACGATTTCTGCCTTGGCAGCTTCGTCGTCCTCGTAAGCATTGTTACCCTCAACATAACGCGCACCCAGCCAGGCCGGCCGTTCGGCCTCCGATACTTCATGAAGTTTTTCGGGCAATTCACCACCGATATTTTTGATGATCGCCCACATGCTCTTACCGACGTGCAGACCAACATCGCCACCGTAATTGATTCGAATCGTTTTGGCGCCAGCATGCTCCACCAGTCTGGCTATCGTGTCACCCACCAGCGTGGTATAAAGATGTCCAGCGTGCAGTGGTTTGAATGGATTAGGGTCGGAATATTCGACCACGACCGTTTTGCCAGACAAGCTTTTCTTGGACGAACTTTTAAGGTTTTCCGCCAACAATTTGTCAGAAAGTTTCAAGTTTAAAAAGCCAGGGCCAGCAACGCTAACGTCGGCTACGAGTGTTGTCTGGCGTTTTATTCGCTGGGCAAGCTGTTCGGCAATTTCGCGCGGGTTTTTACCCAACTGTTTACTGAGCGATAGCGCCACGTTGGTCGCGTAATCACCAAATTGCTCATCTGGTCGCGTTAGCTCCACGCTTACATCCACCATGAACACGTCTTTTACGGCCGCGGCGATCGCTAGCTCTAGTTCTTGTTTCATCTCTGTAAGTATAGCAAACTTCGCTAGCGGGCTTTTGGCCGGGTAGCTTCGCCAATTTGCCAGCCAACCACATACAGGCCACCAAGTAGCACAAAGAAGCTCAAGGTGGTTGTGATGGCCGCGGGATGTCCTAGCGGATGAATAACGCGGTCGGAAACATCGAACAATATGCCAGCCGGGTTGAACAACACATCCCAGCTGTTCCACCGGAGATCACGACCCAGGTAAACCGCGAAGCTACAAAGAAATATAATCAACGCTATCAGCACACTAGAAAAACGCATGCCAAGTCGTTTCAACAGCTCCACATGAACCAGATACAGACTAATAAATCCGACCAGCGCGGCTGTAAATATGAACGACGTGAACATCACGACATCGTAGAGTAGATCATGCCGTACAACCTCTTGAATATGGATGAAATCACTGATCATATAAAAGCTGTTGGGCAAAAAAATTAACCAAAGTAACGTGATGCCGATAGGCTGCCACGCCGACCACAACCGGGTGCGCAAACTATACAACAGCCAGACGGACAGCACTAGCGGTATCCAGGCCAGAAACAAATTCCAGACCATATAGCCAAACTCTTGGCTATGGTTCTGCAGCGCGCCAACAGCGTAAAGACCGACGCTAACAGCGGTCAATCCGACCAAGCTCAGTACTACCCGCTGCCGTGCGCTAACGCGCCCTCGTTCCATAGCTACAGTATACCAAGACCGTGGGTTAGAGGATAACTGGTCGACTAGTCGCCAAGTGTTTTTTTGAATTTTTCTATTAGGTCGACTGGCGTGGGGTTGATGTTGCCGAGCAGCGCCAGATAGATGCTCACAAAATCGCCGAGGGCGATGGTGCTAAGCAGTTGTTCGATCAGTGTTTCGCCTTGTGCTTCGACCACGATTGGCGCTGGCCGAAGACCCGACAGTAGTCGTTCACTCACCTCAAATCGTTTCTGGATCCTTGAATGTTCCAGATTGCTACGCAAATCAATGACTGCATACGGTTTTTGTTCGGGCTGCTTGGTCCAACCGATAAATTCGTTGTGGTTGAACTCCGGATATTGATTCCACCAGGCGACGTGCTTGGCGTTTTCATTGAAGCTAATCTTCCATTTGTAGGCTGCTGGCGCCATCTTAGGGCCAGCGTATACCACGACCGACTTGCCCATGCACTCCTGAGCGATTTGTTTGGCCAGGTTATCTTTGGTTGGTACGGTTGGTAACCAGCTCTGTAACTTTTCATGTAAGTAACTTGCCGCCTGATGGATTTCTGCCTCGGCATCGTCGGCAGCCAAAAGGCCGGATTTTTCCAGTAATGTGGCTAGCGCCTTGAGGTTATATAAAACCGCGTATCTAGGTTGTTTGGCATCTGGTATTAGGGCTAGTGGGTACCCCTTTTGTCTGGCAATGTCTGCCACTTTGCCGCCGCTGGCGATGACGGCGATCTGGGCGCCGCGTTGCTCGGCCTGATCGAGCACCGAGAGCGTTTCCTCGGTGTTTCCAGAGTAGCTAGCGGCGATAAAGAATGTCTTGTCGGACACATAAGTCGGGATATCGTAACCACGGACAACCTCAAACGGAAGCTTATAGCCAGGCCAGACGGCACTAACCTGCCCGGCAAGCGCTGAGCCACCCATGGCGGCATAAACCACATTTGTAGCATCAAGCTGTTGCTGGTTTACATCAAACACGTGCTCCAGTTGTTGCCATTGTTTTTCGGCAGTACCGAGCGCATCCTGTGGGTCGCGTTCATGTATCAGTTTTAAGTCATCCAGCATTTTGTAACCACTCCTTGCAACGCTTGTGCTTAATTGTTAATCTACATATAGTATAGCGTACGAATAAGGGGGAATTATGATATTTGGGCACCAAAACGACTCGCCTACGCCAACCGACACACTGGCCTTTGCCGGCACGGTTGATGACACGGCAACACCAAATCCGTTAGCGGTCGATCCAGCCACCGGAGTCAGTTTACCGACTGCCCCAGATACACTGGAACACCCTGAAGGCCACGACGAACCGGACGATCCTAGCCAGATTCAACCCACATTGCCGAGTGATGACACCGCAGTATTGTCAGCGGATGCCGCGGACGAACTTGCAGCCGACGGCAATGACGATGTCTTTACGCCGTCCGGCAATGACGATTTACTGAAACTCAAGCAGCAAGCCCTCGAACAGCTCAGCCCGCTAGTCGGCCATCTTGACCAAACGCCCGAGGAAAAGTTCCGTACCACCATGATGATGATTCAGGCAGCCGATAACCAATCGCTCATCCAATCTGCCTATGAGGCCGCTCAACAGATTACCGATGAAAAGGTACGCGCCCAGGCGTTACTAGACCTCATTAACGAGATCAACTACTTCACTCACCCCAACGAACCCCAAGCCTAATACTGTACTATTAGGGGGATGCGCGTTTCTCTTCACCAGATAAATAATGGGCTGCTAGCTCTTATCATCTTGTGCAATATCTATGTGATTGCCGCCCCGTTCATGCCGACAGCTATTTTCTGGTGGCAGAGCCATAACGGCCATAGACGGCAAACCCTAAGCGCCCAAATCCAACACCCCAGCCCTTCGGTAAAGGCACACCAGCCAAACCACCTTATCGTTCCATCGATGCTACTCGATTCGCCCGTATTGGAAAGCCCTATGCCGTCCATACAGCACACCTTAAATAGTGGTGTGGTGCGCTTGCCCACCGGCAGCACTCCGGATAAGGGCGGAAACACCGTTATTGTTGGCCATCGTTTTAGCTACACGGCACCCCGTGGCATCTTCTATTTTCTAAACAAGGTCCACGTGAACGACGAGATTGGTTTGGTTTGGAATGATAAGACCTATGCCTACAAAGTTGCCAGCGTACAACAAGTGCCGCCGACCGAGATCAGCGTCGAAGCACCCACGGTTGATGCTCGACTGACCCTATACACTTGCACGCCGCTGTGGCTGCCCAAAGAGCGGCTCGTAATAATAGCTGAATTGGAGAAATCATGACCGAAAAGACCAAATTTTGGCTCTTGCTAGCGCTCTTTTTGCTCAGCCTAGCCTTGCTGCTGTATCTAAATCACAGTACGAATCTATTACTGGCTAATTGACAACCGTCTAAATAGCGTGATTATTTTTTGTTTGGGCGCTTCCAGATACGCACCACAATAGCTACCAAAAGGATGACACACGCCACCGTCACAATTGCGGCTACAGCGATGCCTGTGTTGGTCAAAGAACTACCGTTACCCGGGGTGGTCGTTGTCCCGCAGGTACCGTTTTGCTGGTAGCTTCCCGAACCGTAGGCGCAAGCTCCGTAAGCTTGCCCAAAATATGTAAACGGCGCATATGTTTGCACTGCAGTGTGTACCTTGTTGACTTGTTATGCTTATGATACCATGATGATAACCATTAGTAACGATAAAGTGAGGTAACAACATGGCAGTACCAACATTCGCATTCCTGGATCTTTCAACTCCAGATTTGCTAATTATTCTAGCTGTCGTTTTGCTCTTGTTTGGCGCCAAGAAGCTCCCTGAACTTTCAAGAAGCTTAGGGCAATCGGCACGTGAATTACGCAAGGGTTTAAGCGGAGATGAGCAAGAGAACAAAAAAGAAGCAAGCGCCAAAGAAACTAGCCAAAACTAGTTTAACGGCAGCCGACAAGCTTCCCCTAATCGAACACTTAAAAGAGCTCAAGCGGCGGCTATTCTATGTCGCCGTTTCAGTTATTGGGGGGAGTATGATCGCCTATGGTTTACAGCAAAGCATCATCGGTATTTTGCTGCGACCCTCGCACGGCCAACATTTTATTTACACCTCACCGCTCGGTGGAATCAATTTTTTGTTTAGTGTCTGTTTAGACATCGGCATCGCCCTAAGCATCCCACTCATCGTTTACCAACTACTACGATTCTTGCAGCCATTAATGCAACAAACGACCCACAAATTCATCGCCATCGGCAGTGCTTTGTCGGGGGTTATAGCCCTAACCGGCGTGCTTTTCGGATACTTCATCGGCTTACCGGCCGCTCTGAATTTTTTGCTTCATCAATTCACCTCCGCGCAAATAAAACCGCTCATAACCATTCAGTCGTACATGTCGTTCGTTACGGTTTATCTGCTCGGCTCGGCACTGATGTTCCAGCTGCCACTTATTTTGATATTTATCAATCGCATAAAGCCCCTTAAACCAAGCCGGCTCTTCCACTACGAACGACACGTAATTGTTTCGGCCTTCATCGTCGGCTTTATTATGAACCCGACACCTAACCTTATCGACCAAATGCTAGTTGTAGCCCCGATTATACTAATGTACCAGGTGGGTATTTTGCTTATCTGGTTTATAAACCGTGACGGCGTCCGAGCAAAGTTCAAATATTTGTTTGATCAAGATCAAGCGCTTCAAGCCGAAAGAGCAAAGCTGGCCCAACAATCGCGGCCATTACTAGAACCGGCCAGAACTATACAAGCAACTCCTGTAGTAACCCAGTCAATCAGCAGCCGGCCAGCGCAACGTACTCGCAAATATGTCGATGGTTTCGTCACCCGCCCCGAGAATTACCGTGGGTTTTCACCTGATAATTGATTAGCCGTGCACTCCGGTAAGAGCCTTGACAACATAAGCGGCTTACCTCTACAATTATGGCTAGGTAGCGTCTGTTAACAAAAAATAACACAAAAGGTGAAAATATGAACCAGCACATGGGCAACCTTATGAACAAGGAGATCTCGCGAAAGGAGTTCCTTGGCCTGAGTGGTCTGGCCGTCGCCTCGATCTTCGGCTTCGGTACAGTCATCAAACTATTAACCGGCAAATCGTTGCATAATCAGACATTCTCGGCCGGCTACGGCTCAAGCGCCTACGGTGGATCTAAGGAATCCCACTAGACCACCAACACAAATGTGAACGAATTAAAATGCCCATCCTTCTATAGAAAGAGTACATGAGCAGACTACCAGTACCTGGCGGTGATAGCGGATCATGGGGTAATGTCCTTAATGATTTCTTAGCTGTTGAACATAATCCAGATGGAAGTCTAAAAAAAGCTGCCGACATTGCAGATGCTAAAACCAAAGCTGATGGCGCAGTCCAAACCACGCAAATCGGCGCCGTTAACGGTGTAGCCCCCCTTAACGGAAGTGGCAAGGTCCCCAATACGGTCTTGTCCGGCGTCGCACTTGTCGATGGCACCGTTCAGACCATAACCGAGCCAAACAAAATTCAGGCACTTACCAATTTGGGCACGGCGCGTATTGTCACCCTGGAACAGTTCGGTGGTTCTATATCAGCAACCGCCGCGCAAAACGATGCCGCCATCAGCGCCGCCATTACGGCTCTGGGCACAACCGGCGGCACAATTTTTGCAAGTGGTATAGGCATCTATCAATTTGCCGCCGCCCATGACTTCAATAACGCCGATCTTGTCGGTTGCGGTGGTGGCACCGGCGTACCAGCGACAACATTTAAAGCTACTGCGGCAGCCGCCCAGTTTAATTTCAGCAACGGTGGCAGTATTACCGGCAATTTTCAGATCGACGGCAACAGCATAGCCCATACGCCCTTCTTACGGGCACCATACACCGCCGCGTCATCCGGCCGAGTTTTTCAGTCAATAACCGTATCTAGTAACGCCAACGATGGTACCGGTACCAATGCTCTCGCGATGATCAATGGTGCGCAGAATGACATATTTCAGCAATGTACCTTTCGCCTCGGCGCCAACGACTTATTATGGATAGATGGCGGCATGGGCGGCACGTCATTTGAGCGCTGTGAGTTCGTCGGTGCTGGCCGCTACCATATCCGTTTCGATAACACCATCAGCAACCCATTTGTCTATACTATGCCTTCAGACATTGAGTTCAATAACTGTATTATCGAAGGAAATGGTGGGGTTAGCCAAGTCATAGTAAAGGCTGGTTACGACATAAAGTTTGATGGAACAGATTTCTTTTCAGAAAATGTTCTGTCTGGCCCCAGCATCGATATAGCCGGTGGAACCCACGTGGTCATTGGTAATGCATCGATTCAACAAGTTGGTGCCGCTGGCCTGCAGGCTGGAACGATTGGTTTGCGTGTAAGCGGCACCTCTAGAGCCATAACATTTGGTCGTCTAGCATTTAATAACCTCGATAGTTGTATATTGTTAGTCGGCGGAGCGGCCTTTATCGACGCCAAGCACTCGGCCGACTACTTTTCATGCGCAACCCACCTCGCAGTTTCTGGCGGAGCACTCGCCACGCAGGCAGCAACCTATTTTGACGGCACGCAATTTTTCCGTAGCCAGTACAGCAGTAATATAATTCTTGCCAGCTTCAACAACGGCCAAAATGGCCTCAAGTTTAGCTACGACTCAGAGGGAAAACTGAGCTGGTATACCGGTGCTTCGGGAGCTTTTAGCCCTGATGTTAGCATCCAACGAAGAGGCGCAGGCTCAATCGGCATGAGCGGCGCATGCACTATTGGCACTGGTGCTGGTACCAGCGTACAGCAATTAACACCAGCAGTTTCAGGTGCTGGCGGACTGTACCTAAACACCGATGATCAATCTCTAGAATATAGCGACGGTACGAGCTGGCTGGCACCACAGCCCTACGGCGCCTGGCACCCAGCAGATAATGGCTTTATCGGCGCCAGTTTTGATCCGGCTGGCATGAGTACTGCGTACGCATCCCTCTCCGCCGGACTCCTACAAATCATGGCCGTCAAGGTGCCGGCCGGCAAGGCAATCACAAACGTCGTGGCGTTCGTAGGCACGGCTGGCTCAGGCCTCACTGCGGGCACCTCCTGCCTTGCAGCGGTTTACGACGGCACAGGCACGAGACTAGGCGTCAGCAGCGACCAAGCAACTGCCTGGCAAAGTACTGGGCTTATGGCCATGGCACTCACCGCACCTGTTGCCGCTCAGACCAAAAATCGTACGGTCTACGTAGCGCTTATAGCGGCCGGAACTACTCTTCCTCAATTCGGCTACAACGGGGGCAATGCTACTGGTAGCCTTGGTTTGAGTGTTGGCCCATTCCCTTCTGGGTACATTAGTGGACAGGCCACGGCACCAGCATCCATAAACATGGCTACTATGGTTGGTTGGTTCAAATATTGGATCGGTTTGTCTTAGTAAAAACCGCCTCGGTGTTACATTCCCATGCCCATGCCACCCATGTCGGGAGCGGATGCTTTTTCTTTTTCGGGTACATCAACCACTAGCGCGCCCATGGTCATGGCCGTGCCAGCAATCGAAACGGCGTTTTGCAAGGCTTCTTTAGTCACCCGAGCCGGGTCAACCACGCCAGCAGCTTTCAAATCAACCAGCCTGCTTGGGTCGTTCACATCCACGCCCTGACCGGCCTTGGCTTTTTTAACCTGCGGTAGCCACTCATCGGCGTTCAGACCAGCGTTAGCCAGCAAGATACGGAAGGGTTGCTCGAGAGCCGCCTGAAGAATTTGTGCGCCAGCGGCCGCAGAATCATTACCGCTGATCTTAACCTCACCTGCCAGGTTGATCAACGTCACGCCACCGCCGGGCACGATTCCTTCTGCCAGGGCTGCTTTTACAGCGTGTACAGCGTCATCTACGCGGTCTTTCTTCTCGTTAATCTCAGTCTCGGTGGCGCCACCAACCTTTATGACAGCGACTTTGCCGCTCAAAGCAGCCGAGCGCTTCTCGAGGTTTTCTTTGTCGTACTCGCTGGTAGCAACATCGGCCTGGGTATTGATTTGCTTGATTCGTGCATTGATTTCAGATACCGTACCGGCACCTTCAATGATGGTTGTCTCGTCCTTGGTAACGATTACCTTGCGGGCTGATCCAACCACATCCAGATCAACATTTTCAAACGTCATACCACGGTCGTCCGTAATCACTTCGGCACCAGTCAAAATAGCAATATCATTCAAGATATCCTTGCGACGGTCACCAAAAGCCGGAGCTTTCACTGCCACGGTGTTAAATACGCCCTTCAGCCGGTTCAAAATCAGTGTGCCAAGCGCTTCACCCTCGACATCTTCGGCAATCAGCACCAAGTCTTTCTTGCCAGCCTGAGCTAGCTTTTCGAGCAGCGGCAAGAATTCTTGAACCGACGCAACTTTCTTATCGGTTATCACCACAGCCGGTTTGTCATAAACAGCTTCCATACGAGCCGTGTCGGTCACCATGTACGGACTAGCGAAACCACGGTCAAAGGTAAAGCCCTCGACAACTTCGCTCTCAAGTGTCAAACCCTGGCCTTCTTCCACGGTCACCACACCGTCTTTGCCGACCTTTTCGATAACATCAGCGATCAGTTTGCCGATTTCGGCGTCACCAGCCGAAATGGTCGCCACTTCTGCCACTCTTTGTTTGTTGCCTTGAATATCTTCGGCCATAGTCGAAAGTTTCTTGGCGATATCATGCGCCGCGGCCTCTAAGCCTTTGCGTAGTAGCATTGGATTGTGACCGGCGGCGATCAATTTGTTGGCTTCGTTTAGGATATGGTACGTCAGCACCGTTACGGTGGTGGTACCATCACCGGCAACGTCATTCATTTTAGATGCGGCTTGCTTGATCAGTTCGGCACCGACTTTGTAGCCTAGTGTCTCGTCGTCCACATCAGCAATGTCGACAGCCTTGGCCACCGAGACACCGTCATGTGTCACACCTGGAGCACCGTAACTTTTGCTAATGACCACGTTGCGACCTTTCGGCCCCATTGTCGTCTTTACGGCGTTGTATAAAACCTCGGCGCCACCAAGAACTCGTCGGCGGGCGTCATCATCATAAAATACTTTCTTTGCCATCAATATTCTCCTACTTTACCGTCGCGAGGACGTCTTCTTCTTTAATTAGCAGATATTCCTCAGCACCAACCTTCACATCGGTCGAGCTATAGCTTTTGTAAATAATTCGATCGCCGACCTTAACACTTTTGACTTCTTTAGCAACGGCCACTACTTTTGCTACTTTTGGTTTTTCCTGGCTATTACTCGGCAGGTACAGGCCGCTAGCTGTCTTGCTGGCCGGTTCCTCGGTTTGGGCAACTACGTAGTCTGCCAGTGGCTGGATGGGTACACTCATCTGTTATTCCTCCTTTTACGTCTTACTCGTTAGCACTTTAACCATGAGAGTGCCAACTATCAGCCCTTATAGTATCTAAGTACCGACTTCCCTGTCAACCACGATAAAGCAGTTGCAATCCGAGACCATATTTGTTACGATTTGCAAATCCCGTCCCAACAACTGATTGGTGATATGAGATGTCCACACTGCTCCGCCGACGCGACTTCGGTTCCGTCATGCTCAGAGATGCCATACCCTGCAATAACACAGGCACACTCACCTTCTGGGTCGCCGTGGAAACGCCCGAACAGGCAGATGATGTGCTGTACGAGATTCGCAGTCACCCCAGCATCAGACTTTGCAGAACAGACCGCCGGCTGTTCACCTGTGACGTCACACTGACGTCGGATGATGAGGTAAGCAGCTACCTGGAGCTTCATGGCATTGCCCATGAGATTCTGCTGCTCATCGGCATGGATGCTGACTGCATCGCTCATCCGGAAAACGTGTGACCAAGGCATCAAAAAGCTGTAAGCGGGAGTTGGGGGGTGTGCATGTTCCGCCTTGCTAGTGCCAGACGGTACGACACACCCTCCTAACCCGGATGTAATTACCAAAGAGGCTTCGGCCTCCGCCTACAGGCGTTCATAATTACATCCGGTTTTTCATGTTTGCTATACTTTTACGAGATGTCCCCAAAAATAAACAAGACTGTCTTGATGTCTGGCGCCAATTATTTCGATGACCAGGCGGCTATAAATCCGTTTATGAATACCTCCGTACCGATCAATCGTGCCAAGGCGCAGGTCGAGCACGATAGCATCCGCGCTGCGCTCGAGCAAGCCGGCGTCAAAGTGTTAAAGGTCAATCCGCCGGTTGATTGCCAAGACGGCGTCTACACCGCCAACTGGGCACTGGTACGCGGCGACAGAGCCGTTTTGAGCACCCTGCCAGACGTCCGCGAGGCCGAGGAGCCCTACGCCGAGCACATCTTGCAAGATCTGGGTAAGCAGGTCTTTAAAGTACCTGATGGCCTACACTTTAGCGGCCAAGGCGATGCCCTGCCCTGCGGCAACTACCTGTTCACTGGTACCGGCTACCGCACGGAGGCCGCCGCTCACCAGTTCTTAGCCGACACGCTGGGCTACAACCTCATCAGTCTGCAAGCAGTACCAGAGCTCGACGAAACCGGCAGGCCAGTTATTAACGCTGTTTCGGGCTGGCCGGACAGCTTCTTCTACGATATCGACCTCGCTTTGTCAGTTATCCGACCCGACCTCATCGCCTGGTGTCCCAAGGCTTTCACCAGTGAAAGCCAAGCAAAGATTCGCGCCATAACAGATTTAGATAAGATCGAAGTGTCGCTCGAAGAAGCCAAGAGAAGTTTTGCCTGCAATCTTATTTCTACTGGAGAAGTCGTGATCATGAGCGCAACCGCCCCAGACTTGAAGGCGGCCATCGAAGCCAAAGGTCTAAAAGTTGTCACGCCAGTAATCACCGAACTCGCCAAAGGTGGTGGCTACATCCGCTGCACCACCCTCACCCTCGACAACTAGTAACTACTTACCCCTGGCTTGCGCTTCCACCGTTTGGATGGAAACCGGGATAATGTTCCGCACCGTCCCAACACCTTGGGCAATACTACAGATCCGCCCTTTCTGAATAGGCTGCGGACGGAGATAGATAGTTCTTGAGACTGTAGTATTTTGGCCGTCATTTGCATTTGTTATAGAAAACCGCACCAATTTAGTCTCCTGGCAATCCCCCGCGAATGAAGCAACCGTGAACTGTATCGGTGAAGGTCGAGTATCTAGATGGCTCAACCCTCCCCCAGAGCCAGAGCCTTCATCGATATCTATAATAGAGTCCGGGTTAGGCTGTACACTTTTGGAGTCATTTTGGGCATGGAGATGGCCTGCGTTTGTCTGCCGAATATTACCTAGCAATAACTTAACTATTTCAGCGGCGGCAGCCGGTTCATGGGTTGCGAATATATCAAAATACTCGTTTTGCGCTCTAGCACCTTGCAATGCCTGGTCAACAGCCTCTGTCTCGAGGCCATTCACTACTTTCGGGTCGTTACTTCCACCCCTGTTTGAGCCGCCATAAACTCGCGGATCAGGCAACCCACCGACATTAAGCCCGTAGACCTTTACGCTCTGCGCGCCAACCTTGAAGCTGCCATCCGGCATCTGCTCCTTGGTACCGAGCACAATAACGCCAGGAATACTCCTCATTACCCTGATAGTCTCTGGCGTGTCATGATTGCCCGCCAGCCATATCATGGTTATCGTTTTGGTAATTTCCCTTATCTGCTGGACATACTCTGGTGTCAGTTCTCCACGTGTACCAAACTCCGACTCGTCACCAGTGTTAATGATCAGCGACACCCCGAACTTCTTGGCGTATTCAGCTATGAGTGGATAGGTCGACCCCAGGTGCATATCAGATATATACATGGCATTGAAGGAGGTCGGCTCGGTGTTAGCATCAAGGTTCTTCTCTTGCAAATTGGCCTGGATAGCTATAATCGCTTGCATCACGTCGTGCACCTTGGATTGCTTGTTGTAGTACTGCTCGAGATTGCCCTGGAACCCCTGAGCCTCGGCCAGAGTGCCAGTCAAGCGCGAATCTCTTGCCCAGCCCGAGTTCCAAGACGCCGCTCCATATCCGGCAGCGGCAGCTACCACTGTAGCCATAGCAAGTGCCTGCTTTCCACGGTAGCGTAACTCATGCTCGCGCTTTGGTATATCGCGTAAATATCGCCCGCCCATATTGGCCACCGCCCCTAGTGCGCCTCCTGCGGCGATACCCCCTAAGAGCTCAAGCCCGAGCACCATCTCAATCATCGGTAGCTGATCCTTAAAATCCTCCTGGAGTTTTTGTGTATAGGCGCCTACATCTGGGTTAGCCGCACGGGCAACCGTTATGCCGTTCACGTTCTCTGGGGACACATGCACGCCAAGCGGTAGACCGTCGACATTTGGAAACTCCCAATTTCCAAGTGTTGAATCCGCACTAATACCTGGCCTGGAGAAAAGCGAGCCTTGTACTTGCAAGGAAATACCGTCGACATCTGTGTGATAAGGGAAATGCAGTGCCGCGTAGGCACCACCAATCGGCAAACCAAGCCGCAGCCCCCATCGGCCTATAAGTCGAGCCGATTTGCCCACCGCATGCTTTGCCGTTTCTAGTTTGCTGACTTCTTTACACTCTTCGTGCCGAGCACCAGCATCGGCCAGCACAGCGCTATCGTCCGACAACTCCTCATCGGCAGACGAGATCACGCTCTGCCCTACGAGATCATCTACCTCGTTTATGGCCAGGTTTACTTCCTCGGGTCTCATCATGTATTGCCTTTAAGCACAGCTTACACTTTAGCTGTCAAGACAACAAGATGATCTGATCTACTTCTGTTTTTTTACCGCATCGTGAGCGGTGCCGATTTCGTCCCAGTCGTGCTCGCCATCGGCTCGCTCGATTGTTTTTTCGTGTCCTTTACCAAGGAGCAATACGGTATCGTCTTCGCTTTTTGCCCTGTTGACGGCAAACTGTATGGCTTCGACACGATCGTGCACCAAGAATAGGTCCTTGTCACGCACCTTACCAGATGCTTCGGCGCCTTCGGCAATCTGATTCATAATCTCCATGCCATCGATATCTCGATCATCTTCTTCGGTCACTACAACTTCGTCGGCGTACTGACCTGCCAGCTTTCCTTGTATGGCGCGCTTGGCTTCGTCACGTCTCCCAGCCGAGCCAAACATCACGATTAGCTTACCTTTGACCACTGGCCGCAGATCTTTAAATAGCTTCTCGAAACTGTCTGGCGTGTGCGCGAAATCGACGATCACACTGAAATTCTGACCCTCATCAATAGTCGTCATGCGCCCCTCTACACCTGTTAACGCGGCTATTCCCTGCTCTATTTGGTCCTTATCTAGACCAAGCGCCCGGCCAACACATAGCGCGGCCAGAGAGTTGTAAACATTAAAACTGCCCGGCAATTTACAATCGATTTTGTACGTCTCGTCTGCCGCAACTGCCGTGTACGAAACACCGTCGGCCGACAGTTTTACATCTGTTGCACGAACATCTCCCGCCTCAATGCCGTACATTATGGAATGCTCCGTAATGGCCGCGAACGAGGCGCCGGCTTGATCGTCAGCGTTAGCGATTCCCATCTGTAAACCGCGCTTGTTGTGTTGCGTTTTCTCAAACATTTTTTGTTTAGCAGCCGTGTAGCGCTCAAATGTTTTGTGATAATCGAGATGCTCGTGGGTCACGTTCGTCATAACTGCCACGCTATACGGCACGCCCCAGACACGGTTTTGCGCCAAAGCATGGCTAGTCGTCTCTAGCACCAGCCACTCCACACCACGACCCTTCATCCACTTTAGCCGGCGCATTAGTACTGGCACGGATACATTGGTCATGTGTTGAATCTGGGGTTGAATGTCGCCATTAACACCGTAAGCAACAGTTGTCATAAGACCCGTCCGGTAGCCGGCTTCGGTTAACATTTTGTGAATCAAAAAGCTCGTACTGGTCTTGCCATTCGTGCCCGTTACCCCGATAACTTTTAGCTTGCGACCCGGAAACCCGTACAGGCAATTAAACAAGAATGATTCGATAAGATGCCCGAATGGCTCAACTGCCGGGAATAGCCCAGACGGAATAACCCATTTCACTAGTTTCCGTATGCTCATTAACCTCTAGTATACTGTACTCGATGAGAGTTTTAGGCATTGAATCCAGTTGTGACGAAACAGCCGCGGCCGTCGTTGAAGATGGTAAGCGATTGTTGTCTAATGTAGTGGCTAGCTCGATGGATCTACACGCTCAGTACGGAGGTGTTATCCCAGAGATCGCCGCCCGCAGCCACATCGAAGCAATCACCCCTGTTATTCAACAGGCTTTAGACGATGCGAAGTGTGCTTGGAAGGATATCGATGCCATAGCCGTTACCTATGGTGCTGGGCTGGGTGGTTCCCTGCTCATCGGCGTGCTGGCGGCCCGGACGCTTGCTATTGCCAAGCAAAAACCCCTATACGCCATTAATCACGTCGAGGGCCATGTCTATGCTAACTTTCTGACTGAAACTTCCCTCCCCGGTTATGCTCTACGTGAAAGCGCCCCAGAATTTCCGATGTTAGCCCTTATCGTCAGTGGTGGCCATAGCCAGCTGGCACTTTTCAGAAATCATTTTGACTACACGCTGCTTGGCCAAACTCAAGACGATGCCATCGGCGAGGCCTTTGATAAAGTCGCCAAAATTATCGGCCTGCCCTACCCTGGCGGTCCCAGCGTAAGTAAAAAAGCACTCGGAGGCGACCCGTTCGCCTTCGATCTTCCTAAAGCTAAAATGGGTCCTCGGCCCAGAGTGCAGCACGGTGATAAAGCGCAAGGCAGCAGCGAGAACCGTAAAGGAGCCGTACCTATAAGTACGGTGACTATGGCTCGGAGCGATAGCGCAGCGATTCGCGCCGTGGTGGAGTCTGGGAAGTATGACTTTAGCTTTAGCGGCGTCAAGACAGCCGTGCTAAGACTGGCTCAGGAGCAAATAGGTGAGGACTTCACGTTTCCATCCAAAAACCTGCCAGAACGCCTAGATGAGGCCCAGAAAGCCAACATTGCCGCCAGCTTCCAACGAGTAGCCATCGAAACAGTCGTCGATAAGACATTACAGGCTTACGAAGAGTTTCAACCAAAAAGTGTTGTCATCGCCGGCGGCGTCGCCGCCAGCCCCGAATTGCGGCGCCAGCTATCAGAGAGACTACCCCTATCTATCACCTATACCGACCCGAAACTCTGTACCGACAACGGTGCCATGATAGCCACCCTCGGCTGCTACAAAGCCATGATCAGCCAGCCCACCGCCGATCCGCTCACTCTAGATATCCAGCCAAACCTCAGCATGTGATCCCGGCGTGACCTATCTGTTACAATAGCTTGCAGATGAATTTGCCAAAAACCTACGAACCAAAACAATACGAATCCGATATTTATGCCCTCTGGGAAAAGAGCGGGGCTTTCGCGCCGCAAGGCAAGGGCGAACCCTACAGCATAGTGGTGCCGCCAGCTAATGCCAACGGGAACCTACACATCGGTCACGCGCTTACTCTAGCCATCGAAGATATTTCGATCCGTTACCAACGTCTAAGAGGGAAGCGTGCGTTACTGCTACCAGGAGCCGACCATGCCGGCTTCGAAACCCAGGTGGTATACGAAAAAGAGTTGGCCAAGCAGGGAAAAAGCCGTTTTGACTTCAGCCGCGAAGAACTATACAGCCAAATATGGGACTTTGTAGAAGGGAATCGCCATAATTTTGAAACACAGTTCCGTCGACTGGGAGCCAGTGTTGACTGGTCACGACACACCTTCACGCTCGACGAAAAAATCGTCAAGCGATCCTATGGTACTTTCAAAAAAATGTGGGATGAACGCCTCATCTACAGAGGTGAACGTCTGGTCAACTTTTGCACTTTCCATGGCACAGCCTTCGCCGATATAGAGGTCGAGTACAAGGAAGAGAAGAGCAAATTGTGGTATCTAAAGTACCCCTTGACCGATGGTAGCGGTGAAATTGTCGTAGCCACTACCCGACCAGAAACCATGCTCGGTGATACTGGCGTGGCCGTCCACCCCAGTGACGAACGCTACAAAGCTTTCGTTGGCAAGACCGTTCGCTTACCGCTAACAAACAGGGAAGTCCCGATCGTGGCCGATGACTTCGTCGAGCAGGATTACGGTACCGGTGCCGTCAAACTGACCCCGGCTCACGACCAAAACGACTACGAAGCCGCGGAACGCCACAGCCTACCTCGCATCACTGTTATTACGCACGAGGGTGTGATGAGCGGGGAAGCGCCCGAGGCTTACCGCGGTATGAAGGTAAAAGAAGCTCGTGAAGCAGTCGCTAGCGACCTAGAGAAACAGGGTTTCTTGGAAAAAACCGAGGAGCTTTCTCACAGTGTTGGCCACTGTTATAAATGTGGCACCGTTATCGAGCCACTGCTCCGTGAGCAATGGTTCATAGACATGCAACCGTTAGCCGCAGCGGCCGTAAAGGTACTGAGGACCGACAAGATTACCTTTTACCCGGATACGAAGCGAGATCAACTTATAACTTACCTGCAGAGTTTACGCGACTGGAACATTAGCCGACAGATAGCCTGGGGTATTCCAATCCCGGCCTTTCAAAACGTCGATGATGCCGACGACTGGATCTATGATGAACGCGTCGATCAATCATTTATAGAGATTGGCGGCAAGACGTATCACCGTGACCCCGACGTTTTCGATACCTGGTTTAGTAGCAGTTCATGGCCGTATGCCACACTCGACTATCCTGACGGGGACGACTATAAAACTTTCTACCCCTTAAGTCTCATGGAAACTGGCTACGACATCTTGATGCCCTGGGTCAGCCGAATGCTGATGCTAGGCCTGTATGTAACTGGCAAAATACCGTTTAAGTCGGTCTATTTGCACGGTTTAGTCTTGGATGAGCACGGGCAGAAAATGAGCAAGAGCAAAGGTAACGTCGTCAACCCGATGGAAGTTATCGAAGAGTACGGATCTGATGCCATGAGAATGGGTATAATTAGCGGCCAAACTCCTGGTAGTAACCAGCCATTTAGCATACCCAAGGTGTTGGGTGCTCGCAATTTTTGCAACAAGCTATGGAACGTCGCCCGCTACGCCGAAGACGTTTTGGGCAACGACTATAAGCGCTCTGGATCGCCTAAGCCCACAACCATCGCCGATGAATGGGTACTATCTAAACTACGGCATTCGTCAGAGTTGATTGCGTCACATTTGGACAATTACCGCTTTAGTGAAGCCTACGAGCACTTGTACCATTTTGTTTGGGATGACGTGGCTGATTGGTATATCGAGGCTAGCAAGACCGAGCCCAGCAGGGAAGTCCTCGGTTATGTGCTCGAATCAATCCTCAAACTGGCTCATCCTTTCGCGCCATTTTTGACAGAAACAATCTGGCAAACCTTGCCATGGACTGGCGATTCAACACTTGTGGCCGACTCGTGGCCAGAAATTCCGTCTGGCGATAAGCACGCAACTGCCGATTTCGAGCAACTGCAGGCTATCGTCACCGAAGCCCGCTTCATCGTGAAACAATTGGGTCTGCGTGGTGCCAAGCTGTATTACACCGACGTACCGTTTCTGGGTGCCAACGCCCCACTTATAGCTCGATTGAGTGGCCTAGCCGCAGTTTCTGAGGTGGCTGACGGTACGGGCTTACACCTAACACAGACCAAATACCGCTGTTGGCTCGACGTAGACATTCATACCGCTCGCGAGTACGTTGCGCAGCTAGAAGACCAGAGAGCCGCTCAGGACAAGCTCATAGAGCAGCTAGAGGGGCGGCTAAACAACAGTGGTTACGTCAAACGAGCGCCCAAGCACGTTGTAGAGCAAACTAAAGACCAGCTAAGTCAGGCTAGGGATGCCCAGAAAAGATTAGAAGCCGAGCAAAAACGCTTCTCCGACCTCAGTTAAACCAATCCGTTTCTCACCTAGCACCAACCATGCGGTTGAAAGTTGCCTCCATATTCTTGATATAGTACGCCAGCTCTATGTTCTGCCTGGCCAGAACAAGGGAATTCCTAACAAAGAGGGTATGCGTTAATTTACGGGCTCTAGCGCCTGCCGAATATTAGCGATCGACTCTTCCGGTCGATAGGAATCAAACCACAGCGTATGCCAACCAAGCTTGCCGGCCGCCATCACGTTCGGCCGATCATCGTCCACCAGCAGAATTTCGTTTGGCGCTACGCCGGCTTTCTGCGCGGCGATCTCAAATATTTGCGGTTCAGGCTTTAGGGCGTGCACCGCTGATGAATCAATAATCACATCGTACGCCACCTTTGGTAGAAGCCCCCGTTCAAACATCGCATCAACCAGGCCTGGCATGGTGTTTGATAATATTCCGATCCGGTAGTTTTCAGCGGCCCAAGCCACAAGCTCGGCGATTTCGGGCATAGCCTCTATGGCATCCAAATAATATCGCCTCCAATCCACCATCATCTCGAGCCTTTCAGCCAAGGCGGTGTTTAATTCATCGATACTCTTCTCGCCACGACAAACGGCGTCGTTGTATTGCCAAAACAGCGTTTCAACCACATCTGACGATACGCCGCTATCTTCGGCGAGTTTAGTAAACGCTCGGTTATAGAACCGCACCAGACAACCGTTCATGTCGAAGTACACAAACCGAACCCCGCTCTTAGAAACCTTCTTTTGCGCCTGGCTTACTCCACCGTGGCTTGGTACTTCGCTCATTAGTTCATCTAGCGTTATGCCTACGGTATTCGCGATGGTCTGAATCGTAAAAATAGATGGCGCCTTTATGGCTCCACGCTCTATTTTGGCCAGCGTTGAATAACTCAGACCTGATTTTTGACATAATGCCTGCTGTGTCAGGCCGGCCTTTCGGCGCGCCGCCTGAACAACTTGCCCCAACCGCTGCTCATCCATGGCAGTATCATACCAATTTTGGGCGCATCTGCCTAGCCAAAACTAGCCAGAAACGGTTACTTACTTAAGAATCATCTTGCTAACAGTGAAGACCACCACAAAGCCTATAACCCCGGCTACCACGGCACCAATAGCCGCGCTCTTGTTGTTGCCACTGCCTGTTTGACGCTGTAGCCTGACGTAGACCCATACGCCGCCGCTCACGCTCGCTAGTAGTGCTAATAGGGCTGCGCTCATAATTCGTCCTCCATGCTTATTTTCCTGGCGATCTCCGCCAGAGCCGCGTGATCCGGCTCATTTGTCATATCCTGGCGTGCATGATACTCGGCCGGTGTATCAAAAGGGATGAGTTGTACATGCGCGTGTGGTACATCCACGCCGATCACTTGTTCGCCAACATATGCCACGCCCAAAACTTCTCGCAGCCGCTTGGCGACTTTTTGTGCCGTCGCCATGACCGCTTGGTAGTCTTCTGCCTCCAGATCCCAAACGAACTCTACCTGTTTTTTCGGTACCACGAGCGTGTGGCCCGGCTGAATCGGGTGGATATCCAGAAAGGCAAAGGTTTTTGCGTCTTCATATACCTTGTGGCAAGGAACCTCACCTCTGATAATCTTCGTAAAAATCGAATCCTGCATGGCCTTATTGCGTACGCTTCAGGTACACAATAAAGTAATAAACGATGGCGATAACCGGATGGACAAAGATCATACCGAGGCACCAGATCAATTTCTCGTTGTCGGTCAACTTTGGATTTCGAACGGCGTCCACGAACATCCAGACCTCAAATGCCAAGATAGCCAAAAATAGTAGGCTAAGGAAAAATATCAAGCCAAATGCTAATCCAAACATATCTTTATGATAGCATGCTTGGCGGAGAGGCAGGGATTCGACCTTGCTTCACAACCCGGCTCCCATGGTCGCCGGGCTTCGGGCGGCTGAGCGCCACAGGCGCTCGCGTTCGAATCTCTTCTAGCCAAATACAAAACCCGCCATTTCTGGCGGGATCTGTATTTGGCGGAGAGGCAGGGATTCGAACCCTGGGTACCCGTGAGGGCACACTGCTTTTCGAGAGCAGCACCTTCAACCACTCGGTCACCTCTCCTTATTTGGTATTTTAACAGATGCGAGTCACACGACCTACGCACTTAGGGACACCACTTGTGCTATTTTTCCAGAAAAAACAGGGCGGCCGCCATACAAACCAGGCCAACATCGCGAAACGTGACGATGAGAGAGCTCAGATTGAACACCAACAGTCCTGCTAGAGACAAGGCAGCCAAAGCAGCTGCATACTTTACGTACCTGCCGCTCAAAAGCGCCGCAGCCAACACTAGTTGAAACGCCCCAAACAGATCAAGAAACGTTTTGGCCGAGACAAAATGCGTCACAAACCCCGGCACAAACCCAACCCAGGCATCGGGCTGCCGAAAAGCCGAAATAGCGGCGTAGGCAAACACAAACGCCAACCCCAACCGAAGAATGAGGGCGGGGAGGTTCGATCGCTGTAACTGCTTACGCATATCCTTAGTGTACGAAAGATTGCGCGTTTAGCCTAGGGGGCTCCGAGGTGCTATCTCCCCGAAGCTGCCCCTAGTTTAGGGTGTAGCCCTGAGCGCGCAACCCCTGGATGATAGCTGGCAGGGCATCGACGGTCTGTTGGTGGAGTACGTGCAGCAAGACAACGGCGCCTGACTGGCTACCACCTAGCACCCGCTGAGTAATGACGCTGCTGCCTGGCTGTGCCCAGTCACGTGGATCAACAGACCACCCGTCATCGCTCAACCCGAGACTGGCGGCAACATTCCGTACCGTCTGGTTCTGGGCACCGTATGGTGCTCTAAAAGTCGTGGGTGTTACACCACACGCCTGCTGAATAGCCACTTGGGTGTCGGTCAGCTCTTTGACGACTGCCGCTTGCGAAAGCTGCGACAAATCGCTGTGTGTAAACGAGTGATTGCCTATGGCATGCCCCTCGGCATGTATTCGCTGCATCGTCTGTGGGTAGCGCTGCACGTTGCGCCCAATCACGTAAAAGGTGGCATGCACATGGTTCTGCTTGAGGATGTCGAGCACCTGTTCGGTGTAGGCTCCGGGGCCATCATCAAACGTGAGATACACGATACCAGTGCCTTTTTGGGTTGTCTTTGGCTTCGCCAGATTAGGCACCGCCGTAAGTGGTACGACCGGTGGATCCACCTTAATGAGCGGGATCTGTGCCGCAGGAGTCGGATGGCCCGTTTCTCGCTGGAGAAGTGTCGACATAATATGCGTCGTCGGATGATCATCTTGGGGCTGCAGGCCACTCGTGCCGGCACGATACACCTTGCCATTGCTCATTACGGTGGGTGTTGGCGCCACTACTACCTGCTTCACGAGGTTATCGGCAATGGCATTTAGTTTTGCCTGATCAAATGACACTTCTACGGTTGGTTTGGCCGCATCTTTGGGGTTAGGTGTCACCTTGGGTACGACCAGATCTACCAGCTGTTGCTGGCTTACTACCACACTTTGCTGCCCGGCGACGATGGTTAATGGCTTTTGAGCGATAGCCTGCACCTGCGGCAAGAGAGGCTGCAACATTGTCTCGGTAACTGTTGCCGGTGTTTGTTTATTGGGCAGAGCGACTGGTTTGGTGGTTTGAACACCGCCCGCAGCTGCCCGCGAGATCACCGCCACGGTCGCATTTGCGTCGAGAGCCACCCCAACCGCATCGGGGTGCACAACCACGTGCTGCCCCTCAAGCTGAAAATACGCATTGGCGGGCGGGGTATCTATTTTTTTGTCTAGTGTCGCAATATAGGCGCCCACAAGCGTTTGGTCGAGGCGAGGCGAGGGCACTGCAATGTTTTTGCGGCCCACAAGGGCGGCGTCTTGCTCGGCTATCCTCCGAAATACGTTGCCAGTCCGCCCCGTGTGCAACAGAGTTGCCGTTAGCCGCTTTTCTTCAGTGCGACCACCGAGCTGACGAGGAGTGACAGTACTTGTGAGGTTCCGAGCCTCAAAGGTGATTGGTGCATTATCGTGTGTACTGATTGTGCTGTTCACTTGGCGCCCAAAATCGGCGCCTATTTTACCAATCGTCTGCCCATCAAGCCGCAACCCAAGTATGGGGCTGCTTCCTCGCACCCCATTTGCTACCAGTACAGCCAGCTGCAACACGATGAGGAGCACCGCGACTTCTTCGGCAACTCGGAGCGGCTTAAGGTGAGTCACGCGTGTGCGCAACCATGACCACACCCGCGCGCATCGAGAGTAAAAGGCTTGTTTCACTGGGCGGTACTCTGTATGGCTTCACAGCCTGCTAATGCGAGTAGCCCATCAAGTTGGCCGCTCTCGGGTAATACATAAAAGTCTGGTTCAAGCACCATTAGTTGTTGCGTGCAGCTCTGAACGACACTTCGTTTCTGGATCGGAGTCAATTGGTCGATACCGTTAAGAATCTGCTGATGCGACCGTTGTAGACCACTTAGTAGACCAGCGCTGGCGCTGTCATCTTTTTTGTCACTACTGTCGAGGATAACATCGAGCGTTTTGGTAGCTTGAGCCGCCATGGTGTTAAAGTTGGCCACTTGCATATCGGTCGACATCGTGCGGCTCGAATCGGGTGCCGTGTTGGTCGCTTGATCTGTGATGGCCACCGTGCCAGGGCTGCCCGCGGTATCGGCTGGCGGCGCAACCGCTACCGTATCGCCCGGCTGCTGGCTCACCGCAACCGCCACATCACTGGCGGGGGAGGCATTGGCCGGATCCTGGCCATCTTCAGCAATGATACGGTACGAATCGCCCACTTTACCATCGGCATCTAAGTAGGTGAGTGAATCGCCACTCACTCGGTCGAGCACCTGAAAGCCGGCGCCTTGGCGGTCGCTCTCCACGGCATAACTCTGAATCGGGTAAGTGCCCGGTTGGCTGGCCAGCCAACTCACTTGCACCCCTTGATCTGTTACAACTGCCTGCCCCACGATAACCTGTGCCGGTGCAGTCGCGATATTATCCGCAGCACCGATATGAAACAGGGGTAAAAGTGCCACAATCATGATGGCGGCGGAGATTGTTAGGGCTAGTTTATATTTGCGCAGCAGCTTCATACACAATTCTTGTGCTTATTCTATCGTATTTGCCCCACAAATTAAACGCAACAATTTGGCGCACTGGCCCCCTCGTTTATAAAGAAAAACGCAGTACACCCGACAGGAAGTTTCGCCATTTCACCTCGTGCTCGAAGCAGGCTATCCTAGAGCCGACACCCGACAGGATAGCGGACTCCGTCCTTTATCCGTTCAGCTTTCTCGAAGCAAGCTTCTGCGAGAGCTTCACTCCACCGAACCTTCAGTTCGCTTTGCTCACTCCTACGGTTCTCATTCTTCCCAAGAAAACCAAATAAAAAAGGCCAGACAAGCTGACCTTCTTTATTTGGTACAGCATACTAGAGCAGGTTAGGTCATTATTCCTTACTTATCATAGGTCAAACGCTCTATGAGCTACCCACCCACCATGCCTACCTATATAGTCTATACTCCTATCACAATAATATGGGAGCAAATTATGCGTACAATTACTGGTAAAGACTTGGAAAGCTGGAAAGTTGCTTTTGCCAAGTCTGGCATTAAGTACGATTCTGACGAAGAATACCAAGAAGCCATTTATAATCTAGTAAATTATTTTGATGTCCTTATACAAATGGATCAGCAGCAAAAGGTCGCTGAAAGAACTAAAGCTAATTAGTCTTACAGCGATAGAGCAAGTCATAACTATAATCTAAACCGACCGCAGCTATAACCTAGTCAAAAACTGTTACAATTATTTATATAATGAAAAAGATATACTTGATTCTTGCACTATCTCTGCTAATTACACCGATATTTGGGTACGTCGCTAGTGCTCAGAGTGACAACTATATGTCAGAGCAAGAGTATCGAGAGGCTGAGCTTGATAACTTACAGAATCAAGCGGACATGCAGGAATATGAACTCGATTCAAAAATTGCAGCAGTAGAAGCACAAGAGGAAAAAGAACGAGCAGAGGCAGCAGAAGCTAACAAGCAATTACTTGTGTATGTAGCACTTGGAGTAGGCGGAATTATTTTTATATCTTTCATGAGTCATTTGTGGCAGAAGCATAACAGACACCTCTAGAGACAGCATATACATTTATCGAAGTAAGCCTATATAATGACTTCAATATGCAAACTAAGAAAAAGCTAAAGAAACGCAAGGTATCCTTCAAAAGACTATTGCTCAAGACGGTTTGGTTTGGTGTTTGCTCTTTCATCGTACTCATTCTTGGTGTGAGCTTATTCCTTGCGATGCTTGCGTTAAATGGCAATCAAGAAGAATTAGCAAAAAATGACTTGGTTGCTGCAACTATACTAGACACCTTTGTTTTGTGTGGGGTTCTCATAGGGTTTTGGTTCTTGTTCAAGAAGAAGCGAAATACTCTTTTAAGGTGGACTAGAAAGTCGTTCATCATACTTATGCCCTTAGTAGTAGTTGCTTGTATCTTAACAACTATATCCTTACTTAATCTTGAAGATAATGCGATTGGCACACAGCAAAGTCAAAGTGGTGTAGCAGGTAGTCAAAATTATTTTGAAGGATTGTCTTTTCAAGCTCAGAAGCTACTTGACGGAACGAATCAAGAAAGAACAGCAAACAGTCTCAGTGCATTAACATTAAATGAAAAGCTCAACGCTGCTGCTGTAGCAAAATGCGAAGACATGGCGACTAAGAATTACTGGTCCCACAACGATCCAGCAGGTAATGAGCCATGGCACTTTATGACGGCAACTGGATATACATACACATTTGCAGGTGAAAATTTAGCGTATGGCTATACAGACGAATCAGCGGTAGTAAGTGGCTGGATGGCTAGTGCTGGGCATAGAAAAAACATCTTAGATGGAAACTTTACGGAAGTTGGCTTCGGCATGTGTAAAAGTGAAAACTTTGTTAATACAGGCAGACACTTAATTGTGGTCCAATTCTTTGCTAAGCCAGAGCCTGTAGCGACACCAACAAGTCAGAGCAACGTTCAAAGACAATCGCAGCCTACAAGTACTCAACCAACAAAGACTGTAGATTGCGAACTCTTATACCAAACATACTACCAATCACCTATGATTGGGGCTGGCACTAAACCAACAAGTACGCACATTATTCACTACATCGGTACTGATGATTATGACTATCAGGTGTCTTTGTACAATAGTCGAGTGGCTACATATAACAGTACGTGGCAATCACACAAGAGTAATTACTTGGCAAAGGCTCAGCAAGAAAAATGTAGTACAAATCTCAAGATGTATATGATTGACATGGACGAAGCCCGACCATATCCAGTGTGAGCTTTTACAGAGTTCTTCCTAATTTTGTCCTGATACCGTCATGCCCAGAGCACATACCTCGATAATCAGGCTTCGAGGGTGTATCTTGGTAACTTACGGTGCCGTCATTACATATTGCTTTTAGGGGTAAATTGGGGTCTTCAGTGACAGTAGGTGCAGCTACTTGACTGGTGTTGTTCGTATTAGTAGCTTCCTCAGCTTTTGCTTTTGCGGCAGCCACAGCAGCGGCCTCTTCCTCTGCTTTCTTTTGAGCTGCTTCTTCAACAGCTTTCTTCTCGGCTTCTTCTTGAGCAGCTAACTCAGCAGCCTTTTTAGCTTCTAACTCTTTCTGTGTCTCTGATTCTGATTGTTCTTGTGTAGTAAGGTTATTTTGCTGATTGTTCGTATCAGCGGGCTTGGTAGTGGCAGCAGCAATCGTGAACGGAATCATGATAATTGCAATAATCGAAGTTAGCCCAATTTTAAGATTCTTACTCCAATTAGATTTAGCCCACGCATACCAGATTAAGAAGTAGGGAAAGAATAAAATTGCTACAACTAATCCCCAACCGTGCTTATACCATTCTTTTTTAACGTCTGTCATAAATCTCTCCTATACTAATGACTTTATCACTTTACTTATTTTTTCTTATTCTTTTCCATTTCATTACGCACTATTACGGCAATAAGTGAGGTTATGATTAACGTAACTGGTAAGGTACTCCAAAACTTGTTCCATTTCTGGGTGCTTGTGGCTTCATAGCCGTCATCTGCATATTCTATACAGGTACTTCCTCGATTATCTGTGTCTGTACTCTCGATACAAGTTGGATTACCCAGAGATAGAGCTAAGTAAGAGCTAATCGCAATAGCCGCAATAATTCCCATTATCATGAACGGTAAAGCCTTACCTTTTTCTGCTTCCTTTTTAATCCATTCCCAACCCAACATTGGGATCGCACATACTACAAGTAAGGCAGCACCTATGCCAGCTCCCCAGAGCAGCCCAACGATTGGGCTTGAGGTATCACTGAAAAAGCCCATAACGCTACCAATTAGACCAAACATAACAACAGGTATAAGTGTTAGCAAATATAAAGCTTTCGGTATATTATCCTTTGCTTGTTCTTTCGAAGTCATTTAATAGCCCGCCCATGACGTATCAGAATACGTCAATATCGCATTGCAACCCTGTGTGTTCAGAGAGTTAATCGTGCTCACGTATGTTGTGTATGCTGGTTTGATAATTGCATTGTACTTGGTTTTTGCGTCGGTTGCATATTGTTCGTAAGGGTGACGTTGATAGTACGGTAAATCTTTAACCGAATCCCATTCTGCCATTACTACATCATATGCTGCCTTTGCCTTAACACTGGCTGGGTAATATATATCGCCAGCTTTTTTTGACTGCTCACTGCACCAAGCTGACAAAGCATTCTTTTTGGCGTATGTTACGCAACTTTCATATCCTGATGACTGCGGTATACAACCATATTCATCTGGTAAACTTGCGTTGGATGTTGGGGGAATGTTTCGTGGCGAACTCTGGGTGTTTGGACTATCTTGGGTCGTATCTTGTGGAACTTTATTTGCTATCGGTGTGGCTTCTCTAGTATCTGCTTCGTATGTAGGTAAATTGGTACTAGTGTCTTGTACGACAGGCTCTTGGCGTTGAGATAATGCAATAGCTATTACTCCACCATTTATGACTATAAACAAAATAGATAACTGCAAGACTGTGAAGCCTAGTAGAGGGGTCTTCTTTATTAAAAAAGAGCGAAGACTATTCAACTTTATCTACCTTTCCGCCAATTAAAATTCTAGGCTTTGCACCGTCTGCTTCACTAATAAACCCAGCTTCTTCTAGCTTATCCATTACTCGTGCTGCCTTACCGTAGCCAACTGACAACTTGCGTTGCAGGAGTGAAGTAGAAGCTTTACCTTCTTTTTGAAAGACTTCTAGTGCTTGAGCCATTAAATCGTCATCACTAACAGTCTCTTTAACTCTAGCTGGCTCATTTTTATCGGCATTTTTCACTTCTTTAACTATAGGGTGTCGCTGATAGATGTTAATAACTTGATCCAGCTTATTGTTAATCATTTTTTGAAGCCACTTTTGCTGTCGCATAATAGCACTCATTGTTACTTGTTCTGATATATCTATTTCTGGATTTTTATTGATAAGGATTGCTACTTCAACTGCTTGAGCTGGTGTGAGCTGAAACCATTCCGTGCCACCGCCGTCGGCTTTCATCTCTTTTAGGGCTTTGTGTATGTTTGATTCAACTTCTTCTGCGTTAGTAACGAGCTTTGTAGCTACAACATCTATATGAACAGGGTTAGATGTCTGAATGCCAGATACTCGTTTATTCACACTAGTTGCGACACCGACCTTATAATGGTTCTCGCCAGCTTTGAGAAAATATACATACTTCATAATTTGACCTAGTGTTCTCCTACTTGTCGTTTCAAATAGGTATCCCCATTCGCTCCGATTGCTCTAAGAATATCATTGAGGTCAATAAGGAATATATTTTTGTCTTGTGCAAATGCTGTTACACCTTTTGTAAAACCTGTCGTTGTAACAATGCAACCTTCATTAAATCCAAGATTGTGCATGGTTCCCCATAAATCACGAATGACGTGTGGTCCAACTGAACTTTTATACCTTTTACACTGTACGGCAATCCTTCTATCTGCTTTTTGCAAAATAATATCAATGCCTCCGTCACCACCCCTATTGCTGACTTTGGCATTGAAGCCGATGTTGCGAAATAAATTAGCGACTGCTTGTTCAAAGGCGTGCCCAGACATACTGTTCCAGTGCTCTTTGCTTTGCTTCCTTTGCCAGTAGTCGTAATGGTGTTTTTGTTTTTTGTATTTGTCGTAATTGAACTGCATGTTTGATACTTCAAGCTTGCTGTCGTCGCCCACCCATGCACTTAGACCGATAAGCAACGGTAGCCCAAAAATAAGTGCTATTGCGATTGTGTTGGCAATATCTTGTGTCTCATAAGCAAACCATGCACAAAGCATCAAAAAGACAGAAAACCAGAGTATGCCTATAGGAGTTCTTTCTGCTTTTCTCTTACTCTTGAGATACTGCTTTTCTTCATGTAATCTCTGCTCAACATCCGCTTCAAGACCATAGTCAGAGAGTAAGGGTTGTCTGTCAACCCTAGGAACTGCAACACCCATAATGTCATAATAATCTTCTGGTGATTTACGTATCTGTCTAAACTGGGAATTCAGCTTGCGTCTAGTAGCAGCACGTCTTCTGTCTTCATCTGTGTAGTACGCCATAAATCAGTTCAGCTTCTTTCTGTTTTTTATATAGCTATCGCAAAACCCGCACAATACGAGTTTGTTCCTTGCCGTCTTTGCTGTAGGTAACTTTAATATCTACGCTATTTTCAGAGTTACGAATATCTGTGTATGTGTAGCCGTTTCTAGACAAGCCTTTGTTGATGTCACCGCCGATTTCACTTTGATAGTATGGAATATATTCATGACCAAGCTCTGGCGTGTACATGGTTACGCCACCAAATTCCATCTTCTCTTGTGCTCCATCTCTAAAGAACTGGGTGCCATTAAAAGTGTTCACCTGTTCATCAAGTTTCCTACCGCTATCTACTAAGAATTCGATTTTTAGGTTTGAGGTGGCTATATTACCGTTTGCGGTTACTGCATAGTCCACGACTAATTGTTGGTTGTTAGCGGAATAATCATTTATCCCTTTGCGTGAATCATTACGCCTAATACAAATATTAAAATCAGACGGTCCATAAGGAACTGGCTCAGGAGTGCCCAAATACGTCATGGTTGGTGCTTTTGATAACTTTTCACAATCTTCTGGCTTGTCTAATGCACCATACTTGGCAACCGTTTTTTCATCTACTGGCAAGTCTACTTCCTTGAACTCTGCCTTTGTTACTTGAAAGTCAAAATCAGGGAACTTTACGGTATCGCCAGTTGAATATATTTTGTCAGCCTGTAGTTTCTCGTATGCCTTTAAGCCAAAGAAGCTACCAGCACCCAATATCGCAACAACTAAAACAACCACGATGCTTAAAAGGATAGGTTTTTTACTGTTCGTTTTCTTTGCTTTCATGGGTGTCCTTCAGCTTATTTTATTGAAATTCGTTTAAGTACAACTATACAACATTAACTTCTTAATTCCTTGCTTGAATCAGAAAAAAAGCAGCCGAAGCTGCCTTTAGTCACATAAACTAGACGTTTATTATTGCAGTGCAACCTTTACGCCGTCGGAAAACGAACTATCGTGAAGCTGTGCAAATACTGGGGTTTGGTCTTTAGGTATATCAAAGACGATTACGCCCTCTACGCTATTTCCAGGGTTGATATTGCTAAACAAGGTAGAGTAGTTCTGGTCAACATACACACCTGCTGCATCATCAGCGGCATACTGTTGGCTTTCAGCGTTCAGAAGCTTCTGGTTACTACCAAAGAAGCCCTGTGCTTCATTACCTATATTCTTAACACTAACGGTCATCAAACAGAACTGACCCTGTGCGTCCTTCTTAAGATATTCGTTTGTGCCAATAGTAGTCTTGCCACACTCTACACCTTTAACAACAAACTCAAACTTGCCGTCACGAGCAGCTTCGTTAAGCTTAGCTGTTGTAGCTGGCTTGTCTTCTGACTTAGTAACGCCACTACCGTCACTATTTGAACTGTTTGTATCTGTCTTACTACCACCACCTGCTGCACCACCAATAACCGCAATTAGGATAATTATGCCAACTACCGTCAGAAACTTGTGTCTAGCGAACCAGCTTTTCTTTTTTTCTGTCATTTTCTCTACCTATACTCCTTGTTTAATTCTTATCTGTTAAAAATAGCATATTTCTACTAGAAAATAAACTAACTGTTTATGTAACTATCTGTTTATTATTTCTACGATTGTCGTATGACAAATGCTAAAGAACAAAAACTTATGAAAGCTTTTGGCAAACGGGTTGCAGAAGTGCGTAAGAGTCGTGGTGTTACACAACAGGAACTTGCAGAAGACATAGGCATGAGTGTCGTAGCGATAGCCTATATAGAAACAGGCAAACGCTGGGCTAGACTCGGAACATTAAATAAAATTGCCAAGCATCTTGAAGTGGATATTAGCGATTTATTTCGGGGCATATAACTTTACCCATCTTTTGCTCTAAAACCCCTCCTGTGACCTCTGGAACACGCACAGAGAGTGTATAAAGTCGTTCATCTAAACGAGCAGCTTTCGATTGCGTATCGTTACGCATTATTTTTTTCAGATTTTTGACCCCTCAACGCCATTTTTCACCATTCACCAACTACCAATTATGAAACACTACTTTTATTATAATCGTGTACGAATCAACTAGTTGAGTTAGTAACCTGTACCAAAATTAAACGAAACTTTGTCTCGACACTCAATCGCATAATTCATCTTGGTTGCAAAGATTTCATTATTATTCATATGCCTGTAGTAAGTAGTTCTGCCGATCCTTGCCCATTTACAGGCATCGCTCACACTGTAATTGTTCTTCAATGCGTCTGCTAACTTAACCATAGTACTGATGCTCATTTTTGTTGGTCTGCCAACGCCTTTTGTGTAGTTCATAAAACTCCTTTTTGTATTAGCCCTCTCTTACTTATTATGACAGATTGGGCTTTTTAGGAGGTTTACTGGTCGCTGTTGATTGTTGGCAAAATTATGGTTATTAGTTCGTCATCTTGCTTTTGTTGCTCGGTTCGTTTGGGCGATGTCTTTCTCCTGAAAACTGCGTACAAGATTCCTGTAAGTGTTGCTGTAACTATGGCGAACATAATAACTCAATACTACCACCAACTACCCTTACCTATATACCCCAGAGGTGTCTTTACCTTATAATCAGAGACAATGAAAGACACTGTAAATAAGCAGAAAGATCCAGCCAATGATTACGCATTAGCTAAACTGCTCAACGAGTACGCTATTAAGATATTTACACCAGTAATTGATTATCAGAGTACACCTGATATTACAGCGGTTAATCGTAGCTATGTTTTGATAGTAAATGAGCTCAAACAAATCTATGACCGTCAGCCGAAACTACAAGAACTAGGTAGCTCAATTTGTTGGCGTCAATTAGAAAATCTAGAACTTGCTCATGAATTTGTACCAGCAATTGAATTTGTTCATTCTGGTGGTGACTACGGTGAAATGCACAACTCAAAAGTCAGCAGTCTATGTTATACAGAAGAAAAGACTAAGCCAGACTTAACACCTCATCTTAAACAACTTCTAGAAGAAACTGATAAGAATTTTGCTCAATTCAAGCACGAACTAGATATGATGTATGCAACTGTGTCATTCCAGAGCATGGTTATACCTGTAGTAACTATCGGCAGCACTCAATACCAGTTACCTGCAATGCGTGAGGGTCTAGCATACAATGTGATTTCGTTTTGCTTATCAAAACACCCCAACCAAGAAATTGGGATAGATAAGCTCAAAGCAGAAATGAAACAAGCTGGCATCAATATATTTGGTTTGAGTAACTTTAATAACGATACGTACAAGTCGGTATTTGGTAAAAATAACCCGCTAAGTCCTTTTATGTCATCGTCTCCGAGAAGTATTCAAGTGAGAAAAACAACCGCTCTCACAAACCAACAAATTGCGATAATAGCCGAAACAAGCACCAAAATCTCAGAATAACTCAGAATAAGAGCCTGTTTCTCAGACTAATTCAGCCTACCAAGCAGGTTTTCTTCTGGCTGCGTAAAATTAAAATAGACACATTTAAGTTAGAAAACTTGGTGGTCATAAATTAACCAATAACGAACGAAACGGTACAGCACCACGCTCTATCGGCTTGTTCAGTGCACCCAAAAATATTAACTAAACAATAAGGGGAAAAGATGAACAAAAAAATAAGAAAAGAGGGCGAAGGCATAACAACCTTCGGCATTCATAGTGACGTTGGGCTGGCAGCAGCACTGATGTCCTCAGGGCATGAACTAATAGACATGCACAAAAACAAAGATTGCGAATGCCCAGTATTTCACTTTGAAGCTACGTCACTTGTAGAACAAGATGCGAAAGCCTATGAGAAGGGTAAATTGTCGGTAAATGCTAAGCAGCATAGTCAGGCATTTAATTACATATTAGACCGTTTGTATGGAGTGTCATATGACGAGGATTAGCGAAGACAGCGTTAGTAAGCTCCAAGTTATCTTAAAGAAACACCATAACTTGGACTACGACAACGAAAAAGCACAGGCTGCTGGACGTGCAATTCTGCGTCTAGTTGGCTTGAAACTACAACAACAATTAAGTAAGGAACAAGATAATGAATCCACAAATTCTAACAACCAGTGAAAATGAAGAAGTGCACGAAGCACCGAGAGAACTAAATAAAAGCATCTACCCAGAGATGTCGATGCAAGAGCTAATAAATGTACTAGACCTAACAATTAAAGAAGATAGTGTGAGTAAGCTCATCACGTTCTACTGTATGCTTTCTGCCTACACCCATGATTCACAGATAAACGTCAGCTTCAATGCACCTAGTTCATCGGGTAAAACATATATTACCACCGAGATTGCTAAGCTGTTCCCAGATGAAGATAAGATTGAATCCAGTGGTGCGAGTCCTACCTCCTTCTATTACACAGAGGGTGAAGAAGATGAGGAACGTAATGCCAAAGTCATCTCGTTTGAGCGTAAGATTTTGCTGTTTCTTGAACAGGGTAATTCAGCTATACAAACAAAGTTACGTCCAATCCTGTCACATGATAGCTGGGAAATAAACTACCGCATTACTAATAAGAATAAGTCTGGCGGTAATCGCACCGAATTGATTATCCTGCAAGGCTTTCCTGCAACAGTATTTTGTTCAGCAGGACTTCGTCTTGACGAACAGGAAGCCACCAGAGCTATTCTACTCAGCCCTGAACCTAGCCAAGCAAAAATACAGGCTGCGATTGAGCTGCAAAACAAACGTGGTAAAGATGAAAAAGCCTACATAGAGTGGCTTGAATCTCAACCAGAGCGTGTAGCACTAAAAGAGCGTATCATTGCGGTCCGTGACGAATATGTAGAGCATATCAAGCTACCAGATAACAATGCGATTAAAGAGCGTTTCTACAAAACATTCCCAAAACTCCGCCAGCGTCATACTCGTGACTTTATACACCTGCAACAGCTCATTAAGGTTATTGCATTACTTAATCTGTGGCACCGTAAACATTCAGACGGATCAATAGTAGCTAACCAGTCAGACATTGACCAAGCCTTTGAGCTGTGGGAGCAATTAGCCCAGAGCCAGAACTTAGGCATTCCACCAACAGCCATTTACTTCTATAAGACATATATTTTACCTGCTTTCTACGATTTAGTAACAGCACACCCTAATACAGACCCATACAGCTTAGGTGTAAGCCGTGAACAGCTTTCCCGTGAGTATCTGCATTTGGAAAAGACCACACTTCCCGAAACCTACTTACGTAAAGAAATACTCCCTCAACTTGAAGCCAGTGGACTCATTACTCAACAGGTGCCTGAGGTTGGTGACAGACGCACTAAGCTGATTTACCCGAAGTGGTTCCCAGAGCAAACAATATAGGTAAGCACAGTGGGTACGCCGCTAAAAGCGGCTATACAGGCAATTTTTAACAATATATAATAGTAATGTTTTCACATTCGGCATACGAGCTATTCGTGTTTTTGTTTCTGCTCTTAAAGGGCAGCATGGTACAGAAAGAAGCGAATAGCGACTGGATGTGAAAACAGCCGTGCTGTCCTTTTTGATGACAGCCAGAAGGAACAAAACAATGAGTGAATATCCAAACGACAAGACTAATAAACTACGCTACGTACTGTACGTGCGTAAATCTACCGAAGATGAAGAAAAACAGGTGCTGTCTAAAGACGCACAGATAGATAAATGTGAAGAACAGTTCAAAAACCTGAACATCGTTAAAACCCTAGACGAAAGCAAGAGTGCTTTCGAGCCAGATAAGCGTGAGGTCTTTAAGCAATTGCTAGAGATGTTAGATAACGGCGAGGCTGACGGCATTATCGCTTGGCACCCAGACCGCTTGTCCCGCAACGAAGTAGACGCTTCAACTATTACTTGGCGTATACGCAAAGGCGGTATAAAAGACCTAAAATTCGCCAGCTTCAGCTTTGAGAACTCACCAGAGAATATCATGATGCTACAAATGACTATGAGCCAGTCACAATACTTCTCAGCCAAGCTGAGTAAGGACGTAAAACGTGGTAATGAGAGAAAGCGTAAAATTGGTGGCATAACTGGCACCGCACCAGAGGGCTACCTAAATGACCGTATAAATAAGACGGTCTACAAAGACCCTGAACGCTTTCCGCTAATGCGTAAAGCTGTAGACTTGATGCTTACAGGCGAATACAGCGTCCAGCAAATCTTAGACATCATGAATAATGAGTGGGGTTACCGCACGGTTCAACGTAAAAAAAGAGGCGGTGGTCCGATTGGTCGTTCATCACTCTATTATATGTTCCGTAACGTTCGTTACGCAGGTTGGGTGCCTGATCCCTATGATGAAGACAAATTGTATCCAGCAGATTTCCCAGCCTTAATGACAATGGAAGAGTACGACAAAATCCAACTATTATTAGGTCGTCATGGTGGCAAGCGTTTCGTTACTCGTAAACAGTTCGTGTTACGTGGCTTTATACGCTGTGGTGAGTGTGGCTGTATGATTACTGCTCAAAGTAAAGAACGTAAGAACGCAAACGGTACTACTCGTATTCATGCCTACTATCACTGTACTGGTAAACGCCCATGCGGTCAGATTAAGAAGTACGGCTATAAAACGGAAGATGAACTATTCAAGGAATGTGTAGATGAACTCAATAATTGGGAGCTAATACCAGAACTCTATGATTGGAGTATGGACGCTATTAACCAAATGGCTCAAGCTGATATACCAGAACGTAAGAGCGTAGAAACTATGCAAGAACAAGCTATAAAGGGCTTAAAAGACCAGCTTGATACTCTGTTAGACATGTCTACTCGTAAACTCGTAGACGAAGAAGTGTTTATTGAAAAGTCCGCTAAGCTCAAGGCTGAATTAAAAGAATTGCACAAGCAACAGGCTACTAAAAATGAGAGTACCGAAAACTGGTACGATTACATGACAGACTTAATTAGTAAATTCATGAACGCTAACGCTAAGTTCGTAAATGGTGATATTGTCGATAAAAAGGAAATACTGTTAGCAATTGGTCAGAACCCTGTGTTATTAGACGGAAAATTACAAATAACACCTAACGAGTGGCTTATGCCACTTCGTGATAATACAAAACGCTTTGTTGAACAGTTCGAACAGGTTAGAACAATGTCTCAACAGATGAAAAATGACTTATTAGACGCTTTACGTCTAGAATGGTACACCCGACAGGATTCGAACCTACGACCTTTGGCTCCGCAAGCCAACGCTCTATCCAGCTGAGCTACGGGTGCTCAAAAAACTACAAAGGCCATAATAACAGATATGGAAACATTTTTCCAGAGACAGAAGTCTCTAGCGCAAAAAACAGTTAGCACGCCTAAAAATGTTGCACACCGGTGTTAATCCTCTAATTCGCTGCCTGTACAGCTCATCCTTTTCGAAGCTATGTGGCAAGAATGCCACTACTCAACTCAGCAGCAATACAGCGCGATAAATCACAGCAATTTTACCGCTCCGACATATACAATATGTCTACTAAACGGAGGAAACGTCATGGATCCATCTGAACCGCAAAAACCATCAAAAGGCTACGGTAAACGACCTATTTGGCAATGGGTAGTGATCTACGTAGTCGTGGCGGTCATCGTCTACGGGCTAGTGTACGTATTGTTCTTCCGTGGTGGCACTAGTTACTAGTGAGCCTTGTGGGCCCGCCGTTTCAGCAAACGGTAGCTGATGTACCCAGCCAGCACTAGTACTGCTGCTAGAGCCACTCGAGTGCCATAGCGGTAAATTGTTTCGATGTGGTCACCGCCCAGATAGCCGACCAAACCCCAGGTTGTCACCCACAACGCCGCGCCTAGCGCGTTCGCAGCGACAAATTTCTTCCAATGCATCTCCGTAATCCCGGCGATGATGCCGTTGAGTTGGCGTAAGCCCTCGATAAACCGCGCCACCACAACCACTCGGCCGCCATTACGTGTAAAGAACGCTTCGGCTTTTTCAAGTCGCCCAGAGGTCAAAAACACGTATTTTCCAAATCGTAGCACCAAAGGGTGCCCGCCGGTACGACCAATTAAATAACCCAGGTTATCCCCTAGAACTGCGGCAAAAAAGGCCGTTAGCAGCACCAAAAAAATGTTCAAGTCTCCGGCACCAGCAAAAAAGGCCGCCGCAATCAGCGTTGTCTCGCCAGGGGCGGGAATGCCAAAATCTTCCAGAAACAGCAGGCCTCCGACCGCAAAGTAGCCATAGTGGTGAATGGTTGGCTCAAGCGCCGAAATAAGGGCAGGGACGTGCTGTGCCGTGCTCATATTACTAATTTAGGATGTTGACAGCGCGGGCCGCCACCAGCGCTATGGCGATTAGTGAAACTGTCGACTGAAGCAACATCAACATTTTTGACCGTCTGGATAGCGGCATGGTATCAGTCGGGCTAAAAGCCATGGCGTTCGTTGAGCTTAAATACAGATAATCTATAAATGTGGGCTTCCAGATCGGATGGCTCAGCTCGTCGTTTTGCTGCTGGGGGAATGAGAAATCAAGCTCGTACTTCTTAAGGGCGTGTCGTTCACCGGGTCCGCCGCCATCCATCTCCCAATACCACAATGCGAAAATGATAATGTTTGTCAGATAGATATTGAGTGCCGTCAAGATAAGATCACGGCCATTCGAGGCTCCGTGCTGCAGCAGCTGGTTGGTGACGTGCGCCAGGGCATAGCCATTAGCCACGCTGGTGATGCCGATCAGCAACAACACGTTAACCCGGCGGGCAAGAGACTTAAAAATCCGCTCTTTGGGCGTTGTGAATGACAGCGCCAGTAGTAGTAGCGTCTCGATGGCCGGTATCAGGTAGCGCGTGCCAACCAAAAACTTATCTGGTAGCGCCAGCTGCAAGGCTATTGCCACCAGCATTGCCACCTGTACGTGCCACACGGGATCATGTAAACGATGTTTGTTCCTGAACAGAGCCATTGCTCTAATAGTAGCATCTCTGCTGACTGTTTTTGTTATGCTTAAGTGATGAACGCGCGCTACCATGGTTTTATAAACAAGTGTTTTCGAGATCCATCGGGTCGGATCGTAGTCGCTCAGGCGCCAAACATGCCACTTTGGGTATTTATTGCCACGTCTGTGGCTGCACATTTTGTCCAATCAACAGGTTGGCGTGACGGTTTACGCATAACGGCAACCATAGCCCTGATTATCTGGAGTCTTCTAGAAATTTTCCAAGGTGTTAACTATTTTCGGCGAGCCCTTGGGCTGGTGGTTTTAAGCCTGTGTGCAGCATCTATCGTACAGATGTTACGATAAAGCTATGGGAAAGCACGCTGTTATCTACGTTCCGGGTCTGGGCGATGGGCGTGTTGGTGGCCGCCGCGCCTTGATTGCAACCTGGCGCATATACGGCGTTAGGCCAGTGGTTCACCAGATGAACTGGGCCGACAAACAGCCATTCGCCGTAAAGTTACAGTCCTTGCTGCAGCACATAGACACCCTAGCGAACAATGGTTACCGGGTATCTTTGGTCGGTGAAAGTGCCGGAGCAAGCGCGGCTATGGCAGCCTACGCCGCTCGTCAGGATGTTGTTCACCGGGTCGTCTGCATCTGTGGCAAGCTACGCAATCCACAGACCGTCCACCCGAACACCTACTTAAGAAACCCGGCTTTTGCCGAATCTATGGCCGCTTTGCCAGCCGCGCTCGTCGGACTTGGGTCAGAAAAGCTGGCGCGAGTGCGTTCCATCCACCCCTTATCAGACCCAACCGTGCCGATAGGGGACACGGTCATAGCCGGCGCCGAGAGCAAAACCATCCCCACTATAGGCCACAGCAACGGCATCTTCCTGGGAGACACCCTTTTTAGCTTCTTAGTCGTCCCATTCCTGAAGCGACGATGATTACGGCGAATGCTTTTTATTTAGAAACGAATGCGCTTTAGAAAACCGTCGACTGCATCTTGACGGTGTTGTTCCATCGGTAGGCGCTCCGCCAGCACGTCCACAATCTTGTCTTCCATTTCAGGCGCCAGATATATTGTCAGGTTTGGCATAAACCGTTTAAGTGGCGTTAGCACGATGCCGACGATCGCCCCCTCTTCGCTAACGGAAAAAGATTTAAAATCTTGGTAACCGTAAGTTTTATCACCTATATGTAGCCCAACTCCACTGAGGCCGTACTGCAGAACCTTGGGCTGCCTGCCAGCAAACAGGCCAAAGGCTATCGCCACCACCAGCACGGTGCCGGTCGAAAAAATATCGTGGCCGGTTATGAAATACACCGCCGTCACCACCAGAAGTGCTGCGACGCTTAACATACCGTACCAACCGGCTGTTTTCTCGTGGGCTATAAATTCCGAGGCCGTCCAGGTCAAATCTTCGTCAGGTTGCAGGGCCGGAGCCGGACGATTGGCCGCGCCGCCGGTCTTCTCAGATCGAAATTGCCAACCAGACTCCTCTGGTGTCTCCGCCTTAGAGGCTTCGGAGGCGGGCTCAGACTGTCCAGGTATGGTCGTAGGCTTGGGGGTTGGCTCGGGCTTTTCGGTCGGTCGCTCAGGTTCGGGAGCACCTGCGCCAGTCGTATCTGGATCTGAACTATCCGTATTGTGTGGGATTATCACCTGTCCGGGTTGGTTATCTTGCATAAGCGTTATTGTACATGGTCACGAACGAAAAAGCAGCCTGGCCGGGTGTGGGATTTTTGATAGGTATAGTGCGCTTTTTGCTTCTTGGAGAGGGTTAGAGGACTTCGTCATTTACGAGAGAGGGATTCGCCTTGCTTCGCAGCCCTGGAGAGAGGGATTCGCTTTTGTCGATTAATCTCCAAAAGTGGGAGAGAGGAATAGCGGACTCCGACCTTTTAGAGAGAGGGATTCGACCTTGCTCTTCGAGCAACCCGGCTCCCATGGTCGCCGGGCAAGGGCGGGGTTTGCCGCCGGCAAACCCGTTCGAATCCCTCCTAGCCAAACAAAAAGACCCTGGCCGAGCCGGGTCTTTTTGTTTGGCGGAGAGAGAGGGATTCGAACCCTCGCAGGGACTCACGCCCCTCTAATGATTTAGCAAACCATCCCCTTCAGCCACTTGGGTACCTCTCCGTATTTGGCTGGCGACTGACTGATTATACCCTATTTTGGCGGAAGGGGTGGGATTTGAACCCACGGAACCGTTGCCGGCTCTCCTGTTTTCAAGACAGGTGCACTCGACCACTATGCGACCCTTCCTTAACAGGGGTGATTATACCTAAGAAACAAAGATAACGCAAAATTTACTTTGCGTTATCGAGTATCTAAAGCTATCTAGAATAGATGGCGTAGAGACTGAGACAATACAATGCCTAGGCCTGCGCAAAGACAATCGCGTCCACCCGCTTGGCTCCAGCCCGCTTCAGCACTCGGGCGGCTGACTCGAGCGTAGCGCCGGTAGTCACCACGTCATCAACCAGCACGATAGAGGATCCACGGATCATTTCGGGCTTAAGTGGTCGAAATGCCCCCTCTAGCTGCCGCAAACGCTGAGCGCGCGTCGCGCCTACCTGGTGCGCCTGACCGGTTCGCGCCAACAGCACGTCTCGCTGGCGTCCCGATAACTTCACTAGCTCACGCGCTAGCAGGTGAGCGTGATCATAGCCCCGCAGTCGCACCCTAGAGCTCGCAGTTGGCACATGGACAAGCAAAGCATCCTCGGGCAAATACTCAACTAGTGGACTAAGCATTTCAGCTGCTTCAGCCATACCGGACTGCGCCCGTTCGTACTTCATATGGTGGATAAGTTCTTTGGGCAAATCATCGTGATGCGTAAACACTACTACTTGCGCCAGCGGCGACAACTTACGGCAAGATCGGCAAGTATGGTAGTTTTCCGTAACCGCCTTGCAGCGGTAGCAACGGGAGGGAACTGTCGCCAGACTTCCGACACAAGCCACGCAGAGCAATCGGTCGCTTTCAACACCACAACCTAAGCAGGTATGTGGCGCCACCGTGCGAATAATCCTCTCGAGCAACTGCATGTTGTGTTTATTCTGTTGTAAATATGTGTCCCCAAGGTTGCACCCCGGAAACATACTAAGCTATACTGACTTTAACACAAAAACGCAAGATACTACGTTTAAGCCCGACTAAGGGCGGAGGGTAACAATAATGGCACGACGCAATCGCGAAGACGATTTGCTACTGGAAGAAGATGAATTGACTGCGGCCTTTCTTGGCGACGACGACAGTGTCGTAACAAGTGACCCGGCCGGTGCCGCTCCAGCAGCACAAGACGAGTGGGATGAAGACGAGGCTGTTCCTGGCCAATTAGCAGTTGATGTGTACGAGACCAAGGAAAAATTGGTCGTCAAGGCACGTACTGCTGGCGTAAACAAGAACGACCTAGATGTCAGTATCTCTGACAATACGCTTAGTATCCACGGCACTCTCTCGGCTGGTACCGAAGAGCAAGTCGAGAACTACTTCGTACAAGAATGTTACTGGGGTGAATTCTCCCGCAGCATTGCTTTGCCGGTTCCAGTTAAAGAGGATGAGATTGAAGCCGTACTAAAAGACGGCGTTCTGACTATCTCCTTTAATAAGGTCAAGCAAGACACTGTCAAAAAGATTCAAATCGCGTAGACGTTATAAAGCCTTGCGTTCAAAAACCCGTCAAACAACTGACGGGTTTTTCTGTATCCGTAGATAGGGGAATAAGAAAACCGCCTCACGGGGAGGCGGTTACTAGCGACTTAGCTGGTTATTTAGGCGCCGCTGTTCGTAACTTTGTTTAGTACGAACTGGACGATGAACTGAGCCAAAGCCACGATCACTAGACCGATGATAGCGTAAATGATGGTGTTCTTGGCACCAGAAACGCTGGTTGAGTCACCACCAGAGGTGATGTAGCGCAAGCCACCCAAGATGATCATAATCACCGAAACCACACCAACGATAATCGAGAAGACGTTAATAACTGTCTTGATGATACCGTTGATAGTGCTGGTTCCTTGACTGGTGTTTGAACAACTACCGCCACTGTCAACGCTCAGGTTGGCACCCTGACATAGATTACTCTGAATATCTTGAGCCGATACTGCGACCGGCACCGCCAATGGCACTGCCACCATGGTCACGGCTGCCAGCAGTGAAGCGATTTTATAACGAATATTTTTGAACATTTGTTTCCTTTCTTATATATCTTGTTCTTTTATACCATCAATGCTCATGCTAATTCAATACTCTGTTGCCATTCTGAAGTTGGTTTGTCACTTCTTTATCGGCGCACACACGTTATCAACGTTGAGCACCTTGCCCGGTGGACAGGTAGGAGTGTTTGAGGTTTTTTGCAGAACAAACTGGACAATAAACTGAGCCATGGCTACGATCACCAAACCAACAATTGCGTAAATCAAAGTGTTCTTGGCGCCCGATACGCCGTTAGAATCACCGCCGGAAGTCACATATCTTAGCCCAGCCACAATAATCATGATGACCGCCACAACTCCGATGATAGTACTCAGAACATTTATAACCGTCCTGACTACGTTTGTCAGGCTGGGGCCGTTGCTCGTTTTACAATCCGCCCCGCTGCCGATAGCCGAACAGACGTCACTGCTTGGTGATGCGGCTTGCGTTACTACTGGCGCCATTACCGGGAAGAGCAGAGCGCTGATGAGGGAGATTTTTAGGAGTAGTTTCTTCATATTGTTTATAGTTATACCTTACTTATAATAAATGTAATAATCGCTTGAGCAAGCACGATGATCACCAGTCCGATTACGGCATACAATATCATGTTGCGCGCCCCGGACACCCGTTGAGAGTCCCCGCCCGATGTAATAAACTGCAATCCTCCGATAACAATCATAATTACCGCGGCAACTCCAGCTATAAGCGCAATGATACGCGTAACTTTCACGAATGTACCGTTTGGTCCTGTCAAAGGATTGTTTTGGGTGTTGGCGTTCGCGCAGGCGCTTGAATTGTTACCCGCCGCGCTACAGGCGTCGCCTAGAGGGCTATAGGCTGCGACAGTCTGTGGCGCCAAGATGACGAACAGCAATCCGAGTGTTGCTATAAATCGCTTCATCTACGAAACCCCCTTCACGACAAATGTCACGATGGAGAAGGCCGCAATCGATATTAGTAGTCCAACCAGTGCATAAATGATAGTGTTCTTTGCCTGAGCGACAGAGTTTGGGTCACCCTGCGACACCACGTAGCGAAATCCAGCGATCGTGATAACGAGTAGGGCGATTGCCCCCGTAACGCCAAATACTATCTGTAGTACGGTACTCAGCGCCGTAGACGCCACATCACCGTTACCATGGTTAGGCAAACTATTAGTGTCTATTTGGGCAAGGTAGTGGTAAATATGCATCATTTGAAGTTTCCTAGTTTATTACCGATGAACGACACGAGTACCGACGCCACTATTGCCAGCGTCACACCCACCAAAGCATTGACAATTGTCTGCTGCGCTCGCTTGGTCGAATCGGGTGAGCCCTGACTGGTTATATATTGTATGCCGCCGTAAATTACAAAGCCCACAGCCACCAACCCAGCAATCCGCACCAAATCATCCAGAATTGCCAGCCCAATTAGTAGGAACGGGCTTTGAGAGCCCAGCACGTGAACAGTATCGTTAAAGCTCGTGACTTCACAGTGGTTGGTTACTGCGCTTTTGTCTAGCTGTAGATATTGATACCACGGAACCAGCCCAAGAAAAGTCGGCTTTGCGCATCCGGCTGCAAATGTTTGGATAAATGGGAGTGCTATAGAAAGAAACATATTTTATACCTTATTGATTAAATAACCCGCCGGGAACTAAGAAGTTGAGCAGGGCATAGAGGAACAAGAACGTTACTAATGCCAGTATAGCGTTCCGGATGCGGTTTTTGGCAGCCGAGGCCTTCTGCGGGTCACCCGCCGAGCTACCGTACTGTATACCGCCTATAACTATCGACACTACCACCGCGACACCGACTAAAGCCGACAAAAATTGTATAAGTGGGTTGATGTACTTTGATATCAGGTCGCAGTGCCCCAGATTGGCACAGTTGCCACCTCCGCCGGTAGAGCCGCTAGGAGCCGGGATACACTTGCCGTTACTCCACGTGCCACCTTGAGCTTCACAGGCCGCCTTTTGTGTAGCCCCAGGATCGAATAATTTGTCGCTACAGCTTATCTTGGTGGCAATTAATCCCGCCGAGATATCATAACAAGCTGCCGCACTAAGAGCATGCCCTGCGGCATCTTTACCATTCGGGAACTGGGCTGAGCATTTACCAACGTAGGCTGGGACTGCGCCGTTCGCTTCAAAGTAACAGCTTCCCGCGTCAGCGGCCAATGCTGGTTGCGCAAACAACATTGGGGTGGTAGTCGCTACGGCAAAAACGACTGCCAAAAGTATAGATTGCTTTAGTTTTTGTATTATATGTAGCATTTTGTCTTACTATAGCGTCATTTTGGGTGCCAATCAAGCTACTTTCCAAGCATTTTTGCATCTGTTGCAAAAAAAGTGTACAGGGGTATGATAAAAATCACTGATGACAAAACAAACTTTTTATGGTAATGTATGTACGAGTTAACAAAAACTAAAACAAAATAAAGTAAGGCACTTAAAGAATCATGAGCATAGACATGAACCACCAAGATCCTAACAAATTACCAATTGAAGCAGATATACACGACCAGAGCGTCTTGGCGACGCCTAAGGATTTCCCGGTAGCAGAAGGTGGTGAGCGCGCCGACGCGGGAGCACCCAACATTCGCGGTACTGAGGTCACAATTCCCGATGCAATGCACGTTGTCGATGGTCAACCACAGGCTCTCCAAGCCGCAAGAACCCTAAACCAAACTGAGGTAATAGCGCCAGTTATAGAAGCTCCCACTAGCCACAAGGGCAGGAAAGCTATTAGTCTTTTGGCCGCCAGCGCCACGCTTGTTGGCCTAGGCTACGGCGCGAGTAAGGTTATAGGTGGTGGCTCCGCAGACCACAAACAAACCGCTGCCACCAGCACGCCTACGGCCGGCGAATCACACGCCACCAGCCCATCAAACACGCCAAGCACTTCAGAAAATACCCCAACCAGCATCCCAAACACGGTTAGTCCAGAGCAACTTGTTGTAGTCCCAGATATTACCGATGTAAGCGCACTACCTAGCGGCGTGCCCTCCCAGGAAGTCAGCTACAACGGCTGGAAGATGCAACTACCAGTTAAATTGGCAGATCCAGAGAAGAACCCCAAACTCTTTGTCCAAGAGATCATGATGATTGATGCCGTTGCCATGTCTGTACCGGCGGACTCGCCAATATTTACCGAGTGTGTCCGGTTATATGGCAAGACCGACGGTGGTGACGATATGAGTAAGGCTCTGACTGTCGCCAGCAAGGACTTCAAACAACTTGGCGTGATTTATTCAAAGGATCCGCCTCAAGAAGTCTACTTCCACGCCCCTGGCGTAGATCTCACAACCACGTTAGATAAAACCACCAAGACGGTTACTGTGACTTCGACAGATGGAAAATCAGGTATATGGTTCGCATCTGATGCGTTTCGTAATACACCATGGCAAGAGAAGGCGGCGATGATTCCTGGTGCCGACCAGACTGTCTTCCCGAACGGAGAACTAAAGACATACATCGTGACTTATGCTCGCAACCGGGCAGGCGATATTGTCGTCACTAGTATCGATACCGGTACCGGCGTATCAAACGGCTAATATTGATTCCGCGGCCGAATAAACGAGTGGCATTTTCGTGCCACTCGTTTCTGTATATGCATATGCTATAGTTAGACTATAATTAAAGTGTAAAATATACATACATGAATCGGCTCAGATTACATTGGTCATTGGGGTTACTTGGTATTGCCCTGCCCCTAATTGTGGCGGCCGTACTTTGGGGGGGCAGCGCCATAGCCGCGACCCAATCGGGCACCTGGTTAAGCGCCACCGAGATACAGGTCAACGCCACTACTTATACCAACTGTAAACTCAAAGATAACTGCGTTCCCCCCAGTGCAAATGCGTTTGGCATGACTAGCGCTAACGATGGATTTTTCCCGAAGGGCTGGGTCAATACCACCGAGAGCGGCCCCTACGGAAGCCCTATAGACGAGTTTTGTAAGGCCAACAATATATCTCAAAACGTCGGCAAGTCCGTCGTCTTAGTAGATACCAGCACCAACAAGGCCAGTATCTTTAAGATCACCACACCAGCAAAAGGCAGTGGCGGTATAACCTATTGTTTTGGTAACCCGGACGATCTGACCCTAAGCAATCCAACGCCTACCCTTAGTGGAAATTTCGTGAATCATTCGACGATTCGACTCAGCAATGGCACAGTGTACACCGACAGCGTTTCCGACAAAAACCTTAATTACTATGACCCGGCCGGCAAAACCATGGACGCCACCCAAGGTTGCGCGACTGGTGTTATAGAGAACTTTTCGCCCGACCAAACTACGGCGACTCTCTACACTATCACCCAGGGTGTCGGTCAGTACGCCAACTGTACTAAGACCAAGTACGCCAACGTCCGGCTGAAAGTTGACCTATATAACGCTGCCTACGCCTGGACATCCCCAACCACCATAAGCGCATCCGATGGCAGCGGCGTACTCCTTACGGCCGACAAGGCGGGCTCTACGACCCTAACGGCTACCGACGGTTCATGTAAAGTTACCTTAACGGTGGCTTCTGGTGATAGCACCCAGCCTACGACCGGAAAGTTTACGTCTGCCGGAAGTGACTGTACAGTGAAAGTTGCTGGCAAGGTGGTTTTACAGAATGGTGGTTTCCCAACCGAGACGGTACATATCGCGCCATACTCAGCGGATGCGGTTCAAGCGAACAAGAACACGAATGTCGCAGGGCCACCTTCGTCTGGGCTCGACTGTGACTTTTCTGGCAACCCTTTGACATGGATTGTCTGTCCGCTCGTCGACGCCGCCAAGGACTTTATTACTAAAGTAGACAACTTTATTACCGGAGCGCTGACCTTTGACGTTAAAGGCGTATTTCATGACCAAACCGGCTACTACACCGCCTGGAATTCGTTTCGCGTCTTAGCTACGGCACTGCTGGTAATTGGAGGTCTAGTTATGGTCGCTTCGCAGGCGCTTGGTTTTGAATTCTTAGATGCCTACACCATACGGAAAGTCTTGCCGAGGATGTTTATAGCCGTTATTGGTATCTCACTGTCTTGGCCGCTCATGGAATTCGCCATAACCTTCGTCAACACCTTGGGCGTTGATTTGCGACAACTGATCGAGACGCCGTTTAGCACGACACTGCATGGGACGTTCGGGGGCAGTACCTTGCTCGCCGCCAATCTGGGGCTTATCTTGACCGGTGCGTTTATTGGTATTGCAGGCGCTCTCAGTTTCGGGCTGACGGCGGCGCTTGCCCTGCTAGTTGGCTTTGCGATCATAGTCGTCCGAGACCTAGCACTGATAGTCATCATCATCTTGGCGCCGATTGCCATTGCTAGTTATATTTTGCCAAACACTCAAAAATTGTGGAAACTGTGGAGCGATAACTTCTTGGGGTTGCTGCTCGTGTTCCCGATTATCGAAGCATTTATCGCCATCGGTCGGGTTTTCTCGGCGGTGGCACTTAGTGGCACTGGCACTAATAGCACGGGTGCTGGTACCGTTAGCCAAATAATCGGTTTTGCGGCCTATTTCTTGCCTTATTTCTTGCTACCGATGGCCTTCCGATTGGCCACCGGTGCGATTGGCGCGCTCAGCGGCATGGTCAACGACCGTGGCCGTGGTGCCTTCGACCGCCTCAAAAAGTTCCGTGGCAACAAGATAATGCAGAACAGTGCCGCCATGCGCGGTGGCACTCGCTTTAATAATCGCGGCCTGAATGCCCTTACCAGCCGAGCTAGCACCAGAAACCTTGGTTTTGGTGCTCGTGGCGCGGCTGCCTACAATCAGAAGCTCGACCTTGCGGCCATGGAACACGCCAAATCAGCCGGCGGTTTAGCAGTCCAACACAACGATGGAGCCTTGCAGGCCTTAACTTACGGTTCGGCAATTGAAGCCGAAGCCGGCCTAAGGCGTGGCGATTTTGGAGAGGAAGCAAAAAAAGAGGCCAATATCAAGGCAGCTATCGGCGCCGCTCAGGCAAGCGGTGGCTTTGGCCGCGCCCGACAGGTATATGCCGCTCAACAACTGGCGGCTACTGGAACTGGCTACGAAAACATCGAGCAAGTTGCTCAGACCATCGCTCGAGTTTCACATGGCAACGCCGGCCAGGCAAGTTCTCTGGCGGGCAATATAAACTCAACTACCAAGCAAGCCCTGCGCTACGACCTGGCGCCTGGCTATAAACAGTTAAACGACTTATCCCAGAAAGAGATGGCCGGAGGAAGCGCCAAGCCAATAACCAAAGACTACAATACGGCGACAATCAAGGCGGCTCAAGGCGTCGATCCGGTTACGCTTCTGCGTGGCAAACCGGCGCAGGTTAAGAACCTGGCCAACGCCCTGGCGCAAGAGTACGTGGCTAGTGGTAATAGCGACCCAGAGATACACGACCAGATTGGCTACCTGCTTGGTTCAATCTCATATGCTAGCCCGGAAAACCAGCGAGCTATAAACGAAGCGGGACTAAATGGCTTTGGCATCAAGCCAATAACCCCACAAAACCCTAATGATGCCAACGCGCCGACCCCTCCGGCTGCACAACCACCAGCGCCTTAAGTCCCAACGATAAAACACACTTGGATCCACAGAAAACAACGCACCCAAAACCCATAGAATAACTATTAATATAAGCTTGTTGACAATTAGCCATATATTTGCTATAAATATAGTAGGTTTTAACACAAACACATGACTGAGCAATTACATCCACTAAATCCAGGATTCGAAGCAACGACAGCTGTTCCACCCGTACAGGAAGCCCTTGATTTGGTTGACCCTAACGTAGCTATTGATCCAGAAATCTGGTCCAGCGTCGTCAGTAAAATTAGTGATCAGGCCGTCACATCACCTGGTTTTATAGAGAAAAGTCTAGGGTTTGCGCCACGCGAAGCACAAGCTATTTTTACCGCGCTGCAGACCGAGGGCTGGGTTGCCACGCAGAAAGAATCCGGCCGGCAGACCTACGCCGTCATAAACAAACGGCCAGAGTTCCCGGCGCCGCAGAGCGAGAAGTTATCGGCACGTTTCAGACGAAAGCTTGGTAAAACCGTTATAGATCCTTTGATGGCGCAGGCCGGGGAGTATGCAGACGCCAAAAGGAACACTGTTGTGCGTGGCGTTAACCGAGTTACTGGCGCAAGCGCCCAAGCAGCGGCATCTGAAAGACAAAAAGCCGCCAACGAGGTTACAGAAAAACAGGAAGCCGCTCAAAAAGAGTTATCTGCTAACCGGCGTCGTTCTAGATTGCTTATAACCGAAGACCCGGCGCTTCTTGAGCGGAGCCGCGCTGCATCAGCCGCTGAGCTAGCTAGGCTAAAGGCAGAAGCGGCCGCCCAGGAAGAAGCTCGAGAGGCAGCTCGCGCAGCAGCCAGAGGCCAGCGCGGACAACCCCAGGGTGACCACAAGGGACGTCTATCTGGTAACAAGTCTGGTGCTACGCCACCTCACAATGTTGATGTTCCGCTTGACGAAGGCACGGAACACGAGACAGTTCTATCGACATCCGCCAGGAAGCCCCGTCGCCGGGCAACACGACCCCAGGGGCCACCACCTATCACCGAAACAGTCAACGATTACAGCGACGAGTATAAACCCCGTAACCCCCGAACTCACCGTCGGGCGACCAGACCAGCCGGCGCACCAGAAACGACTACTAGCCCAAACGACCCCGGTGACCAACTTGAGGAAGCACTGCTTGCCGAACGTGAACCCATGGACAAAGATTTAGTGCTGGCGGCCATAGAGCTTGTAGGCTATACCCAATTTGGGAGCACCCCTATGGTTAACCGCAGACTAGGCGTTAGTGCTGATCAGGCGAACCGTCTTATGGGTGAGCTTGAACGCTTAGGTATTGTCGGGCCGGCCGAAGGCGAAAGAGCCCGCGCGGTTCTTATCCCTCCAGAGCGAGTCGACGAGTTACTGCGTAGACTACGCAACCTATACGAGAACGCTACGGATAAATAGACTTAAGCTGTTTGCTATACTTATAGTTAATGGCAACATATAAGGTTATTCAAGATGTCGAGGCCGAAGACAAGCTGATCGGTCCGCTTAGTTTGCGGCAGTTTATTTATGCCGGTATCGCGGCGCTCTGTTTGTATTTATCGTTTCTTAGCCTAACTAAGCACGCCGGATTTCTGGCTATTTTCTTTATGCCGGTAGCTGGCTTTACCGGCTTTTTTGCGTTCCCGTGGGGCAAAGATCAGCCAACCGAAGTTTGGGCGCTGGCCAAGATTCGCTTCTTTTTGAAACCACGCAAACGCATTTGGGATCAGAGTGGCGTCAAAGAACTTGTCACCATCACGGCTCCAAAGCGGGTTGAGCGAAATTATTCCGACGGTTTGTCGCCAACCGAAGTTCGCAGTCGTCTGAGCGCGCTGGCAGACACCATCGACAGTCGCGGTTGGGCTATTAAGAATGTCAATGTGAATATGTACGATCAGCACGGTCAACCAAACCTGCAAAGCTCCGATCGACTAGTCAATGCTAGTAGTTTGCCCCAGGAGGTGTCAGGACTTGATATCACCGCTTCGGACGACATTCTCGACGAGCAGGCCAACCCAGTGGCTCACCAATTCGACGCCATGATAAATGCTTCATCCCAGGCTCGCCGCCAGCAACTAATGACTCAGCTCCAGCAACCTACTACAGAGGCTACGCCGGCTAGTCAAACTTCGGTTGCAGCGCCAAACGACTACTGGTTCTTGAACCAGGCCGCACCAGCACCAGTCGGCTCATCGACGTTCGTGGATGCGCCGGTGGTGGCTCCTGGCACCCAGGATGAGCCAGCCGGGGCGCCTACAGCCGACGCTCCAACCGCCGAAGAAGAAGCGCTGGTAGCCTATTTAAAGGCTGAAAATGCCAGCCAACATGCCGCTTATGGACATATGAAGACCGTCGCGCCACTATCTGAGCAAGCCGCCGCCCAAAACGCCGCCCTAGCGCAGGCCAAAACAGTGGCGCCAAAGATGACACCAAAAGATAGTGCTGCTATAATGAACCTTGCTAACAACGACGACCTAAACGTGGCGACAATCGCCCGGCAGGCTAAACGCCAAAAGGGTGAGGATGACGGCGAAGTAGTGATTTCACTTCGTTAAACGCCACACAGTTCCGGTCGTTACAGCTAAGGGTAGGGCAGCCGCAGGCTAATGAATCCGCAAGAACAAAACTCCATACCACAACCACAAAATACCGCGCCGGGCACTCCATACCCGTTGCCGCAACAGACCATGCCCACACCATCCATACAGCCAACGGCAAGCCCGCCTGTTTACTCGGTGCAGCCGACTGCCAGCCAACCAGTTGTTCCTGGCGCCACTCCGCCTATTGCTACAGTTGCTCCAAAATCAAGGCCAAACAGCACCCAGAACACCCTACAAATAGCCGAGATTCGCGATGGCATCGTCATTATGAACGATGGTTCGTTCCGCTCGGTCGTGATGGTCAAAAGCATCAACTTTGATCTGATGAGCCAACAAGAACAAGAAGCTGTCGAATACAGCTACCAAGGTTTCTTGAACTCTTTGTATTTCCCGATTCAGATCTTTATTCGCTCACAAAAAGTCGATTTGCAACCCTACATCGAAAAGCTCGACAAGATCCGCACCGAGCACGACAATATGCTACTAGCGCTACTTATGGACGACTACATTGGTTATATTGACCAGCTGGCGCAACAAACCAACATTATGGATAAGAAATTTTATGTGGTGATCCCGTATTTCCCAGTGATTGACGTCCAAAAGGCGCTGACCCAGAGCAAGAACTTCTTTAGCGGCATCGTACAGATGTTTGATAAAAAGGAAAATCACGTCGTCATCAATGAGGCTGATCTGGAGAAGGCTAAAACTGAACTGCGCAACCGGGTGCAGGCGGTTTTGGGTGGCCTGCAGCAATCAAACATCCAAGGTCTGCCGCTCGACACCCAAGAATTGATTGAGTTGTATTACGATACCTACAACCCCGATACCGCCACTCGCCAACAGCTCAAGAACTTTAACGACCTGACCGCCGACATTGTCCATAAGGGTCAAGGTGCTGCGCCGCAAGCTCACTTGCAGAGGGAGCTCCAGTGATTGACTTCGCCCGACCTGAGTTAAAAGTGGCTGCATTTTATGAGCCTCTTGCTTTCTATATTCTAACTAACACCTCTGGGAGGCGCGTCTGATGGCTTTTGGGAAAAAGAAGCAGCCACTAGATCCAGTGGCGATTGCCCAAGCGCAGCAGGCCCGCGAACAGGCTGAGGTCAACACAGCCTTTCAAAAGGGTGTCACGGCGCTGCGCGACTTTATTGCCCCAAGTTCTATAGAATTTCAGCCTAGCTACTTCCAAATCGGCACCCGTTACGCTCGAACCTACTACGTTTATGGCTACCCTAGGTCTATTTACACTGGTTGGTTAAGTGGCCTTGTGAACCTCGACGAAGTTATCGATACATCGATGTATATCTATCCGGTCGAAAGCCAGGTGGTGCTCGAAAACCTACGAAAAAAAGTGACTCAGCTGGAGGCTGGCCTGCAAATAGATGCCGAAAAGGGTCGTGTCCGCGACCCCGCCAAACAAGCTCAGATCCTCGATGCCGAGGAAATGCGCGACAAATTACAAGTCGGGGAGGAGCGGTTCTTCCGCTTTGGCCTGTACTTCACCATTTACGGCGGTAGTTTGGATGAGTTGGAGTTTGTCAGCCACAAAGTAGAATCGATGCTTGGCCAACAGTTGGTATACAGCAAAGCCGCCACCTCCCAGCAAGAACAAGGGCTCAACAGCGTCGTACCACAGATGACCGATCAACTACAAATCCGCCGTAACATGAGCACCGGCGCCATATCTACCAGCTTCCCGTTCACCTCAGCTGATTTGAGTCAGGACAACGGCATTTTGTACGGCATCAATATGCACAACTCTGGTTTGGTTATTTTCGACCGTTTCTCGCTCGAAAACGGCAACTCAGTCGTTTTCGCTAAATCTGGTGCCGGTAAATCGTTCGCCGTTAAACTCGAAGCCTTGCGCAGCCTGATGTTTGGCACCGAGATATTCATTGTTGACCCAGAAAACGAATACGAACGGATGTGTGACGCCGTAGCTGGCGCTTACGTGCGCCTCAGCCTCAATTCGTCGACCCGCATAAACCCGTTTGATCTGCCACAGGTTGTCGATACCGAAGAGGCCGACAACGCGTTGCGTTCGAACCTGATTACGTTGCATGGTTTGCTGCGGCTAATGATGGGAGGTGCCCAGGCTCAGATGTTAGGCGGCAACAGCGTGCTAACCCCGGCGCTGGCGCCAAGCGAAGAAGCCGATTTGGACGCCGCGCTTATCGAAACCTATGCCAAGGCTGGCATCACCAACGACCCACTAACCCACACTGGAACACCGCCCACCATCGCCGACCTGTATGACACGCTTTTGCACATGGGAGGCACCGGACCACAGTTAGCTCAGCGCCTTCGCAAGTACACCAGCGGTACGTTTGCGGGCATCTTTAGCCAACAAAGCAATATCGACATCAACAACCCGCTCGTAGTGTTCAACATCCGCGACCTCGAAGACGAACTCCGCCCAGTAGCCATGTATATCGTCTTGAATTACATCTGGAACAAGACCAAGTCTGACCAGAAAAAACGCCTGCTGATCGTTGATGAAGCCTGGCAGCTTATGAAGTACGAGGACAGTGCTAATTTCTTGTTCAGCCTGGCCAAGCGCGCCCGAAAGTACAACCTAGGAATTACTACCATTACCCAAGACGTCGAAGACTTTATGGGCTCGCGTATGGGTCGGGCGATTGTGGCCAACGCCAGCATGCAGTTCTTACTCAAGCAGTCGCCATCAGCCGTCGATGTGCTCAGTGACGTGTTTAAGCTGACTAGCGAGGAAAAGAAACGCCTCAGCCAATTCCCGGTCGGCCAAGGTCTGTTTTTTGCCGGCCAAAACCACGTTCACATCCAAGTTGTCGCTAGCCCGACCGAGACTGGGCTCATAACTACAAACCCGGCACAGGTTCAGGCCATGCAACAGGGTGATATTAACCAGCCACAAGGCACCATCGACCTACAGAATCAACTCTACCCGGGTAGCGCCAATAACCTATCGTAGCCATGGCTGTACAAACCTACGACCCTGATTCTGACAAAAAATTCGAACCTGGCGAACTTAATAGCGCGGAGCAGGCGGCAGCTGAACCAACCGTACCTACAGATGCGCGAGGGCTTACTTCACCCGACGTTGCTGGTGCCGAGAATCGTGCGGCCAACGATAAGTTTGGTAGCACGGCTGGCGAAGTAAATGACGGTGGCGTGGCTAGCGACGACCAAGTTGGCAGCGGTTTCACTGGGGATGGTTCAAGTAAACGCAAAGGGCGTTTTTGGACCAAGAAGAAAGTCAAAGCCGCCGGTCTAGGCACCGGCATAGTAGTTGGCGGCAGTATGTTCGGCTTGTCAATTATATCCGGACCTATGGAGTTCATTCATTTGGCTCAGGTCTTGCACGGCGCGCATTTTTCTAATCAAGAAAATGCTGGTGACGGCCGAATGAGCAAGATGTATCGTTTTTTGCGATCCAAAGGTCATGTTGGAGAAACCCGAATGGGCTTCCTAGCCAGCAATTATCATGGAAAAATTATTAACAAGCTGAGTGATATAGGCATCGTCCCTGAATACAATAATAAACTCGATACCTATAAGGGGTTTACGCTTGATACTGAACACGCCAACTCTCCTTATAAAGGGATGACTCCGCAGCAAGCAGCGGCGGCATTCGAACAAAAAACCGGCTTCAAGCCCACGATAAACGGCAATAAGATAACGGTCGACGCGAAAGGGTTCTGGAGTCAGCGCAAGTCACTAAGCGCGGCGCTCAGTGAGCTTGGTGACGCCAAACTTACGACAGCCGTGCGCGTCCGAGTACTAGGAAAGTTCGGGCTTGTCACCTGGCACCCCTTAAAAATTGTCGACAAAAAGGTGAACAACAGCGCGGTCAAGATCGCGAACAGCTTGAAGGACAAATGGAAGGAGCGTCTGAAGTCTGGCGTGGAACCGCCGGTAACGCTCGACGGTGCTAGAGGGCAGAACACCGACGCGAACGGCAATCCTATTCCCCTGACACCAGAAGAGCAAGCCAGCGCGTCTTCAAGTGTTAAGGACTCCGGAAAAGTGAAGAGTACGTTAGACAAACTTGCGAATAGTAAAGGAGCTGGCATCGCGGGTGGTGTGGCTGCTGCGGCAGGCGTCGCTTGCGCCCTAAAGGCGGTTAATGATTCCGTACCGGAGATCCGCTACGCGCAGGTTATCGTCCCTCTCACGCGAATGGGTATGAATGCTATCACGGTTGGCTATCAAATTATGAGCGGGCAGGATGTTGACCCGGCAGAGTTAAGCTACCTGTCACAAAGCTTTAGCCATATGAACGATAACGGAACAGTCGACACCTGGGATCAGTCGCTCCCGATACGAGCCGAGACTGGTCAAAAGGGCGGTACTGATATATCGAGTGGTACTAAAGATCTGATAACGAAAAACTCTATTTCGTGGTTAAGCTGGACAAATAATCTCGGAGCTATCTGTAGTGGTGTTGGGCAGGCAATAACAGGTGTGGTGAGTATTGGTTTGGGCATTATATCGGGTGGAACTGTTTCCACGATCTCTGGCTTTATAGCCGGCGCCGCCCTGACCGGTCCGCTTATTCAAAAAGCTGCCGAATTCCTAGCCGGTGACGCTGTAAACGTGCTAGCCAGTGGCGCCGAATGGGGCAGTAACGTCGATTACGGAGCACGGCTCGGGGCTAATGCCGCAGCGCTACAATTTGGAGGCACCGCCCTGACAAGCTCACAAAGCGCAGAGCTGACCACTCAAAGCAATGCTATAGACCAAGCAAACTTCAAATCAAAAAGTCTGGCCAGCCGGCTATTTGACCCGTACGACAGCCGTTCGATGCTTGCTCACGCTATCGACAGTCAAAGCCCTAACATGTCTCAGAATATTGCCAGCCTAACTAGTCGGTTTATGAACATTGGTAGCTCAATCATCAGATTACCGGCTGCCATTTTTCCACATGCACAGGCGGTTACAAGCACAGCTTACGACTACGGTTTTCCGGAAATTGGCTTCAGTGCCGCCGACCTGAATAATGCCGCCGTAGAAAACCCCTACGACAATGCTGACGCCGTGGCTACGCTTCTCGACGGACCAAATGGAGCAACGTATATCACCAAGGCTCAGGCCTGCTTTGGGGTGGGCATCGGTAAGGGTGCGGATGGCCTTTGGGATGTTACTCCCCAAAAAGACGTAGATATTTATAGTGCAAAATACGACCAGGGTGGATGCACCAGCTCGGGTGACGCAAACTGGCTAAAAATCCGGTTCTTTATCTTCGATACCGGCATTATGGAAGGTTACGCATGTGCCCAACTAGACGATGCCCAGTCTTGCGCCAACGATGGTATTGGCGCGGCTGCTGCCAACACAGTCGCTCAAACAACCGCTAGTGACATCAGTGCCTACAAAAACCCGTTTCGTGACATCAAAAGTCCTTTGCCGAATCGCATAGACCAAGGTGTCGACTATGGTGGCGCGGGCGGACCAGTCTATGCTATTGGTAATGGTACCGTCTTGCACACGGCTGACTCTGGTTGGTACGGTTGGTTTATTGTTTATCAGTTGTCTGATGGGCCAGCTAAGGGCAAATTCGTCTTCGTGGCGGAGGGGTGCCCGGCCTTAGTTCATATAGGGCAGACCGTAACTTCTAACACTGTGTTGTGCAACATGGAGCCGGGTGGTTATTCCCTGGAGATCGGCTGGGCGCAAGACCCCAAGAATGGCGGTGTGGCTATGGCTAAAAGCGAGTATACCTCACAAGGGTTGGCGACATCATTTGGCAAGAACTTCTCGCAGCTCTTACAAAAACTTGGTGCCGCACCGGGCATTATTAGTGGCCCCGGCGGGAGTAGCGGTGAAAGCCAGGCGGCCTTACCAGCAGGATGGCCAACGTGGTAACACGCTGTAATTGGGCGGTTAAGGCGCGCCGTGGCCAGGCAGTAGCTCTCGCGTTCACAGCCTTGTTCGCAGTTGGTTGCTTAGTTACTTATGCCCGGCCGGCGTATGCTCAACTGTCACAGTCACAAAAGGACCTTTTTGCAGAGCAGATTCATTACTTCAATGTGGAGGAGGATGTGTGCGGTAGCGCCGATGCACCTTCAGGAACACTTTCACAAAATGTCCCAGTAGCCTATAGAGATCTCTTCACAAAGGCCGCGTCCGCAGCCAAAATAAACCCTAATTACCTAGCGGCTTTGTTTGTAACAGAACATGGAAATGCTTGGCCAAACCCCGCTGGTCCGTGGGCTACATCACCCAGTGGGGCGAATGGCCCCTTCCAGTTTATGCCTGGTACCTGGGATGCTTATAAGACCGATGGCGATGGCGATGGTAAAACAGACGTTCAAAACTTGGCAGATGCTGCATTTAGCGCCGCCAAGCTAATCGTTGGCAATGGCGGCACCAGCTCTACGCCCCTAGGTAACCTAACCCATCCGTACACCCACACTCCGTTACCTTTCACGTACATTGCGGGGGCATACAACGCCGGCGGCGGTACGATGGAACAATATACTACGCCGTCCTCGCCAGTTGACGCACCCGGCTTATCAAAAGAAACAATAAACTATGTCAAAAACGTGTACTACCTAGTAACGACCGATTTCCAACACGGTAACCCGAGCTATGGCAACGCCTTGGGGACTGTTATCGACAACACGGGTGGGGCAGCTGGGGCACCGTCGCCGAGTGGAGCCACAACTGCCGGGAGTTGTGGTGTTGGGGCTGTCCAGGGTAGTATTGTGCAGACTGCCCTAAATCTTGCCTGGGACTCAAGTAAACCAAACCAGTGGCGCAAAGCCGACGCAAAACCAAGCTATCAAAAGACTATGCCAACAGTTCACGGCACCGACCCACCAGAGAACTATTGGAGTGACTGTGGTCGTTTTGTAGCTACGGTTATGCGTAGTAGTGGCGTAGATAAAAACTATGTTTTGGCAACGACAACGTCACAACGTGACTACGTTAAATCACACCCTGAGCTTTATGATGTAATGCCAGCCAGCAATACTTCTCAATTTGCCGCCGGTGACATCTTGATCAGCTCAGCACACACCTATATATACGTTGGGCCACAGCCCGATGGTAGCAATTCGCGGTCAGCTTCATGGGTTGGCGCAAACGAGGAATTCGCCGGTTCACCGAGCTCATTCGTGCCTTCCGCCTATAACGCAAATGTAGCAGGTGATTATATAATTGCACGATTTAAGGGAGGAGTTTGATATGCAAACTAGTCGTTCATGGCGCCGATTGGCACCCGTACTACTCGCATTGGGTGTGGTTGTAATTATTGTATTGATTATTCTCCATAAATCGGCAAATACGACTATTTACTTGGCGCCGAGCGTAGCTAATTTACAGCTCGACGGCAAAACAATAAAGCCGGGCGGGCACTATATAGTCCCGGGAAAACATACTCTGCGGGCGACCATGACAGGGTTTAGTGATGGAACGAAGAGTTTTGTCGTGCCCACAAAGGGTGCCACAAAGGTATTTTTGGCTCTTTCGCCAAATTCGGTTGTTGGTGAACAGTGGTATGCAAACCACCCGGATGATAACAATCTGTATCAGAGCATTGTTCAAAACGAAGCTACCTCAACCAGCAGAGAACAAGTTACCCGACTGCCTCTCATCAAAGAACTACCCCATGTCGATAATTTTTATCGTGTTGACTACGGTAAATCACTGAAAAACCCGAACGATCCGGTCGCTACCGCTCTGTATATAACTGTGTATTCAGCCGCCGGCAAGCAGCAAGCTATCCAGTGGTTAACATTCAAGGGTTACGACCCGACGCTATACGAAATTGTATATATCGACAAGTATTCCGACGGACTTTAGTGATCTTTTTTGAGTGGAATAACCGTGCTGGTTTCGGTGAAGTGTTTGACGACAACATCGGCGTCTGTGGTGGTTAAAAAAGTCTGGTAGCTTTGCAGATAGCTGGTAAGAGCCCGGCGGCGAGCGCCGTCGAGCTCGCTAAACACGTCGTCGAGCAACAGCAGGGGTGTTTGCTGCCGGATGGCCTCTAGGCGCTGCAATTCTATGATCTTGAGCGCCAGGATGACTGTGCGCGTCTCGCCGCGCGATGCGGTCTCCTCGGAAGGGTGACCATCAAAAAATACGGTAAAGTCCTCGCGGTGGGGCCCGTATGCCGTAAAGCCTCGCTGAGCATCGATGGCGGCGTGGGTTTCGAGTTTGTGCATCATTTGTGACTCGTAAGTCTCGAGTGGGAAGCTGGGTTTATATACTAGTTTGACTTTGTTTTTTGTGCCCGATAGCTTGGCGTACAGGCCGGGCAGGGTTTGGCTGATCATATCGACAACTTCGGCGCGGTGGCGAGCTAGGCTCGCGCCCATTTCGCTTAGACGCAGGTTCCAGGGGAACATTTCTTCGCTCGATGGTTGTTTCGGTTGTTTTAGAAGCGCGTTCCGTTGTGAAAGTAATCGGCGGTAAACCCTTCGATGACTTCCATAGCTTGGGATAGTCTGTTCGAGTAACTCATCGAGGTAGTTGCGACGCAGTTCCGGGGTTCCATGCAAGAGTGCAAGGTGATTTGGCTCGAATAACACCGTTGGCAAAGTGTGTTGCATACTCAGGCGATGATATATTTTATCATCTAGATCGTATGTTTTAGACGGTTTTGGCTCGCTTTCAATTTTGACGGTTCGCTTTGCCTCAGGTGCGTCTAAATCGGCATCGAGCCGGCACCAAGGCTTACCAAACTGGACAAGCTCATTATCTCTTACTCGATAGGAGTTGCCGCGCGCCAGCACTAGAATTGCTTCTAATAGATTGGTTTTGCCGCTAGCGTTTGGCCCCACGATGATATTCACCTGGGCACCGAACTCGAAGGATGTGTCGGTGTATGAGCGAAAGTGTTGCAGTCTGAGATCAGTAATCATTACTGACTATTGTAGCCCGGCCTAGCTCTTCAGGGGCATGATTATGTGTAGGTAGTCGTTTTTATTTGGGTCAATCAGCATGGCGGCCTCGAGTTTACCATTAAAGCCTAGCTGTACGGATTCGCCGTCCATCGCCTGCAGTCCATCTAGTAAATAGCGAGAATTTAGGGTTATCGAGCCGCTGCCGGCGGCTTCTACGGTAGCCTTGGCGGTGTTCTCGCCTAGTTGTGAAGCAATCGACTGGATGCTCAGGCTCTTGTCGGCCTCGTCGACACTTATCATTATACTGCCGGCGCTTTCGCGGGCAAACAAACTCGATACTTTAGCTATATTTGTCAGCTCGGCACGCGGAAGAGTTGCGGTAGTTGCGAACTTGGCAGGGATGAGCTTGCGGTAGTCGGGGTAGTTTCCTTCAATTAGACGGGCTACCAGCTCTACGTCATTAGCTCGAAATAACACCTGTTGATCATCGTGAGTTATCTCAACATCGCCAGAAAAGTCATGAATAATCCTAGCCACGTCCTGCAGGGCGCTGGCTGGGATCAATAGTTTGGTGTCTTGTTTTGTTTTTATGAGTTGTTTTTCTGCTAATCGGTAACTGTCCGTGGCGGCGATATGCAAGACACCTTCGACTGTCTGGAATAGTACACCAGTTAAGACCGGTCGAGTTTCATCTGAGGATGCAGCCATCAGCACCTGTTGCAAGCCTTCACGGAGTGCTGGACCAGGTATTTTCCAACTCTGACCACCGACTATTGCAGGCATGACTGGAAATTCGTCTGCAGCCACACCGTTGATTACTGACTTGTAGCCGTCGGTGGTGAGTTTGAGGCGCTGCTCGTCTTGCTCGAGCTCGATCACCCCACTCGGTAAACTACCAACAAAGTCTTGTAGAAGGCGGGCTGGTACGGTTAAAGCACCTTCGGTTGTAACTTGGGCCCCAAGGTAACAATTAATAGCAATGTCGAGATTGGTTGCCGCCACACTTAAACGATTGTCGGTAATTTTAAGTAGCACGTTGCCTAGAATTGGTAGGGTACCGCGGGTACTAGCCACTCGCGCAACTAGGCCAAGCGCCTTGTTTAGATTTTCCTGGGTTACTTTTAGTTTCATGCAGCGCTCCTTACTAATAATTTATTTCTTTTTAGATTTATTATGCTTGTTATAGGGACTGTGGAAACAGGGGAAAAGTGATCAAAAAACAGAGTAAATATTGTATTCAAACCTGCGTATAAGTGAGTGGCTAGCGTGTTGGTTTGTGGGGGTATAACTAGCTTGTTGTGCACTACGTTTTTGTGTGGGAGGCCAGACACTGTGTGTAAACCCAGGGTCTGTACACGCGTAGCGCACAGGTTGTACACACGTCCTCCCCAGCCATTTTCCAGCCTAGGCATACAGGCGCTCCTTAATCTCGGACAAAGCCTCGCGCATGTCGGAATCCAGGCGAGATTCGTGTTCGATCTTCTCTACCGAATGGATAGCCGTCGTGTGGTCTTTGCGACCCAGCTCGCGCGCGATCTTTGGAAAACTAAGGTGCAGCTCACTCCGCAGCATATACATGGCAATTTGCCGCGGCACCACAATATCTTTGTCACGCTTTGGCCCCAAAATATCCTCAATACTAATCTGGAAGTGCCTAGCCGTGCGCTCGACTATCTGGCGGGCACTGACGTGTTTCGGCCGGGTGCGAGCCGAGCCGAGCAAACCGGAAACGATAGCCAGGTTGGGCTCTAGTTCGCGCATTTCACAAAATGCTAGCAACTGGTTTAGGGCACCCTCGAGCTCGCGAATGTTTGTTTGCACGTTGGTAGCCAAATACTCAACCACATCCGTAGGTAGTGATACACCAGTTGGTTGCGCTTTTGTTTGTATAATCGCGCAGCGCGTTTCGAAGTCAGGATTCTGCATATCAATACTCATGCCCCAAGCAAAGCGTGATCGCAGGCGCTCCTCCAAGGTTGGAATATCGCGTGGTGGCTTATCGCTACTGATAATAATTTGCTTACTGCCTTGGTGTAGCGCGTTGAAGGTATGAAAGAACTCTTCCTGGACCTTTTCTTTACCGGCGATAAACTGTATGTCGTCCACGATCAACACATCAGCACTTCTGTAAAAGTCAGCAAAATCAGTATTTTTCTTGAACCGTACAGCGTCTACAAACTCTTGTAAGAACTGCTCACTACTAATATAAACGACTCGACTGTCCTTTTTGTTGGCTAGCACAGCATTACCCACAGCCTGGATAAGGTGCGTCTTGCCGATACCTACGCCACCGTATACGAATAGCGGGTTATACTTGGTGCCGGGGTTTTGGGCGATCGCCTGGCAAGCGGCATAGGCCAGCTCATTACCGCTGCCGACAATAAAGTTATCGAAAGTATAGCGCTCGTTTAATCCCTGACGGTAAGTGTGTGACAGGCTGCTGGCTTGTTGTCGTTGGCCGCTCATAGATAGGGTTGCGGCGCTGGCCGCCGCTACGGCTTGATCAAGTATCATCGGGTCTTCGCTGGGGCGCTTGGCACCAATAGTGTGAATCTTGTAAGTAATAGAAGTCGGAGAGAGTCCGTTCTTTTGCAATAACTCGGTGATAAGTTCGGTGTACTTGCGCTCCAGCTGCTGTTTTATAAAGACGTTCGGGACCCCAATGACGATGTTATCGGGCTGACTCTTGAGCAAGACCGTGTTTTTAAACCACGTTAGGAAGTTGCCACGCGAAATCGTGATTTCAATTTCCCCGAGCACTGCTTGCCAGAGCCGTTCTTGCTGCATTTTCCCCTCAAACCTTATTTGAACCTGTGCATAACTATACGCTACCTTCGGACAAGTTTTCCACAATAATTTCTACAACTATTTCGTGTGACAAAAAATACACAAAAAGAGGTCAAGTTGTACACAGGCGCGGCCACCATCTGACAAACTGTGGATAGTACTTGGCGAAAAGTGGAAAACTTGATACCATGTCACAGATGTAAAACGGCGGTAGACCCGGTAAGCGGTCTAACTGTGTTAAGCTGGAAGAGAATAAATTATGCCAAAACGAACCTATCAACCGAAAAAACGCCATCGCTCACGCGTACATGGTTTTATGAAGCGCATGTCGACTCGCGCTGGACGTTCTTTGTTGCAGCGCCGCCGCAATAAAGGCCGCGCCAAGCTCTCCGCCTAAACTAGATATTTATAAGGTTGTTAGCGCGCATAGCGCTTACTTTATAACTTTATGAGCCTTTCACTTTATACTGAGTAACATATGATTGGTCGCAAAAACAGATTTCATGGTCGGGCCAGCCTTAATTACGTTTACAAGCGAGGCCAAGTGACCCGCAGCCAATACGCGTCGCTAAAATACGTCACCAACGATCGCCGTCGTGATTACCGTCTGGCGGTGGTTGTCAGTCGCAAGGTCAGCAAACTAGCCGTAGTGCGTAACCGTATCCGTCGCCGACTATATGAGGTAGTGCGCAATAAAGCAGGCTCAATTAATGGTGCCTATGACATGGTACTGATGGTGTACGACGCGCAGCTTGCCACTATGCCGGCCGAAGTCGTCGAAAAAACCATCGACCAGCTCCTAAAAAAGGCCGGAATCACCAAAAAAGACAACAAAGCCACGCGCCCACCCACCACCGGTCGTGCTATAGTTAAAGGCAAGGATAGCGAGTAGAGATATGTTTACGACATTTATTGTGCAGCCTATTTTTAACGTTTTGGTGCTTATTTACGCACTGATTCCTGGCCATAACTTTGGTTTGGCGATCATCCTATTCACGATTCTTATTCGTTTACTGCTTTGGCCACTTGTCCGCAAACAACTTCACCAAGCCAAGATTATGCGCACCCTCCAGCCGGAGATAAAGCGCATCAAGAAAGAAGCCAAAGGCAACCGCCAACAAGAATCGGTTATGTTGATGGAGCTCTACAAAGAGCGTGGGGTTAACCCTTTTGGCTCGATTGGCGTAGTGCTGCTACAGATGCCAATCCTCATCGGCCTGTATATCGGCCTACGCAAAGTCATCGACGACCCCCACAGTCTAGTCAGCTTCTCTTATCCTGCTCTGCAGCATCTGCCCTGGATGAAAGAGTTGGCTCAGAACATCCACCACTTCGACAACACCCTATTCGGCTTCGTTGATCTGACTCGCAGCGCCCTTGGCCCCAAGGGTACTTACTGGCCCGCACTATTAATCGTGCTTGGCTCGGCCATTATGCAGTTCCTGGCCAGCAAGCAGCTGATGCCAACCGACAAGAACGCCCGCAAACTTCGCGATATCCTCAAGGAAGCTGGCGGCGGCAAGCAAACCGACCAAAGCGAAGTCAACGCCGCCGTTGGACGAAACACGATGTATATCTTGCCGGTCATGATCTTCTTGTTTACGGTCAATATCGCCTCGGCGCTGAGCCTGTACTGGCTGACCGGTGGAATTGTGGCCTTTATCCAACAGAGCCGTGTGTTGCGCAAAGACGAGACTGAAATGGAGATTATTGCTGACGCCAAGGACTCCACTAAGGATGTTTCCAAAATCGCCGAAGCCGAAGTGGTTAGTCAATCAAAACCAAAACAAAAGAAATCTTCCAAATCCAAAAGTTCTAAGAAGAAACGGAGGAAGTAATGGCAAAGGAAAAGAGCAGCCAGCGCAGCCGAATTTACTTCGGCTCCCTGCGCGATGAGAAAAACCGCCAGGTTTGTCTCATAAGCCGGAGGCGTAAGTAAATGGAAGAGTCAATCGTCTATGCCAAGAAGTACCTAGAGGACTTGTTGTCGTTTTTTGGTCTCAACACCGATGTCTATGCCACCAGCGAGGACGGGGAAGTTATCGAGCTCAACATACCATCGACCCATTTGAATGGTTTTTTGATCGGCCAACGTGGCGAAACCATGCGTGCCCTGCAATTCTTAGTCAGCAATGCCCTAAAGAGCCAAAACTACGAAATAAGCCGCGTGAACGTTGATGTGGCAGAGTATAAGAAGCAGCGCGCCGAGCGCCTCGCCGAAACCGCCGAACAATGGATAAAACACGTCAAAGATAGCGGTGAAACTTTCGAAGTTCGTCCCATGAACGCCGCCGACCGCCGCGTGGTGCACAAAGTTGCCGCCGAAGCTGGACTCGTTAGCGATTCCGTTGGCGAAGGCCGTGACCGCCACATCGTCCTCAAACCTACCGAATAAACGAACAAAAACATGCAAAAACGAAAAAAACCAGCTAAACACCGGCATAAACGGAGTGGCTGGATTATTCTTGTTGTGGCAGCAGTCATCATGGCGGCTGCTGGGCTGCTTAGTACCCGGTATTATCTAACTCACCACCACAAACCCCAAACTATATCCAGAAGCTCCATTGCGCACGACGAGCCACTCACACCTAAGTCGGCCGCGACAACACCCCCAAAACTACATGCACTAGCCCCAGACTACGCTATCCCACCTGTCAGGAATGGCCTTGCCCCAGTAATTAACAAAATACCAACCAAAGAACCGGTAGTTTTCCTAGGCATCGACGATGGCGCCAACAAACAAGCGTTCGAGCTACAACTCATGCAAGATAATGGCATCAAGGCGTCGCTGTTTTTAGCCAATCGATTTATCAAAGATAACCCGTCATTTTTTATCGATTTCATGACCGAAGGGTCGCTCATAGAAGACCATACCGTTAACCACAAACTCTTGTCTCGGCTGGGTTACAACGAGCAAAAGCAAGAAATTTGCGACGAGGCCGATTTGCAGCAACAACAGTTTGGCCGTCGACCCGTACTGTTCCGCCCACCCGGCGGCGATTACAATATAGACACCCAGCGGGCTGCCGCCGCGTGTGGCATGAAAGCGGTTGTGCTATGGATTGCCAAGGCAAACGGTAGAGCCATGCAGTACCAGGTGGGCCATGGCCTGCAAGCCGGCGACATCGTACTGATGCATTTTCGACCAGAGTTTAAAGGTGACATGCAGGCATTCCTGGATGCTGAAAAAGCAGCCGGTCTGCACACCGAACTCCTCGAAAACTGGCTCGATACCGAGCAGCCCACCAAAACAAACCCAGCTGTGAACGTGAAGACGGCAGCTAGAATACACCCCTCACCATATCTGTAGACGAGGCAAATGAGACCTATGTCACGCTCCCAGCGTGTGGCTAGTCACTGACAGCCTGGATAACCACGCTCACAATAGAGCGTGTAAGCGGGAGGTGCGCCTATGAAAGCAGTGATCCAGCAACCCCATAAACTGAATTTAAGGAGGGAAGTATTATGAAACTCAACTGGAAAGACATAATCACCACACTAGTAGCCCTAGCCGGCGGCTCTATTGTGTACGCAAAATTTTACGACTACCCATGGGCAGTGATTGGCAGTTGGCGCAGCGCGGTCGCGGTGCTGGCAGGTACCGGTTTAGTGATGGCGCTATTTAGCCGTTTCGACTTCTCGAACTTTAGCTTCTTGAACGTTGGCGAAATGGTGTTTGGGATTGCCGCAGTAGGCCTGGCAGCCGTCGGTATATTCATGACTAGCTCGTTTATCTTTTACAGCTTAGCAAGCGTACTGGGTGCTCTATGGCTAGTCGATACCGCTCGTCACGCTGCACATAGCTTGGATGGTGGCCACACCTACCACCCAGCCCACTAGTTGGCTACTCTGCAATCAACAGACTACTCGCCTAAGATCTTTTGGTAGACAGCGAGAGTCTGTTCGGCCATGCGTTGCCAAGAATATTTGGCGGCTTGGGCTTTGCCTTTGGTGATCAAGTCTTGACGTAGGGAATTATCACTCAAAACCTCGTCTATTTTAGTGGCAATATCATTCACATCGAGCGGGTCAAAATAATGTGCCGCGTCGCCGTAGATTTCAGGCAGACAAGTGGCGTTACTACTAACCACCGGTGCGCCGTGCAGCATAGCTTCCAGCCCGGGCAGACCAAAGCCTTCGCTTAGACTAGGGAAAATATAGGCTGCGCAGTGCTCGTACAGCCAGCGCAGCTGGCCTTCACTCACAAAACCAGTAAACACGACATCTTTAACTCCGTCCGCCTCTGCCTGCCGCTCAATCTGTTCGTAGAGCACATCTTTTTTGCCTGCCAGCACGAGCTTGAGCTCTGGCCGGGTTTTTTTGAGCTCCGCATAGGCCTTAATTAGCCGAGGAAGGTTCTTGTGTGTCATCGGTCGTCCAACGTACATGATGAAGGGTGTGCCATCAAGCCCAACAACAACTTCGGGTACGTCAGGGATTTGGTCGGCTGACTCGTGTGTTACGGTGACTTTATCTGGGTTCACACCCGCAAACGCTACAATATCGTCCTTCACAAACTGCGAACCCGTCAGGATGGCGGCAGACTTCCTTGCTGCTCGCTTATTTACTTGGGCATATACACGCTGTTTTATCCAAAATACCACTGGGTTTTTGCTGGGGTTCTTAAAGCGTACTGTAGTGAGATCGTGCATGGTTGTCACGACCCTGCCGTGGTACATGATTGGTTGCTGCACCATGCCGAAATGTACTAAATCTGGCTCGAGCCCACGTATTTGGCGCATTAGGCCGATTTGTTCGTCGAAAGAAAATTCCTTAAAAGAAGTTTCGATCACCGCAAATGACGGAGCGATCTTATTTATGAATTCCAATTGCTCTGCTTTGGTCAGGATAATCACTTGGTGTTTTGGTTGTAGCGTGTGTAGATGTTCTATTAGCTTGTCGATGTACCGACCAGTACTAGTACCAGATATGCGGGCGTCTATGACAATCTTCACGTTTTTCTCCCTATTATTTTCCACCACCTAGTTCGTAAAATACGCAGCACATTGGCGTTCGGTGGCAGGTTGTGCACCATCATCCCCCAGATGTATTCATCAGAAACTTTGCGTGATTTTTGGATGCGCTTGCGCTCAGCATGCTTTTTGAAAAGCAAGAACGTGCCGCGCGCATCGCCTCTTAGTGCGATCCAGCCTTGACCACGTGTGACAGATCGGGCAAAGAACAGAGTATGAATAACCAGATGACGCCACCCAACCCGCCACAAAAACTTACGAGGTACATTCTTGTAGAGCAAAAGTGTCGTGTTTTTCATGGCTTGATAGGTGGTAAAGCCTTTTATGCGGCCACTGGTCATGCCGATGGCATGGTATACCACGGAATCGGGCACAAACGCGACCTTCCAACCGGCTAATTGCATGCGGAAGCCAAGGTCCACATCCTCGTAGTACGCGAAGAAATCTTCATCAAAAAGACCGACTTCTTTGAGCGTCTCGACCCGGAAAAGGCTGGCGGCGCCGCTGGCAGCAAATATATCGGTTTGTGCGTTGTATTGCCCACTGTCTACCTCGCCGCGGCCCCGTGGGTAGGGCAGGCCCCAGACTGTGTAAAAGTCCCCCGTACTATCGATGTACTTACCGTCTGTCTTGAGCACTTTGCACGCTGCAGCACCCACTTCCGGATGTTTTTCTAGATAATCGACGAGGTGTTTAAGCCAGTCTTTGTCAGCTACGGCATCGTCATTAAAAGGTGCGGCGTAGTCGGCACCAAGCTCAATAGCTCGCCTTAGGCCTGGGTTCACGCCACCGGCGTAACCCTCATTCCGACCATTCAGAATAATCTCCACCGAAGGGTAGGCGGCTTGCAGTTTTTCGACCGATCCGTCGGCCGAAGCATTATCGACTACTATAATGTGCGGGTTCAGGGTTTGCCCGATCAGTGATTTGACGGCAGACAGCAACTCCTCACCACCATTAAGGTTAGGAATAACTACAACAGGATGGCTGGTCGACTTCGACATATTCTTCATTCTATAACGTAGGAACGGAGACAAGAAGGAATTTAATCCTTTTTGTCGAGTACCGCCCGTTTCAACGGCACCCCGTAGCTGTTATAATACCCTATAAGCAATGTTCAAACGTATCTTCTCGAAGCAGAACCGAGCTCTCTTGAGCGAGTTAGTCCGTACAGACTTTAAGCTCCGCTACCAAGGGTCAGTTCTTGGCTATGCCTGGTCCCTCCTGCGGCCACTCTTACTCTTTGTGATACTTTACATTGTTTTTGTAAAAGTCATAAAGTCTGGCGGCGGCATCCCACACTTTCCTACCTACCTCTTGCTGGGCATAGTCATTTGGAACTTTTTCCTTGAGATGACAACTCAAAGTTTGGGCTCGATTGTCGGTCGTGGCGACCTTATAAGAAAAATCCGTATTCCTCGATGGATCATCGTGTTCAGTAGTAGTATATCGGCACTGATTAACTTGGGTTTAAACCTTATCGTGGTATTGTTGTTTATGATCTGGAGTGGGGTTGATTTACAGACTACCGCCCTTCTGTTGCCTCTAATATTAATCGAAGTTTATATATTTGCACTAGGCTTATCACTATTTTTGTCGGCGGCGTTTGTTAAGTTCCGTGACATTAGTTACATATGGGAAGTAATATTACAGGCGGGGTTCTACCTAACACCCATTCTGTACTCGCTTTCAATAGTACCCAACGAAACATTCCGCAAAATACTACTATTAAACCCCATGGCACAGGCCATACAAGATGCTCGGTATGCAACCATTACGCACGACAATCTAGTAATCACAACGTCGCGGGCATTTGATGGTGGTCTGTATGCATTTGTCCCGTTTGTCGTCGTCGGCGTGGTGCTTGTCGGCGGACTGCTTTATTTTAAAAGTCAGGCGAATAGTTTCGCGGAGAACATCTAGATGGCAGACGAAGTAGCCATTAGCGTTAATCATGTCGGTAAAACATTCCGGCTGCCGCATGAAAGGCAGAGCTCCATAAAGAGCGTGCTCATAAATTCATTTCGTGGAGGCAAACGAACGTTTGAGCGCCAACAAGTTTTGAAGGACATAACTTTCAATATCAAGAAAGGTGAATTTTTTGGCATAGTTGGTCGCAATGGATCAGGCAAAAGTACGCTCCTCAAAATGCTGGCCAATATATACACACCAACCGAAGGCAACATACAGGTTGAAGGTAAGCTTACGCCGTTCATTGAGCTGGGTGTTGGCTTTAGCCCAGAGCTGACGGGTCGAGAAAACGTGTTTCTTAATGGTGCCCTGCTCGGCTTTAACCACAAAGAAATGGAAGCAATGTACGATGACATTGTAGAATTTGCTGAAATTGATCGGTTCATGGACCAAAAGCTTAAAAACTATTCGTCGGGCATGCAGGTGAGGTTGGCATTCTCCATTGCTATTCGGGCGCAGAGCGACATATTAGTGTTGGATGAAGTGTTGGCCGTCGGAGACGCCATATTTCAAAAAAAATGCTATGACTACTTCAAGACCCTTAAAAAGAACAAGCAGACCGTAGTATTCGTTAGCCACGATACTGGAGCGCTGCAGGAGTATTGCGATAAAGGGATTGTGGTTGAAAACGGCAGCATAGTCTACGAGGGCCCAATAGACCGTGTCGTGAACACCTATCTAGATATTCTTAATGAAACCGAAGAACGTCATGACGAACAGACCGCAAGACCCGAAACGGACAGCAGCAAAGACGACATAAAGAATCGTTGGGGAACGGGAGAGATAAAGATCAACAAAGTATATGTCGGGAAAGAGGGGGGTGATGAAGCGAGATCATTTAAAGACGAGGATTCGCAAATCGTTATTAGGGTTCAATTTGAAGCCGTAAGCTCTGTAGAAAGACCGGTTTACGGAATCACCATAACGGACGTTTCGGGTCAGATTATATTTCAATCAAACACACTCTGGTGTGAGTATAAGACGAAAGATATAATCCCTGGCGAAGTAGTCAATATCGAATGGATTATTCCGAACGCTTTCAATACTGGGACATTGCACATATCTCCAGCAGCAGCAGACTCAGTCGGGAGCGTTATCTATGAATGGCTCGAAAACGCGGCCACATTTAAGGTGAGAAAAAGACAGAAAAGCCACGGTCACATCAACACCACACATAAACTAAACGTAACTTATGAGCACGATAACTAACAAAGACATCTTGCAGCTGGGGGATTACCTGCGGCCGAACAACGACTTTTCGGTCAAAAAGACCTCTGGTATATGTGACGCATGCGGGGCATTTGGGCCATACGCGTACAAGAAAATAATCAACCACAAGCTGGCAGAGGACTGGAACCTGGATAACGATGAGCGCGTTGCTTTTAGCTGCAGGGAGTCAATGTTCTGTCAGTTCTGCGGATGTTCGTATAGATTACGCGCACTAGCAAAAGCATTAAGCCTTCATGTATCCAGAGAAGATCCCATGAGCCTCAATGAAGCAATCGAAAATGGAAAGTTGCATAATCTAAAAGTGGCCGAGATTAATTCATGCGGCGTATTACACGATATTCTTAAAAACATCCCTAATCTTTCTTATTCGGAATACGGGTCAACAGTTCCAGAAGTGCCCCATGAGGATCTCATGGCCTTATCGTATGCCGATGACTCGTTTGACATCGTATTAACCTCAGATACCCTAGAACATGTCCCTGACCCACTAAAGGCACTTGAAGAGATAAAGAGAGTGTTGAAGCCAAACGGCATTCACCTATTTACGGTTCCACTGCGTCTCGAAAAAAACACCGTAGTAAGAGCAAGCTTGGCACAGAACGAAAAAAAGGAAAAGTTATTACCGTCATCGTATCATGGATCGGGAGAGCAGGATTACTTTGTTTGGAATGAATTTGGTCGCGATTTTCTAACGCTCGTACAAGGAATATATTGTACTGTTTCGCTCCAGTTCCTAAATCCATTAAACATGTTAGATCCCGTAAGTGTTATATCCGCCAGCAATAAAACGACAAAGCAGAGCAATACCAAGACAGTCGACTGTAGCTATGCAAGTACTACTGGAGTAGAGCGAGTCCAAGATATGTACGGCAAAGAAAAGGTTGTGCTTCTAGCTGAACCAACCATTAATCTTGATCATCAGTTGGAGCGAGAAGAGTATATTTTTAATAAGTTCCAGCTCACCGCCAGTCACATAGAGAACCTGGAGAGCATAACGCTTGGTCAACGGGAGCACATTGATTCACTGGAATCAAAACTACAAAGAATCGAAAGAGCACTGCCCATTAAAATGTTTCTTAAGCTTAGGAGCCTGCTCAGGAAATAAGCTAGAGGGCCTTAAGGCATGCCGACAGACTAGCACTAAGAGTCTCTTCCCAGCTTTCCGGAACGGTTGACGGTATTGAAGTGGATACAGTTTTGGGCGCAACCAAGATGGCAGCATTTATCGCCCCAGCCATAGACTCGGCGTCCGTATCAGACATGAAAATGTGGGCTGAGTAGTTACTAAGGTCAGTTTTATTGGCATATCGTGTTGTAACTACCTGCGTACCTATAGAGGCAAATTCCAGGGTTGGGTAGTTAGGGTGTGGGGCCATCATAGGTGAGACAGCTAAATCTATAGTTTTGCTGAACGCAACGTAGTCTTCCATCTTCATTTTTCCCAAGTTAGTAATAACTGCGCCCGAGGTTAGTTTTATGTCTGGCAAGCTATCTTGTCCAGCCATGAAGAACTCCCATTCATTAGGATCTAGAAAATCCGCCTTGACGCTATAGTCTATTGCATTGAGCGCTGTAAAGAATAAGTTACGGTGAACATCAGGCCTACCGTACAAGAACAAGCGCCTCTTTTCATCTTTCTTTTTCTGCATCTTTGCGCCCGAGGCAAGTCGGGATACGGCAGGCTCAAACCACTGCGCAGCGTTCGTCATGAAAGCAGGATAACTACGCCCTCGCATAAAGTCGTACATCAGCTTAGTGTTGCATAGAGGCACGAAGTTATTCATTTTGTATGTTGATTCGGCGAGCACATACAGGTCGCTGTTATTGTAGAATATGGGTTCAAAATCCTGCACAAGGTAAATAAACTTCTTGGTTAATGGCAGCTGGCCGAGAAGATACGCATCCCACCAAGCTGAGGCTACATACACGTCATCTGGATGCATAGGAAGATAACCGTAAATGTTATAAGCTCTATCGGCTACACTCATTACTGTGATGTCTGATTCATTAAGCTCTACGCCAACACCCCTGAAGAAGCCTGACATATTCTCTGCATTGCCCGTTTTTAGCGTTTGCACTATCCTGAGAGGTTTCTTCTGTAGCACGGCAGCTCGTCCGGCCACAATCAAGGCTGTGGCTGTGCCACCATAGAACGATTTATCATCAAGTGTCGGTATTAGTAGTACGACGGACGCCTCCTGTCCAACCATCGGCAGGGCAGGGTTGACGGGTGTTATATATTTAAGGGAGTTGTAGTATATTTTTTCAAGTGGAGCGGTGGTCTCAACGAGAAAACTATAATCTGTGCCATCTAGTATTCGGGTCGCTTTGTTTTCTATGCGTGCCGTGAGGTGCAATGTTTTGTGCAGGATCTTATTGCTTATATGTGCCGATTTACGGGCTGCACGTATAGCAGTTCGTTTTACTTTACTCATGAAATTCCTTAGTTATCTTGGGCAGGAACGGATCACCCTTTTTGGTATCAAAACCCTTAACATAGCTTAAATATGACCAGTAAAAGTCATTATATGGGATTGGTGTAAATTTCCGCGACTGACTTTCTTTGTGCAAAATATATCCACCACCAACGTACCAGGTTTGTCTGCCCTTTGCATTGAGCCGAAGACACAAGTCTACATCGCCACCGCAGATGATGAATCGTTCATCGAAGCCGCCTACCATATCGAACGCCTTACGTTGTACCACTTGTACCGCCCCTGTGACGGAGGATAGAGGACGGTCTTTATCAATATCGTATGGGAACCGAGAGGTGCCTTTTTCTGCTCGGGCGCGATCGTAGTTCTCGGTAACGTAAAGGTGCTCCGCTTGGCCGCCTGGGCGTAAATATACTCCAGCGTGTTGTATAGTCTTTTCGCCACCAAATAATAACAGACAGCCCGTGATACCAACACTAGGGGACTGAGCTTTTTTGTACATTCTCTCAATAAGTCCGACCGAGCCTGGGCGTAACTCAGTATCGTTATTCAGAAACATGATGGTCTTGCCCGAAGACCTGCGGACTGCCCAGTTGTTTATTTTTTGATAGTTGAACGGTCGATTATAAATCAGTACTTTCGAGTTTGGGTAAGCGGCAATACCGGACTGTACAGCTTTAAGTTCCTCGGACGAAGAGTTGTTGCTGATTAGGATTATTTCCTTGACGGGGGGGCCAAACTCCAGCAGAGAACTGACTGCCTGCAAGGTCATTTTGGCTTTGTCTTTAAACGGAATGATAACAGAAATATCAAGCTTGCTGTTTCTCGGCATCAGAGTAATATTAACAGAAACCAGATCTAATTAATAGAGTTTCCTAGAGTAACGTAGCTCAAGAAATCATCAGGTACGTCAACGGTATTATTGGCAGATCCACCCATTGAAAGAAAAGTAGAATAAGTAAGTATCTGGTGGGCAGCATTACCCTGGGCATAGTAAATTAGACCACTAGATAAACGTGCAAACGAAAAGGATTTACTATTTTGCGCAACCGGTAGTGTCCCAAGAAATACATTTGAGAAGCTGCAACGTGCCGCGGCACCTACCCCCCAGCTTGTGAGCGTTTGCGCCGAAACCGGTATACGTGTCCCACGGTACACTATGTAGGTTGCACCATCCTGCGCCTGGACGAGGCTTTGGAGGGCAGGCCCCATCACTGCCGAATCGCTGATACGGTACACGTTTGAAGCATCAAATCGGAATGCTCCTAGCTGATCTTGTGAACTGAGCGCACAAGCGGAGCCATCGATATCACGCAGAAATATCATTTGTTGCTTTGTGGGGTCAGTAAGTTGATATAGGGTTCCGCCGCCGGGAGTGATGTAGGGCGTGGTCATGGACATGTTCTGCACCGCATCGCTAATTGCCAAAGGGCTTTTATTAAATGGAGACTTGAAAAAGTCGGCAAGATTATAAAAGGGAGTAATGGAAGACCCCTGTACTCTAAACAATAGACCAGTAGGCAACCTGAAGGTTGTGCTTGCGTCTACGATAGCCTGCGTAGGTTTGGCATCTATAATAGTGCCTAAAGCATCAAGCGCCTGCGCAGCCGGCCAGTCACTAGCAACGTTTGTTATATCGTACTTATAGCCCCCACTCAAAACGTACTTTTTTGTACCGCCTGCCGTGCTTACTATTGATGGTATGATGCCTGCGGGCGTCGGTGGGGATGACACATAGAGAGACGCATTATCAGTCATAACAACCGAGCTAGGAGCTATAAGTGACCGAAGTACATCATACGAGTTAATCGCATAAAAAGCTCCACCACTGTAAGCGTAAAAAACTGGGCTAGCGCCAAACTTAACGAACGAATTATTCTCAGGCAATGAATAGCCGATCGGCTGGTTTGAGTTTATGGGACTGGTTACGGGTGTGATATCACTAGCTGTGAAACCGTTCTGCAGCAAGGCCGGGTACGTTAGGAAGGGGCGTTTGTTCCCCGACTGCATAAGATAAATAGCAGTGCCATTCAGCATGAGTCTCTTTAGGTCACCGCCATTCAGAATGAGGCTGAAAAGGTAGGGGCTGAGGGGTTTCGTAGTAGCTGTGGTTAAGCACGATGGCACTCCCCAGTCGGCGCATTGTTGTTGGGTAGAAAAGCCAAACCGGTATCCGTTATCAGCCAGATAAACTGCGCCTTGTCCTTCAACGGTGAATGTCGTCCCCAGCGTACCGCCATCGGTCAATGAGTTCATGTATGTGTCGCTGACGGGTGTCACTTTTGTTTTAGCGAAACCATAAGCTCTTAAAACGTCATACGAGGGAATCCCATAGCGCGTAGTTCCGCTTTGTAGATAGACTGCTGGACTAGCAGGAGACTGCAGAAGGAAGGTTCCTGAAGTGCTTCCAAACCAGTCATTAAAATATAACCAGAAATTACGGTTGCCGTAAGCACCACATGGTGGCGCAAGACCGTAACCTGCGGCCAAGGCGGCAGCGTTTGGTTGGTATGGTGTGTAGTCGTAAAGCGAGGCCGTGGCTTGATTTTGGATATTTAAGTACGACCCACCACAGCTAGACGAGGGGTTGTACAAGACGAAGTTGCCGGGTCCTGGAACGTAGTTAAAGCTATTCGGATAGTTGGCGTAGTTCCGGAACTGAGCGGCTGCGTGATTAACCTGGTTCCAAAATCCATAATATTGAGAATTACACACCGCCGTATCTGGGCATCCGTAGCCGGTGGCTGCCTGGTATTGGTACGCAAATGGCCAATCGTCGGTTACTAATCCTTGCTCCTTTTGTAGTAAGACAATGAGAACCTGTGGGTTGATCCCATAATAAGTTGACGCTATAGATATTATTTGTGCGGCGCTTTGCGCCCCTGGTGGGATAGGAGCTGCCTGGCCGCTTACTTTTGTAAGGTTGTTTTCGTGAGTGCTTGGATTTTCGTAGTACCCTTTTAGGCATGTAAGTGGCAATAGTTGACCATTGTTTGCCGCGTAGTTAGCCCTACTTGTGCTCGTGCTGCCATTGGTTCCCCAGTTATCACACACGGGAACCTTGCTGTTTAAGAATGCCTGAATTTGGTCTACGGTCATAGACGAGCTGTTGTAAAACACCGAATCATCAATGATGCGCGTTGGATCGAATGCGGCAGTTGAGACCGCATGAACTTGTGGCGTAAATATAATTGCCAGAGAGCTCAAGGCTATACCAAGAACACCAAACAGCCAGAGGCTACGCTTCATCACTTTTGTACCGTTACTGACCCGGTAGCTTTGTTGGAAACAATAGAGCTACCTTGTTGTACATATATAGTGACCTGCCAAGTACCCTCAGAGCTAAATTCGCTGGACGATACATCTATAGGCTCACATGAATAGTAGGTCGGGCCATTCGCGATAGCCACGGTTCGAGTGATAGTTGTTTGGCCAGCAAGGCTGAATGTTGCCACACATTGTCCGGTGGCGCTATTGCTTATCAAAGTTGTGAGAGTAACCGATCCGCCACGCGCAGATTGCCCTAAACGAGTGATGGTTATGGTGTTTTGCTGAGTTGACGTACTAGAACTAGTGCCTGAAGTGGTCTGTGGCGCGCCCTGTTGCTTTATGATGTCACCGGCTTGCTTTTGCTGTGCAGAAGGGGGGCCGTAGTCGACCGAGTTTACCGGACGAGAATGGGCACCGGTAAGATTAGTTTTTTGTTCGGCTTTATGAAAATGTTTAAAGGATAGGTATAAGCCGCCAACAAGAACAAGCAGCCCGCAGACAGCCAGTAAAAAAAATCTATGGTTGGTTATATTGTTCTTAATTCTCATCTTGAGCCTATTACTGTGACCGATAAATAACCACTACAATTATAACATGTTCTTATGTCAAGCGGCCTGAGTTAGCCACTAAATTTAGTGCTGAATCTTGTAAATATAAAAAGTTACAGCGGGGTACTGCACTGTTCTTTCAAGCGTTCGGCATGTAGTATCGAGGGGCATCGAGCTGAGTTCGTATTTAATAAACCTGGTTAGCTTTTGATCGCACCGGTACGATACCACGAATAAGTCCGCCTGAACGAGCCTTATACTTTGTGGCTGATCGAATAGCAATACGTGAGCGTAGCGGTTATAAATAGATTCGTTAGACCCTCCAACATAGTTTTTCCAAAAGGCATTGTTCGGGTATAGGTCTACGCCAGTTACTGCTGGACGGTTTGACATCTGGGGTACATTCTCTAGATAGAAGTTGTCGACTGATCCCCAGACATCGGTGGCTGACGAGATATTCTGTAGCGCTGTTTGCAGGCGTTTGTCAATTACAGGACCTAGACCTCTATATATAGGGTGGATCCGCACAATGCTCACCAGGGAAAGCGCCGCTAGTATACCAAGCCCGAGCACAAACTTTCGTGCAAAAACAAAGAACATCCCCAGACACAGAATGGTGTCGAGTGCGAGTATCAGCCAGAAGTTTGAAACGAACAAAGGGTATTCAGCCCTGGTCTCTAGGCCAGCCCACAGGCCCAAGGCCAGGTAAGTGATGGCATAACCCAAGGACACAAATACTAATACACGAGACCCTTTAAGGTACTCAGATAAGAGATGAATGCTGTAAACAAGCGTTATTATACCTAGAAAACCGAGGCCTATCATGAGGCGTTGCTGGGGCACTAGATGCAGTAAGAATAGCTTCGTCAGTATATTGGCGGGCGGCAAGAATAGATGTGCGAGGAACAGGAGATTGCCGGCCACTAGAAGCAGAAGTACCCACTCAAGTTTCTTGTGTTTGATGTACAGGTATAGCAATAGTGCCACGGATGGTAAAAAGACGGCCACAGAAAGCAGTATGAAATTTGATGACTCGCTTTGATTGCTGACATATCTTGTCCCCCTGGTAGTTCTTTCGAGCTGGGGCTGCAGATAAGTTACAAGTAATTGCTTGAAATCATAGCCACCTGACGGGACGTCGCGCTTACCTGGATAGGCAGTGTTATTGACGGTACTAATAACCCCCGATCGGGTAGTGACAAATACCGCACCCACAATGACGGCCATCGCTGCTGCGATTATAAAAGGGGATAATAGCGTCAACCGTTGCGTCAATTTTTTACCGCTAGTTATTTGTATGAAGTAACCGATCAAGAAAAAGGCCACAACTATAGCAACAGGAATCTGATAGGGCGGGTACAGATTCAGCCCGAAGGCTATCAGGAGGTAGGCCAGTAACAACGTCCTAAGGGTTATAAGCAATTTTCTGCCCAGCCTCCTACCAAGAAAGACAAAAGAGCGATTTTCTAGCATACTCGTTCCGACTAGTAATATAAAAAACCCGTAAAATAGGGTTGCTACCGTGCTGGTTTGATACCACCAAAAAACGAACGGACTTAGCGAAATGAGCATTGAACTAAATATGGCCAGAAGAAGTTTACCGCGCAATATACGTAAGAAAAAATAGTAAGAACTCACCAATAGCATTACTATGAGGAACCACCACTTGAACGCGAAAGCAAATTCTAAGGGTAAAACAAAGAATGATAAATTCTGTGGCTTAAATACTGCCGACCAGTCCTTATACGGAGCATCTCCCAGGACGCTCATGTCTGTACCGCCGTTTATGTTTACATTTACTCTATGGAAACCATTCTTTTGTTGAGCAATTGTTAACTGGGTGTTTACTAGCCATTCGTCTGAGCGAATTGGCTGCGGATTGCCAAAAAGCAGCCCGGGATCATGGCTGGTCTGCCCGTACAGATAAGAGTGGTAAACCCCAACGGAACTACCACTAATTTTAAGGGAGGTGAGTAAAAGTAGTGCACCAAAAAGAACTAGTGGAAATAGGTGTATCTTGTACGTGCGGAGTAGTCTGACAGTGTGTCGTGAACCAGACCGTATAAACCTGAGGAAGACGTTTACCATAATCACTTATGGGCGTTTAATAAAAGCACACCACCAAGTATTAGGATAATGCCCAGAATTTTTATTGTAGTAAATGATTCCTTGAACACAATAAATGAGGCAAAAAAGATCAATATATAAACAAGTGCTGTAGCCAGTGGAATTATATAGCCGAGATCAAACTTTGAGATCAGGTAGATGTATAAAAAGAAACTTATACCATACAGCGCAAAACCGATAACAGTGTAGAAGTTTACGTTAAACTGGAGTTTGTTATCGAGGTAGTGAATTGGTGCTCCAGCTTTAGCGCCCAGCTTAAGAATTACAAGCCCAACAGAGGTTGTCAGGGCATACAATAACAGGATAATTTTAGACACTCCTGTATTGTATAGAATAACTAGCTAAAGATAAATTGTGAAAATATTCTAGCTTGCACAGAACTTACTTTACGACATTTTCTAGGTACCAGCCGTAAGTACGTTTTAGGCCTTCCTCGAAGCCTATTTTGTGGTGCCATCCGGCCTCGTGTAGTTTTGAGACATCGAGTAGCTTCTTTGGCATGCCATCGGGCTTGGATGAATCAAAGACTAACCGCCCCTCGTAGCCTACAAGCTTTTGGATATACTCCGCCAATTCTTTAATTGAAATGTCTTCACCGGTACCGATATTAAGGAACTGTTTTTTATCGTAGTTGTTAAGCAGCCAGACCACAGCATTCGCTAAGTCGTCGACATGCAGGAACTCACGGCGGCTGACACCCGTTCCCCAAATAATAACTTCTGGTACATTGCCAACTTTAGCCTCGTGCATGCGGCGCAACAGGGAAGGGATAACGTGCGAGGTTTCTGGATCGAAGTTATCATTCTCTCCATATATGTTTGTCGGCATGCAAGACGTAAAGTTCATGCCAAACTCGTCGTAGATGTATTCGCACATTTTCATGCCAGAGATCTTGGCATAAGCATAAGCCTCATTGGTAGGCTCCGGCTTCCCATTCATAAAATACTCTTCCTTCATCGGTTGTGGGCACTCACGGGGGTAGATGCATGAGCTGCCCAGAAAAAGGAACTTCTTAACGCCCGCGTCTTTGGCAGACCAAATAAGATTATTCTGAATCTGGAGATTCTCGTATAGGAATTCTGCTGGATAGGCCATGTTCGCTTTAATACCACCAACCTTGGCGGCGCTGTCTACGACGTATTCAGGTTTTTCTGTCATGAAGAAATTGTGAACCGCTGCTTGATTCATTAGGTCAAGCTCATTACGAGTTCTTAATAAGAGGCTGGTGTAGCCTTCATCTTGTAGCCGTCTTACGATAGCCGAGCCAACGAGGCCTTTATGTCCAGCCACATATATCTTTGCAGTTTTATCCATACGAATCTCTCCTTATTTCGCTAGAAGACCACAGAGCATATCAAGCTCTTCATCAGTCATCTCTGGATTATTGCCAAAATAGAAGCCATTTGCATGCACCAAGTCCGAATTTGGACGAGCTGCAATATCTTGGACATATTTCTGATAAAACGGCTGTTTTGTCATGTTACCCGCAATAACTGGGCGGATTTCAACTTCTGCTGCTTCAAACTTTGCACGATATTGTCGGGCTAACTCCGGAGTCTTACAGATTATTGGCATCGAAAAGTTCGACACGCTATCCATGTGCTCTAAGTCATATTGATAGAAATCATCGTTTTGAGCCATGGCTTTCTGAAATGTGTGAAAGTTACTGACCCGTTTTGCCACAATCTCGTCCCAGTATCCGATCTGAGTGTTACCAATAAATCCGTTTATCTCGGTTGGTCGGAAGTTTGAGGCAATATCGTAAAAAGTGTACTTTGCATAGAAAGCATCGGCCCCACTAGTTGCTCGCAGGCGCGTCTGTGTCTCCGGGCTCACGTTACGATCCCAGCCATGAGCTCGAGCCATAACCATCTGCTCATATAGCTCATCATCGTCAGTGCAAACCATGCCACCTTCAATCGTTGACATATGATGACCCACGAAGAACGAGAATGTCGAAGCGACACCAAAGTTACCAAGTAGGGTCTTGTTTGTTTGTGAGCCGAGCGACTCGCAGTTATCCTCCATAAGAATGACACCATGTTCGTCGCAGAGCTCTTTTATCTTTGGTAGGTTGTCACAGAAGCCAAGGACGTTGGTCAGGAAAAGACCTTTTAGATCATTGATGTATTCCTTGAGTTTTTCTGGCGAGACATTAAGTGTCTCAAGTTCACAATCAATTGCTACCGGCACGAGGCCAAGCTGAATAAGTGGCATAACGTTTGTTGGCCATGTGAGCGCAGAAAAGCCGATCTTATCCCCTTTTTTAAACCGTCCCAAGTTCATCATTGATTGGATAAGGAGCAGATTTGCGACACTACCGTTTGAGGCGTATACAGCGTGCTTTCGTTGCTGTTTTGCGGCAAAGGATTCTTCAAACATGCGGCATTGTTTGCCCATGCTCAATATATCTTCTTTTAGAATGAATTCGGCCAGAGCCTGTTTAGTTTCTGCTTCATGGTAGAAAGTAGATTTGATCAGTCTTATCATTATTTGATGTTTGCCTTTCTTTTCTCTTCTTTTAGGTCTTCCTCGGCCATTAGTTTTGCGAGCCCCTCAAAGGTTACTTTCGGTTTCCAGCCTAGTTTTTTCTCGGCCTTTGAGTAGTCGCCAATCAATAAATCAACTTCAGCTGGCCTGAAGTAACGAGGGTCTATTTTAATAATAACTTTACCTGTTTTGGTATCAAATCCTTCTTCCTCAAGATCTTTGCCCCTCCATTGCAAATCAAAACCCAACGTGCGAGCCGTTGCTTCTACAAATTCACGTACAGAATGTGTTTCGTTAGTGGCCAGCACGTAGTCATCTGGCTTATCCTGTTGCAACATCAGCCACATGCCTTCTACATAATCTTTGGCATATCCCCAGTCACGTTTAGAATCAAGATTACCTAGGTAAAGTATCTCATCAATACCAAGTTTTATGCGTGCTAGCCCTCGCGTAATTTTGCGAGTGACGAAGGTCTCGCCGCGGCGTGGTGATTCATGGTTGAACAAGATCCCATTACAAGCAAACAGATTATAGCTTTCACGGTAGTTTTTTGTGATCCAATACCCGTAGAGCTTTGCGACTCCGTATGGTGATCGTGGGTAAAAGGGCGTTTCCTCGGTCTGGGGTATTTGCTGTACAAGCCCAAACATTTCCGAAGATGATGCTTGATAAAATTTAGTTTTTACACCCGATTCACGGATAGCATCAAGTAGCCTTAACGTTCCCAGCGCGACTACGTCCCCAGTGTACTCGGGCATGTCAAAACTGACACGGACGTGGCTTTGCGCGCCAAGGTTATAAATCTCATCAGGCTTTATAGACTCGAGCAAACGTGAAAGGTTGCTGCTGTCCGTCAAGTCGCCATAGTGTAGAGAAAGTTGTTTTTGGCTCTCATGAGGATCTTGAAATATATGGTCGATACGACCCGTGTTGAAAGTTGACGACCTTCTGACTATTCCATGAACTTCATAGCCTTTTTCTAGCAGAAGTTCTGCCAAGTATGATCCGTCCTGACCAGTAACACCTGTAATAAGCGCGGTTTTTTTCATGCGCAATGATCTCCTAATGGGTTAAGTAAGTATGATTAATAATAAACCATATTTGCGCTCTAGGATAGGTTAGCCTTGCGCCTTGAAAGATTATTTACGCGCCTAACTGCCAAGGTTGTGGCAATGCGTACGGGTCTTTCCCAAAATGGAGCTATCAAACGCAACGGACGCGGTAAGTATTTGCGTTTTACCATCTCTGCCTCCTTAAGAACCATGGGGCGATTTGAAACTGTCTGTGAGCCAGTATGCCACCGAAAGCATGCCAAAGTCTTTTTGGTGTTAACGAACTTGCCGCGCTTTCGTAATCGAAGAAACACGTCCAAATCCATCGACCACTTATTGTTTGTGTCGAATCCGCCAATTTGTTGTAATGTGGAGCATCGGAACAAAGATCCTGGTAGTGGTACAAGATCGGGCCCCCAAGTCATTAGCCATGGGGCTAATCTTCCGGCATGACTTGTGAATATGACTCTTCCCACGTGGTCGATATAATCACAGTAACCAAAAGCCACAACAGCTTGAGGGTTCGCATCTAGTGCCTTCGTGGATGCCTCAAGAGATCCCGGTGTTAGCATGTCATCGTCACCAATCCAAGTTATGTATTCATGGTGCGCCTTGGCTGTTGCTATACCAGCGTTCACTGCTGCCGACATACCACCCGGGTCTTCAACCACATCCGCCTTAAATCTTTTCGCCAGAGCCATAGTTTCTTTATTGTCCAACGGGAATATCATCACGATGTCATATTTAATGGGTTTTTGTTTAACTATAGACTCAAGTGTCAGCCGAAGCAGATCATTGCGCTTTCCGAGTGTAGCTATCACTACCAGTACACGGGCGTAGGGTTCCTGGTTATTTTTTTTCATTCTCTCTCCTATACTCCGAAAGTGATATCGATAGCTCTTGGTGAAGATCCTTAACCCGGCGCTCGAGAGTTTCAAGTTTGATCCTAGAGCGGTTAGCCATGAAGAGCACTACAACGATACCCGTAATCTGTACGACATCAAACAAACTCAAGGGCTCAGTCTGCGTCAAGCCATTGGAGAACAAGAATTGGTAAATGAACTTTACTGATGCCAGGGCGCCTAAAATAAAGATCCATATAACCGTCTGCGACAGGTACTTTTTGCGGGTAAACTTGCCGAGCTTAAAATCGACAAGTGCGCTTAAAAGGGCAGCAAAAATTAGAGGAATATTCAATAGAACTAGCAGTACGTACCTACTCACCAAAGAACTCCACTAATCTCCTCGCAACCAAGGTTTTGACTATGTTAAATGCATTCCAGTTGTTCTGGCGGTGGGGTTTGCCGGTTGAATAATCTGTATAGATCGCTTTGATGGGGAACTCTCCTATGTTTAAGTTAATTTGTTTGGCACGCCATAACATCTCGGAGCAGAACTCGTAGCCACTAGTTTTCCATTTAAGCTCTGCCAAGGCGCGTTTTGAAAATACACGTAGACCTGACTGTGAGTCCGTAACATTGATGCCAAAGAGAACGTATGTGATGAAACTTAGACCCTTGTTCCCCAGAACCTTGACGCGTGACATGCCCGCATTATTGATCAGACGGCTACCAATGAGCAGATCGGCTTGTTTACGGGTGAGTTCTTCCACGCCTTTTAGGACATCTTCTGGATCGTGTTGACCGTCCGCATCGGAAGTAGTTGCGATGTCAAAACATTGTTGTTGGGCGTAGCTAAGTCCGGTGGCCGTGGCGCCACCGCTGCCCGTATTGAGTATGTGCTTTATGACGTGCGCACCTGCCAATTTTGCCTCAATACTAGTGTTGTCTTTTGAGCCGTCATCCACGACCACAATCTGAAAATCGTATGGCGATTTCTTAAACACTTTATATAAATCGGTAACAACGCCACGCATAACCTCGCCTTCGTTGTAGGCAGGTATGACTAAAGCTACTCTTGTGCTCGCCAACTTAGACATAATTATGAGTTAATTCTAGCAGATAGTGGCCATAGCCGGATTTTTTTAGTGGCTCGGCGAGAGTTTTTAATTGTTCGGTGGTTATGAAGCCTTCTTGGTAAGCCACTTCTTCTATGCAGCCTATCTTGTAGCCGGTGCGTTTTTCGATGACCTCTACGAACTGGCTGGCGCTGTTCATGCTCTCGAACGTACCGGTGTCGAGCCAGGCAGAGCCACGGCCCATGGTTTGCACTTTGAGTTTGCCGCTCTTTAGGTATTCTTCGTTCACGGCGGTGATCTCTAGTTCACCACGGTCACTGGGTTTGATGTTTTTGGCGATTTCTACCACGTCGTTGTCGTAGAAATAGAGTCCAACGACGGCGAAGTTGCTCTTTGGCCGCCCAGGCTTTTCCTCTATAGAAATAGCATGGCGGTCTTTGTCGAATTCGACGACGCCGTAGCGTTCCGGATCAGAAACTTGATACGCGAAGATGATACCGCCGTCAGGATTGGTGCAGCGCTTGAGACTGTTGCCAAAGCCATGACCATAAAAAATGTTATCGCCTAGTACCAGTGCGACTTTGTCATAACCAATAAACTCTTCACCGATGATGAATGCCTGAGCCAGTCCGTCTGGGCTGGGCTGTACGGCGTAACTAAACTGGCAACCGAGCTGCGATCCGTCACCCAGTAGGCGCCGGAATGAGTCTGAATCCTCTGGTGTGGTGATGATGAGGATTTCTTTTATGCCGGCCATCATAAGCGCGCTGAGCGGGTAGTAGACCATCGGTTTATCGTAAATGGGCATCAGCTGCTTGCTAATGCCTTTGGTAATGGGGTAGAGGCGTGTGCCAGACCCGCCGGCTAATATTATGCCCTTCACTTTTTTAACTCCTTTGCTATGTAATCTTTTAGGTCGTCGTGCCAGTCATGGGGTTCGAAGCTGGTGGATTCGAGTTTTGTGAGCTCTAATGTGCTACGAAGCGGCCGAGGGGCGATGCCGTCCTTGCCGGCATAATATTCGGCCGTAGTGGTGTCGGAAACTTGCAGGTCAAACCCAGCAAGCTTGAATATCTCGCGGGTGATATCCGCCCAACTAGCCGATTCACCACTGTTAGTGGCATTGTATGTGCCAAAGGCGGCTTTAGTCGTTAGTAGGTGGTCAATAACCCGTACTAGTTCGCTTGTGAATGTCAGCCGGCCGACTTGGTCGGCGACGACTGTTGGGGCGATGCCTCTTTTGCCAAGATCCAGCATGGTGCGTACGAAATTTTTGCCCTCGCCAATTACCCAGCTGGTGCGCAGCAGGTAAAACTTTGGTGTTAGTGATACGGCCAAGTCACCAGCGGCTTTACTGGCGCCGTAAACCGACAATGGCGCGAAGCCTTCGTCTTCTAGATGGCTTTCTGCGGTGCCGTCAAACACGTAGTCTGTCGAAATATGTACAAGTGTGGCGTCGTACTGGGCAGCCACGGCCACGAGGTTAGCCACGGCATCGGCATTAATTGCCCAAGCAGCCCTACGGCCTTCGGTTGTTTCGGCGCCGTCAACATTGGTATAGGCTGCGGCATTCACGATGATTTCTACGCCCGACCAATCATATGCTTCGACGGCTGCTCGGTCGGTAATATCAAGTTTGTCCGAATCAACTGCTCGCGCTTTGGGATACTTTTGGCAGAGGGCTGTGCCTAACTGGCCTTTGGCACCGATGATTAAGATTTTTGAATCGTCCATCACAAAACCTCCATTGGTGTGACGTTTTTAAGGAGTGGATGGGCGGCATCTTTCTCGGAAATTATGGCTTGAGCTTTAGGAATCGGCCAATTGATGCCAAGCTCTGGATCGAACAGATTTACGAATGTGTATTTGGCGTCTGGTGACCAGTGGGCGTTGACAAGGTAGGTGTAAGTCACGTTCTCCTCAAGAGTTTGGTAGCCATTAGCCACGCCACGTGGTACGAAAACGGCCTTGCCGGGGTTGATTTCGAGTGTCAGCGTCTGGCCGAAGCTCGGACCTTGGCGCAGGTCGACCCAAGCACCAAACACACTGCCGTTGGCAACAGATATAAATTTTTCCCATGGCTCGGCGTGCAGGCCGCGCGTCACACCCTTTTCGACGTTGTAGCTAAAATTGTTCTGCACGACGTCGAAGTGGGGCAGGCCAAGGGTTTCCATCTTAGTGGCCTGGTAGTTTTCTTTGAACCAGCCACGGTTGTCGCCATTTACTACCAAATCGACTTCGTAAAAACCAGGTATGACGGTCTCTTTGACCGTTAACTCTTGGTAATCTTTAGGATCGAAACTCATCGTCCGATCTCCTTATATTTGTCTTCGGTGGCTTGCTTCCCGGGCTTCCACCAAACCTCGTTTTCTTGGTACCACTTGATGGTGTCGGCCAGGCCACTGCGAAAGTCGGTATATTTTGGTTCCCAGCCCAGTTCGGTACGTAATTTGGTAGAGTCAATGGCATAGCGCAAATCGTGGCCGGGGCGGTCATTTACGTGGTCGTACTCGTGCGGGTCTTTGCCCATCAGTTCCAGGATGAGCTCGACCACTTCTTTGTTGTTTTTCTCGCCGTTGGCACCAATCAGGTAGGTTTCGCCGATTTTGCCTTTTTCCAGTATGGTCAGCACGCCAGAGCTGTGGTCTTCGGTGTGAATCCAGTCGCGGACGTTTTCGCCAGCGCCGTAGAGTTTGGGTTTGCGGCCTTCAATGATTTCGGTAACTTGCCGAGGTATGAACTTCTCGACGTGCTGGTAGGGCCCGTAATTATTTGAGCAATTGCTGATGGTGGCCTGGACGCCAAAACTGCGGACCCAGGCGCGCACCAACAGATCGGATCCGGCTTTGGTGCTGGAGTACGGGCTCGATGGGTTATAGGGCGTTTCGGGCGTGAACTTGGCTGGATCGTCGAGCTCTAGATCGCCATAAACTTCGTCGGTAGATATGTGGTGTAGACGTTTGCCGTGTTTGCGGACGGCTTCGAGAATGGTGTAGGTGCCGATGATGTTGCTTTCGAGAAACGGCCGCGGATTGTGCAGGCTATTGTCATTGTGGCTTTCAGCGGCAAAGTGTACGACGGCATCAACCTCGGCTACGGCCGCATCCATGGCGGCCTCGTTGCAAATATCGGCCTGTATAAATCCGAAACGTGACTCGTCTAGCCCAGCCAGGTTTTCACGGTTGCCTGCGTAGGTCAATTTATCGTAAACCGTGATGTGCCAGTCTGGCCGCTCGCGGTAAATGTAGTGCACGAAGTTTGAGCCGATAAACCCAGCGCCACCAGTTACGAGTAGTTTCATGACTTGTCTCCTTCTATAAGTTGCGTGATTTGGGCGACCAATTGATTGAGCTCACTCTCTGTTTTAGCCTCGGCGTTGAGGCGCAAGAGTGGCTCGGTGTTGCTGGCTCGGACATTGAACCAAGTGCCAACTCCAAGTTCTATGGTTAGGCCGTCCAGTTCGTCTTGCGCTTTATCTTTGAATGTTTCTTTTAGGCGTGAAAAGACAGCCTCTTTGTCGGCTACTTCAAAGTTGGTTTCTGGTAAGGTGGCATAACGAATGTAATGTTTGCGTAGTTGTGAGAGCTTTTTCCCACTCAAGCCAGCAACATACAGCCCGATGGTAGCGGCAATTAAGCCAGAGTCGGCGTAGTAATTGTCACGAAAATAAAAATGGCCCGATACTTCGCCGCCGAATGGGGCATTTTGCTCGCGCATAACCTGTTTTATGAACGAGTGACCAACACGTGTGCGGACTGGAGTACCGGCTTTCTCGGCTATGAGTTCGGGTACGGCTCGGCTGGAGCGCAAATCGTACAATATAGCCGAGCCCGGGTGCTTACCCAAGAAATATTCACCAAGCATGGCATTCATGACGTTACCGGGCAATACTTCGCCGGTTTCATCGACCAAAAAGGCGCGGTCACCATCACCATCGAAGGCGATACCACCGTCTAGCTTCTCGGTTTTAATAACCTTGATCATGTCGGCGAGCGTTTCGAACTTGAGTGGGTTGGCCTCATGGTTTGGAAAGCTGCCGTCGAGCTCGAAATACATTTCGGTAACATCCCATGGCACGTACGGTTCGAGTTCGGGGAAGATGGCGCCAGCCATGCCATTGCCGGCATCGACAACAATCCGCAACTCTTTGAGTTTGGCAGTATCTATGAAGGATAAAACGTGCGTAATCCAGCCCTCGACGATGTCTCTTTGCTCAACTTTGCCAGGTCGGGTCGCAGCGGGCTTAAAGTCATTCGAGACTACCTTGTCTCGTATATCAAAAAGACCGGATTCTTGTCCGATCGGTTGGGCCTCGTCGCGGCAAAGTTTAATGCCGTTATATTCACCGGGATTATGGCTAGCCGTTACCATCAGACCGCCAGCGAGCTGATAGTTGCCGACTGCAAAATAAATCATGTCGCTGGTCACCTCGCCGATGTCGATGACGTCTCGACCCTGTTTGGTTAAGCCCTGTATGGCTGCCGTGGCAAGCTCAGCTGAATCAGGCCTCATATCGCGACCAACGGCGACCGCTCCTTTCTGCGGGAGCCAATCGGCAACAGCTTTACCGATTCTTTCGGCGACGTCTGGGTTGAGTTCGGTGCCCACTTTGCCACGGACGTCATACGCCTTGAAGATATTAGAAATATCGTTGAGTGCATTCACGGGGATTAATCCTTTGCTTACGTTTATGCCTTCAACTAGTTTTCACTAGCTACTATCACACTACCCGTCTGCGATAGTGGTGTCAAATTCGAGAATTGTTCGTGTTAAACTAGTTGGGAAATGAATACCATTAGAACCCAGGAGACGACTAGTAATAAATTGACGGCTGAACACCAGCCGTATGTTCAAACGTTTGCAGATTGCGGAAAGGTTAGTGGGTTCTAGCGGGATGAAAGTTGTAATCGTAAGTGGATACTTCAACCCGTTGCACGGCGGGCATTTGGACATGATTGAGTCAGCCCGTGCCATGGGCGATAAACTAATCGTTATCGTAAACAACGACAAGCAGCAACTACTCAAAAAGGGCAAAATCATCCTTGATGAAAAGAATCGCTTGCGCCTAATGCGTGCCCTGCGTAACGTGAATGAGGTCGTACTGTCAATTGACGAAGACCCCGCCATCATAAAAACGCTAGAAATGATTGCTAGGCAACACCCCGGCGATGAGCTTATTTTTGCCAACGGCGGCGATCGTAATAGCGAAAAGGCGATTCCCGAAGCGGCCGTCTGCCATCAGTACAATATAGAGATGCGTTTTGACGCCGGGGAAGGCAAACCCGATTCCTCAACCCGTATCAATCAGGCTACCGGCCACGAAGTAGCCTAGATCATTATTCGTCCAACCCTAGTAGGGTTGTTGACGCGTACTAATAACACGCCGCTGAACAGGTCGTAGCATCGAGCCGATTTGAAAGCCAGGGCAGTGCGTCTTTAAAGCTTTGTTGCCAGACGGCAAAGGTGTGGTTACCGCCGATTGTTTCGTAAATGCTCTCTATACCAGCCGCTTTGGATTGCTGGTATAGCTGCCTAGTGGCAGCCGTCACCTTTAGAGAATCCTCCTTACCAACACTAAAGAAACCGCCCATATCGGAATAATTATGCTGTTCTAAGAGTTGTGATGGTTGGTGCTCCGCCCACGCTGTCTCTGAGCCTCGAAAAAGCTCCGAAATAGTTTTTTGCTGCGAACCAACTTCCGGCCCAATCTCACCACCGAAATCCAAAAAATAGTGGTAGACATCGGTGTGCCGTAGAGCCAACATGATGCTACACATTCCACCCATACTAAGGCCGCCTATAGCCCAGTGGCCGGGGCCGTTTGCTACTTCAAAATGGCTCTTTATATAATTTGGGACATCGGTAGATAGGTATGTTTCGGCATTGCCTCGGGGGCTATCTACACACTCCGTATCGTTGGTGAGCGAACCAGTGTTATCGACCATAATAACCAAGGGGCTAATGCCACCATGATGTGATGCGAACTCGTCCATAGTTGCCTGTAAACCGCTGCCAAGCCAGTTGGCGGGCAAGCCCGGGAAGCCGGTAGACAGCACAAGCACCGGCAAATTTACTTTAGCTGGGCTGCTGGCAATTGCCGGTACATAGGCGTACGCCCCCCGCGTCTTAAACTTGGAAACAGTACCGGGTATATCTATGCTATAAACCGATCCGGTGGTGTTTTTATGTACATCCTGCAGAGAACTTTCGATAGATTGTCGATTTGGTGCTTTGGTTCGCAGACTAAATTTTATGGACACGTCTTGGCTGGTTGCTAGTTGGCGCGCGTTATTTCTGTTAAAAACCGAGTACAAATTTGGATAGAATCGGTAGTAGCCATTAATCATGGCGAGTGTAAACAGTAAGTTGACGACTACCATAGAAAATGCAAAGACGCGCAGGCGTACTTTATGCGCAAAAACGACTATGAACAACCATACTGCCAAAACCGTCGGAAAGATCATAAAGAATAATGCCCCCGGCAGGCTATCATCTAGGTAGTAAGATATAAGACGCTCAATCAGAAATGTTACCAAAAGGCTGATGGCTGCAGTTAATGGCAGATACTTCATGTGCCATTGCTTATCGAGGCGTGTCAAAACGTACACTAACGTTGCTACGGCTGCCGTGCAAAGAAACAATGAAACGTTCGGAGTTAGTAGGTCTATGTTCATTTAGTTTTTCTGAATAAGTTTACTTACCATAAATAGTAACACGTCGCTCAAGGTAGGCAGAACAGCCCGGTGGGCTATTACTGTAGGCGCGGGGGAACCGTCACTACTCTACAGTAACTGACTTCGCTAAATTGCGAGGCCGGTCGACGTTGTAGTCTTTGGCAACGGCTATGTAGTACGAAAAAAGTTGCATGGCTATGGCTACCAGCAACGGACTAGTCTGCTCCAGTGTGTCTGGGATGTATATGACGTCGTCGGCCAGTTTTTTGATGGCTTTATTGCCTTCGGTGGCTACGGCCACTACCTTGCCTTTGCGGGCTCGGATTTCTTCTATGTTGCTACAGGTTTTTTCGAGGAGTGAATCGTTTGTGGCGATGGCAAAGCTGGGAAAATCTGGCTCTATCATGGCCAGCGGCCCGTGTTTCATTTCGCCGGCGGCATAACCCTCGGCGTGGATGTAGCTGATTTCTTTGAGTTTCAAAGCGCCTTCCAAGGCGCACGGGAAGCCATACTTTCGGCCGATGAATAGAAAATCACGGTAATCTTTGTACTTCAAGGCAATTTTTTTAATTGCCGCGGCTTGCTTAAGCACGGCCTCGGCCTTTTTGGGTAAGGCATCAAACTCCTCGAGTATTGGCCGGAATTTGTCACTGTTACCACCGCTTAAGTGCAAGGCGATCTCAGTCAGTACCGTTACTTGGGCGATGAACGCCTTGGTGCTGGCCACGGCCTGCTCCGGTCCGGCGTGACAGTACACGCCGGCATCGGTCATGCGGGCAATGGTGCTACCCACCGCGTTGACCACGCCAAGACGTAGCACGCCGTAATTTTCGACTTTTTTGAGAGCGGCGATAGTGTCGGCTGTTTCGCCGGACTGGGAAATGGCTATGAGGGCTGTGGAGCGCGAAAATGGCTCATCACGGTATTTGAATTCACTGGCTAATTGCACTTCTACTGGGATGCCGGCGATTTCCTCTATCAGATATTCGCCCACTAGTCCGGCGTAGTAGCTGGTTCCGCAGGCTACGATAACGATACGGTCGATGAACTTTAGCTGGTCGGCCACCATATCGAGGCCGTCCAGCCGAACGAGGCCTTTGTCTGGGCGGATGCGTCCCAGGCTGGCGGCGCGGATAGTTTGCGGTGCCTCGTAGATTTCTTTCAGCATGAAATGCGGGTAATCACCAAGTGAGGCGACCGAAGCGTCGTACTCGAGCGTTTCGGCCTCGCGTTTGACAGTCCGAACATTCTTGAAGTCTTTAATTGTGTAGCTGCCAGTCGCGTCAACCCGGACGAGTTCATAATCGTCTAAGTAAACGACCTGCTTAGTGTGCTCCAAGATGGCCGATGGGTCGGAGGCGATAATACAGGCGTCTCTGGCGATGCCTACTACCAGCGGGCTGGATAGTCGGGCGGCGTACAACGCGTCTGGCTCACGCGCGGTCATGACCAAAATGGCGTAAGCTCCGCGCAGCTGGTGCAGCGCTTGCTCAAATGCCTTTTGGAATGATTTTTCACTCCTCAGATAAAAGTCGATCAGGTGGGGGATGACCTCGGTGTCGGTTTGCGAGACAAATTTGTAACCAAGGCCTTCGAGGTGTTCGCGCAGATCGGCGTAGTTTTCGATAATTCCGTTGTGCGCCACCATGATGGTACGATCGGTGTTGAAGTGCGGGTGGGCATTCGTGATGGTCGGCATGCCATGGGTAGCCCAGCGGGTGTGGCCAATGGCGCTGGCCGACTTTTTGCCACTGCCAAGGCTACCGCGCAAGGCTTGCACTCGCCCAACTTGTTTATCAACGACGATTTTGCCCTGATCCATATAGGCTATGCCTGCCGAATCGTAGCCGCGGTATTCCAGGCTGGTCAGCCCATCGAGCACGGCACTTACCGCTTTTTGTTCCTTGCCAATATATCCAACTATTCCACACATATTATTTATCCTACTACGTTATAGTTATTTTCGTGATTATCTCGCCTTTTGGAGCCGTGCACTAAGCAGTTTGTCGTAAAAGGATGTGTGTTCCCAGTAGTGCATCTTGCTCGGCATGTATAGCGGGCATCTCGCCTGCGAGATCTGCCTGTAAACGTGCCAATGTCTCTTCTGGCGATTCATGAGGCTGCACAGGTATGCAGTGCGTACGTCCCGTCAAACCTTCTTTGAATTTTTGAAGTTCACGCTCGGCTCCGCTTGCACTCCAAGGTGCTTTACACTCTGCATGACCAATTATACCGGTTCCAGTTACGTGCGAAGCGAACGGAATAGCCAGCAGGAGACTCATGTTGGCTAGCGAAATGTTGCGGTCAAGCTGTGGCAAGGTCTTTGTAGTTAATCTACGGAGCAGGCCAGTAACTTCGATTTCGTTAACCGGCCTAAATGAGGCTTCGGTAAGAGCACTTTCCTTGGCAACCCCTGTAATCACTTCATCTGAAAACGTAGGCAAGTAGTCGTAAATAGTGTCAACCGAACCTTTGATCTGCAGGCGGGGCTCGTAGTCGGTTGGCAACAGCTCACAGGCCAGGCCGAGCTTACCAAGTGTCGTCACAAATGCAGCACCATAGGCCTTTTCCGGCCGAGCAAGTTGCCATAATTGATGCGAGAGATCCAAAACCGCCTCGCCAGTATCGATAGTCCCCGCGTATATTTCAGCTACTGCCATACGTACTATCCTTTTGCCACGATAACGCCCGGTCCGTATGGCCCCGTAGGCATAACGTCGCGATTATCCAACACGTAGGTTGAATTACTGCCAGCATCTACGATGTGCACACAGAGTGATCCAAGTTCGAGAGTATGCTTTTCGCTGAGTGGTGGTTGGACCTCTACGTGCCGATACGAAACACTACCTTCGGGCGCTTCATGACGACTAATTGGGGAGATAGTATAGCCGCGATCCATGAAAAATTTGCGGAATCCTTCATGATCCGGTGCATCACTTGCCCCGGCACTAAAGCCGATAATGTTTGTGTCTTTCTCGATCCCTGGGTAGAGACGTACGTAACGGTTCGCCATAATTATTCCTTTCGTTGTTATAGGATGAGCACTAGTTATACGCACATTGAGGTTTTATAGCAACAAATATTGGCAACATTTTATTGACAAATTTATAGATAGAGCGTAAATTTTAGGATATGAATGATGACAAATTGACAATCCAGAAGTTGTTGCATGACCTAGATTTTTCTGATGTCGAGGCCGAAACCTACTGGGCGCTTTTAAACCTCGAAGCGGTATCAATTCGTAAAGTTGCAGACTTTAGCGGCATCAATCGTGGCACCACGTACGAGGCTATTAAAAACTTAGTGGCCGCCGGGCTGGCCAGTACTCGTAAAAGTGGTGAGCGTGAATACTACAGCGCCGAATCACCCGAAAAAGTGTACGACCTGATTCGTGACAAACGCAAAGAGTTATGGCACACCCAGCAGCAGGCCCAAAAGCTTGTGCCCGAACTTTTGGCCCGAAAGGCCCGCCCGCAGGGCCGCCCACTCGTCAAATATTACGAAGACGATGAAGGCGTAGCGACGATTTTAAAAGACGTCCTGCAAACCTGCGGCCAACTAGACGAACCAGAATATTATGTATATTCATCACGGGCTTTGCGCCAGTCACTGTACCGTAAGTTTCCAAATTTTACCGAGCGTCGAGTGGCCGAGGGGATTGCCGTGAAAGTAATTGCCCTTGGTGAGGGCAGTTATACAGAGGGTCTGAGTGAGCGCAAATGGTTGCCCGAACCAGCCGATGCCAAGCCCACCAGCTATATGATTATTTATGGCAACAAGGTAGCGCAAATCTCGATTTCAAACGATTTTATGCCGTACGGCGTGGTGGTCGAAGACACGGGTGTGGCCACCGTGCAGCGGCTGCTGTTTGAGCGGCTCTGGGCGACGCTTTAGCCCGGCCCGCGGTCTGACAAAATGACTTTTAGGAATTTTTCTAATTCCTCATCAAAAACTTTTGGAGCGAAAGCCATGGCTTTGGTGGCGATGCCCTCGTGGTTGAAGCTGCGTAGGTTGGATCGATGCAGGGCATCTGCCAGACTTGCGGCCGTTGGCTCACTAAAGAATTCACCAGTTTTGCCTGGTACGACATAGTCGAGCGCACCACCAGCTTCGTAGGCTACGACTGGCGTGCCAGCGGCCAACGCCTCGACAGCGGTGATACCAAAATCATCGGTGCCAGGGAAGATAAGCGCCTTAGCATTGGCAAATTCTTCTTCGATCACTTCGTCGGAAACGCGACCTACGAAATTGACGGTCTTGCCAGCTAGTCTCCGCAAACGCATATTATCCGGGCCGTCGCCAATGACCGTTAGCGGGAAATTGAAGCGCGTGCAGGCTTTAACGGCTAGATCGAAACGCTTGTACGGCGTTTGTCTACCAGAAATAACGAAGCCGTGCCGAACGTGTCCGGCCGGTTTCTTTTTTTGAAAGCGTGCCACGTTAACTGGCGGAAAAATGACCACAGCATCGCGACCATAGTATTTCTTGATTTCTTTGGCCGTGTGGTTTGAGTTGGCAATCATATAATCCGGTCGTTGAGCGGCTTTATAATCCCAGCGTCTTAGTGGCCAGACAAGCGTTTTCAGGCCAAGTCGCGCCAACCAGTCGAACATACCAAAACCAGGGTGCTCCATGTATTCATCGTAGCGGCTCCAGTAGTAGTGCGTCGGGGCATGGCAATAATTTACGTGCAGCGTATCGCGCGAAACTTTGATGCCTTTAGCCTCGGCACCCGAGCTACTAATGACCAAGTCGTATTCTTTTAGATTGATGTGGGTAAACCACCAAACGCGCAAAAACGGGATGAATTTACGAATTTTGCCCAAATGCTGCAGCCAGCCAGTCACGACCTTGTTGTCCAGCCGTTCACGCCACTCAGGAGTGCAGTACGAGGTGAAAATCGGCGCGTTGGGGAATAGCTTGTGTAGCTCTTCTACTACCAGTTCGGCACCGCCGCCAATCAGCCAGTCATGGACGATGGCGACACGCATGCCTTTGGCGGTGTGGACAGAGCGTGCCCCTAGCAAGGCTTCTTTGCTCAAGCGCGGCTTTTGGCTGACATGCCTGTCGGCCGCTAGCGTGCGGCCGCGCACAAAACCCATTTTGTCGGCAGCGGCTACGGTTGGCTTAGTGGCCATGATTACTTTGCTCCGCGACGATCAAGCACGACCCGGATAGTTTTGACAAGGATGACGATATCAAGCCAAAAGCTCCAGTTCTGCACGTAGTACATATCGAGTTTGCGTCGTTCTTCGAATGGTATATCGCGGCGACCAGATACTACGGCCAGGCCAGTCAGGCCAGATTTAACACTTAGGATCATACTTTTCTTACCGTACTTTTCAAGCTCGAATGGTTCGAGCGCTCTTGGTCCAACCAAGCTTATATCGCCCCGTATGATGTTGATGATTTGCGGTAGTTCATCGAGACTTGTTTTTCTAAGGAAGCGTCCAAGTCGCGAAATCCGCGGGTCATTATCTAAAAAGTCGCCGTTTTCACGGTATTTCTTAGCCAGATCCGGACGACCCATCTTGGCAAAACCTTCCTCAGGCGTCATGCGATTATACTTGTGCAGTTGCGTACGAAATTTATATATCTTTACCTTGGTTCCGAACCGAGACAAACGAACCTGGCCAAAGATCGGGTCACCATGGTCAAAAACATACATTATTAAGCAGATAACGCCGATAATAGGCAGGGCGATGATCGAGAGCAAAAGTGCAAAAACAAGGTCGAACAAGCGCTTGATGATACGTCCCCAACCAAACAAGGCAGTTTGCCGCACGGCAATGACCGGAATGGAGTTGCGAAACAGCTCGACGTCGATGTTGCCCACAAACAGCTCAGTGTTGCCCGGTATGAACCTATAGCTAATATGGTGCTCCTGGGCATACTCCAGAACCTCGCGGTTCTTATTCTCGTCGGCAAATAACTCGGTCTGGATGATACTGTGCAGCTCAGCTTCGTGTTTGCCCTCTAGAAACTCACCGAACGTGGAATAGACTTTTACGTGATCCGGATGGCTGGATTTTGGTCGGCCGGTGACCACGGCTACAACTTTGTAGCCGGAGACGCGGCTATTTGATAAAGATTCGACAAGCTCCGCGGTCATGTTTGTATTGCCCACGATCAGCGCTTTGGTCAGACCAATCTTGTAGCTGAATAGCTCGGTACGGATCAGCCGGGCAAGGTTGCGGAATAGAGTTAAGAAGATGAAGCTGAGTCCAAACCCATAGATTGGCACTAATTTAGCCGGAAAGATTGGGTTTACGCTCAAAAAGTTCCAAAAAATCACAAACAGCAGGCCGATAAATGAACCAACAAACAGGCGGCCAAGTTCCGAGAAGCGGCGTTCGTAAATATTGCTGTTATACAGTCCAAGCAGTGCGAAAATTAGTATCCAGAAAGGCAACAATACCAAGAAAATACCCAGATACGTAATTGCCCGGATGGGGTGTTCAATGGGCGCACCACTAACCGTCACACGCAAAATGTAAGCACCGACAAAGGCAGCAACCAAAGCTAGAAAATCGCCGATTACGAGAAAGAAATTATAGATCAACGATGCATTTGATTTCATACGCTATATACTAAATTGTAACACTTATGAAATCTATACTGCGCCTAAAAACAGACCGGTTAGCAAACTATCTAGTAGCAGTCGTTCTGGTGTTAGTACCATTTCATGCCTTTTTGACTGTTTGGGGGTCGACGCTGCTTGGCCACTACACGACCCTCCGGCTGTGGGATGACGTGCTGCTCGGAGTATTAGTAATCGTAGTCAGCGGTTGGTTGGTGCGTGACAAATCACTACGAAATCATCTGTTCGGAAGTTTGCTGTTCCGGCTGATAGCGCTGTATGTAGTGCTTACGTTTGGGCTGGGTCTGGTAGCGTTCACCAAACACGAAGTTACTGCCAAAGCCCTGGGCTACGCTTTGCTAGTCAATCTGCGTTTTCTGGTGTGGTTTTTGGCAGTCTGGGCCGTAGCTACCCGCAGTAATTGGCTGCGAGCGCACTGGAAACAGTTCGTTTTTTGGCCACTGCTTCTCGTGGTGATATTCGCCGTGTTGCAATGCCTAGTGCTACCACACGATTTTCTGACCCACTTTGGCTACGACAAGACCTTGACTATCGCACCGACCACAACTATTAACCAGAATACCAACACCATCCGGGCGCAGTCGTTCTTGCGTGGCCCGAACCCCTTGGGCGCATATCTAGTAGTTGGCTTTGGTTTATTAGCTACGATGGTGGCCTTTTCGAAACGAGCGTGGCGTACCTGGGCGCTTGGTGGGCTGGCTAGCTTGGCATTGCTGCTCAGCTTTTCACGGAGTGCCTGGATCGGCGCGTTTGTGGCAGTGGTTGTAGCTCTATGGCTACGCTTACATACGAAACGTGCCAGGTATATAACCCTAACCGTCACCGGCCTGATATTGATTATTTTTGCTGGCAGCCTGGCGATATTCCATAAAAACAGTGGTGTCCAAGACGCGGTTTTTCATGTAAATGCCGGTTCGACGGCCAATGTCACCTCAAATGCTGGTCATGCCAGCGCTTTTAAGTCGGGCTTGCGCGACATAACGCATGAACCATTTGGCCGCGGACCCGGCACGGCTGGGCCGGCTTCGTGGTACAACACGGAGCACAGTGTTCGTAATAGCGAGAACTACTTTCTAGAGATAGGCCAAGAAGTCGGCTGGGCCGGGCTGATCGTATTTATAACCATTAACGTGGCTTTGGGCTTTGAGCTTTGGAGTAGGCGTGGCGAAACGCTGGTGCTTGGCGTGTTCGCCAGCTTGATCGGTTTGAGTCTTTTGAACCAATTCGCTTATGGCTGGGCCGACGACACGCTAGCCTACCTGTGGTGGGGCTTAGCGGGAATCGCTTTAGCACCAAAGTCCTATATACTAAAATCAAGGCCATCATCTGATGAAACAAAAACAAAAACGCGAAGTTAAACGTATCACCGAATATCTGGTAAGCGGCGGTGCTTATTTCTGGTCGGGTTACGGCATGTTCTTTGTGCTAGACAAGGGTCTGCACCTAAATTTGTGGTGGGCAAAGTTGCTGGCCAACGTCACCGGGTGGCTAGTGAATTATGCGTTGCAACGCTACTGGGTGTTCAATAACCCCAAGTTAGCCAAGCACAAACTGGAGGTTACCGGCCACTACGCCGTAATTACGCTAGCCGATTTCCTGATAGATTATTTGATCGTGGCCGGGCTTAAGCACCTCGGCATAACACCGTACATTGGTCAGTTCGCCTCGTCAGGGTTCTTTACGGTCTGGAACTATTTTTGGTACAAATTCTGGGTCTTTCCGGACAAATATCCAAGGAAGAAACGATCATGAATGAAGCGACGGTTAGACCGACCAAAAAACAGAAAGAACTTCTAGAATTTATCGAGCGATTCATAGCCGAGCGGGGCTATAGCCCGAGTTACCGCGAGATTATGGCCGGGCTCAACTATACTTCGGTGGCGACAGTGGCACTGCACGTCGGTAATCTTATAAAAAGAGGTCATTTAATAAAGCGCGATCACAGTGCTCGTTCACTCGAGGTAGTCAATTCTTCATCGGACGCGGCACCTGGTAAATTGCCCACCAATCAGGTGGCTCCAACCGACGAAAAATGGCTGGTCGACAAGATCGAATACTTTTTGGGTCAGGCAGAAGCCATGCCACAACCAGACCCACTGCAAGTAGATGATCTGTATGTGTTGGTTGGAGCGCTGAAAGTCTTGGGACTTGACGGCGCGGCCCAAAGTTTTATGCCGCGTCTCACGGCACTCAAAGCCCGCGGTTTACCACCGTCGGCTTAAAACCATAAGTGGTATAATTACCGCGTAAACTATGTATCAACTTGGTAAGCGGGCTAGGCATCACCAACTGCTCATAGTAGCGGGCGTATTGCTGGTGCTTGGGGGCATAAGTTTTGGTACGTACAAATTGCTTCACCTGACACTTAGCCCCCTAGAAACCATTACAAACCCACCGGCCAGCACCACTCCGTATTCGCCCGAAAAGTTGGCCAATAGTTTCGTAAACGAAACGTACTTTACCACCCAGCTGCCATTTGGCTGGAAGCGAGTAAGCTTTCAGACCTCGCCTAATATCATGTACACCTACCAGGGTGGCAAGGCCAACACCCAGATACTCAGCATATATATAGATAATTTACCCACAACGCTGGCCGTGAACCGGGTGCTACCCCTGGAGGTTCAGGGCGGCCGGCTGGTGCACGGTACGTTATCCGATAATTGTGTCGATTTTTTGTCACCGAGCATTCTCAATACGCCGCAAGCTCAAACCAAAAAAGTGGTTGATGCCAAATGGCAAAACGTGGAGTTTTACTGCGATATCGGTAACTTCCAACGAAATGTTACCGGCACTAGCTCGGAAGCGGGCATAAATAAACTCGTTTTGGGCGGCTCGACCACTGGTGCGCATAACGTGTTCTTTACCTATACCGATAACGGGTCGAGCCCTGATTATAGTGTCTTCTACAGTGTCCTAGACAGCTTCAAACTCAAGTAAAAATTACTATATGTAGCGTGCAAGCCAGGTGCTATGCTACTACTAGCATATCCTACGGATATACTTATCAGTACTCAGAAAATATGAGCAAGCTCCTATTTTCCTCCGTGCTTCCATTATTAACAACATGAGCTGGAAGTGAGCGAAATTCTCACACTGTGCCGCAACGGTTAAAGTCCGATACAGCTACTAAAAGTCTTCCGAGCAGAAGCGTCTGAAATAGCATTTCAAACCCTCTGCTCACCAAAAGACAGAGGGTTTATTTTATGGAAACGTTGGCCGCGCAGCCGTCACACGAAAAACTAAAAAGCTTTGATCCGCTGGCCAGTGTCGACATGTTTCGATTCGATATTGAGCGCTTTGGTAGGGTGCTGCCAGAGACCAGATATCGAGTACACGATGAAGAGCTCAGCCACCTAACAGAGGCGGTGGACAGAGCGGCTTGCACTGAATTCATACTGCGTAAGCGGGATGACCAGATCGAGTATTTTGATAAGGGAAACTGGCGACCATATATCGGCTCTCTTTTAACAGCGCTAGAAGTTGCGAAGCAGGAGGCTACAGAAGACCCCCGTCGGGCGTTCCTGGCAGAACGAGCGGTAACTGATTTATGGCACGGTTACAAGTTACAGTCATTAAAACCCGGCGAGCAGCACGTTTGGTATTCGCCGTACCCAAAAGAGGAAGCCGCGAGGTTTGGCGAAGCATTTGTGCGAGAGCTTGGGTTTTCGCCGGAAAGAGAAATGGGCTTTTTATACCGCGCCTACTGTGACGATCAAGGCGACGTGGTCTTAGAATCACAAACCGTCGATCATAGCGATGACGAGGCTTTTTCCGCGGCTATGAACTTAGCTGAGAGTGACCACGGAACAGATACAGACGCACTTGTAAATGCTTACGATGAAACGCTCGCCCAAAAATACGGCGGTAATTTTTATGCCGGTCGACGAGATGCCGAGATCCGTGAAAACGCATGGAACACGATTCGTGACCAACGGGACCTAGTTGAATATCTACTGGCTAAACTCGAGACTATCGCAAAGCTATCTTTGCCGCGTCACGAACTCGAACGAGCCGCAAAAAAACATGTTTACGGAGTCTGGGCGCTATTTAAAAAGCGGCTGGACGGTGAAGTTCAAACGTATACTCCGCTTTGGCACGAAGCCATGCCGCTGGCGCATTTTGCGCTATTAGACCAGCAGGTTATGACGGCCTTCAATGAATTTGCTGCCCGCGGAGCGGTTATGCCAGGTTGTGGTGGTGCTATCCACATGCAAGGCGAGGAATCTATTCTGGGCGCGGAAGGTAGCGAGGTGTTCAAATCGATTTTCGGAAAAGACGAAGATAGGTATGGATCATTGGAATTCAAATGTCCCAAAGGACATAACAATCGTCGCCCCCACGGCAAGCTTATCGAAACCTGCCAAAAATGCGGCGTTAGCGTTAGATGCTAATTCGCCAGACCAAATTTTCCTAAACAGCCTCTTCGGCCAGTGATAACGGGTGGTTTGATTCCATTTGTTGCAAGTGGCGGCTGCGGTAACGGTCAAAGTGCTGTCTTTCGATGCCGTTTTTCTGGATGAGCGCACTCAAGCGCTCGCTGCTGGCGTGATGGGGGATCATCACGTAGCCACAGCCTAGCTCGTATAGTTGCATAGCCTCTTCGTAGCCGTTTGCATTGCAGACAACCACGGCATCCGGGTTATAAAAGTTGATGTGCTTGACCAGTTCTTGGTTAGTTTCGAAGTCGCTGATGGTGCTGACTATCAGTTTGGCGCGCGTCACGCCGACTTCCTCGAGCAATTCGGTGTCGGTTGCATCGCCGTACAGACAGGGTATCTGTTGATGCTGTAGCAGCTCAATTACCGACGGGTCGTAATCGACTACCAGGTAACGTTTTTTGAGCTTTTGGAAGGTACGCAAGAACTCATGGCCGCCCCTGTGGTAACCGAACAGAACCAGCTCATAACCGGTTCTGGTCTTTTTGTCGGCGTGTTTGCGCTCGCTATCGAAGAGCCCGTAAAACAACTTCAATTTATCAAAATACTCGAATAGCTGGTTATCGTATTTCATAAGATAGGTCGAAGATGTAATAGTGATCAAGGCTACAAGTGTTATGACGGTGCTTAGGTGGGTGCTAATGAGCCCAGTGCTGACCGCCAACACGATTAATACGATGGAAAACTCACTAATCTGCGACAAGTTTATGCCGGCCTTAAAGCTAACGCGCTTTGGGTAGCCCAACATGCCAAGTGTGACGGTTACGGCTGCCGGCTTAAGGATGATAACGATAGCCGAGAGCAGGAGTGCCGGCACCAAAGCGGTATGCGCGTTGGCAAAGCTCAGGCTCTCACCTAGCGAAATAAAGAACAGAACGATAAAGAAATCTCGAAGTGGTTTGAGCCTTGACTCAATCTCTTGAGCATAGGGCAGGCCGGCCATGCTGATGCCGGCGAACAGTGCACCAACCTCGATCGAAAAGCCGGCGTATTGAAACAAGCTAGCTATGCCAAAACCCCAAGCAATAGCAAACAAGAACAGACTTTCTTGACTGGCGGCAATTGTTTTGGCGATTCGCGGCAACACAAGCTTGCTGGCAAAGATTAAGATAGCAAACAGGCCGACGCCCTTGGCTGCCAGGAGACCCAATGCTTGTAGGCCGATGGCATTGTCTTTGCCGGCGGCCACAAACAAAAGTGCCAAAGTGGCGATGATATCGTCCAAGATGATAACACCGATAGCAATCTGTCCGTACAGGCGATTCTGTTCCTTTTTGTCGGTCAAGACCTTGACGATGATAATAGTGCTACTAAAGAACAAACTAAGCCCCACGATGTACGATTCGGTCAGCGAGAGCCCGAGCAGTAGATTGCCCACCAGAACACCAATGCTACCTACGGTGACCAGCACCGCGCCAGACGTTATAAAGATAGACTTACCGACGCGTCGGATAACACCGAGGTTCATACCTAGGCCGATGATCAGTAGCAGCAGAGCGATGCCAATGCTCGAAAAGCTGGTGAAGGCGTCTTTGGAGTGAATCAAGTGTAGTGCCGATGGTCCAACAATAATGCCGGTTATGATGTAGCCGAGAATCAGAGGCTGGCGAAACAGGCGCATTACCAACGACACCAGCGTTGCGACGACGATGACAAGACTTAGTTCAGTAAAGGCGGTATCGAGCATATTTATTTTGGTTAACTACACCTACAGTTTACTACAGCCTTGACAAGACCGTAAGCGTTTTGCTACAGTGACCTTACTTTAGGCGACGCAGCGAGAGCGTACGCGAGAGATAAAAACTTAAAAACAAAATAGTGCGACAGATAACCCTTGTAGTGGTGGAGTTATTGGTCGCCAAGGGGTATTAATGTCTATAAACGTAAAAATCGAGCACGATCGACCTACCAGAGTAGTTGTGCATGTGCGACGCCCTGCTTGGCAGCAGTTCCTACACATCTAGAAGCCTGAGACAAACCTACGGTTTTTCTCAACGCGCGGAACAATGAAATTCATCGTTCCGGCTGCTCTTTTCCTTTGGCTACACTTGGTTGAGGAGGCTGAAGCGAGTTATTTGGCGGGGCAGGTAAGAGCGCGGTTGTGAGCAGCCAGTTTCTCGATGATAACCACGAACTCATGGGCTTCTTCGTGCGTCAATGAATCAAACAAAAAGCCATTATTGATCGCCAGTTGCTTGGTAATTTCGCCTTGTAGCTTTTTGCCCGCTGAGGTCAGGCGAATAACCTTGATGCGTCGATCTTGTGGATCTTCGTGCCTTGAAACCAGACCTTTTTGCTCCAAGCCATCCACTATGCCGGTTACGTTCGAGGGGTCACAATTGTACAGTTTGCAAAAGTTGCTCATCGGCCTTGGCTTGTCGGCCTCAGTCAGTAGCAGAGTCATAGCCTGCATGGCAGTGAGACCAAAGCCAGAGCTAATAACGACCATCTGCTGTTTGGAATTCATGAGAAATTCAAGTAGCGAGTGGTAGAACGTAGCGGGTATTTTCGTGTCGGAGTGATTCATGATTTTATAAAATAGTTGACATTGTCAATCATTGAGCTTTACAATTAATCGCATTGGCATTTTATAACGTAAATCAGAAAATTCAAAGGAGCTCGCTCACAGTATGGTAGATAAGGCAAAAAATCATTGGCTAATTTTGATCATTCTGGCACTCGCCCAGTTTATGGTCGTGCTTGATGTATCAATTGTAAACGTAGCTTTGCCGGCCATGGAACACGCCTTCCACATGTCCCAGTCGAGTCTGCAATGGATAGTTACGGCTTACACGCTGGCTTTTGGTGGCTTCTTGCTGCTTGGTGGACGGGCAGCCGACTTGTATGGACGACGCAAGCTTTTCCTGATCGGTACGGCGCTGTTTGGTCTGGCCTCTCTGGCCGATGGCTTCGCGCAATCTGGCAGCATGTTGATTGCCCTAAGGGCAGCCCAGGGCTTGGCGGCAGCATTGATGTCACCGGCAGCTTTGTCGATCGTACTCGTTACCTACAAAGAAGGCCATGAACGCAACTTAGCACTGAGTGTATGGGGCGCGGTGGCCTCTGGTGGTGCGGCTGCCGGTGTACTGCTGGGTGGAATAATTACTGAGTATCTTGGTTGGCGCTGGAACTTCTTTGTTAACGTGCCTGTTTCTATCGCGGTATTCTACGCAGCCTGGAAACTGGTGCCTGTTCACGAATCTGAAGAAACTCATAACGAATTAGACTTGCCGGGTGCCATTTCTATTACTGCCGCCCTGATGATGTTGGTCTACGGCCTGGTCGAAGCGCCAGCGCACGGCTGGACGTCTATCAGTTCGCTAGGTTACTTTGCAGGCAGCATCGCGCTGGTAGCGTTCTTTATATTTAACGAACGGCGCGCCAAACACCCGCTGGTACCTCTCGAGATTTTCCGTATCCGTAACGTCACGGCCGCTAACCTGACCATGATGCCGATTACGGCCGGCATGTTTTCGGTGTTTTTCTTCACTTCACTGTATGTCCAGACCGTGCTCGGCTACTCACCGGTTAGAACGGGCTTTAGCTTCTTGGTGATTCCATTCGTTATCGGTATAGCTGCTACCAATGTTCCGCGGCTAGTCCAAAAGATAGGTTACAAGCCAATTCTAATGGTGGCGCCACTATTTACGGCTACGGCGCTTTTCTTGTTTGCTCACATACGGGTAAACGGCAACTACGTACACGATCTGTTGCCCGGTTTCATATTTATGGGTCTAGGAATGGGCGCGACATTTGTGGCGATCACCATCGCCGCTACCAGTGGTGTTGAAGGTAGAGAATCAGGCTTAGCTTCTGGCCTTTTGAATACCTCGCAGCAAGTTGGTGGCGCGTTGGGTCTGGCAATTTTGACCGGCTTGGCAACATCTAGCGCCGGTAAGTTTTCCCGGGCTGCGACACACCCCAATGCCCTGACGCCACTTGCCGCCGAAGTTCACGGTTTCCATACTGCCTTTTATGTCGGATCAACCTTTATGGTAGGTGCCGCCGTGTTGGCAACGGTGCTAATCAAGCAGCCAAAGCAGCCTGCTCCAAAGGATGCTGCGCCAGTTGCAGCGATGCACTAAATCTAGTTTGTAGCTTTTTTAGCTAACTCAGCGTCGAGTAGTTTTGCGAAAGCATCAAAACTTGGCTGGTTTGAAGCATCGAGCAGGTTGCTGTTACTGATGTAGGTTCCATTCAGGAAGTAGGTCGGTGTTGCCTCTTGCTGACCGGTCTTTTTAAAGGCCGCGATGTCAGCGTTGATACTGTCGTTCACCGCGCTGCTCGCGAAGTCGGCTTTGAACGTGGTGACATTCAACCCCAGTTGCTGCGCGTACTGCTCAAAGAATGGGTTCGGGTCTTTGCTGGTTGACCACTGGCTCCAGTTGCTGTTTTGATACAGCGCTTCGTGCATCTGCCAGAATTTACCTTGTTTATCGGCGGCTTCGGCTGCTCGCGCACCAGCAAAGGCGTTCGGGTGAATGCTGCTGAGCGGCAAGTTGCGGAACTGGAACTTTACGCGGTCAGAATATTTGGCGGTGATTTGGTTCACGACGGGTTGGAAGCTCTCACAGGCGGGACATTCGTAGTCACCATACTCAACCAGTGTGACGCTGCTCGTAGTCTTGCCGGTAGTGTGGTTAGTCGGTTGCGCGTTGCCGGTAGACGGAGTTTTGTTGCCGGTAAAGGCCACAACACCGACAAAAATGATTAAAATTGCTGCGATAATTCCCAAAAAACGCTTGTCCATACCGATAATACCCCTCAGTTACTTTCTAAAACATAGTAGCACGAAACGTTGGCATGGAGTGCGGCTTTGAAAAGAGGCGGTGAAATCGTAAGATAAGAGCATGATATCGTATCTCTTTGGCTCGGCTCTGGCGCTACTGGCGCTGCTTTGTTTGGCGCTACTCAAAACGTACCGGCACATGCCGGCGAAAGAGCTCAAGCGTTTGGCTCGGCACGGTGATCATCTGGCAGAATTGCTGTATAAGCCGGTGGCGTACGGCGCGAGTTTGGCAGCACTGCTCTGGTTACTCATTGGCCTTTCGACGGCAGGCAGCGTGGTGTTGTTTGCCGGTGTTTTGCCGGCTTGGCTGGCGGTAATTGTTGTGGCGCTTATCATATGGGTTGGCTTTGTCTGGATTCCGAGCGGTGATCTGAGCCGTACCGGAGTTTGGTTTGCCCGCTCGTCCGCTCCAGTGTTTGCCTGGTTGCTCGAGCGGTTGCATCCGCTCCTCTCGTATATTCAGCGTGTCGTTCGTCACTATCGTCCGGTCACTATTCACACTGGTCTGTACGAAAAAGAAGATGTGATTGAGCTGTTAGAGCGGCAAAAACATCAGCCCGACAACCGGATTAAGCCAGGCGAAATCGAATTGCTGGTCCACGCCCTCAGTTTTGGCGATAAACTGGTGTCCGAAGTGCTCGTACCCAAACGCGTCGTGACGTTCGTAAATGCTAGCGACTCGATCGGCCCAGTGCTGACCGACGAACTGCACAAGAGTGGCCACAGCCGCTTCCCGGTGTTTGAAGGCAAGCGCGACAACCTGGTCGGCATTCTGTATCTGAAAGATTTGATTATGACGCACAAAACGGGCAGTGTGCGCGACCTAATGCAGCCGCATCTGTCGTATGTACACGAAGACTTCACGCTATATCAAACGCTGCAAGCGTTTCTAAAGACCAAGCACCACCTGTTTTTGGTGGTCAACAACTTCGAAGAGTTTGTGGGCATTATTACTATCGAGGATATTGTGGAGCAGATGGTCGGTAAGCCGATTGTCGATGAATTCGATAAATACGATGACTTGCGTGCCGTCGCGGCTGCCGCTGCCAAAAAAGATCATGCCGACCACGAAAAAGACAAAACCGAGCCCAAACCCGAACCAGAGCAGGCGAAACCAGAAGCCTCCGACTAGTTTTCATTTCTTGCAAATAAAAATAATAAAGGTATAGTGTCAAAACTATGGGACATATAAATGGGCGGAATGAAAGAATTCGTCGGTTGAGCGAAGTTGTGCCGGTCATTTTTGCCGATGAACGCAAACTACAACGTGAGTTTAGCCGCGGTATTGGTGCGAGAACATTCCACTTGCTGCAGAGAATAGGCCAGATAGATAGTTCAACATTTTGCCAGCCAATTTCACGCGAGCGTATCAACACGGTGCGCACCTCAAAGCCTTTGGACTTCACGGTGCCGAATACTGACGCAAACTTTAGCCTGCGTCTTGAAGTTAGCCATATGGCACAGTCCCCCTTGCTCAAAATGCTTCGCCCTCGCACATTCTTTGGAGTGGGTGCTGAGCTGGCTCGAAATGACCAGAGCGGTGAGCGCACACAAAAGCTCGAGCTTGACGTAGATGAATTTGTGAACGGTACCTCGATAAACAACGAGGATGTCGGCTATAGCCGCGGAGCCGTCTTGAGATATAGCCAGCGAACCGCAAGATTTATTAACTTACTCGATTTTACCGAAGAGTTACTTGACGGTAAGGCGCCCACAAATGTTCCCGAAGAGTCAATTATATTTTCAGCGGGTGCGCACTTGTTTACACTTGATGGTAGGGATATCCCTGAGATAGAAGCGTAATCCCAGAATCTTATATTTCTAAAACCGTAACCCCCAAAGTGGGGAAACGGTGGTAAAATAGCTTCGATGACAGGTTTTACGGTCCAAGCAAATATGAATCAACGGATCGGCAGCAAATAGCTGGCGCTGTTTGTTGTGCATCCGATCCACTGACGAGCCGCAGCAACCTAAGTAAGGAAACATCCATGAGAATTTTAAGTAGTGAAGTAGTAAAACACATCGGCGAAACTGTCCACGTCGAAGGCTGGTTGCACAAAAAGCGACTACTCGGCGGCCTGACTTTTTTGAACGTCCGTGACCGCGGCGGCCTAGTGCAGCTGGTGGTAAAAGACAAAGATGAAGTCGAAAAACTGCGCGGTCTGCAAATTGGAACTGTTCTGGCTGTCGATGGTCTGGTAGTCGAAGAACCACGCGCCCCCGGTGGTGCCGAGCTGCACGATGCCAAGCTGGAAGTGCTAGTGCCGGTGACAGACGAATCCCCAATCGAAATAGACAAGCCACTCAGCCACAAACCCGACAACCTCGACACGTTGTTTGATAACCGTGTGATTGGCTTGCGCAACCTACAAGAAGCCTCGATATTTAAGATCCGCAGCGAAATCCTAAAGTACGTCCGCGAATTTTTGTACGGCCGCGACTTCGTAGAAATCAACACGCCAAAGCTTGTAGCTGGTGCGGCCGAGGGCGGCGCTGAAGTCTTCAAGCTCGATTATTTTGGCAAAGAAGCGACCCTGGCTCAAAGCCCGCAGTTATATAAGCAGATTATGGTTGGTGTGTTCGAGCGCGTGTTCGAGATCGCCCCGGCTTTTCGCGCCGAACTTAGTGCCACAACCCGCCACGTATCCGAAGTAACCATGCTTGATGTCGAGATGGGCTTTATACAGGGGCACGACGACGTGCTGAACTTGCTGCAAGATTTGGTGTATGACGTGCTGACCCGCTTGTACAAAGAGCATGACACCGAGCTCAAAAGTTTACGTGCCCCCGATCTGGTGCTGAAGCCAGAATTCCCGCGCTACAGCATGAAGCAAATTCACGAAATGTACCAAAAAGAGACAGGTAAAGATGTTAGCCAGGAAATCGATTTGACACCGGACGAGGAGCGCTGGATCTGCGAGTACGCTAAAGAGCACGATGGCTGCGAAGCCGTCTTCGCAACTGGTTTACCGGCTAGCAAGATGAAGTTCTACCACATGAAGGGCGAAGATGACACTGCCCGTAGCGCCGATTTACTCTTCCGCGGCATCGAAATATCGACTGTTCCGCAGCGCGAACACCGCCACGAAAACCTTGTCGAACAGATGAAAGCCGCTGGTGTTGACCCCGAAGCTCCGGGCTTCGCTGCTTATGTCACTGCCTTCAAGCACGGCTTACCAGCCCACGGCGGCTTCGGCTTTGGCATTGACCGCCTGACCGAAAAAACTATCGGCCTAGCCAACGTCAAAGAAGCCATCCTCTTCCCCCGCGATATCAACCGCCTTGCCCCCTAGTTAGTGGACGGCGTTTTGTCCAGAGTAAGTTTTTGCAAACCCAAGACTAGTAGAGTGCCGAAGGCGAATTGGAAGATTGCCTGGCTCTGAATCAGGAAGCCGCTCGTCGGGTTCAAGTAACTTGCCGAGAGTACGCCGGCACCGAACTCAATGGCAAAAAGTACGATACCCCACCAAGGGAGCTTTAGTTTCCATACCACCCAGCCGCTCAGAACAAGCTGTAGCGAAAACAGTGCCGAGCCAAAGGCGGTGTGCAAGTAGTCCACCCAGCTGGCTACGGCATAGGGCGTAACCACGATGCCTACGATAAGCAGGGCAGAAATCCTAAGAGCTGTGTTGAGTGGCGAAGGAAGTTTGTCGGCAGCCCGCGAACAAAAATATGCCGCGCCCAGCAAACCCAACATATAGGGCACAACTGTTTGGTGGAATATACCGTAATAGCTGATGCCGTTGTTTGTAGTCAAACCTTCCGGCCGAATTATGGCGCACAGAGCCAGTCCAACAAGCAGACAGAGCTGACCCCAAAGAATGGTTTTGGCTGCGGGCTTCATACTTGCATTATATGCTCACCATACAAACCGTTGCTATTATTACAGCTCGCAAAACCTAAAAAAGGTCGTATGATTAGCAAAAGGACTGTGAAATGTCGGAGATTCAACACCCGTCGGTGGACTTGGGCATAATACGCAATGTAAGTTTGGAGCGAACTCTGGCCGAAGAGGCATTTCGCATAGTGATGGCGCACGGCTGCGAAACCTACACATGGCTCGAAGACGTTAGGTATTCATTGCCAACAACCGAACCGGTTGACTTGTCGACCGAAGATGATGACGAAGTATCCTTCCGTATTAAAGCGATGCCAGTACTCAATATAGACAAGTCGCCGTTCCCGCCGTCGGCCGATTATTTTGTTATGGAGCTACAACACGGCAGGTTCGATATGAAGCTCGCCGATACGGCCGAAGACCCGTACAATTGGCAGCCATATATTCGCATGATTGTAAATACCGAGGAATGCGATGATGTAACGATTTTAGACGCGCGTACCTTTCAAGAACTCGAGGATAATGATCTTGCGCAGGTCAATTTCCTCCTGACCGTTATGCAGCAGGAATATCGCGGCATGCAAATGGAAGATGAAATTGGTGATGCGGCAGGCACCATTTGTGCCGGCTCAGTATTTACAACCAAGCTCGGCAATCGTACGCTCAAAGCATATAACTCTATTGATTTCTTCGACCTAAGTTCCTGTGATAAGTGTAGTACCGACAACCAGGCCTGCAAACACAATCCGTACACCTTACAGTAAGGGCATTTAACGTATAACCGCGGCGATTTTTGGCACCAACTGGTCGTTGAAAACGGATGGGATTATTTCGTCTTTTGATGGTTTGGCAACGAGGCTAGCGATGACTTCGGCGGCGGCGATTTTGTGGTCATCGGTTATTTGGCCGACGTGATTATCGAGCGCGCCCCGGAAAATGCCCGGAAAGGCCAGGGCGTTATTGACCTGGTTTGGGTAGTCGCTACGGCCAGTGGCCACCACGGCGGCACCGGCGGCGTAGGCATCGGTTGGCACAATCTCGGGGTTGGGGTTCGCCAGGGCAAAAATAATCGGGTCTTTGGCCATACTGCGTACCATGTCTTGGCTGAGCAGGTTCGGTGACGACACACCAATGAACACATCGGCATCACGCACGGCGTCTTCTAGTGATCCGGTTACATTCGCTTGGTTGGTGAATTGTAAAAGCAACTGCTTCGATTCGTTGAGGTCGGTGCGTTCGCGGCTGATGATGCCCTTGCTGTCGACGGCCACAATGTTTGGGTTGGCATATTTTTGCAACAGTTTTGCAATTGCCACGCCTGCGGCACCGGCGCCAACTATCACGATCTTGGCGTCCTGTAGGTTCCGGCCAGTGAGCTTGGCGGCGTTGATAAGCCCGGCCAAAACCACCGTGGCAGTGCCGTGTTGGTCGTCGTGCATGACGGGTATGTGTAGTTCGCTTTTTAGCCGTTCTTCAACTTCAAAACAAACGGGCGCGGCAATGTCCTCGAGGTTGATGGCACCAAAACTCGGGGCAATGGCCTTTACGGTGGCCACAATTTCATCTGCCGAGTGCACATTGAGCACAATTGGCACGCTGTCAATATCGGCAAAACGTTTGAACAGCAAGGCCTTGCCTTCCATGACCGGCATGGCGCCTTCGGGGCCGAGATTTCCCAGGCCAAGCACAGCCGAGCCGTCAGAAATCACAGCTACCAAGTTGTTTGTCCAGGTGTACTCAGGTAGTTTGCTCGGGTCTTCAGCCACAGCTTTGCTTATAGCTCCGACGCCCGGCGTGTAGTAGGCACTTAGCTTTTCACGGTCGAGCTCGCTCGTATCACGCAAGGAAATGGTAATCTTGCCTTTGTATTTTTTGTGCAGTTCAAATGCTAAATTGTCGTAATTCATCATTCCAGTATACCAACATAGCGAAAAAGTGCCGCGGTGTGGTATAACCCATAGTAAGTATCGGTGGTTGGTACGGCAGGGTAACGTAACCAAAGGAGATAAGTGTGCTACACATTCTTTCGGCGCGGCAATTTGACGCGGAGCAGCTCAACAATTTTTTTGACGATACGGAAGCTTTACGCGACCTTGCCGCGAGCGATCCTGACCAACTGAGCAGACTTGGTGCAGGCGCCATTGCCGCAACTCTCTTTTATGAAGCATCAACCCGTACTCGTCTTAGTTTTGAATCGGCCGCGCTAAGGCTGGGCATGGGCGTTATTAGTACCGAGAACGCTGCCTTGTTCTCGTCGGCCATCAAGGGCGAATCTATAGAAGATACTGCCCGTGTTGTTGGGGAGTACGCCAGCACCATTATCATCAGACACAAGGTGAACGGCATGCCAGAGAAGGCAGCCGCGGTCAGCAAGGTGCCGATCATCAACGCCGGCGATGGTACCAACGAGCACCCGACTCAATCACTCCTCGACGCGTATACCATTCGCCGCGAAAAAGGTCGGCTCGATGGGCTGAATGTTGTCATTGGTGGTGACCTCAAACACGGTCGCACCGTTCGCTCGCTCGCTCGGGTGCTTAGTATGTACCCCGGGAACAAGATATCTTTCGTATCGGTAGATGAACTGCAAATCGGCGACGATATAACAACTCATTTGCACGGTACAGGCACAAAATATGAAAAGACCGACGATATGTTTGGCGCCCTTCATGATGCCGACGTAGTCTACTGGACACGCCTGCAAAAAGAGCGCCAAGCTGACCCATCCGTCGAGACGGGCTTTGTGATTGATCAAGCTGCACTGCAGGTTATGAAGGAGGATGCAATTATTCTTCACCCCTTGCCGCGAGTAGGCGAAATCGACCCGAGTATAGACGGTGACCCACGCGCCAAATACTTCGAACAAGCAGCAAACGGTCTACACGTACGCACCGCACTGCTCAAGATGGTTCTCGAATCCGTATAAGCAACTCGCCGTAGGTTATTAGTGAGCAGTTGCATAGCCAAGCTTCAACCATGCCTGTTAGAATGTAGACATGAAAGTAATAGACGTCCGATCCAAATCAGAATACGACCGTCAACACGTGAACGGGGCTCTGTGGTTCGACGTTGAGCGGATTGCTGCCGGCGAGATGCCCGATGTACCCAGAGACGAAGAAATAGTCTTGTATTGCCGAAGCGGTGCACGCTCCAGTGCAGCTATGTACATCATGCAGCAACACGGTTTTACGAATGTTACGAGTGGTGGCGGGCTAGCCAACATGGCCGCTCGTGGGTACGAGCTCGTCCGCTAGTGCTACAACGCCAAGTTTTAGAATCAAGAGCGCAACAGTAAACTAAAACAGCCCGGTATAAACCGGGCTGTTTTATGTTTCGCTGGCTAGAACTACCAGTGGAACGTTTGGCCGAGTATCCAGATGGTGAAGGCTACGGAAATAAACCATAGTCCCAAACCAACCGGCGAGCCCCAACTGAACCACGAGCCCCACGAGCGCCAGTGTTTTAGGTGGTCGTCGTAGTAATTTTTTAGCTCTTGTTCTGACATTTTTGTCATTTTTTAGTCCTCTTTATAAGTTTAGAGTAAAACACCCGTTGTTTTCGGTTCGACCTTGCCAAAATTACGTTGTGCTTTCGCTCCAAGTGGTTATTAGTGCCGAACTATGTCGTTCGCCCGAGCGGTAGGGCGCATAGCGCTGTGTGGCAGCCACATTAAGAATATATAACCATTAATTGAATCACAATGCAATACGCGCTAGTATGGAGGCACATGAATATCTATGTGCCACCACTTAATATTGAAGCAAGCTCTGAGCAATATGCGGCGCACGAAGATATCTTAAAAGCCGTTCAGGCACGTCACAATATACACTTACTGCAAGCTCCAGAAGAAAGGGGTAATGACCTAAATTGGCTCACGCCAGCCGACGCCATGATCGCCGAAGCGACCAATCTCGATGGCCAAACCCGCCGCGAATCACTATTTATGGCGCGCGATCTTGGCCGGCACGTACTCCTGCTGTGTATGGATCCAGCGGAGCGTACACGTTTACAAATGAGCTTTGGCGAGCTGGGCCCAAATGACCCTTGAGTAGTCTCTGCTAGCACCGAGACATTTCGACATTCTGCAATCAACGTTATTATCGATAGCTACCGTATTCACGCGCACAATCTCGGCAAATAGCTATTTGGTTCTGCGAAGTTGTGGTAATTGGGCTATGACGAGTGCGAGCACAACTGCTGCAACGGCCACAACCGCGCTATTTATGGCAACGGCTGCATAGCCAAGTTTATCGACATTAACGAAGGGGTACGGATACCAGTGGGCAAAGTGGCCACGGATCAGGCTGTAGCCTAAGTAGGCCACAGGAAAGCTAAGCCATAGCAGTGATTTTTTGATCGACAGTTTTCGACTTGGTCGGTCAAAAACCCAGTCGAGCAAAATAGCTACCGGGAAGATATAGTGAAGTACCGAATTGACCCATAGCAGTGGCGTTTGCACGTCAGTGCCAGCCAGCAGTATGGCGTAGACAATCCCCGTAACTACCATGTAGAGCGTAGCCCCGCCTCGCAGATAGTCGAGCGCGCGGTCTTGGGTTCCCAGCGCCTTGGCTTTGGCCGCCACCAAAAAGACTGCAGCCGCAAAGACGTTACTTTCGATAGTAAAAAAGCTAAAGAAATTGGCCGGCGAAAACCCCGGTATATGCCGCCGGCTATATGCTAATTGTGCCAGAACCGCCGCGATAACCAAAAGTGCAAACCCAACTCGGTACCAAGTAACCAAAAGCTTTTTATTCATGCGTACATCATAACAAAGCACGACCAAAATATGTTACATTATGCATAAGCATGAAAAAACCAAACCCAAAGCCGAAAAAACACACAAAGAATAATAAGAAACGAGTATTCCTCACAATACTTGTGGTGCTAGTTGCTTTTGTGGGAGCATTATCTATCCGAGCGTATGTGCACAACGTGCAAACAAATAAACAATTTGCCGCCGACAAAATACGCTTCGCAAACACCGAAAAAGATATGGCCGACGCATACAATGCGATAGTAAAAGCCGTAGGTCAACCGTATGACGCTAATGTCACAAAGATTTGTGCCTATGGTGCATTGAAATATGCCCGTGGCCCACTAGGGTGCATGATTACATATGGTTTTGCATATAGTGTTAATGATAGGCCAGCGAGTAAGGTTAACGGAACAGTAGTTAATGATGTATTAGCCAACGACTTCGGGCTTGGTAATGGCACAATTTCGTATGGTATCAGTGAGTTTGATCAACAAAGTGGCCAATATTTTGAAGACTTTGATAATGCACATGGTCTAGGGTGTACACTTAACCACGAAACTTACACAGCCAACGAATACAATTCATATGGCAAGCAATCCTCAGGGCTAAAAAGTATGGCTACAACATCCATGTCTACATTTATGTTTGAGTGTGAGAAGAATACACCAAGGGCTGTTTACTACATAAATAAAAGCACCGAGTAGATTGCAAATCGTTGTGTTTAGTGGTACGGTGTGCCTGAATCTAGGAGATGGAAGTGTCGGCTCACAAGCGGTCCATAAATCTATTCGCACTCGTCGGATCGCTGCTGGCAGGCTATACACAATACACTTAGTTCTTCATAACAAACCACAACCAAAATATGGTACATTAATCTTAAGTATGAAAAAATCTACGCAAGCGCGAAAACAGCTACCAAAAAGCAACCATAATATGCGCACTTACAAGTCACTCGGTATTGTGATCGCTATTTTTGCTGTGCCATTTTTTGTGTTTGGGGCGATACATATTGTCCAAATCAATGCGCAATTTTCTAAAGACAAAAAAAACTTTGCCCAGGTAGAAAAAAATATGGCAGCAGCACTTAGTTCTATATCACAGGCGGCAGGTCAGCCGTATGAGATCAAGACGGAAAAGGGTTGTGGTTATGGTGCGCTCAAGTTCGCAAGAGGACCACTAGGGTGCACTATTGCGTATACATTTGCCTTTAGTGTTAGCAATCCCGAAGAGAGTAGACAAAACGGGGAATTAGTTTACAGGGCAATAGCGGGAAAGTTTGGATTTAGTGAGGGTTTTATAAGTTATGGCCTTAGTAGTCTATCCGAAGAGAGTGGTCAGTTCGAATTCCATACAAGCAGTAACGGACTAGGATGTGATTTGCGACATGATCCGTACACGGCGGCAGATTACAATATTTTTGGTAGGCAAACCATACGCCTTCAGCGTAACACGGCAACGTATATGTCTTCATATTCATTTGAGTGTACGAGAACTGTGCCAAGAGCACTCTACACGATAGAAAAAAGCACCGAGTAGATTGTAAATCGTTGTGTTTAGTGGTACGGTATGCCTAAATCTAGGAGATGTAAGTGTCGGCTCACAAGCGATCCATAAATCTATTCGCACTCGTCGGATCGTTATTGGCGATCGCTTTTTTAGTGGCCTCATCTTTACGTCCAACCGTTCGTGCGAGCGGTAGTGGCTGGCTAAGTGGTGGCCCACAAATCGCCAAAATTGCAGACGCTACACAGGCAGACGAACAAGGAGGTCCAAACTGTACACTTATGACCATTCCAGTTGTCAGAGCCTCTTACCAGCAATTATTCACAAATAACGAACAGCATTGTATGGTAGAAACTGACGAAGGGCTTGTCGACGATCGAGTGTCGGTTATCCAATCATTCGGGGCTAAGGGATACGTTATAAATTCGGGTTTTGGAGGTGGACATGTACTTGTGCCGACGCCAAACTACCCAGGCGCAATGCTTTTTAGCGGTGATTCGAATTACCCGGGTTCAGACGTTGGCCTGTACGAGCTACTAACCAATCACCTGAAGTTTAATAACAACTTGCTAGCGCCAGCATATAATCTGACGGCACCAGACTTGTATTTCAAGTATCCTAACGGTCACTTGATGGCGTTTAATGGTACTGGTAGTTTCTCTAGTAGCGGGACTTACTGGGTTGTTCAAGCGGTTTATTATGGATTTGTGCGCGTGAATCTGACGACATTGCAAATAACGGCATTTGCCGACAACACAATGCTTGATAGTGGGGGATATCCACAGGGCGCAATAACTGCAGTGAGTCCTACGGGAAAGTACGCCGCCCTCGCCTACAATGCTCCTGGTGACTGGGGAAGCAAATACTTTAAGATCGTAGATGTCGACTCTTGTGGCAATGCCGAGGGTGCTTATGTAAAGAGCACCTCAACATGCAAAACGATAGATTACTTTGCAAACCTAAAACAGGCAATCCCGGGTATTGTTGAAATAGGCGGTGTGCAGTTTGCAAACGATAACTCGCTCAATTTTGTGGCAGCTATACAGAGCGGATCAACGTATAAATATGCCCGTTACTCAGTTACTGCAGCCGGACAACCGCAGCGCCTAGAGCAGTACCTAGCGCTAGGCGATTCCTTCGCCTCTGGTGAAGGTACGTTTAACTATACGTCCGGCACAGATGAATTAGAGAACAAATGTCACCAGTCAATTTAATCCTATCCATTTCTTATGACTACACAAGCTGGTACAACCGAATCCGTAGCCTGCTCGGGCGCTGTGATAGATAACATTATTGGCAATGACGCAAGCAATAATGATTTTCAGGTAAGGAACATTGATGTAACACAACAGACCATACAAATGGCAGCGTATGCCTTGCACATGCCGGGCGTTCTGCAGCAACAAGAGTTTGTTTCGAAGGACAACCCACAGGTAGTAACCGTCTCCATTGGTGGCAACGATTTCGGGTTCAAAGATATTATTCGAAAATGTGCAGCGCCGTTTAATAGCTTCTCGTCTGCGTCACAGAACTGCTATCAAACCTACGAGGATCGCAGGGAACTCGTCGATACAATTAACGGGCAATTCAAGAATCTCGTGGGCACCTACGGTAAGCTCAAACAAAATGATCCCACACGGCGGGTGTATGTTATCGGCTATCCGCAGATCGTGAAATCGGACGGAGATTGCGGAGACAATGTTCGGCTCAGCAAGCCAGATACAGAATTTGCAAGCACACTTGTAGACTACATGGATTCGGTAATAGCGCGAGCGGCTGCCAGTGCGGGAGTGGAGTATGTAGATACGCAACACGCTTTTGACGGGCATAGATTATGTGAAACGGGGGAAAAAGCCGTGAACGGTCTGACGGCCGGTAAAGACGCCAATCTTAGTGCTTTAAGTGCATGGCAAAGCGTGATTGGCAACGAGAGTTATCATCCCACTAAGGTTGGTCACGAACTGCTGGCTGACACCATTCTCGCGCAGACACATAATCTGACCGTTCCAATGCCAGGGGCGCAAAATGTTAACTCCCCAAGTTTTACGGACGCAGAGGCCAGCGCCATTTTGAATGTGCCAAAAACCAATCGTGTCATATACGAGGTTAAAAGTGCCGGGAATGATCTGCTCAGCGTCGTTGCGGGCTTAAATCCACTGACCCTTGGTCTGCAAGGACTTATTTTGCCAAGCAGCCAAGTTCAGGCAGTGCTACATTCCGACCCTATAAACGTCGGCACACTACAGGCAGACGACAGTGGAGTTCTAACCGGAAGTCTGCAAATCCCGACAGGAACAACGCCTGGTTTTCACACGCTTCACCTGTATGGCAAAGATATCTTTGGCAATCCGCTGGATGTGCAGGAATCGGTCTATCTTGAGGCTTCGGCGACTGATTACGACGGTGATGGCATCCCCAACATCAGTGACTCTTGCCAGACCATACCAAATAGCGGGCATGATGTTGACCAAGATGGAATAGACGATGCTTGTGACCCCATAATCGGCGCCGCACCACCAGTAGTTCTGGGCAATGTTACTGGCACGACTGACCTAGCGCCAAACATGCCAGGCACCAATTTTGCGGCTGGTAATAAAACGGCCAGCGTACTCCAAGCATCGTCTGGGCAACAAGGCGAGTCAAATTTCGTACAACAGGGTAGCCCGCAAGCTTTAGTAGAACCTAACGCATCAGTGCTAGGTGCTCGTGATATGAGTAAGAGCACGCCAACTTCAAACACATCGGCTAACAAATCGCTGGGCATTATCGCGGTAATTTCGGTTGTAGCCATTGGCGCACTACTGGTTCGCTGGAGATTAGCTAGTACTGTTAAGCACTAGCATAGCAAGCGGCGTATACTGAAAAGCATGGAGATTAAGGATTATTTTCCAGACGGCTCCGATATTGACGAAGAGGAATATAAAACGCTGCATCCGCAGGCAGGGTATCAGTCGATTCATGGCAAAAAGGGTGGCGGCAAAAAGTGGCTACTGATACTTTTGGCCGTGCTGCTTTTGGCTGGCCTGGGCTTCGGAGCCTATAAACTACTCAGCCACAAAACAACCAAGGCTTCTACCAAGGGCAATCAATCCCAAAACATACCGAAACCCAGCGAAGTAACCGGCAACGGCCTCACCACCTACACCGCACCGACCGACGGTCTTGGCCTGTCGTTTGATTATCCATCGAGCTGGGTGGTTACGCCTACTAGCGGTCAGCCCGGGACAACCATAACGGCCACTTCGCTGTTAGTGAGCCTGACCGATGCTACGGGATCCAAGGCAACCGGAAAAGTAGTCGTAACTGTTAGCGCCAGCGCGACAAACCCTACGGGCAAAGGCCCGGTAGCAGCTAAGGCCGCACAGGACTCCGTACAATACGCGTACACCGCGCCGACCCCCATACAGCACCAATATTACTACGTTAGCTTTTTGCATTTTCCAAACGCTGCGGCTACGGTTGGAGCGTTCGAAGAGGTAGCGATCACAGGCATAAACCTCATGCCCAAAGATACGGCCATAACGAGCGATTTGCTGGGCAGCGTCAACCCGGTCATATCAGCCGTGTTTTACAAATGTTCAACCCAAGATTGCACTGGCACCGGCCAATCACTCCTAAGCATTAGTAACTCTACCTGGCAAAGCAACGCCACCATGCAAGCCGTCCAAAAACTGTTCGAATCGTTTAAGTTTAACTAGTTATAACAAGCGGGACGATTTTTGCATGTAATTAGCTTAGTTCCAAGACGCACTCAACTTCGTGCGAGGCAGAGCCCACAACCATGCCATTGTTGACCTGTTGGAATGAATTGAGATAGTCTGCCGTCTCGTCGCTGCTCATTAAATGTGGATGATTGTTGAACTGCCGTGTCGGCAAAACGTCTACCAGTTTTCCGTCTTTCAAAGGACTTAATGCGTATCTGACGTTTGTAATTAGCCCAGTTTGCCCAATTTTTCTAAAAACTGTTAATACTTTTGGGTTTTCTACCTCCATGCGTGCAACTCGAAAGCCTCGCTTTTTTGCTTCTTCCAAAGCTCTGGTTATTAAAGCCGTTCCCACGCCCTTATTGCGCTCATTAAATACATTTACCCAAGAAATATAGAAGGTATCTGCTTCGATGTCCTCGGTACCATTGGCATCGGTTGCCACACGATAACCTTCGAGACATCTCGCGTACGGAGAAGGTTCACCAAAGTTTGCGCATACAAAAAAGCCTGCCCGTATTGTGGGCTCTTCGTCTAATTCATAACTTGCAAAGTCTTCAACTAAATAATCTTCCGGATTTCCCTCTGGATTCATAGGGTATTCTTATCACTAAATATTACCCATGTCTACTTGTCTGGTCTATAGTACGGGGGTGTTTTCGAGGGATTGCCAGACGTACCAACAGGCAATGGTTTCGTAGGGGTGCCAATGGTGTTTGGTGGCGATTTTGGCTACTTGCTGCGGCGCCGGCACATCTTTGAGTCCGTAAAGAGCTCGCACGCCGTTTCGAATACCCAAATCGCCAGTCGCCAGCACATCCGCTCGCCCCATGCAGAACATCAAAAACATGTGTACCGTCCATTCGCCAATGCCTTTAACAGCCGTCAGTTCTTGGATGATTTCTTCGTTACTGAGACTATCAAGATGGTCAAATTTGACGCTGCCGTCGATTACGTGTTGGGCGAGATCTTGGACGTAGCGAGCCTTAGCATAACTAAGCCCGGCAGCGCGAAACTCCTCAGGTGATTTAGCTAAAATGGCCTTGGGCTCCGGAAATTTACCACCGAATATATCAAGAAACCGTTTAAAGATGGTGCTGGCGGCTTTAACGCTCAGCTGTTGGCTAACAATGCTATCGACCAGCTCTTGATAGTAATTCCTATGTGGCTGAATAGTACACAGACCAACCTCGGCGATTATCGGCGCCAGAAACGGGTCATGCGCGCTCAAATGCTTGGCGGCCATGCGGGCGGTGTCACTATTTATGGTTTTCGGGGGCATCTAGTTAGTATATTCTGATTGCTCCATATTTCTGATAGAATGTGCCCAAAGGATAAGCAGTATAAAATGAACCCCACAGAACCTCCAAAGCTTCCAAGCCAACCTACCGGCGCTCCCGACCTCGATGAAGCAGCCGAACAACACGTTAAGCAGTTGATGGACACCAAACCGTCGAACGTCGCGTCCGGTACAGCAGTCGAACCAGCCGCAGAACCATATTCTATGGCTCCACTCAACATATTTGAGGATAACCCAGATCAAGAGCCAACAGACAACACGGTAGGACTTACGCCGGATGAATCACCGAATACTACTGATGAAACGGCCGATCCGGAGATAGATAAGGCCGTAGATGATATCGCCAAAGCCGAAAGCGACGAAGTACTGAAGGCTCAAGACCAGGCGGCCGAACCAGCCGTGGTTATGAAGCCAAGTTTCTGGGAGCGTTTCAAAAATGGCGCAGCTGATTGGTGGGGTGATCCACGCAAGCGCTACGTGACACTTGCCGCTCTGGCATTTATCGTGGTCGCGACCATCAGCATCCCGACAAGTCGGTATTTTGTACTAAATGGCGTAGGTGTGCGTAGCCATTTGTCGATGAAAGTGCTCGATAGTACGACCAGCCTGCCGCTCAAAAACGTCAACGTATCTTTAGCTGGCCAAACCGCCAAGACGGACGTTGACGGTCGTGTGACGCTCAACCACCTTAAGCTTGGCAAACAGGTTTTGACCATACACAAACAAGCCTTTGCCGATTATACAAAGACCGTGACGGTAGGTCTGAGCGGGGTCAGCCTAAGCGACGTAGAACTGAAGGCGGTCGGCAGCCAATTCACATTCAATCTGGTAGATTTTGTGTCGGGCAAACCAGTCACCGGTGCCCAGGTTGCTAGCGGTGATGCTAGCGCGTTGTCGGACAAAAACGGCAAGGCAATCTTGACGGTTCAGCCCAGTGACAGTCAAAAGTTGACGGTTCACGCCAGTGGCGACGGCTATCGTACCGATTCCATCGATATAAACCCCACGCTTAGCACGCCGACGGCCGTGAGACTGGTCAGCTCAGCCAAAGAAGTCTTTGTGAGCAAACAAAGTGGTAAATACGATCTGTACACCATAGATATAGACGGTAAAAATCGTAAAGTCTTGCTGGCTGGTACGGGGCTGGAAACACAGAATATCGGCCTGACCGTCAGCCCGGACAATAATCAGGTCGCACTAGTCTCGAGCCGTGATAATCAACGCAATAACGATGGCTATTTGCTCAGCACACTGACGCTCATCAACCTGGCTACCGAGGCTAGCGTAACGCTCGATCATGCCGAACAAATCAACCTAGTCGGTTGGGTAAACGGCCGGTTGGTCTATCAATTGACCGTCGCCAGCGCCAGCGCCGCCAACCCAAATCGCCAGCGCATCTATTCGTATGATTTCGCGTCTAACAAACGTCAGCAGATAGCCTCCGCTAATTATTTCAACGGCCCATTGATTATAGGTAACTCTATCTATTACGCTACGGCAGCGTCTGGCCCCGGCAGCACTCCAGGCTTCAACACGATTAAACCCGACGGAACTGGCAAACAGGTACTAGCAAATAAAGAAGTCTGGAGCATTTTGCGCACTGGCTACAACGCCCTAACGCTGCAAACATCCAGCGGCTGGGTAAGTTATACCGTCGGCGACAACTCTGTAAAAACAGCCACCGCGCCAGCTAATTTCACATCTCATGACTACGTGGACAACCGCGATGCCAGCCACAGTCTGTGGGTTGAAACCCGCGATGGTCGTGGCGTCTTGATCGACTACAACCTTAGCACCAGCAAGGATACCGTACTTGTAACTCAAAGTGGCCTTTATATAGCTACTCGCTGGATTAGTAATGACACAGCCATTTACCGGGTTGTTGATACGCATGAATCATCGGACTACGTAGTTAGCCTGAGCGGTGGCCAGCCAAAGAAGATCACCGACGTAACCAATACCGCGAACGCCGCGGGCTATTAGACTAGTTCACAGATGGTCATGCGACCATCACTTAGCAAAAACCCGCGCCAGGCACGATTTGCCAAACGGTAGGGGCGGGTAATAATGACGTCATGCTTACGAACGATTCGCTTGCTTTTTTCCAGGTCGGCCACGATTAGCTCGCGTTCGGCATTGGTGTCCGGGTCTATCATGTGCGTTAGTTGGGCATTGTGACGAATCGGCGCGAAGCCGACGTCTTTGCTGGCGGCACCAACCCAAAGTTGACGATCGGACTTTCTGTGGTGTGGCCGATAGAGGTGCTGCCAGAAATGTGTGTGATGGGTGAAGCTTTCGGGCGTTTCGGCATCGGTTGACCAAAAGCGGACGTGGTGTCGATAGCCGCGCGAGTTCTCGATCTCGAGCTCAAAACCAAGGTCCTGCTTTCGGCCAAACAAAAATAGGCTGCTCATGGGTGCGGCTGGGTAAGATTGACCAAGGAAAGTCAAAATCAAAGCTTGTGCCATGGTGCGCAAGGATTTGTGATCAGCTAACTGCCAGCCCGCGGCCTCCATGGCCAGGATGACTTGTGGCCGCGTGCCTACCAGACCGATATTAACCGGGTCACTGGCAAAGCCATCGGGCGTTACCGAGTACAGGGGGATGTGGCTGGGGCGCCAAAAGAATCGGATGCCTCGGAACAGCGCCGGTATGGCCGCGTAAGCCATAATCACATACGTTGTGAACAGGGCAAGTGCCAGCGGCAAACGGCGGTCAAAAATAGGAAATACGTGGTAAACGGCCATATACACAACCAGTAGACCGACGGCTAAAACCATCAGTCTTTTGATGACACGTACGAGCAGGGGAATCATTTGTTTATCATTCTCTTACTAGTATCATAACAGGGAGTGGAGCTAACCAACCAGCGTGTTAAAATAAACGGTGATGGAACCAACAAAAACCCCAGTCGAACCTTCGCCAAAGCCCCCCGTACCGGTCATGGACGTTGTTGTGCCACCAAAACCGTCGGATCCACCGGTAATTGATGCCACGCCGGAAGTAGCTAACCAGCCCGCGCTGCCCGACAAAAAGCCGGAAAAGCCAAACCTGCCACCCAAATCGCCAAAACAATCTAGCACACCTACGCTTGCTATCTTCTTAGCGGTTGTCGTCTTTCTAGCCCTGGCAGGCCTAAGTTACTACGCCTACTCGAAAACAAAATGACACATATAGCTGATTCGATAACCGACACAGAGCTTGTGTCGCTGCTAAAAGGCGGTGGCGTCGGTGTGATACCGACTGACACCGTGTACGGCTTAGTTTGTAGCGCGGCTGACCCCGTGGCAGTGAAGCGTCTATACGCCTTGAAGCACCGCGAGCATAAACCAGGAACCGTTATCGCTGCCAAAGTTCAGCAATTTATCGATCTGGGCATCCGTCCTAGGTATGTCAAGGCGGTCGAAGATTTTTGGCCAAACCCACTTAGCGTCGTTATCCCGTGCGATGAAACACATGCCTACCTGCATCTTGGTAAACATTCGTTGGCTGTTCGGGTCCCAAGTGACAAAATGCTCAGGAGTCTATTATTGCAGACGGGACCACTCGTGACGACCAGCGCGAATCTGCCCGGTGAGCCTGTGGCGACGAATATCGACGAAGCGCAAAAGTACTTTGGTAATCAGATCGATTTCTACGTAAACGGTGGCGATATCGCCAAGCCCGTGCCGTCAACTATCATCCGAATTGTTGATGACGCCATAGAAATTATTCGTCCAGGGGCGGTCAAGATCGACGAAAATGGTCGGTTGTCGCAGTAATTGATGTCCGAAAATCATTGTAAAAACTATATAAATATTGTATAAATTAGGTATTCACTATGGAGATATCACCCCCCAATCGTTACGAAGCGACCACGCCTGACAAGCCGGAAGATAAAAAGACAAAGCGCAAAAAGCGCACCGGTAGTCATGTATTAAACGCGCACCTGACTAGTGAGCCGAAGAAACTAATCAACCCCAAAGAGTCAAAGCCTATAGACGCGACGCTGGCCGAGCTATTGCTGAAGAAAAAACAAGACAAGGAAGAGGTTGCAGAACCCGAAGAGCCGGTCGCGACTGAAAAAACCGAAGTTGTCCTGACGGAAGAGGTAACCCATGAGCTACGACCCGACCAACTATATGTCGGCGAGGGGATTCTGCAACTAGACGAAGCCGAGGTCGAGCACGAGATACCGCTGCGGACGCCGGAAACTGAGACACCAAGATCGTACGAGCGGTGGTTTGATGAAATAGTATTGCCAAGGAATGAACCGGAAGAAGCCGCAACTCTAGCGCCAACCTATGAGTCGGTGGCCAATTATACAGAGCTGTCGTCAATGGATAGCCAGGAAACCAAACCGCCGGTCACTGCGCACGAAGTTGAACAGCCAATACCAATAGTCCAACCAGAAATAACTCCAGTTGAACGAGCCGAACGCGTTGAGCAGGGTTGGGCACAGACCAGCCCGGTGGCTATCGAGCAACCAGCTACCAAAAAAGAGGTTGATGACGCATTGCATGCGGTCGAAAAAGCTGGCCAAAACCGTGGTCTTCTAACCGGTTTAATGGTTGGTGGTGGCTATGAGCACCTCAAGCACAAACATCGTGAAAAGAGGCAGTCAAGGGTTTTTGAGCACCAAGAGAAGCGCTCAAAGTCTCAAGAAATCAGCCAAAATGAACTATGGCATGAGTTTGACAAAGAAAGACAAACTACTCAGGTGGAACTCAACCGCCTAGATAAACGTTTTGAACAGAATCGATTCGAAAATAAACCGGAAAAAAAACCAGAAGCCCCGCTACCAGAGGCCCCCGAGCAACCAGAGCTACCAGCCGACCGGCGGGTGGAAACCAGCGCTTGGCACCGGATTGAGCTCGATGTCAAAACTGGCAAACCGGTTGATAAGCCGACGCTCGAATATGGTCGGGAGTATTACCGTGAGCGCCAACAAGAGACCGCTCCGCTCGACACCGACACCACCGCCGCGGCCGGCGAGATCGCCCTAGTAGCGGCAGCGTTAGGTAAATCGAGCCCTCAGAGTGCGCTGCCGAATATCCCAAGCGCGGCTACTCAAAAGCCAGTTGGACCAACTGTTCTGGTGCGGCCTGGCCTTAACAAAGTTGCACCAGCCGGTCCACTTTGGCCCTACGTTGTCACGTTAATTATCGTCGTTATCGCGCTTATTTTTGCTCTGCGTTAGGTGGTATATAGGGCGCGGCGGCTGAATCGACTTGCATTATTGGTTTTAATTTGTGGCATACTAGATACCCGGCTCGTCTAACGTAGCGTATCGCAGTAGTTGGCGCATTGGCCGGAAAATCTTGACCTTCTTCTAGAAAAGGCCCTTCGGCATGACCGGTTTTGCCAGGCACATTGGGACCATACTTATTCCCATCCGACACAGTTTTACGATCACCAAAAACCGACACGGATATGTTGTATACATTGGCTGCCGTGGGGTCTGTGTTCACTAAAAACTGCGCGGCACACGCATCGTCGACCTTAATTATGAACTGCTGAGGAGTGTTTACGGGGTTAGACTCACTCGTGTTTACAGGGTTAATTATCGGTATATTTTCGCGCTTCATAACTGGTTTCAGTACGGTATTGAGATATTTTTTGGCTTTGTAGCGCTGAATCTTTTCTGGCGCGGACACGGGTATATCAACGGTCTTTGAAGGGTGCTGCGTGGCGGTCTGGTTCGGTAAGATTGCAGTCTCATGGCGCAGCGAAGGAAGCATAGTCGGGGGAGACGGAGTTTCTGACGGTGGTCTTAAAGGGGCTGGAGACGCATCTGGCATGTTCTGTAGTGCCGCGCTTGAAAGGATAGACGTGGCGTAGGGTGAAAGTTCCAGCGAACGGCTTGAGCTACTTTCGGTTACGGAGTGTGCTGGATGTGGAGCTTGTTCACTACCGCTACAGGAGGCTGCAGGCAACACAAGACCGATCAAGCCCACAGTAGCAATAGCTGTCTTTGCCTCCATCCGCATTACTTGTAGTTGACCACAAACGAAACAAAAGTTCTAGTGTTTAGTGTTGCGGTATTAACAGCTAGTTAGATTAAGTTTGGAATTGCTGGCGGAGCCATTCGTCAAGACTATTGCCTCCACCAGCGGTCAGACACAGTACAGTGTCGCCAGCTTCTAGGTGTTTGCGGATGGTTTGAGCGAGGTTTTTGTCGAGCTGGGAAACCTCGGTTATCGTTTGTGCCTCAGCACTTAAGAGTAGTTTCAAATCAGCTGGCATCAATAATTTAAGCGATTCGTCCTCACGCGCCAGATAACTAGGCACGATATAGAGCTTTTTGACACCGTCAAACAAGTTGACCAGCTCAGCTTTTATGAAGTGCTGCCGGGTGTTGTGCAGGCCTTCGTAAACAACCACTACATTGTCGCCGGCTACCTCATGGGCTAACTGCAAGGCGCCACGGATTTTGGGCGGGGTGTGGGCGTAATCACTGTACAAACCAGGTATGATTTGCTCAAAACGGCGCGAGACACCAGGGAAGTTGTTTAAATGTTCTACGAGCTCAGCCAGCGATTTACCGGTGAGTTTATGCACTGCCTGAGCCACTTCCCAAGCGTTCTGACGGTTGACGATACCATCCAGAGTTAGTTTTTGGCCGATATCTGGGTTTGACTCATCAAGAACCAGCTGTGTTTCGTTGGGTTCTACCTCTAGCCGATCGGCATCACCTTGCCAAATCACGGCGCTATCACTTTGCTCCAAAAAGTCACGAAAAGCGGCATTGTACTCTTCACGTGTTGGGTAGATATCAGGATGATCCCAGTCAACACCAGTAATTAGGCTGATGGCTGGCTCAAAGCTCAAGAAATTGCGATCGAACTCGTCAGCTTCATAAACAAAGTATTCAGCATCCGGTTCGTAAGCGCCCATTTCGGCGAAGCTGCTTTTGGCAGGCAAAATGTAGCCGATAGGCAAGCCGAGCCGCTTCATGAGCCACACGGTCATGGCGGTAGCGGTAGTTTTGCCGTGAGTGCCGGCGACAGCAATTAGCTTAAGGTGTTTGTCCCGCAAAATTTGGTTTAGTAGCTCGTCGCGCTTCGATAGTTTTATGCGTTGCTCACGGCAGAATTGCAGTTCTGGAGCATCGGGCTGCTCGATGGCCACCGCCGATGAATAAACGAACCAATCTATGGAGTTTTTGGCATGAGCGGCAGCAATATCTTCGTAGGATTGGCCGATATGAATGTCGGTAATACCGTGTTTTTTTAGATAATCAATGTACTGCGAATCTTGTTTGTCGGATCCGGATACGTCATAGCCAGCCTGTTTGGCCACAAGCGCTAGCGGGCCTATCCCGGCTCCACCAATACCCGAAAAGAAAATATGCATGTCCTAATAGTAACGAGTAAGTAGTAAATAGAAAATAGCATTCGCTTCCAGGGTTCTCTGTTTTGCCCCAAAACCACGAGTTTCTATTTCCTAATTGCTGGTTCCTAGCCCTATAATCATAAGCAGCGATGAATAAACGACGTCTTCACCACGCCTGGACAAAATTTAGAAAGATTCACCCTTGGTATTTTTTGGTTATAGCTATCATCAGCAGTGCCTTTTGCTTGGTTAGCCTGCGACGCAACAACGAGCACATGGTAGTGCTGCGCGACGCGGTCTACGCGGCTGACAAAAATGCTGGTGACGTCGAAGGCGCTCTGCAAAATTTGCGGCACTACGTCTATTCGCATATGAATACTGGTCTGGCTAGTGGCTCGAACGCCGTTCACCCGCCAATTCAGCTGAAGTACACCTACGACCGGCTGGTAGCTGCCCAGCCTAAGCAAACCGCAACAAATGGTGTTCAGTTCGCACCCATCCCAGACGCGCTTTACAAGTTTGATTTTACGGCCGCCAAATGGTCACCTGACACTGCTGGCTGGACTATGGTTATAGCTGTTGTATCTATAATTTTATTCCTAGCTAGTGCCGTTTATCACTGGTGGATAAAGCGGTATCTACTCTAATAAAATAGCTCCCACCAGGGGAGCTATTTTAGAATCATGAACCGGGGCTACTTCTTAGGTGCGGTACCAGTAGCTTGGGTGGTGGCATCGGCGGCTGCCTGGGTCTGATTACTGACCTGAGTACAGTCTGGACCGTTCGGGAAGCTCTTCTTGAACTCGTTGATCTTGGACACGACAGTGCCCTTATCTACAAGATTCTCCCAGAAGGTGACTTGATCGCGGTTGATGACCATTTGGTCATATGGGTCATGGATTTGCTGACAACCTAGTTTGACCAGCGTGTAACCGTTGTTTGTTGTTACGCCTTTGGCGTCAGTAGCGCTGTTCTGAGTAAGGTAGTAGACGTGTGTCAGGTTGATGTATTTGCTGTTCAGGGCTGTGACGTTACCAAAATATACCTGGCCGTTGTTCAGGAACACCGCCTGATATTTGCTGCCATCGACGAGTTTAGACTCAGCACTGGTTTCGCTGCGGGTGAAGGCAAAAGCAACAGCCGCTATCAAAATAGCGATCCCAAAAAGCACAACAGCACTCAAAAGACGCGACCATTTGGCCTCAGAATCCTTGCCGTTTACTTTTTTATCTTGTTTTGGTGCTTCTGCACCTACCTCTGCACCTACGCTGCTTGTGGGACGAACCGTAGATTGTGAGTTTTGACGAAAGTCCATGTTTAACCACCTTCTTAGAGTTTACTATCCCCACCAGTGTAATACATAAGCATATTCGTACGCAACAGCGCATTGTGAGTAGCTCTGAATAGAGAGCTCCAAATCGGGCATAAGATACGAATAATCAAGGTGTAGGTGTTGACAAAGGAAAACCACCGGGAGTATGTTAGGGGTACTAACATTAAGTTAAAGAGGGGAACAGTGAGCATGGCATACAAGCACACGAACTCAAAAGGTGTTACTTACTACTTAAACTCAAAGAAAGTAACCCTTCGCGGTGGCAAAGAACAAACAATCTACTATTTCTCTAAGGACGAGCGTCCAGAGGCATCTGACCTGCCAGCAGGTTTCAGTGTCAACGAGAACCCACGCAACGGCTTTTTGACCGTCAAGCGCGGCGTCTAAGTAAAAATACTAAAAAGCACCTCGGTAGCGATATCGAGGTGCTTTTTTGTTTGACCAAAGTTAAAACAGTCTGCTAAGGTTGAGTGGTATGTCTGAAATGATTTTAAGAGTAAAAGATCTCCGCAAAAGCTATGGCGACAACGAAGCCGTCAAAGGTGTTAGTTTTGAGGTCAAAAAGGGTGAAATATTTGGTATTTTAGGACCCAATGGCGCCGGCAAAACCACGACCTTGGAAATGATTGAGACTCTGCGTGAAATCGATGGCGGTACGGCGACCATAGACGGTATCGACGTTGCTAAAAATCCCTACGAAATCCGAGCTATTATCGGCGTTCAACCACAAACACCCGGGTTTCAGGACAAAACTAAACTAACTGAGCTTATACAGATGTTCGCGGCCGCATACGGCGAAAAGGTCGACCCCAAAAAATTTCTGGACGAAGTTGATTTAGGCGAAAAGGCCAACAGCTTTGTAGAGGATCTTTCTGGCGGCCAAAAGCAGCGTTTTAGCATTGTGGCAGCACTAGTACACAGTCCAAAAGTATTCTTCCTGGACGAGCCAACTACCGGCCTCGATCCGCAAGCGCGGCGTAACCTGTGGAAACTTATTGAAGAAGTCCGTGACCGGGGTATCAGCGTCATCTTGACAACGCACTATATGGACGAGGCCGAAGTTCTCTGTGACAGGGTTGCCATTATGGATCAAGGCAAGATCATCGCTCTCGATACTCCCAAAAAACTCATCAAGCAATTACTCGAAAGAGGGTTTAAAAAGGAGCAACACGTCGAGCAGGCTAATCTCGAAGACGTATTTATCGACATGACCGGAAAGGGGTTGCACGAATGACAACCAAACAAAAATTCTACACTGTCTGGGCCTTTTTCGCGATCAACATCAAACGCTTGTTCCGCGATCGCCTAGCGCTGTTTTTTACTTTCCTATTCCCCTTAATCTTCCTCTTCGTATTCGGTAGCCTGAACAGCAGTAATAAGACAGTCTCGTTCAATATAGCGGTTATAAATGAGTCAAAGACGCCGTTCGCGCAACAATTTGTAGACCAAATGGGTAGCCAAAAGGCGCTTAAGGTCGACAAAAACGTGACTACTTTTAAGGCTGCTAATGAAAAAATGAGCCGCGGCGAACTAGAGGCTACCATTGAGTTACCGAGCAGCTTCGGTTCCATTCAACCGGGTCAAAATGCTCCATCCGGCCAGGCCGTTGTCCACTACACGCAGAATAATCAAAGCGCCGCCATAACGCTGACAACGGTGTTGCAGGCCGAAATGCAGTCCATAAACTCCAAATTAGTGAGCACCTCAACGCCGTTCACGGTTACCAGCAAACAGAACAATGAGCGCTCTCTGAGTGCTTTTGACTATACCTTCACCGGTTTACTAGGCTTCTCCATACTGGGTGCCGGCATATTTGGTCCAATCAACGTCTTCCCGGAGCTCAAGAAGATGGGTATTTTGCGCCGTTTGCATACTACGCCGCTAAGAGTCTGGCAATATTTCCTATCGGTGATGTTTGGTAATGCCGTTTCTGGTCTGATGTCGATTGCGGTGATGTTTGTCGTGGCGATGGCCGTCTTCCATTTGCACGTAGTCGGTAATTACTTCGAACTTTCACTGTTCTTGGCATTTGGAATTGTCATGATTCTTGGGATTGGTCTGGCTATTGGTGGTTGGGCGAAGAACGAACGACAGGCGGCACCGCTGGCAAACATCATCGTCTTTCCTATGATGTTTCTCTCTGGCACCTTTTTCCCCCGTTTTTTGATGCCCCACTGGTTACAAAATATCTCAGGGTTTTTGCCTCTGAGCCCAGTAATTGATGGCGCGCGGTTGATAGCTACCGAGGGCCAACATCTTTGGAACATTGGCTCACAGCTCAGCGTTATGGCCGCTTGGCTGGCTGTAGTCTACGTGCTTGCTTTCCGCGTCTTCCGCTGGGAATAGATCTAACTAAACCATGTAGCTTTGCAGCAAGGTATTGTTGGTGGCCCAGGTCTTGAACTGTGTGATGATTGCCGGAGTGGCGGCGGCTGCCATCATCGAGGTGTTGTTGTCCACTTTATCTAACAGATACCCACCGAGCATCTGAGCGGTCCACTCCTGCATGCCGCCATTGTTGGCTCCGCCACCGACACCGGAAGGGCCGTAGACGTAGTAACTATTGATAGACGTGCCGCCACCATCAAAGGCTGCCTTGCTAGCTAACCACATGTTTTGAATAGCCGGGTCATCATGGATTAGGTATGCCGTACGGGTTGATCCAGCTGCTGCCGTAACCTGGTTATTTACGCCAAAAGGGAAATATCTTGACGGTGCCCAGTAGTACGAGGCCGCGTCCGGCACAGTGACTGTCACGCCATTGTTTTCCCTATACATATGCATATCCAGAGCGTGGGCGAATTCGTGGCAGATAACACCCTTGATGCCATTTGAGGTGCCAGCTGCCGTATTAGGATTTACCCACGCAGTGGCTGGCCATTCATTTGTTAGTCCCAGCGCTCCACCGACCGTTCCAGATACAACCGAAAAACTAGTGTTCAACGAGAACTCCCAAGTAAAGCCCAAGTTGTACAGTAGTTTTCGAGAATTCGTGGGTAGATATGTCGATATGGCGGAAAGAATTTGTGTTTTGGCCCCCGCGGTAATTGCCCCACTACCCGGGGCTGTCGTCTCGAATGCTCGGAAATAGGTAGGGGCGCCCGAAGCTAGTGATGACGGCAGGGCCGAGAACTGCAGCGTCACATTCGGACTATATTCGTACATCATCCAGCCAATCTGCCAGCCCATCCAGCGGAAACGATAATATGTGGCGATTGATGCCGTTGAGACTGGAGCAGGCACTGCCGTGCCGGTCACGCCGCTAACGCTCAAGGATGCGGCATTATAACCAGCTACCGAGTACGCGGTGCCGCCGTTGGTGGTTTGCTGCCAGTTGACGGTATGTGCTCCGGCGTCATCTTGGACTATCATGATGGTCATTTCTTGACCCGATTCGGTCCAGTCTCGAAAGGGGAAGTTACCATAGGGGTCACGCATGATTGTCGCCTGACCTCGGTCTACAGCGCCATGGTAAGGCTCACTGGGTGGTAACAATTGGCCGGTGACAGGCGAAGAGAACGCGCTGTAGTTTTGCTTCGGGTGACCTAGGTTTATCGTGGCATTGTCATTGAGAAATATAACGCTATGAGGAGTGTCAGGCATGGACACTGTAATTACAGTGCCATCACTGCGGGTGTTGTAGTACGTGATGGGGCTCCACGTACGAACATGGTCGTGGTAGGGCACAGTGCTTGTCGGATCGACAGTAACAGCCACGGTCACATCTCCATTCGTAGGAGCCGTACCGTTGACCGACTGAACAACCGATGTGGGGATTTGCGTGGCTGATAATTTTCCGGCCACCAGATCGGCTTTGCTGGCGAGGTGAGTAGTTAGATTGGTGACATCGCCCTCGGCAAGCGTGATCGCACCGGTACGTCCAGCTACCGAAGATACCCCAGCCGTAACCGCTACATTACCGGAGGCATCAGGTAAGGTAGAGTTGATGGTTCGTATGTAGCGACCATCAGCTTCGGGTATAGTTAAATTCGGTACCGAAGTTGCCGTTGTTGGGTCGCCGCCGTCAAGATTCCAAACCATATATTATCAACTTCCTAAATTATGCCCGCCCAAGGCATGGTGCTGTTCCATTTAGTGATAGAGGCAGGCGTGATTGATGCGGGCAAGGCAGTTAGGCCGCTGCCAAAGGTGCCGAAGCGTGCGGTTGCGCCGGTAAGTTGCGATGACCCCACAAGGGCGTTACCTCTACTGACTATAAGGTTGGTCGCGGTGGTACCGTTTTCCAGTAGAGCCGCCCACACGAACGAACCACTCGCTAAGCTTGCCGTACCGCTAAGATTTAGGATAACGTCGCTGTTAGTCGCGGCACCGGCGAGAGTCGCTGATATGTCAGCCGATCCGGCGAGTAAAGCACCTGCCGAACTATAGATACCAGCAAAGCAGTTGGCGAGTGCGGATCCATTACTTAGGAGCGCAACCACGACCTTTGAAGCTGTCGTGGCAACACGTATATCCATACGGAACAAGAACAGACTACCAAGCGTAGGAGCTATCGATAGACCACCGAGTCCGGTAGGATCAAATGCCCAGGCCGTAAAACCGTAATCAGTAGGTGATATGTCTTGAGCTTTCGCAGACTGCCAGTTGGCTGCCGAAGGAGATGTGGCGGTCAGAACCTGGCCAGCCGTGGGTGTGCCAGATATACCTACACCGCCGAACGCATAAGCAAGCGCCGCCCAGGTGGTCGTTCCGTCGCCAATCTTTAGCTTCTTGGTATCAGTTTCAAAACCCCACTCGCCAGCCGAAAGTATCGGGTTGGCAGCAGTCCACTGGGCACTGGTGCCACGGCGCATTTGGATGGTTGAAATTTGTGTAGCCATTATATGTATCTTCCTGTCATTGCCTTATATGATTGCTACCCATGGTAGGAAACTAAAGTTTTTCGCGATAGAAGCGACAGTAATGCTTGCTGGCAACGAAGTCTGTCCGGTACCGTATGTGCCACCACGCGCAGTCTGTACCGTCAACTGTGACTGTCCTATATCGTTGCTAGGCATACTGGCACTAGTCGGTTGCGGCGCAGACCCAGTGCTTGCGCCGACAAGGAGAGCTACCCAGACAAATGAATTGGCGGTCAAATTGGCCGAAGCGGTCAGGGTAACCACAAGTTCAAATCCGGGAACGTTCTGTATGGCGGTCGAGATATCCGTTGTTGCCGCGAGCCGTGAACCTGCTGAACTGTAGATACCTGCATAGCTGTTGCTCATTCCGCTCCCGCCGCTATTAAACCCGAACGCGAGCTTACTTACCGTAATATTGTTCCTGATGTCGACTCGCTGTAAATATATTTTTCCTATTAACAAGCTGTAGAGAGAGCCGCTGGTGCCTGACGGATCAAAGTTCCAAGCTGCGTAACCAAGATCGGTCGGTAGTGTTAGTTGTGGGCTTAGAGCCGGGCCACCGATCGTATAGCTGAGCGAGTTCCAAGCTGTCGCACCATTACCGATCTTTAGCTTCTTGGTGTCGGTTTCGTAGCCCCATTCGCCGTCAGCAAGTACGGTATTAGCGGTGGACCACTGGGCGGCAGTGCCACGGCGCATCTGGATGGTTGCATATTCTGTAGCCAAGATCTTCTCCTATTATCCTTACGGTGTTCCGCCGTCAACTATTGTCGGGAATGGCGTTGGGGTTTGCCACGATGCCGCCGAGGCGCCAGTAGCAGTTAATAAATTCCCAGGTGCTGGTACACCACTTATGGCAACACCGTTAACCTTCGCAACGGTTGGGTTTGGTAGTGTGCCCGATAAGTCACCGCCAGCTGCCGCGCCAGATTGGATAGCCCCAGTAATTCGACCGTCATCACCCGCAGCTACTGTTCCGGTGGTTGTGCCGACAGGCAAATTAGCGGCAGAAACTTTACCGCCGGTCAGCGTCGGAACACTGCCGTCGGTACGGATCTTTAGGCTACCGTCGGTGTTGTGCTCGACACCGAGATAGGCATTGAGGATATCACCCCAGTTACCAGTATCGCCACCGGGAGTAGGAAGTCTTGCCATGCGCGTAATCTACCTAAGACAAAGTTCTCTGTATAAATTTTATATAGCTTAACCACTTTGAGTATAGTGCAATTTGGCATGGTCCTGCAACCCGAAGCAGGCGGCTCAATTTTAGTAGACAACTGAGCGCATAGGTAGTTGAAAAAATAAGCGTTTTGTGGTATAGTTCAGCTTATGATACCAGACCATGAAACTCGCCAACCCGCAACTGATCCTGACGCTATGACGCGCCAAGAAGAGGTTGCCCTTGATCAAGGGGTGATGAACCCTTACATGGAGCATGCTTACGAAGATGGGTCATGGCCGCAGCAAAAGATTCCCGTGTATCAACCCAAAAAAAGACGCCCAACTTACGAACCTCGACATGGTGACTCCGAAGCAGATATGGGCGCGCCGACGTATTATCAGAATTATGAACCACTTACGGTGGAGCAGCTGGCCGAGCGCGCGGCAGTCCGTAACGGCATCGGTCATCGGCAAGCGATGGCTGCTGGCATCATGGCGACCCACGACGCCATCGTGAAAGAAACTGCCGGAGAAAATATTTCGTATCAAATGGCTCGCGAACGCGCGGCAGCAGAAAAGCGCGCCAATCGTTAGCGCAGCGGATAAAGTATAATTACAGAGATGTTTTATAAGGACTTGCCCAGGCCGTTTTTTGTATTGGCACCGATGGATGACGTGACAGATACGGTGTTTCGCCAAATCGTTGCTGATTGCGCGCGCCCAGACCTGTTTTTTACCGAATTTGTGAACGTCGACGGGCTTATGAGCCCTGGCCGCAGCAAACTTTTAAAAAAGCTGCGTTTCGCTGAAACGGAGCAGGGGCTGATTGCCCAACTATGGGGTCTCAAGCCCGAAAACTTCCGCGCCGTCGCCACACAGATTGCCGACGGCTCACTAGTCAAAGAGCTTGGTCTGCCAGATGGGTGCGGGTTTGTGGGCGTGGATTTAAATATGGGCTGTCCGGCCAAAAGCGAAGTTCAAAACGGTGCCTGCAGCGCACTTATCAAGCCCGAAAACCGCCAGTTAGCCAGTGATATCATCGACGCCACTCGTGAAGGGCTCGACGGCAAATTGCCTCTGAGTGTCAAAACTCGGCTTGGCTTTAGCGACGTCGATATGTCGTGGTTCGAATTTTTGCTCGGTAAAAACCTCGATATGCTGACTGTTCACGGCCGGACCCGAAAAGAAATGAGCAAAGTGCCGGCGCATTGGGAAATCACCGGCGACGTGGCTAAACTGCGCAACAAGCTGGCACCAAATACGCTGATTGTCGGTAACGGCGATGTGATGAGTCGAGCCGAAGGCGAGCAGCTGACTGGTCAGTATGGTCTGGACGGAATTATGATCGGCCGCGGAGTTTTCCACGACCCATTCGTTTTTGCCGCCAGCAGCCCGTGGGCTGATTATCCAAGAGAAAAGCGTATAGCGCTTTACCAAAAGCAGGTCGAACTGTTTGCGGCTACCTGGCAAAATCGTGAGCGCAACATCAAGACTCTCAATAAATTTTGCAAAGTTTACATCAGCGATTTCGACGGCGCCAAAGAATTCCGCGAAGAACTTATGTCCGCAAAAAATATCTCAGACCTCATGCACGCTCTTCAAGCGACGGCCTAGATTTAAACCAAGCGTGTCGTGCTAGTATTATTAATAAGTATGATCAAAGCCAGCAACCTGCACAAAAACTATCGCAAGAAGACGGCTGTAGATAACCTTTCATTCACTGTAGAAACTGGAAAAGTCACGGGATTTTTGGGGCCGAATGGTGCCGGCAAGTCGACCACCATGCGGCTGATGCTCGGACTTGATAACGGCAGTGGTAGCACTACCTTTGACGGCAAGAAACTTCATGAATATACACAACCATCAAAGATGGTCGGCATATTATTAGAAGCCAAAGCCTTTCACCCGACTCGTACAGCTAGGCAGCACCTAAGGATCCTAGCCGCGGGTGGCGGCATCCCAATGAACCGCGTCGATGAAGCACTTGAGCTAGTCGGCTTAAGCAGCGAAGCCAAGAAAAGACCCGGCAAATTTAGCCTTGGTATGAGTCAGCGCCTTGGTATCGCGGCGGCAATTTTGGGTAAACCAAAATATCTAATGCTCGACGAGCCAGCGAACGGTTTAGATCCTGAAGGCATCGCCTGGCTGCGTGATTTTTTGAAAAACTACGCTGAAGGCGGCAATGCCGTGTTTGTCTCGTCACATCTCTTAAGCGAAATGTCCCAGATGGCCGACAATGTGGTAGTAATTGGCAAGGGTAAACTCATAGCCGATACGTCTATCGCTGAATTGATTTCTGGCAGCGCGCACTCTGGCGTGTTCGTGCGTGTAGGCAGTACGGCCAAACTTGAAGCCGCCCTCAAAAAAGAATCGATACGTTTTGAAAAACTCGACGACGGCCTGAAAATAAATGGTAAAAAAACAGATGACATCGGTAAATTAGCTCATGCGGCTGGTGTACCCGTGTTTGAGCTTACTAATCGTAGTGCCTCGCTAGAGGAGGCATTCTTGGAGATTACGGCCGGTTCGGAAGAGTTTGCGACCAAACCGGGAGGCAGGAAATGATAGTTGCCTTGAAAGCCGAATTTCGAAAACTGTTAACGGTTCGCTCTACCTACGTCGCCGTTGGATTAGCCACCGAATTTGTAATTTTCTACGCTTTTTATGTAGTGGGCTGGCGATTGACGGGGCCTGAGCTACATGACCCCAACCAACTAACTAATGATGTTATCGGCGCATTGAACTCGCTGCCCATGCTCTTTGGCTCGATTATCGCAATATTACTGATGACGCATGAGTATCGCTACAACACGATTATGTACACTTTGACGTCGTCAAATAGCCGCACCAAAGTACTACTTGCCAAATTCTTGGCGGTTACGGGTTTTGCGATTCTGTTCACTGTGTTCATTGGCGTTTTGTCACCAGTTATGGCGTATCTGGGAGTTTATGCCCACGGGCATACGCTCGTGCCACAGACGATCCATTTCGGCGATTTGTTCTGGCGCGGATTGTACTATGGCTGGGCCTATATATCGCTAGCATTGCTGCTGGCCGCACTCATACGGAACCAGCTGGGCGCAATAGTAGCTCTCTTTGCCGTTCCGCCCATCGAGCAGCTGCTAGGTCTAGTGCTCAAAGATAACGCGGGCTATCTGCCATTTATGCTGCTGAACTCCGTGATATCGGATCCAGTACGTGGCTCTCTAACACACGCCCACGCCGCAATAATCTTCAGTTGTTATTTGGTAGTTGGTTGGCTCATTGCTTGGATGCTGTTCTTGAAGCGCGACGCCAACTAAGCCGCTAGTGCTTATGCTTTGATGGGCGTACAATCGGAGCATGCTTTTGTCTTCGCTTACAAAATTTTTGGCGAGCTTGCTGTCGGCCGCTTTGCTAGTCGCAATCGTAACTATGACTGTTGATTCGACGCTTTTAAGCAGCCACTACATAGAGAGCCAATTGGCGAGCACGAACAGTTATAACAAACTTTCTACAGCTTTATCAGACGAGCTGCGTGCAAGCGTTGTGGCCGCCAACCCTAATGTGCCGCCAGCGGCCGCGGCCATAGCCGCGGGGCAGCTGCAGGGTATTTTCACCCCTGATCTTATTAAATCGAAGCTTAATTCGGCGGTTGAAGTTCTCGAAGCCTACCTGCGCGGTAGTTTGCAGCTGCCGACTATCGATATGCGTGACGTGGTGGCCCGGGCTCAAGCAGCCGGCGTACCGATTCCGCCCGACAACAGTCTTAGCAAACCAGTTGCCATCATTTCGACTACCAACAATAATGTTCAAAATGTCCGGCGTACCTTTGAGCACGTTAAGCTAAGCGCGATTATACTGAGTGTCGTGCTGGTAGGCGCACTGTTGGCGCTTTCGTGGGAGCGGCACCGGTTTGCGACACTACCAGATGTGGCGATTGTTTTGGGCGTGCTGGTTGGGTTGGTGGCGGTGGGCTTGAGCCTCGCACCGGGTCTGCTCGACAGTCACCTAAAACTCGACCTTAGCTCAAATGCCTTTGCGGGTATTGGCCATGATCTTATTCGTAGCATCATCCAAGATATGGGCAAGCGATTTATGGTGTATGCCGTCGTGCTATTAGTGGTCGGCATTGCTGGTCGAATTGTTGTCGCCCGTCTAAAACCGCCTAAGCTTTCAACCTGACAACACTCTGGTATACTTGTATCTGTTAGCCGAGCTCTTCGCCCGAGAAGGGGAAAGAGCAGCCCGAGACTTGAATTTATTTCAAGCCCGGCGCGATGAGAAAAACCGCAGGTTTGTCTCATGTGGGTACGGGGCAGTAGCTCATCGGTTAGAGCAGGCGGCTCATAACCGCTTGGTGGTTGGTTCAACTCCAACCTGCCCCACCAGTGTCACCTAGTTAAGCTTTAAAACAAAATGACAAACAAAATAGCACAATCCCTACAATGGATTAGGACTTATCTGGCTAGCTTGCGCGATGTTCGGAATGTCGGCCTGCTGGTATTCGTTATAATCGTCCTTTTGATAAGCTGGAGTGGCATAAAGACCATTCAAACTAACTACGGTTTACAGAAACAGATCAGCGTATTATCTCAAGAAAACCAGCTGCAAAATCTAGAAAACACAAACTTGCAACTGCAAAACCAATATCTCAATACGAACCAGTATCTAGAGCTGACTGCTCGTCAAAACTTTGGTTTGGGCGCTCCTGGCGAGACTGAATTGCTCGTGCCCGGCGATGTAGCGATGGCGCATACCGTGGCTCAGCCAGGAGACGTTACGGCCAAGACATCCTTACCCAAGCAGGCCGTTTGGCAGCGCAATTTCGAAGCCTGGATGAATTTTCTGCTACATCGTCCATCAGCCAATTGACAAAAAGCACCTCTGTTGTTACAATACCGTGGTTCATTCATGCATCGCGGGATGGAGCAGCGGCAGCTCGCATGGCTCATAACCATGAGGTCCCAGGTTCGAGTCCTGGTCCCGCAACCAAAATAAGGCACCCACGAAAGTGGGTGTTTTATTTTGGTTGCGGCCAAGCCCCGAACCTGGGACTAGAGATTTTGCAAAGCAAAATATCGTAGGTCCTAGGTTCGGCAGAGCGAGGACACGCGCAGAAGTTTACTTCGAGCATGCCCCAGCGGCGGAGGCCGATAGGCCGATTCTGGTCACTCAACCATTTCTATGTATAATAGAAATTAAGAAATATATAGTTTTAATCTGTTATTAATTCGCCAAATACTAGATTAAAGCGATATAATCGCGCAACTACTTGACTTAAACTTAAAACTATGCTATTATTAGCAATAATTCGCATAACTTAGGTTTTGCAAATCTCTTCAAGAAATCAAACTAAATAAAAAGGAACCAAACATGTGGTTTTTATATGCGCTTGCAAGCGCAGTCTTTGCCTCTGTTCGTCGAACAAGCGAAAAACAACTTTCTCACAAACTTAATCATTTCACTATCGGTTGGACGGTGCAGCTTTTAGCGTTACCAGTTTTATTGGCCATCTTGCTAATTGCAGGGCCCATTTTCAATCCATTCAAGCTTGGCATGAATTTTTGGCTGCCCACAATATTAATCTGGGTAGGCTTCTACCCAATGAACACGTATTTATATATTAATGCGTTCAAGCATGGCGAGCTTTCAAAAATCTTGCCACTATCAAGTTTGGGGCCAGTAGTATCACTTTTACTTGGATTGCTATTTCTAGGTCAAATACCTTCGTTAGTCGCGACAATAGGTGTACTAATATTAGCTATAGGTATATATGTGTTAAATCTCAAAGGACGATATCTACATAATCCGTTAAAGATTTTTACTGCTGACAAGGCTAATCTCTATACGTTCTTAGGATTACTAATGGTATCGGTCGCTGGTGTCTTGGACAAAAAGGCAATTGATGCTTCAGGAGCAAACTATTACAGCTTCGTAAGCACCCTGGGGGCAGTCGTTACGTTATATCTATCAGCTAGAATATGCGGCGTAAAAGAAGCACCTCAGATAAAGCTTCATAAAAAATCATTGGCAATAACAGGAACCTTGTTCGGTCTATCATACGGAGCCTACATATTGGCTCTTTCTACAGGACCACTGGCCTATGTAACGGCATTGCGAAGCAGTAGCGCATTATTAATAGGCTCTTTGATTGGATTTCGTTTACTGAAAGAAGCTTTCACCAAACCCAAAGCTATAGCTCTGCTCTTGATATTGGCAGGCTCGACTTTACTGGCATTGGGCTAATAGGATAGGGCAGAATTCCAGCGAAGTAATTCAGATGAAATTAGGTTCCAATTCGGTCGTTAGTCTGGTGCCCGGCGAAGCTCGGCGCACAGAATAACGTGCGCTGTCCTGGTCCCGCAATCATGAAAAACGACTCACTGCTCAGTGGTTTGTTATAGTAGTGAAATGAGTAATGGTCTGCTGCAATTAATGTACAACACGAAAGAGGCTGAAGCGGAGTTCCGGCGGGTAATGTTAGGTATTCCTGAAGATATTGAACATTACATTGTTGGTGGAGCTGTAAGAAATTCTTTAATTCGTGAATTTCATAGCCAAGATTTAACCCAACGTGATTACGATCAGGTAATTACGAAAGGCACAAAGCAATACGAGAAATACTTGGAAAGCTTGGGCTTCAAGGAAAACCCTTACCCTAGCCATCAAGACGTACAGACGGTCTATAACAAGATTCTAGTATCCAGTGAGCCCAATTGGGATTACAACGACTACATTGTTTTTGATATGCACACGATGGACGGTACGGATATAGCTTACAATATTGAAAAATTCGTAGCCTTTACGATAAATGGTTGTGCCATAAAAGGCCAAGATGTTCTTACTAGACCCTGGGAAAGTGCGCTCATAGAAGTTCTACCGGGAGCAATTCAAGACATAAAGGACAAGAAATTACGGCTAAACTTGGACGGTTATAGCGAAATGTCCTCAAACTTTTATGCAATGTTACGTTTTATATCTGTAGGTTTCAGTGCGCCTTCACCAGAAGAGGTACAGATGCTCTTGAAGGAGTTGCCAAACTTGGAGCACGCCCGATTTGAACGAAACGTAAAGAAAATCTGGGATTATGTAGGCGGTGAGGGCAGAGCCAGGGAACTCGTTAGTAGCTTGGGTATCGATATCGATGTCTTCAATGAGGAGGTCGTTAAAGCAAAATTGTAGGTTCGTGCCCTGTCCCGCCATCATCTCTATGTAACAGTGAAATCATCTAAGAGGTCATTTCGGCCTCTTTTGTTATTATGAGCATAGTGAAAAATGCAATCATCCTCCATGGCCAGCCTGGCAAGGAAGAATACTACAATCCTTCAATGCCGAGTATGAGTAACGCGCATTGGATCCCTTGGCTACAGAGTCAACTACTAAAGCATGACATTGCTGCTGCGACTCCGGAAGTCCCTATGGCTTTTGCGCCCGATTGGGATCTTTGGTGCAAAGAAGTTGAACGCTATGAAATCACACCAGACACCTTAATCGTTGGCCACAGCCGCGGTGGTGATTTCTGGTTACGCTGGCTAAGTGAACACAAGTCGCAGAAGGTTAATAAGGTTGTCCTGGTGGCGCCATCTTTAGGCTACCTTGAAGAGGGTGATAATTATTTCGGCCATTTTGAGCTAGACCCTAACCTAGCCGAGCGAACAGCTGGGTTCAGTCTTTTTGCCTCTGATAATGACGGACAGAGCATGATCGATACAGCCAAAGAAATTCGAGAAAAGATTAACAACGTGAATTATCGAGAATTTCACCTTGGTCATTTTACATCACGTAGTATGGGATCGACTGAGTTCCCCGAATTACTTGAAGAGCTACTAATGTAGTTCGAGTCCTAATTATTGATCCAAGTAGTATTATGGATTGCATCTAAGGGCTGCTGCCATATGCAAATCTCATGGGCAATTAGGTTTCAATTATATTGCACGCAAGAACCCCCGATTCAAACAAAACTCACAATATCCCCCATCTGTTACGGACCCGTCCTGTAGCATCCATCTCTAGCATCTAGCATCGGTTTTGTCGAACAAGTGCATTACGCTACACTGATTTATGTGAATATAGCTGCCGCACTCAAAGACGTAGACTCCATAGTTGATTCACAAGGACTGCCGGTTGATGAGGAAATCAAGTTTGCAATCGCAGCGCTGATGGTCGCAGGTATACCTACGTCCGCATCATGTGCGGGTCATCTGGATAGCGGAGATCCATTTCCCTGGGTACGCATTGGACAGCCAGCTGAGCTACCAGGAAAAGATAGTTATATAGAGCCGGAAATTCAACAAATAGCAACGGGCTTGAAGGCTGTTGCCAGTGGCACAAAGAACATTGAAATCTATGTAGTCATACGTCTTGTCGATAAGGATGCCAGGTACCACATAGCGGTAGAGAACGACAGCACCGATATTAAATCACTCGATGACATGTCTCTTGATGACGCCCAAATAAGAGACAATTATCATCAGCGAGCTGTAGTTATGGAGTTGTTACAAGATTTTTATAAAACTCGTCGTGATGTATCCTTTGATCGCATGCTAATTATAGAAGCTGGTGGATCGGACGGAGACTGCGTCTTGCAGCCAATGGGAGGCGCTATTATGAGCACAATCGACGAGAAAATTAGGTCCAAAAAGCTTGTCGCTTACCGAAAAGAATTCAAGGACTTCGGTGAGTATCTTGTTTTGATGCAAAAATGAACCAAGCCCGGATCGACCACGTGGATATAGCAACTCTTAAAACTCACAAAATACCCATCCGTTACGGGTTCGCACTCTAGCACACCTATTTTGCTCATGCTTGCATAAGCAGTTGGTAGATGTATATTTAAGCCATGCTAGAACGACGAAGACGTCCAATCGATAATCGCCCCATTGGCGAGGTAGTAACTGCCCTGGGGGCTCTACTCCAGAGTGATGACACCGTTGCTTACGTCGTTGGTCTCCCGTCATTAGAAACCGTTGAAGCCTCGGTTGCTGCAGAGGATCCGATAATAGCAAAAAGACTTCGAGTTGCCGAGAAGCTGGCTTTAGCTGTCTATGACGAAAGTCGGCCTTGGGTTAGTAGAAGTTGGCTCGTTGCCTGCAACCCATTACTAGAGGAATACTCTCCAGTCGATTTGATCGGCACCATAGAAGCCAGCGAGACGGATACCCCAGTATTACGTAGCCTACACGACGCGGCAGACTCATTCGCAGCATCAGCTTAACCCCCCATACGATTGCTTAATAAATTTTGACCCTTTTCTAGGCTAATTCCTGGGTTTATGTACAGTAATATGCATTGACAAAACACAAGCATTTTGCTATAGTAAACAATAGTTTTGAAATTATTCAAAACAAAAACCACAAAAAATAAAATAAGGAGTAGGCGATGAGAATAGCCGTCAACGAAGGCTGGGCATTCGAGTTGGTCCCCACGACCAGCAAGGATATCCTCGCCGTCGACTCTATTTTGCGCAAGCTGTAAAGCTTCCGCAGGTTTAAGCTTCGTCTCTGTTCAAAGAGGCGAAGTTTTTGTTTGGACACTTTATTGACGAGCCAAATTACCGTACAATAGACAGACATGAGCTCCGATAAACAAGATGGTTTCCGACCACGCCGGCCGGCAAATATTGACGGCTTCTTTGCTGGTAATCAACCAAACAGGCCACGGCAGCCGATTTTTCGTAGTTCTAGCCCCGATTTGCAGCCCAAACAGCGTACCATCGGCGAAATGGCCAAAGTTCAATCCTCTGAACTTCTTTCCAGCCCAACGGAGGATACTAAAATACTTGGCTTAGACGAACACGCACCACGCTCATCCAGACAGGCCGAAACCAGGGTACCAAAGTCTCGCAAACCGAAGCGCAACTGGAAACGCGTAGTCAAACGTAGCGGAGCGGTATTCGGCATACTAATACTTCTGGTGGGTGGATTCTTCGGCGCCCGGTTTTATAAAGACATTGCCCGCTTAACTGGCAATCACAACCCGTTTAGCTTGCTAGGCTTATTTCACCCAGGCCATCTTAATAATCAAAATGGGCGAGTAAACATCTTGGTTGCCGGTAACTCAGCAGATGATCTGGGGCATAATGGTGCCGAACTGACCGATTCAATCATGATTCTTAGTCTGGATACTCGCACGCACAGCGCGCTGATGCTCAGTGTGCCACGTGATTTATGGGTAAATATCCCTGGAAATGGCCATGCCAAGATCAATGCCGCTTACCCAGAAGGCGGCATGAATTTGTTACAGAAAACCATCGAACAGAACCTCGATATACCTATCAACTACCAGGTGTTAGTGAACTACACGGCATTCAAAGATCTGGTGAACGCCGTCGGTGGAATCACTATCAAGATTCAAAGCCCAGACCCACGGGGTATTTACGATCCGAGCCTTGATTACACGACACGCAACTGTTGTGCGCTGGCCAAGTACCCGAATGGCAATGTTAATCTTAATGGCAAACAAGCGCTTAATTTGGCGAGAGCCCGCGGCGACGCCTATGGTTCCTACGGCTTTCCACAGGCCGACTTCGACCGCACTCAGCACCAGCGTCAAATGCTGCTAGCTGTCAAAGACAAGGCTTCAAATACCAGTGTTATAGCTAACCCACTCAAGGTCAGCAAGCTTGTTGATGCTGCCGGTAACAACGTCAGAACCAACCTTTCGCTCAGTGAGATCCAGGCGCTGTATTACTACACCAAGGATCTGAACGACGGCAGTATTCAGTCGAGCAATATAAATACCCTGGATGGCAAACCGATGCTTGCCAGCTACATGTCTCCAAACGGCCAGTCAGCGCTTATCCCGGCTGCCGGCATAGATGACTTTAGTGACATTCAAGCCCAGATAAAGAAGCTGTTTAGTAGCGATCCGGTCGTTCGCGAATCGGCGAACGTGGTGGTGCTAAACGCCACTAATACGGTTGGGCTAGCTACCAAGCAAGGCAATATCTTGAGCGCCAAGGGTATGATAATCAGCCAAGTGGCTGATGCCTCTGCCAACCAGGCCGCCACTAGTATGATTGACAACTCGGGTGGTAAAAAACCGAGCACCCTGGCAGCACTAAAAAGCTTGTACAAGGGCACGATCGTAACTAACCCGACACTGTCTCAGACGTATCCAGGCGCCGATTTTATAATACTGCTTGGCAACGACATGGTGCCCAGCACCACAACGCAATAATATCGCCGTAACTTGCGATTATCGACGTCACCACAGCTCTATAAGCCATGTGTAATTTCATAATTTTTGGTACCGGGGGCGAGACTCGAACTCGCGACCTCAGGCTTATACATTTGTATATCTTCGTCGCATGCTCGGTGCAAGCACCTGTGCGTGCTTCTTACTATGAGTCCTGCACAATTTATAGATTTCTGGTACCGGGGGCGAGACTCGAACTCGCGACCTCAGGCTTATGAGTCCTACGCTCTAACCGGCTGAGCTACCCCGGCACAAGAAATATATAAATTGTTAATCACTTTAACCGGCTGAGCTACCCCGGCACTAAAAATTATGAAATCGCTTACTACTCTAAGTAGCTGATAACAGGGGAGATTGTATCACGATTCACATCTGTTGGCTAGGGCTAGTAGTGCCGTAAGGCTAGGTAGACGATGGTCACCATACCGATGGCTATAACCAGTAAGCGAATCATGTGGCTGGAAACATTCTGGGCCAAGCGAGCTCCACCGTAGCCACCGATTGTGCTGCCTAGGGCCATGACTAGTCCGGCGTGCCAGTTTATAAACTGTCCCGGTGCCAAAACGAGCAACGAGACTGTTGCCACGGCTGCGCCCGCCAGGTTTTTCATACCGTTCATTTGGTGGATATCTTTGAGGCTCGTGAACCCCAAGAAAGCCAGCACCACAAACCCAAAACCGGCGCCAAAATAGCCGCCATATATTGCCAACGGTAGCAGTCCGGCATCTATCCAAAACAGTGGCTTTACACGCGGGCTTTTGCTGTGCAGGTGTCGATGCAAATGTCGGTGCAAAAATGGCTGAAAAGCAAATAATCCGACCGCTATTAAGATAAGCCACGGCACGAGCGACTCAAACGAATTGCTAGAAGTATGACGCAGCGAAAAAGCGCCGATAAATGCGCCAACCAGTAACGGCGGAAACAGTAGCAGGTAGCGTTTTGGTACGGTACACAGATATTTGCGGTAACCAAAGGCCGACGCCAGAACCCCAGGCAGCACCATGACGTTGCTGGTAGCATTGGCGCTGAGTGCCGATAGTCCAGAGGCTAATAGCGCAGGAAATCCCACCAGTGTGCCACCACCGGCGATGGCATTCATCCCGCCGACGATCACACCGGCCAAAAGTAGAAAAATATCAGTTAGCATGTTTGTTTTATTTCCACCACATAAGTATAAGCTACTTTAGGGGTAGCAGATGAGGTGATTTGGTCAAAATATCATACAGTTGGTTGTAGTATGGTGTGATTTCGGGCGACACACTCACCTTGTCCTGTTTGATGCTGTGTAGTTGCTTGAGCGTAATGCCTTCTTTTTGCCAAGTGTAGCCATCGCTAATGTAAATCAGCATCATTGGCATGATTTTATCTAGCGCGTATACGAACTTTGCTTCTTCGCTTGCTCGCATTTCGTAGGCTTCGATGTCATGTAACATTTCAGGAAAGTCTGCCCACTCTGACTGTAGTTTTCGGAGCGCTGCCGCTTCTCTAGAGTGTTTTGAGGCGAGAGTAGCAGCATCAGCGTAGACGTATGTATCGCCGGCATGTATTTCTACCAAATCGTGCACTAGCGCCAGACGGATTATGAGATTACGATCAAGTTTTGGAAAGTATTGAACAAGAAACCAGGCCGTAAGAGCTAGGTTATAGCTGTGCTCGGTGTCGTTTTCCTGAACAAATGCATCTTTGTGTACCCGGTGGGTAATTCGTTCGATGTGGCTAAACTGAAGCATTAAGCGCTGAAAATCGATGACGCGGTTGATGTCGGGCCTACTCATTACAGTAATTGTACTATTTTGGCGTTTTCGAAACGAGTGGCGTGGCGTACGTCTGGATCTGTCGAGCGAAATGGTATGTTAGGTTCGATGACGTGGCGGAACATCCGGCCGGTGGCACCATGACTTACGATCAATACATTCTCGGCAGGAAGGGTTTGTACATATTCCAGCGCCAAAATAACACGATTCTTTAGATTATCGTGGCTTTCGACATCGGCGAAGCCATCTAGGTCGAGATCTGGCGTCCAAACCGTGCCTTCTAGGCTGCCAAAATGGCGCTCTATCAGCAAACTGTTGAGCTCGATTTTATCTGTCGGATAGCCAACTTCTTTGGCGATAATCTTGGCGGTATCGTAGGCGCGCGAAAGTGGCGAAGCGATTATGTGGTCGATGTGCAATGCTTTGGCATGTTCACCGGCCAGCTTTGCCTGGGCTTTTCCCTCTGCTGCCAAAGGCGTCTCGGTGCTGCCAGATACGTGCCCGGACAAATTCATCTCACTGAGCCCATGCCGCACAAAATAAAGTCGCTTCATCAGGTGCAATTATAGCAAGGAAACTGAGCTTGCTCACTTTATGTGAGTATCTGTGGCTATATGCGGTAGCATATACATATGGATATTGATGTACCGGCGGGTAGGTATGTGGTGGCGGTGAGCGGCGGGGTTGACTCCGTAGCGCTGCTGGATATGCTGGCCAAATTACCCGGCGTGGAACTGACGGTGGCGCACTTTGACCATGGCATACGGCAAGATTCCGGAAAAGATCGTTTGCACGTAGCCAAATTGGCCAAACAATACGGCGTGCCGTTTGTGTATCACCAGGGTAATTTAGGCGCTGGTGCGAGTGAAGCGCTTGCTCGCGAAGCTCGCTACGATTTCCTGCATAAAGTACGTAAAGCTAGCGCGGCACAGGCAATTATTACCGCTCATCATCAGGATGATTTGCTGGAGACGGTTATCTTGAACTTACTGCGTGGTACTGGCCGCCTCGGGCTCAGCTCACTTAAAAATACTGATATCATCAAGCGACCGATGTTGCATCTGCCGAAGCAGGCGATTATGACCTATGCGGCTGATCAAGGTTTGGTTTGGAAAGAAGATAGCACTAATAGAGACGAGTCGTATTTGCGTAATTACATCCGGGCGAATATTTTGCCTCGCTTCGATGAGCAGGGCAGACAAGCATTAGTAGGCATTGCTAAAAAGGCTTACGATCTGAACCAAGAAATCGAGACTGAACTGAGTAATTATCTGCATCTGCAGCCGGCGCTAATCGAGCTTGATCGCCACCAGTTTGTTATGCTCCCGCACTCGGTAGCCCGGGAGGTTATGGCTGGGTGGCTCAGGGCAAACACTGGTGCCGAGCTCACGAAACCGCTCATTGAACGCCTAGTGGTAGCTGGGAAAACGGGGCGCAACAACTCTAGGAGTGACATTGACGCTGTGTATTGGCTGGATATAAGAAAAGATAAGTTGGCACTCGTGGTACGTGAGCGCTAGCCAAATTGCCGCAAAAAGTTGTATACTGAATCGACATGGATAAGAAACCACTACGATCACGATCTAACAAGGGTAATAACAAGCGGGGATTTAGAAATGTAGGCTTCATTGCCCTTCTGGCTCTGCTAGCGCTGATAAGTTTCGCTGCCTACCGGCAGCCTAGCACGCTCAAAGACGTCCCAATAACCCAAGCCGTACAGCAGGCTAACAGTGGCCAATATCAAAAGATAGTCGTTGATGGCAATAATTTAACAATCACCAAAAAGAGCGAGAGCAAGCCTAGCCTGCATGCCGTCAAAGAGACCAACGTAAGCCTAAAAGACGAGGGTCTGGATTACGGCAAGGTCGAGGTTACGGTTAAGCCATCTAGCAACACCGGATCCGTTATTGGCAGCCTGGCCATCAATCTGATACCAGTACTGCTTATCGGTGGGCTACTTTATTTTATGCTGCGTTCCGCACAAGGTCAGGGCAATCAGGCGCTATCATTTGGCAAAAGCCGTGCTCGACTTTACGGTAACGAAAAAGACAAGATGAGCTTCAAAAGCGTGGCCGGCCAAGCCGAAGCCAAACAAGATCTCGAAGAGGTTGTTGAATTTTTGAAATTCCCTAAGAAATTCTCGGCCGTCGGCGCCAAAATCCCTAAGGGAGTATTACTGGTTGGTCCTCCGGGCACCGGTAAAACGATGTTGGCTCGAGCGGTCGCCGGCGAAGCTAATGTGCCGTTCTTCTCGATCTCTGGTTCAGAATTCGTCGAAATGTTCGTGGGTGTTGGTGCCAGCCGTGTCCGCGATCTGTTTGCTAAGGCTAAAAAGAACGCTCCATGCATAATCTTTGTTGATGAGATTGACGCTGTCGGTCGCCGCCGCGGTAGTGGTATGGGTGGTGGTCACGACGAGCGCGAACAAACCCTAAACCAGATTTTGGTTGAGATGGATGGCTTTGAGCAAGGTCAGAATGTCATTGTTCTGGCGGCTACGAACCGAGCCGATGTGCTCGATCCAGCTCTGTTGCGTCCTGGTCGTTTTGACCGTCGCGTGAACATTAGCTTGCCAGATCGACCCGATCGCCAGGCCATCCTGAAGGTGCATTTCAAGGACAAGCCGCTGGCAAGTACCGTCGACCTAGATGCTCTAGCCGCCAAAACCGCTGGCTCGTCTGGCGCTGATCTGGCTAACATCGCCAACGAAGCGGCCATTATAGCCGCTCGCAATAATCACTCGCAGATCTCCCAGGCCGACGTAACTGAGGCTTTTGAACGCGTAGCAATCGGTCCAGAGCGCAAGAGCAAGGTTATGAACGACAAAGAAAAAGAGCTGACGGCATACCACGAAGCTGGTCATGCCATTGTCGGCCATGTGTTGCCTGATAGTGATGTCGTGCATAAGGTGACCATCATTCCGCGTGGCGGCACCGGCGGCGTAACATGGTTTATCCCACCCGAAGATCGCAGCTATCACAGCATAATCGAGTACAAAGATATTCTGGCACGTATGCTTGGTGGGCGTATCGCCGAAGAAGTTATTTACGGAAAAGAACGTGTCACAACTGGTGCTGGTAGCGATTTGCAAAAAGCTGCCGAGCTGGCTCGTGACATGATTACCAACCAGGGCATGGGCAAGAAACTACGCGACCAGGTATTCCATGTCGAGGACGGCATTATGATGGAACGCATCATGCACGAACGTGAGTATTCCGACGAAACCGCCAAGGCGATTGATGACGAAGTCGAGGCACTGATTACTGAGGCTGCCGACCGAGCTCGTTTAGTCATCAAGGCCAACGTAAAATACATGACGGCGCTCAAAGACAAATTACTCGATAAAGAGACCGTTGATGCCGACGAAGTTCATAAGCTTTTCGAAGGCAGCCATATGCCTAAAGAAGCCGCACTTTATTAGGAAGTAATACATTACTTCCATCATAACCATGTTGTATTAGGCATTTGCGGCGGCGAAGCCGCCTGTATGCTACTTTTACCTTGATGCAAAAGTAGCCAAAAGATCAAGGCCTTGCCCTTTGGTTCTCGGCAGTCTGTTGTCAAATCCGACAATCGCCCGCACGACTCGCTTCGCTCAGACATGTACGGGCTTCGAATTGTAGTTTTGACGAACATACTGTCCGGGAACGTCGGGATGGCCGTTTAGCTGCAACTAGTTCCATAGCCTAACCAATAAAGTAATACACAATTTCCTAAAGGCACTACGTTGGTAATGCGCTTGGGAAAGAGCCGGAGCGGGAGGGGATGAACGCATAAGCGTTCATCTTGTCCTCCCGCCCGGAAGCTCGTCTGTTATCCGTTGACAATGAATGTCAACGCCCCCTGGGACTTCCAGTCCGAAAATCCGCGCTCCATCACACTGAGACTACTCCAGCGTCTGGCAGTTTCGTCGGCTAGCCGACGAAAACCAAACAGATAGAGCAATCTCAGATAGGTTCGGTAGACGTGCATGCTACTCCTTGGTTGTTTTGGATCGTTCGAGCCATGACCTCGGGCTGGGATCACCGAGGTATTTGAGGGCAGAAACGATGGTTTGTTGACCGTCGGGCCCCACAATGAGCACTTTGGCATCCCGTAGGACGCGCACTACGCAGGCCTCAAACTCCTCCAGAAAGTCTTGATCGGGATCGATCGGGTAGACGTTGGTGTCAGGTCTTTCAGTTCCCGGCATGTTCACCCCTCCGCAATCAGAGAACCGAGCGACATCGGCGTCTTCTTTGCCACGAGGGTTTCGAGCTTGTTCTGGTAACGCTTGTAGGTGAGTTTCCTCACTACGAGCGCCGGCGCGTCATCGTCGTACTTGAATTCCTTGAGGATGACGTAGCGGGAACCCTTGGACTCGTTCAGCCCGAAAACCCTGAAAACAAGGTAACCTGCTGGGTGCAGCAGATAAACCTTTCCTCTCGTCCCGAGCCAGTCCAATAAGTGGCTTGGAAGACCAGGGACCATGACCTTGTCCGATTGGTCTTGAGCGACCTTGGCGGGCGCGGACATCATCGGCTGTTTAGCCATTTTGTGCTCCTTGGGTTTGGAGGCCAATTAGGCCGGGGTCTTCGTCGTCGATGTTGACGACACCGGTGGTCAGACTGTCTTCTCTGCGCAGCTGCGCAATGCACTTCTTGTAGTACTCGATCCAGCACTGTGCAACTTTGGCAGCGTGCGCTGTCGTCGCGTTGGCGGCGTCGGAACGAGCCTCGTCTAGCATGGCTCGTAGCCGAACAATCTCAGGCTGGTGATTCATGCGGTTCACGTTGCTTCCTTTCGGTTGGGTTGAATTGCGATTGAAAATAAGCGCACGGATTTAGCCTGCGCTTATGTTCAACCACAATCTACCCAAAAGGGAAGATAACAGATAGCTTTTTAACGTACCTCGGAGTAATCTCTCACTCAACGAAGTTGACGCTATTTTAGCATAAGATATATGAACTGTCAATAAATGTAACAGAGGTATAAAGTTTGAGATTTTTTGGATGCAAGCTGTATTTATGTGTCTAAAAGTGCGAGAATAAACAGTAGCCACTAAGCGTGGGATTTATTACCAATGGCTATATTACCCAAGAAACATACAACTAACACACCAGAAGATGATGGCGTGGTGCTTTTGCTGCAAGTTCCACGGGCTAACGAAAAGAAAGAATTAGCCGCTGAACAGATGTTCGCCAGTCTGCACGGCCTGCTTACCATACCGACGCCCGGCATTATGAAGGCTGCCCGACGCGAAAGGCTGAGCTTTGAAATGGCGGTACGCCAAAAAGGCATCGGTTTTTATGTGTGGGTTCCGAGATATTTGAAAAGCTACGTTGAAGAGCAGATATATGCCCAGTATCCGACCGTACATATCAGCGAAGTCGATGACTACGCTAAATATCGAGAAGAAGACAACTTCTCGACCCAACTGGTAACCGAGCTAAAGTTTGTTAGCAACGACGCGCTACCGATTAAGACTTTTCAAAGCTTCGAGGTTGACCCGCTGGCAGCAATTACTGCTACGCTAGCCAAGTTTACGAACGAGGAAGAAGCTTGGCTGCAACTGCTTGTTCGTCCGGCCAGCAGCAACTGGCACAAAAACAGCGAGAAATACATCTCACGTATCAAGAACCAATCAGGTACCAGTACGACCGGCATGATGAGCGCCCTTTGGAAGCCGCCAGAAGTTAAGAGTGAAACGGTCAAATTGACCGATTATGAACAAACTCGGGCATCGAGTGCCGAGGAAAAGACTCAGAAGCTGGCCTTTGAGACGCAACTCAGAATCGTTTACCGCGGCAACGTACAAGAGCAGCAAGCCAAATTACAGATGCAATCTATAATTGCCAGCTACAAACAATTCAATAGCACATACCTGAACGGGTTCGAAGCCAAGCGTGTTATCGACGACCCGTTCCTAATCGCGCATTTCCGCTCTCGAGAATTTAACAAAACCGGTTTTATCTGTAATATCGAAGAAGTCGCCACGCTTTATCACCTACCGCACACCAATGTCGAAACCCCGTATATTCTGTGGGCTACCGCTCAGACTGCCGAGCCACCGGCCAATCTGCCGCTTATTACCCCAGAGGATCGGGATAGTTTGAGCCCGATCGCGGCTACCAACTTCCGAGGCCACAATACTATGTTTGGCATGCCTCGAACCGATCGTGGCCGGCACCTCTATATCATTGGTCAGACTGGTACTGGTAAATCTGGTATGTTGGAGCTTTTGACCATTTCCGATATCTACAGTCCCTACGGCTTTGCTGTCATTGACCCGCACGGTGATTATGCTCAGAACATCTTAAAGCGTATTCCACCGGAGCGTGCCAATGATGTCATTTACTTCAACCCGGCCGATACCGATTTTCCGATGGGCTTCAACCCGCTCGAAGTTTACGACCCGAAACTCAAGACGCATACCTGCTCGGAACTTATAGGGGTTATCAAACGTATGTTCGAAAACAGCTGGGGTCCGCGTCTGGAGTACATCCTGCGCTACAGCATATTGGCGCTGCTTGATTATCCAAACGCCACCATGCTAGACATTACGCGTATTTTGACCGAGAAAAAGTTTAGAAACGAGGTTCTCAAATACGTTGCCGATCCAGTGGTACGAAACTTCTGGAACATTGAGTTTGCCAGTTGGAACGAACGATTCATGACCGAAGCCGTAGCGCCAATTTTGAACAAAGTCGGCGCCTTTGTGGCCAACCCGTTGGTGCGCAATATCATCGGTCAACCAAAGAGCAGTTTCAACATCCGTCAGATTATGGACGAGCGAAAAATCCTAATCGTTAACCTCAGTCGTGGATTAGTCGGCGAAGACAACGCCGCGTTGCTTGGGGCATTGCTGGTCACCAAAGTACAAATGGCGGCGATGTCGCGAGCCGATATACCTGGCGAGCAACGGTCACCATTTTATTTATATGTCGATGAGTTCCAAAACTTTGCGACGGATTCATTCGCGACGATTTTATCCGAAGCTCGCAAATATGGTCTTAACCTGACAGTTGCCAACCAGTATATCGCTCAGATGTTGCCAGAAGTCAAAGATGCCGTTTTCGGTAACGTCGGTTCTATCATAACTTTTCGTACTAGCGCAGACGATGCCCGGACGATGCTCAAATATTTTGAACCGAAGTTTGATGAACACGACCTGGTTCATATGCATAATCGCCATTTTGCCATCAGCATGACCATTGGTGGCGAAAAAGTGCAGGCTTTTTCTGCGATCAGCCTAAATCTACCGGAGTACCAAGAGGATTTCAGTGCCCAGATCATCCAACATTCTCGTTCGCAATTCGCCGCGACGCGGGACTACATTGAGCGCTACGTAGCCGAGCGTTACATGACTGAGCAAATAGCCCATGCTAAGCAAACTACTAGCGAGGAGCAGCCAACGCCAAGGCCAGTTGAACCTGATCCAGCCACGCCGGCAAGCTCCCCAGTCAAACAGCTGCTAGCGACCGCGGTGGATTTTAATCCGGAAGATCCCGAAAAACCCAAGCGTAAACGAACACGCAAACACAAACGAAAGCCCGAAGGCTCAACCTCTCAACCTTCAGACGATAACACCGGCAAAATTCAGGGTGAAGGCACCATAGATCTAAAATAAACTTCAAAGTAGGGTAGCCCTTAGCAGTAGTCCTGCTTTATACTTAGTGCAGCTGTAATTTTTATGCAACCAAACATACCTCGAACCCGAAAACGTATCTCCATGGGCAGTGCTGCCGCTTTGCTTATTGGTAGTTCGTTGCTGGCACAAGTGCTTGGTTTTCTGCGCACCAAACTAGTCAACGCTAACTTTCCGGCAGTCGGCCCGCATAGTACCGACGCCTACTTCGCAGCCTTTAATATACCCGATTTCTTCTTCTTCACGCTGGCCGCCGGCGCACTCGGCGTGGCATTTATGCCAGTGTTATCTGATCACCTGGCTCGCGGTGACCGCAAGGGCATGTGGGAGCTCAGCTCAAGCTTGCTGAACATGCTTAGCCTAATCATGGGTGGTGTGGCGCTGGTAATCTTTGTATTCGCTGAACCGTTAATGCATCATCTGGTAGCTCCAAGTCTGGGTCCGTCACAGCTGCACGACGCCGTGATGATTATGCGTCTGCTGGCGCTTAACCCGCTGCTGTTTACCATCTCTGGAGTGCTCACCGCCACGCAGCAAACATTTGGCCGATTCTTTTTCTACGCCGTAGCGCCGATAGTTTATAACACGGCAATCATTATCAGTATCTACGTGTTTAAAGATAATCTAGGTTTAGTTGGTTTGGGTGTCGGTGCTCTAGTGGGCGCTGCTCTGCAGCTAGTAGTGGTAGCTTTTGGAATGTTCAATATGGGCTTCCGTTGGCAGCCCAAGATTATCTGGCGCAGTCGTGATTTCCGCTTGATTTTGCGCCAACTACCACCACGTTCACTCGACCAGGGTATAGACCAACTCGAATCAATCGTCGAGACTAACTTTGCCTCCCGGCTTGGTCCAGGCTCGGTATCGTACTACAACAACGCCTATACTCTGATGACGGCGCCTGTGCTGTTGGTGGGCACGGCCATCTCGACGGCGGCATTTCCAAGACTAAATGCCCGGCTCAGTCACGGCCGACCCGATTTGTTTCGCCAAGACTTCTTACGAATCTTGCGGCTGATTATCTGGCTAGTCATGCCGATAGTTATCATCAGCTTCTTCGGCCGTGGTTATTTGGCACGCCTGATCTTTTCGCGTAATAGCAGCGAGATTGCCCTGGTATTTGGATTCCTTACCGTGGCGATATTTTTCCGCACCATCTACACCATCATCTCGCGTTGGTTCTATGCCCAAAAAGACACCAAAACCCCACTCTACGTTTCGATATTTACCATTACCTTCAACGTTTTCCTGGCATACATACTTACCCGGCCGGGCGGTTACGGTATACAAGGTTTGGCCTTGGCGCAGTCGATTGTGGCAGCGGTTGAAGTGGTTATATTGGCTGCCATCATGCTCGTTCGCGACCACAAGCTGTTTGATGCAGATTTCTGGAACGGCTTAGTCAAGATAGTTTCGGTTACTGGGTTCAGCCTGGTGGCCGGCTATATCACTGTCGGATTCTTGCCACTGGGCAAGTTTGACCAAGGTTTTGTAACGCTTGGAGGTAAGTTATTGATGATAGCCGGCGTTACGCTAGTCACGCACGTGACCATCTCTGGTCTGTTTGGTCTGGAAGAAGTTAGGCCTTTCTTCAACTGGCTGAAACGTGTCATCCTACGCCCAGTTCGCGTCGAATACTAGTACCTCTGTTATAATAGGGCGGAATGAACCAAGACCATATTCGTAACTTTTGCATAATAGCTCATATAGATCATGGTAAAAGTACGCTGGCCGATCGTCTGCTCGAGATGACGGGAACCGTTGAAAAACGCAACATGAAGGCACAGATGCTAGACCGTATGGATCTGGAGCGTGAAAAGGGCATAACCATCAAACTAGCTCCCGTGCGTATGGAGTACAAGGGTTTTGAACTGAACCTCATAGACACGCCGGGGCATGTCGACTTCAGCTATGAAGTGTCACGTAGCCTCGAAGCCTGCGAAGGCGCGTTGTTGGTGGTTGATGCCACTCAGGGCATCCAAGCCCAAACATTGGCCAACGTGTACTTGGCGATGGCCGCCGAGCTGACCATCATCCCGGTGCTCAACAAAATCGATCTGCCGGCCGCTGATGTCGAACGGGTGAGTGCCGAAATCATTAGTCTGCTTGGCTGCAAAGCTGATGACATTCTGCACATTTCGGCCAAAACCGGGCAGGGCGTAGATCAGATTCTAGAGAGTGTCGTTGCGCTCGTGCCAGCACCAAAAGCGTCTGAGAAACCCGAAACCCGGGCGCTCATTTTCGATAGTTATTACGATGATTACCGCGGGGTCATTTTGTATGTCCGTGTCTTTGACGGTGAGATTTTTAAGAATTCGCCCATCAAAATGATGGCCACGAGCGCCAACGGCATTGCTCTCGAAATAGGCGCCCTAAAACCGGATATGACAGCCGGTCAACGCCTGAACGCAGGTGAAATCGGCTATATCGTGACCAATCTCAAAAGCACTCGCGAAGCCAAAGTCGGCGATACGGTAACACTGGTGGCTAACCCGGCTACCGAACAGCTGCCCGGTTATAAAGATGTCCACCCGTTTGTTTATGCCGGCTTTTTCCCAGAAAGTAACGAATTTTACCAAGAGCTAAAAGATGCCATCGAAAAGCTTAGTCTAAGCGATTCGGCTTTGCAGTTTGCCCCCGAAAACTCACCAGTTTTAGGGTTTGGCGTGCGCATCGGCTTTTTGGGGTTATTGCACATGGACATCGTTCGTGAACGACTGGAGCGCGAATACAACCTGGAACTGGTCGTTACCAATCCGTCGACCGATTATCAAGTGAGCTTGCTTAATGGCGAGGAAATCGATATCAAGTCGGCGGCCGATTTGCCCGATCCAGCTAAAATCAAAGAAATTCGTGAGCCATGGATCAAAGGCGAAATCGTCGTGCCAAAGTCGTATGTTGGCTCGGTCATCCAGCTTATAGCGACTAAGCGTGGCATACACAAAAATCTAAGCTATGTAGATGAGCGAGCTCTGGTCAGCTTTGAAGCACCGCTCGCCAACCTGCTGACCGATTTTTATGACCAACTCAAAAGTATTACTAGCGGCTATGGATCATTCAACTACGAACTCGATGATTATCGTGCCGAAGACCTTGTGCGGCTTGATTTTTATATAGCAGGCGATCGAGTCGACGCGCTTGGTACTATGGTGCATCGTTCTGAAGCGCAGAGCCTTGGTCGAGATACCGTCGCCAAGCTCAAGGACGTCATACCGCGCCAAAACTTCCAAGTGGCTTTGCAGGCAGCCATCGGCGGCAAGTTTATAGCCCGCGAAGATATATCGGCTTATCGCAAAGACGTTACCATTGGTCTCTACGGAGGCGATGTTTCGCGTAAGAAAAAGGTGCTGGCCAAGCAGGCCAAAGGCAAAAAACGACTGAAACGTTTCGGAAAAGTCGATATTCCCGCCGAAGCCTTCACCGTGATGCTAAAACGAGATTAATAGAACCCGGGAAGAGCAGCCCGCCAAAAAGTCACGCCTTTTTGCCGGCGCGATGAGAAACCCGCTCGCGGGTGTCTCATTAGGGCATTCCCGCCGAAGCCTTCACCGTGATGCTAAAACGAGATTAGCCCTTCTCTAATCTGTTAATTTCTGCTATAAATAGAGCATGGAAGACGACGCGACACGTTTGCATGACATTGCCGGAAAGCTCGATCACTATACACCCTCGCCGGCTGCCATTGAGCTCGTGCAGCGTACTCCGATCTTGTTGCTTGTAGGCATTGCCGGCGCCGGCAAAGACACTATTAAGCATCGACTGATCGACACTGGAAAATACCATCACATAGTTTCACACACAACTCGTGCCCCGCGCGACAATAACGGCGTGCTCGAACAAGACGGCGTGGAGTACCATTTCGTAAGCTTCGGGCAAGTCGCTTCAATGGTTAAGCATGGTCAGTTTGTCGAAGCCAAGGTTGTCCACCGGGATAACGTTTACGGTACGAGCGTCGCTGAGATAAAAGCTGCCAACAACGAACGCAAAGTTGCCATCGCCGATATAGAAGTGCAAGGGGTCGCCGAATACAAAGCCTTGAGCGCGGACGTCCTGGCGGTGTTTATCCTGCCGCCAACCTATGAAATCTGGGAAGAGCGTTTAAGAGCTCGATACGGCGGTAATCACAATGAGGCTGAAATCAGACAGCGTATGCGAACGGCTGTAGAGGAGTTGGAGCACGCCATGGCATCTGATTATTATGTATTTGTAGTCAACGAGGATCTAGGCAAGACGGTCAAACTGATCGATGCCCTAGCTCGTGACCATGATGCAGTTCTAGATGATGTGGAGGAAAAAGCTCTGGCCCGCGAACTAGTACACAGAATCCAGGCGGACCTGGCTGGCAAACGCTAGCACTCTTGAGGTTTGAGCGCTAATTCGGTATACTTTAAACCATGACGGAGAGGCAAAAGCAAATCTTATCCGCAATTATCGAGCAGTACGCTGAAGTAGCCGTGCCGGTGGGCAGCAGTTTGCTGGCTAGAGTCTTCGGCGTGTCCAGCGCCACTATTCGTGCCGAAATGGCCGAGCTGGAACGCCTCGGGTTTATCCAGCAACCACACACTAGCGCTGGACGAGTGCCAACCGATCATGGCTATCGGTTTTATGTAAATAGCCTTGTAGAATCCGAAACTGCGCCTGAGCGACGCGCCGAACGTGCGCTGGCAACCCGCGTCCAAGATGGTGGCTTACCAGATCGAACTATTCGTAACGCAGTTGATACGCTCGTCGAGCTAACACATAACCTAGGCCTAGCGACTATAGGTAACCAGTTGTATATGAGTGGACTTTCAAACTTATTCGGTCAGCCAGAATTCATCGGTGGCGCGCAGGTGCAGCAGGTGGCTAACCTACTCGATAACCTCGAGCCATGGCTACGCGAGGCTGCACCTAACGAACCGCTTAGTGTCTATATAGGTAGCGAAAACCCCATCGGTCGCACCGCAGGTATGAGCCTGATTATTAGTAGGTTCCGTAGCCCGTTTTCCGACCACAGCTACATCGGTACACTTGGTCCAACACGCCAAAGTTACCGCGACGTTATGACGTTTGTCCGTCGCGCCGGTGAAACTCTCGAGGAAGTTCTGTAATGTTCGATGTCACTATACCTATACTCTACGGTTTCTTAGACCTATTCCGACGAAATAGAAAAGGCAAAAAACATGACCGATAAGAAGAAAAAGCCGGCGCCAGGCGTAAAAATTGACATAGTTGCTCTAGAGCAGCAAATTGCCGAGCTGACCGAAGCGCTGCAACGCGAACGAGCCGATGCCACGAACATTCGTCGACGTCACGACGAGCAGATCGCCGGACTCAAGAACATGGTCAAAGCCAGTGTGGTTCGCGACCTACTACCTATCGTTGACAACTTCGAGCGGGCACTCAAACACGTGCCCAAAGAGCTCGAACACGACGATTATGTTAAAGGTGTGCGGGGCGTAGTCAAACAATTTGAAAAAACCCTTGGTGACATCGGCGTAGAACGTATCAAAACCACAGGCGAACCATTTGACCCCCGGTATCACGAAGCTGTCAGCATGGAAGAAGGCGATGGTGTCACTGAGGTTGTAAGTGAAGAGTTACAAGCCGGTTACAAACTTGGCGAAGAAGTTATCCGCCACGCCATGGTTCGAGTGAGGATGCAGTAGTGTCTAGTGTTAGGCACATGCATAACGCGAAATCGGTAAATTCTTCCCGGTAAGAGAGCTGCTGGATGGGCAAGCAAGAGACGTACGCTCTCTAACAGGAGAGTTCCTGGTTAGGCAGTATGAAAACGGCGAAGAGCTTTCGACACGCCCATTGGTCGCCCAACTTGATGACGGCACGACATCCGTACATCACTTTACTATCTATCCCGGTACGTTAGAGAGTTAGCACTCTTGACATGTGAGTGCTAATTTTTTATGCTAAAATAGTACTAGCACTCGTTAGTAACAGCTGCTAATAATGAGGTATTAAATGAGTGAAATGCAACCACCGATCGGCATGCCCTGGAGTGAATGGGCAAATACCGAATTGGAGGCAATAGATGAAGTTCTAGAGCCTTACTGTAAAGACGATTCAGATTTCTACTCTGGGGCACCCAAAGACCTGCTTGATCTAAAAGATCATTTACAGCTAAAATCGTACACCGCTGACATACATGATGATCTTCAAGAAGCCTATCCAGGTACAGAAATACCCTTTCCAGAAGAAGGCGAAAGTACAGTGAGTTATGTGAATAAACTATCAACGTTAGAAAGAAAGCTAAGAGGATACTAGATATGGGCAAAATTATTGGAATCGATTTAGGAACAACCAACTCGGCTATGGCCGTGATGCAGGCTGGTAAGCCAGAGATTATCGCCAACAGCGAGGGTGCGCGCACTACTCCTAGTGTGGTGGCTATAAACAAAAACGGCGAACGTTTGGTTGGACAAGTGGCTCGCCGCCAGCAGGTTACCAACAGCAGCAACACCATTTATGAAGTAAAGCGCCTGATTGGCCGCAACTTTGACGACAAAGAAGTGCAGCGCGATCTAAAGCTGATGGGCTACGAAATCGTCAAGAGTGGCAACAGTGTCAAGGTAAAGATGGGCGACAAAGAATACAGCCCAGAAGAAATCAGCGCCATGATCTTGGGCAAGCTCAAGGCTGATGCCGAAGCGTTCTTGGGTGAACCGGTGACCGAAGCCGTTATAACCGTGCCGGCTTACTTCGATGACTCTCAGCGCCACGCTACCAAAGACGCCGGAAAGATTGCTGGCCTGGAAGTGAAGCGTATTATCAACGAGCCAACGGCTGCTGCCCTCGCTTATGGCCTAGACAAAAAGAAAGGCGACGAAAAGATTGCCGTCTACGACCTTGGTGGTGGTACGTTCGACGTTTCCATCCTCGAGCTTGGCGATGGTGTGTTTGAAGTGAAGAGCACCAACGGTGACACCCACCTCGGTGGTGCCGACTTTGACCGCGTGCTGGTGAACTACTTTGCCGACGAATTTAAGAAAGAAAGTGGCATCGACATTACCGAAGACAAAGCTGCCATGCAGCGTCTGCGCGACGAAGCCGAAAAGGCCAAGATTGAGCTATCAACTGCTCAGGAAATCAACGTTAACCTGCCGTTCTTGACTGCCGATGCCGAAGGCCCGAAGCATTTCGAGCACAAGTTGACCCGCGCCAAGCTGGAGCAGCTCGTGGGCGATTTAGTAAACAAGACCGCCGACCCCTGTGAAAAGGCATTGAAAGATGCTGGCCTCAAAGCCAGTGATATCGACGCCGTCGTTTTGGTGGGTGGTATGACCCGCATGCCAGCCGTGCAGGAAAAGGTCAAAGCCATCTTTGGCAAAGACCCCATGAAGGGCGTGAACCCCGACGAAGTCGTGGCCGTGGGTGCCGCCATCCAAGGTGGTGTGCTGCAAGGCGACGTCAAAGACGTGCTACTACTCGACGTAACGCCACTTTCCTTGGGTATTGAGACTATGGGCGGTGTTATGACGAAACTTATTGACCGCAACACGACCATCCCAACATCTAAGTCCGAAGTATTTAGTACTGCTGCTGACAACCAGCCGCAAGTGGAAGTCCACGTGCTGCAAGGTGAGCGCGAAATGGCCGAAGGCAACAAGTCGCTCGGTCGATTCATTCTCGATGGCATCCCATCTGCTCCTCGTGGCATCCCGCAAATCGAAGTAACATTCAACATCGACGCCAACGGCATCTTGAATGTCAGTGCCAAAGACAAAGGCTCGGGCAAAGAGCAGAACATTACCATTCAAGGCAGTGGTAGCCTGGACAAAGCTGAGGTCGAAAAAATGGCCAAAGAGGCCGAAGCCCACGCCGATGAAGACAAGGCCAAGAAAGAAGCCGTCGAAGCCCGCAACGGCTTAGATAGCGCCGTCTACCAAGCCGAAAAAATGAAGAGCGACAACAAGGAGAAGCTAGCCGAAGACGACGTAAAGAAAATCGACGAAGCCGTCGAAAAGGCCAAGAAAGTCGTGGCCGACGACAAAGCCGACAAAGACGCCCTCGAAGCTGCCGCCAAAGAGCTGACCGAAGTTCTAATGCCCATAGGAGCCAAGATGTATGAGGAGGCCTCAAAGGCCGACGAATCCTCCGAAGCCTCGGCGAAGGATGGAGAGCAAAAGTCCAAAGACGACCCCATCGAAGGCGAAGTCGTCGACGATAAGAAGGCGTAGTACAATGATCCAGAAACCTTATCTCTGCAAGGCTTGTCCGGGCAAAGATAATGGTTCTGTGGATTTCGATGTGACTGGCTCCTGCCCGATAACTACCGCAGATTCTTTTAAACAGGCCAGAAGAAACAAGCTTGAATCGCCCAAGGACTACTCATCAGACGATGAATTAGCAGAGTTGATTACAGGCGGTCTGTACTATTACGATGACGAAGATGATGATGGTTATTTTGAACCCGGAGATGAGGGCGCCGCTCGGCTAGGTATTGATTGCGCGAAAAACTTTTTGGAAGGAAAATGCTCTAAAACTATTGGTGAGCTTATATTGGAGAGCGAAACATGATAGATGTCTTTTCAGAATTATTTTTGACATGTGAAGACCGAGCGGAGGCCGAGAAGATTGCCCAGGCCTTGCTCGAGCGGCATCTGATCGCTTGCGCTAAATTCATTCCGATCGAGGCTCGATATTGGTGGAAGGGCGAAATTGTAGACGGCAAGGAGGTTTTGCTACTCATGGAAAGCGTGGCCGATAACTTCGACAAAATCGAGGCCGAAGTAGCTAAACTCCACAGCTGCGAAGCTTTTGTGCTACAGGCCCTACCTTTGACGCACGTTTCTAAGCGAGCCCAAGCTTGGCTTAAGGATAATATAAACGGTGGCAAGATCGATTAGTCGCTTGACCTGAATCACAGCTGGTTTTCAGTTTGTTTGCTAACATGGGGGAGTAAACGGAAGGACACAAATGAAAATCAGCAAATTTTACCCATGGGTACTGCTGGGCGGCAGCGCGGTTGGTTTGGTTGCGTCGGTGTGGCAGGCAGCCGAGCGAGTGCAGATGCTCAAACATCCGGCAGCAGCGCTTAGCTGCAACCTCAACCCGGTCATCGATTGTAGTGGCGTGCTCGGCAACCGTTGGGCAGCGCTGTTTGGGTTCCCGAACGCCTTTATCGGCATCGCCATTTTTGCCATGTTGCTCATGGCCGGTGTGGTGCTGGCCAGTGGCATGAAACCGTCAAAACTGTTCTCTAAAGTACTATTTGCTGTCGGCACCATCCTTATCTTGTTCTCGTTCTGGTTCTTTGGTATGAGTCTATATGTGATCGGCAAGGTCTGCATATTCTGCCTATTCATCTGGGCGGTGAGCGTGCCGATTTTTTGGTACGGCAAGCTCAACTACTTCCAAACATATCCGCTGCGCAAACCGTGGCTCAAAAAATGGTTTGGGTTTTTCGAGAAGCACCACCTTGATGTGCTGCTGCTCGTCTATGTCGTGATGATTGCGATGTACCTTGCTCGATTCCGGACGTACTACTTCGGCTAGGTGCATCCAAAACTAGCACTCTAGACTTTTGAGTGCTAGTTTTGTAGTATAGATACAGATGTCAAAACGTGACTACTACGAAGTTTTAGGTGTTGGTAAAACCGCCAGTGCCGACGAAATAAAGAAAGCCTTCCGCCGGAAGGCTGTCGAACTACACCCCGACAAGCAAGGCGGCGACGAAGAAAAGTTCAAAGAAATCAACGAAGCCTACGAAGTGCTTAAAGATACGGGCAAGCGTCAGCGTTACGACCAGTTTGGTCACGCCGGAGTGGGAAATAGTGGTGACGCGGGCAATCCATTCGCCGGTTTTGGCGGCCAAGGTCAGAACGTTAACTTCGACTTCGGCGATCTGGGACTAGGCGACATATTTGGCAGCTTCTTTGGCGGTGGTGGGCAGCGTGGGCAGCGCCAAAGCCGCGGCAACGATGTCGAAACGACCGTAGAAATAAGCTTCGAAGAAGCGGTGTTCGGCACCGAGACAGAACTGCGCCTAAACCTCGACGATACCTGTTCGCACTGCAAAGGCACGACCGTTGAGCCGGGCTATGAATTAAAAAAATGTGATACCTGCAATGGCTCCGGCCAGGTGGTAACCCAAACGCGCACCATTTTTGGTAATATCCAACAAGCTACCGTTTGCCCAACCTGCAAAGGAAGCGGCAAAATCCCCGAAAAGGTCTGTAGCGTCTGTCGTGGAAAGGGTACTGAACGACGCGTTCAAAAAATAGGGCTAAAAGTACCGGCCGGAATAGACGACGGTGCGACTATCCGCCTACGCGAGCACGGCGAAGCGATTGCTAACGGACCAAAGGGCGACTTGTACGTCCACGTTCGGGTCAAAGCTCACAAGCACTTTACCCGCGAGGGCGATCTTATCTTGAGTGAAGAACACATTGGCCTGGTCGAGGCGGCGCTGGGTACCGAAATTGATGTTGATACGGTGGACGGCGAAATCCGCATGAAGATCCCGGCCGGTACGCAGAGTGGCACCGATTTCAAGCTGAGTAACCACGGCGTGCCGCACATCAAGGGCACGACCCGTGGCGCCCACATCGTAACGGTCATTGTCGATACGCCGACCAAACTGACCAAACAACAAAAAGAACTGCTCGAGCAGTTCGATAATACCAAAAAACGCGGCCTGTTTTAGGCTGCGGGAGGTGGCAGTGGAGCATCGTGTTCGGGCTGCTCCGGCTGCTCGATAGTTGCTGTGGAGACAATATCGGCTAGTCGTCGCTTAAGGTCGGTATTTTCTTCCTCAAGCTCGTGAACGTGACCTTCGAGCTTCTCGGTTCGGTGCCGCAATAAATCTACCATTGAGCGACCAGGGTAGTGATCGGGCGTGAAATCATGTGGCTTATCACTGTCGGGCACGATAATACTAATTATGCTACCGAATATAGGAAATTGCAAGTACCACAACCATACAACAAGGCTAGGCAAAAAGTCCAAAATGCGCAATAATTAGCTTAAATGAACAAGCTTAAGCTAAACCAACAGGGGTTAATCCCATTGCTGTTGATGATTTTGGCAATCATTGTGGGTGTTATCGTCTTTTCATACCTCCGGGTAGCTAAACTACAACATTAGGGTTGAAAAATAGACGAAAATGTGTTAATGTTTGTAAATGATTTTGCCTTTTGCTGAGTCACCGAGACAGCCTTCGCTATCCCCGTTCGCAAGAGTAGAGGATTTCTTATCGGCCTCCCAAAATAACGACCCAAATCTATATCCTGGTCAGCGCCCCGAAACAAGCTATGTAACCGACGGCACAGAAGTGTTTGCCGTAAACGTCACAATAGAAGATGATCAATTGAGTTTTCGTGTACCAACTGAAACGGGCGAAGTAGACGTAGATGACTATCTGCGTTCCAAAAACGTACCCACCATGGAAGAGCGTATACCTGTATTGGCTTTCGGTGCCAATATGGCACCAGGATCGCTAGCAAAAAAATTTCGGAAAGATGTAATGCCGGCAGACGGCGACCAAGCTGAACACGTTGATGCTCGGCCCGATCTTTCAATCGTACCAACAATATACGGAACACTGCCGGGTTACGATGTAGTCTGGTCGGGTGGCCCCGGAGTAAACGGAAACTTAGCGGCCATTCTTTATCGCGGCGCTGAAACAGCCGACACACGGGTTCAGGTGGGGCTTAATTTCTTAACCAGAGAGCAACTTCTGATGATGAACGCCACAGAGTTGTCATACAACCTATCAACGCTCGAGGTTGAGGTAGCGGGCAAACAAGTGCGGGCATTGTATTATGCCGGCGCCGACAGTATCTATCTAAGGGACGGTAAACCGATAGCAGTGCAAGGCATTCCGGCGCAAGAACGTAATTTGTCGACCGATACCACACGCCATTTGCTAGATGACCTACTTGAAAACTCTGAGCTTAGGGGGCGGCTGGCGCAGAACTACCCGGAATTGGCCAACATCACTACTTCGAGCGAGTACCACGATTTTGTTAGAAGTCTAAAAAGCCAAGCCGGCAGTCAGCCTCGTTTGGCGCTCAAAAAATTTGTACAAGCAGCATTGCTGGAACGGGGTAAAGCAAAGATTGTGGAGGATACGAGCGCCCAGCAAAGATTAGTTAGTTGGGCTAATCCTTCGACAATAGCGGCATATGGCCAGCAGAAGCGAGGCATACAGTACAATGCAGTTTACCGTCTACCATCTCAAGAATTGCCGAAAGAAGCATGGCAAAATGCCGCCGCTCGTGACAAGGTTTTGCGCGGAGTCGGAGTGCACTTAACCCGTACAGCACTTCCTGAACTTGTGGTTATAGAAGATCAGAAAAAACAATAAGGCAGGCTATGAAACTGACATATGATTCAAATCTTAGGGTAGCTGGCATTGGTGTGGCGCCCTGGACGCGCTTGGGTCCTGAACTGTGGCTGTCGAACTACGTGATTGCGAGTTTATCTGGCTGGGATCTTGATCCAAAGCCTGCGTTACCCAAAATCTACTCGCTAGACACAAAGTCGAGTTCGGAGGCGATGACTAAAAATACCCAATCTTTGATCCAAAATAAACATTTTCAGAATATTCTGCAACGGCAACTCCCCGAATATGATTTTATTACGTACAAACCAGTTCGTGTGCCCCCAGAGCTTTCCGGCCGAAAGTTCTTGATGAACGAGCCAAAATTTACCGAACATTATGAAAACAAAGCCTTGTTTCGTAACAAAATGAAGCATGCCGTTACGTTTCCTACGTTTCAAATCTATGATCGGGATAAGCTTGAAAGCTCAACCACTGCTTATGAGCAGATGATGGCCGGTCGAAGCAAAGTAGTGCTGCAGGACGAGCAACTTAGCGGCGGTAAGGGCACGTTTATTATCGGCAGTTACGAACAGTATTGTCTTGCCCTGGACTCGTTAAGGCAGTCCTCGAGGCATAAAAAAGTGGTCGTTTCTGACATGATTGAGGGTGCCCGTGAGCGTAGCCTCCAGGCTTGCATAACCAAATATGGTGTTTTCATAGGTCCATTACAACGCCAGGTTGTCGCGAACCCGCTGCTGGCAAACCTTAGCATAGCCATGGGAGATAAGTTTTGTGGCGCGGCAATTAGCAAGGCCGACCAAAATACGCTTATTCACAAGGAAGCAACGCAGATTGTCCGTAAAATTGCCGCAGACTTACAGAAGGATGGTTATCGGGGCATTTTTGGCGTTGATTTTCTGCTCGACAAGACGGACAAGCTGTATACGATCGAAGTAAATCCTCGCATAACTGGCGTGACGCCTTTACTTTCGGCACTTTTCTCTGATCAGGCGGGCATTCCTTTTTATCTTTTTCACTTGCTTGAGCTTGGCGGCTATGAATATTCAATCATAGACGAAACTGCCAATTTTGACCGTGATGGCGGGCTCCTAGTGCTGCACTCACTAGAGAATACAACAACGACAGTATCTCGTGTGCCGCACAGTGGTACTTATGAGCTGGAAACCAGTGGCAAACTCAGATTTGTAAGCGACAACATAAAGCTGGATACGCTAGTCGAAAGGCAATTCGTTATCCAAGCCTATGTTGCACCGAACGAAGTGGTAAAACCGGGGGCTAGGTTGGCATTGTTATTCTTTAAGACGCAGATACTTGACGAAGAAACAGATAAGTTATATAATAATACAGCTATAATAATAGAGTCGGTGCGGCAAGCGATTAGCCAAATTGCCTGTTAGCCCGGATATTTAGATACAATCATGAGCAAAATCTCACTCACACATATAGGTCGCGCGGAAATGGTAGATCTGCCGGGTATCGGCGCATTGAGCGTGCCTGCAAAGGTTGATACCGGGGCGGATTTATGCGCAGTTTGGGCACACGAGACAAATGAAGATGATAAAGGGCTAGATTGTGTTTTTTTTGGCCCTGAGAGCGAGTATTATGACGGTGCAGTCCATCATTTCTCAAAAAAGGACTACACCATAACCCGCATCGCGAATTCATTTGGTGAACACGAGCTGCGTTACAAGATTAAACTGCGCATTCGGGTTAAGGGGCGGCTCATTTCTGGTACTTTCACCCTCTCTGACCGCTCCAAAAAACTATATCCTATCCTCATCGGCCGCAGATTGCTGAAAGATAAATTTGTAGTTGATGTAAGCGATGGACAGGCATTGCACGACGAGGAAAACAGACGCTCTAAGATATTGAAGGACGAACTCTCAAAATTACAGAAAGGCGCTAAATGAAAATTGTTATTTTATCCAAAGGACCGGGCAACTATTCAACCAAGCGACTAAAAGAAGAAGCGCTGGCACGTGGGCACGAAGTGCGTGTGCTTAATTATGCCAAGTGCTACGTTTCGGTCGAGAGCAATCGTCCGGTGGTTCGTTACGAGGGCGAAGAGATCAATGATGTCGATGTGATTATCCCGCGGATCGCCTCAAGCCTGACCCGGTATGGTGCGTCAATCGTTCGCCAGTTCGAAATGCAAAACGTCTTTACGACCACAACTTCGATCGCTCTGACGCGCTCGCGTGACAAGCTGCGCAGCATGCAACTGCTTGCTAAAGCCGGTGTCGGGATACCGAAAACAGTGTTCGCTCGTGACAATGCCGACGTAGATGACGTGCTCGACCAGGTTGGCGGCGCGCCGGTCATCATTAAAGTAGCTCGTGGCACGCATGGCAATGGCGTTGTGCTAGCCGAAACCCGCAAAGCAGCCAAGGCCGTGATGCAGGCCTTCTATGTTGAAGGCGTGAGCTTTGTGGTGCAAGAATTTGTCGAAGAAAGCGCTGGCACGGACATTCGTGCCTTCGTGGTCAACGGCAAAGTAGTTGCCAGTATGAAGCGGCAAAGTTTGGATGATGATTTTCGCTCCAACCTGCATCAGGGCGGTGAAGGAACTATAGTAAAGCTCAGTGACGAGGAACGTAAAACGGCTCAAAAAGCAGCCAAAGCCATGGGCCTACCTATTTGTGGCGTCGACATGATGCGATCTAACAGGGGGCCATTAGTCCTCGAGGTAAATTCTAGCCCTGGTTTTGGCATAGAAAAAGTCACCGAGCGAAACGTAGCAGCCAAAATAATTGAATATATCGAACAAAATGCTAAAGGCAGACAGCGCAAAGACAAAGTTGGCGCTTAACAAGCGCTGGATACTGGGTAGCCTACTTATCATTGTGGCTGTGTTCGCGTTGCTCGCGCCGAGTTTGTTCTATCAGCCATCCACTGCCAAATTAGCTGTTGGCAACAGGGAAATATCATTGGAAATCGCCAGTTCAGACGCTGCTCGCCAAAAGGGTTTAGGTGGCAGAGATACGCTATCTAAAGATAAGGGCATGCTGTTTGTATTTGCTCAGCCGGCCAAGCAATGTTTTTGGATGAAAGATATGCGGTTCTCGCTGGATATGGTTTTTCTGGATGCCCAAAAGCGAGTCGTTAGCATCTATCCTGATATCTCTCCCCGCACGTATCCAAATAATTTCTGTGCCGACAACGCACAGTACGTGATCGAAATGACTGCTGGCCAAGCCGCGGCTCTCGGTTTGCGCGCTGGTCAATCACTCAGTTTTTAAGCTGCTTATGCTATAGTTTGGGTATGACAAACCTAATTATTTTAGGTGCGCTGGTACTTGTACCGGTCATTTTAATCACCGTGCTTCGGGCCAACGCCTCAATAGCTTTTATGAGCCTATGCGTCGGTAGCGTACTGGTAACTTATACATCGAGCGACGTAACATCTGTAGCCTCAGGATTTTCTTCCAAGGGCTCGCTAGTGACGAATCAGTGGGTGCAGCTGGTACTACTGACGGCGCCGTTCATACTAACGCTTTGGTTTACTCGTCACGGCGTGAAAAGTTCCAAATTGTTCTTCAACTTTTTCCCAGCTCTTAGTGGTGGACTACTTTTTGCCCTTCTGGTCGTTCCATTGTTCTCGGCATCACTGCAGCACTCACTCGAAGGACAAACGGCCTGGCACCAGCTAACAAACCTACAGACAGCTGTCGTTCTGGCCGGCGCATTGCTGAGCCTCGTGTTCCTACTAAGTACCCACCGCACCTTGCGCAAAGCGGAAGCAAAACGCCGTAATCATCGTTAGGTAATAAAAACTGGAGGGGCAATGGATACAATGATCATTTTTTGTGCAAAGTACGTTTACCTTTTAGTCGTGTTGGGCATTTTATTGGCTTTGATTCGTGTGCAACCAAGCCGACGGTGGCATTTTATATTGGTTGTACTGGTTGGTGGTCTGCTGGCTTTTGCCTTGTCTCGACTGGCCGGACAATTATTTTACGATCCACGACCATTCGTACGAGACCACGTAACGCCGCTCATACCACACGCTGCCAACAATGGGTTTCCATCTGATCACGCGTTGTTAACTATGACGCTAACCGCTGTTGCTTTCTTCTTCCACAAACGGATTGCTGGGGGTATGCTGCTTTTAACAGTGATCGTGAGTATTGCTCGAGTGCTTGCCAAGATACACTCGCCGATAGATATTATGGGCGGCTGGCTCATCGGCATTACTGGTGCCGTGCTCGGCTATGTACTGATCCATTACGTCGGAGATATCTTGAACAGAACCAAGTCCTAGCCATGCAAAACATCACTCTGCGACTTTGGTTCGCCGATGGTCTAAAATCCCACCACCTTTATCGCGGTTAATAAACCTACTGAAATGAGCTAAACGTGCAGTACGCCAAGCACGTGGTATAGGAGATATGCTGGCCAAACAGCAGCCTTTAACAGGGCTAGTATGAATCCCCAAAAACCTACGGATTGCTGCACGAAGTGCACAGCCGCACCGACATACGCCGCCAACAGAACAAACCCAGCCGGGCCTCCCTGATTGATTACTTTTACGGTTTTATCTCGTTTCATAGAGCCTCCTTCAGCCTCATTATATGTGCTATGCGCAATGTATACCATGGCTGAAATCACTCTGACTGCGATACGGAGAAATATTTCCAGCCGGCAAACCCGTTCGAGTCCCAAAGTACGCCTTAACCAATAAAAAAGCCCCACTTTGCAGTGAGGCATTTTTATTGGAGGGCCCAGTGGGACTCGACCTACCTTCGGCAGGCCCGCAACTACATCTTCGAAAGCAAGCTTTCGAGAGTAGGTTGCCTTGCGAACTGTCACAGACAGTTCTCACCACTCCACGCTCCGCGTG